>NZ_CP134227.1:3624193-4228226 GCF_031656915.1 Nocardioides marmorisolisilvae | reverse complement strand
CGCCGATCCTCCAGCGCCGCGCGGACCTCGTCGCGATCGTCGAAGGGGTACACCACGCCGTCGATCTCCTGTCCTGTCTCGTGTCCCTTGCCGGCGACCAGCACCGTGTCGCCGGCGGCGGCCATCGCCACTGCCTGTCGGATCGCGGCCCGCCGCCCGGGCACCTCGATCACCTCGGCCCGCTCGGCTTCGGGAACGGCTCGGGTGCCCTCCAGCAGGGCAGCGCGGATGACTTCGGGCGGCTCGCTGCGCGGATTGTCGTCGGTGACCACGAGGACGTCGGCGAGCCGGGCACCGATCTCCCCCATCACGGCGCGCTTGCCGGTGTCGCGGTCGCCGCCGGCGCCGAGCACCACCAACAGCCGACCACGTGTCAGCGGGCGCAGCGCGCTGAGCGCCGCCTCGACGGCGTCGGGCTTGTGCGCGTAGTCGACCACGGCAAGGAAGTCCTGCCGGGCGGCGACCCGCTCCAGCCGACCCGGGACCCCGGGGCCTGTGGCGATCCCCGCGGCGACGGCCGCGGCGTCGAGGCCGGCCTCGCCGGCAAGGGCGATCGCGCACAGCGCGTTGGCGACGTTGAAGCGGCCGGTCAGCGGCACCCCGGCCGCGAAGTCCTGTCCGTTCGGCCCGAGCACCCGGAACCGCGATCCCTCCGGCTCCAGCTGCACGTCCACCGCGCGCCAGTCGGCGTCCGCGCCCGCGGGCGAGAACGTCGCCATCGGTACGCCGGCGCGGTCGAGGAGCATCCTGCCGTGCTCGTCGTCGACGTTGGTCAGGCCCCGGCGAGCCCGCTCCGGGGTGAACAGTGAGGCCTTCGCCTCGAAGTACGCCTCGACGGTGCCGTGAAAGTCGAGGTGGTCACGGCCGAGGTTGGCGAAGGCCGCGACATCGAAGCGCACGCCGTCGACCCGGCCCATCACCAGGGCGTGGCTGGAGACCTCCATCGCGCAGGCCTGCACCGCGCGCTCCCGCATCACCGCGAACAGCGCCTGCAGGTCTGGAGCCTCCGGAGTGGTGAGCGCGGTCCTGACGTCCACGCCCGCGATCCGAGTGCCCACGGTGCCGATGACCGCAGCGGTGGTCCCGGCCCGGCTCAGCCCCGACTCCAGTAGTCGCGTCGTCGTGGTCTTGCCCTGGGTGCCGGTGACCGCGAGCAGGGTGAGCGCGCTGGCCGGCTCGCCGTACAACCGCGCCGCGAGGGCACCGAGGACGGCGCGAGGCCGGTCGACCACCAGGACCGGTACGCCGATCCCGGTCAGTGCGTTCGCGCCCGCAGGGTCGGTGAGCACCGCGACCGCGCCCGCGGCCACGGCGTCGGTGGCATAGCCGGCGCCGTGCCCGCTGGACCCCGGCAGGGCTGCGTAGAGGTCCCCGGGCACCACGCGGCGCGAGCTGAGGGTCAGGCCGGTGATGTGCACGGTCCCGACATCCCCGAGGTGAGGGAGGCCCAGCCACTCGGCGATCGTCCCCAAGGCGGTGCTCACCGGGTGCTCCGGGCGGGTCCCGAGAGGTCCGGCGGCTGCATCGGTCACGTGCGCGAGGCTATCGGTACGTCGGCGGCCGGCCCACCGGCGCGAGGAGGGTCTGCACGGAGTCGGTCATCGCGCGATCACCAGGTGACCGGGAGGTTCGGGGGCTTGGATCCGGTCGGCGGCACGGCGTACTTCTGGAGCAGGTAGATCAACAGCTTGCGGACCACCGGTCCGGCCGTCCCGGCCCCGCTGGCCCCGGCCAGCGGGTGCTTGATCACGGCGTAGACGGTGAACCGGGGGTGGTCGGCGGGGGCGATGCCGGCGAACGAGACGTCCAGGCTGCCGTCGTAGCAGCCACACTTGGCACCGACCTCCTGTGCCGTGCCGGTCTTGCCTGCCACGCGGTAGCCGGGGATGGCCATGCCCGGAGCGATGCCCTTGCCCTCGGCGAGGACCATCTCCATCATGTTGCGGACCTTGCGGGCCGTGCGCGCGCTGACCACCCGCCGGGTCTTCGCCACGTCGCTGCCGACCACGCGACCGCTGTCGGTGGTGGCCCTGCCCAGGATCAGGCTCGGGGAGATGTACTCGCCACCGTTCGCGATCGTGTTGACCGCGGCCGTCATCTGCAGCGCGTTGACGGCCAGGCCCTGGCCGAAGGCGATGTTGGCGTGGGTCAGCTCGCTCCAGCTGTTCGGATCGGGCAGCAGACCGCGCGACTCGCCGGGCACCGGCACGCCCGTCTTCGTGCCGAGCCCGAAGCGCTGGAGGTAGCGGCCCATCACCGGGCTGCTGATTGCTCGCGACGCCAGCGCGACGCCGATGTTGGACGACTTCGCGATCGCACCGGTCAGGGTGAGGTGGATCCGTCCGTGGCCGTACCAGTCGTGGATCGGCTTGCCCTGGACCTGGATCACCGGCGGCACCACGATACGGGTCCGCGGTGTCTCCTTGCCCTGCTGGAGCAGGGCCGAAGCGGTCAGCACCTTCTCCACCGAGCCGGGCTCGTAGACGTCACCCAGCGCGCGCGAGCCGATGTCGCCGAGGCTGGCCTTGCTGCCCCTGTTCGCGTCGTACGTCGGGTAGTCCGCCATCGCCAGCACCTGGCCGGTCCGGCTGTCCATCGCGATCACCGCGCCGGACTGCGCCCGGACCTGGTGCACCGTCTGGCGCAGGATCCGCTGGGCATACCACTGCGCGTCTCGGTCGATGGTGAGCTTGAGCTGCTTGCCGTTGACGGGCCTGACCTCGGTGTTCTCCCCGAGGGGGATCCGGTTGCCGCCACCGACCTCGTAGGTGTCGTGACCGTCGCGCCCGGAGAGCAGCTTGTTGAAGGACTGCTCCAGCCCCGCGGCGGGGATGATGTGACCCTGGCCGTCGGTGCGGACGCCGAGGAATCCGATGATGTTGGCCGCGACGTCGCCGCCGGGGTAGTCGCGCAGCGGGTCGTTGCGGGTGTCGACGCCGTGGTACCCGGCTGCGTCGATCTCCTGGACCACCTTGCTGGCCTTGGCTGCGGGCACCCGGCGCGCGATGTAGGCGAACTGGGTGCCCGGCTTGCGCAGCTGGTCGAGGACGTCGAAGTAGTCCAGGTGCAGTCGGTCGGCGAGGATCCGCGCGATCGGCTCCGCGTGCGGTGCGGTGACCTGGGGGTCGGCGACGATCATCAGACCGGAGACCGACTGGGCGAGCATTGCTCCGTTGCGGTCGACGATGTCGCCACGGGTGGCCGGGAGGTCGAGGTGCACCAGGCCGGCCGCCTGCGCCCGTGCGGCGTACGCCTGCGGATCGAGGCCCTGGATCTGGAACAGCCGGACGCCGAAGACCGACAGCACCATCGTGATCACCAGGAGGGTCACCCGCAGGCGGATGCTCACGGCGCCACGCAGGGTCCGACCCGTCGTGCTGACGGGCGTGCGGCGAGGGCTCAAGTCATCTGCTCCGGAGCTCGGACGGACAGGCGGGTCAGTGCTTCTTCTTCATACCCTGTGCGGGCTGGCCGGCCGTGGAGGCCGCACCGTGCCCGCTCGACGAATTCACCGGCGTCACGGGTGCCCGCACGTGCACCACCCGGGTCTTCGGCGAGAGGTCGGCGGGCTTGGGGGCGGCGAAGCCGTTGATCCTCATCGCGTCGGCCGGGGTGGTCACCTGCGGCGTGCCGAGGATCTTGCCGTCGGAGAGCTGCACGAACGCTGGGGAGGCCGGCACGACCATGCCGAGTCGACGGGCGCGCTGGGCGAGCCGCTGGGGGTCCTGGAGCTGTTGCAGCTCCATGTCGAGCTGCTGCTGCTCTGCCTTGAGCGCGGTGGCCCGGTCCTGCAGCGCGGTCGCATGGAAGGCCGCCTGCTGCATCTGGGTGTTGAACATCAGCAGACCGACGACGCCGGCCACCAGGATCCCGAAGATCAGCACCACGAAGGGCGTACGCCGCGCATGCACCGCCCGCGGAGGCACCAGCGAGAGCCGCGACCGGAGGCCCGGCGCATCGCTCCAGCGGGGGATGCGCGAGCGGATCTGCGGGGAAAGGGTGCTCATCGTTCCTCCTGTGAACGGCGGACTGCCCGCAGCCGCACCGAGGCGGCTCGGGGATTGGCGGCGATCTCGGCGGGAGTGGCCTTCTCGGCGCCGCGGGTGACGGCGGCGAACTCGGGCTCGTAGCCCTGCGGCACAACCGGAAGGTCCTCGGGCACCTTGGACCGGGTGCGGGCGACGAAGGCCTGCTTGACCAATCGGTCCTCGAGCGAGTGGTAGCTCATCACCACGACGCGTCCGTCGACCCGCACGCTGTCCATGGCCGCCGGGATGGCCCGGCGCAGCACGCCGAGCTCGTCGTTGACCTCGATGCGCAGCGCCTGGAACGTCCGCTTGGCGGGGTGCCCACCGGTACGCCGTGCCGGCGCGGGGATCACCGCGCGCAGCAGGTCGACCAGCTGGGCCGACCGTTCGAACGGCCGCTGGCTGCGCTCCCGGACGATCGCCCGGGCGATCGCGCGGGCGAACCGCTCCTCGCCGTAGTCCCGGAGCACTCGGGTCAGCTCGTCGGCGTCGTAGGTGTTCAGCACGTCGGCCGCGGTGCTCCCGGTCGAGTCGTCCATCCGCATGTCCAGCGGGGCGTCCTCGGCGTAGGCGAAGCCGCGCTCCCGCTCGTCCAGCTGCATCGACGACACCCCGAGGTCGAACAGCACTCCGTCCACTGCGTCGATGCCGAGGTCGCTGAGCACCTCCGGGATCTCGTCGTACACCGCGTGGACGAGGGTCGTGCGCTCGACGTACGGCTCCAGGCGGCGGCGGGCCAGTGCCAGCGCGTGCGGGTCGCGGTCCACTCCGACCACGTGGGCCTGCGGGCACCTGCTCAAGATGGCCTCGGTGTGACCGCCCAGGCCCAGGGTCGCATCCACCAGCACGGCCCCGGGACGGTCGAGTGGAGGCGCGACCAGCGCGACGACCCGGTCGAGCAGAACCGGGACGTGGGTGGGAATCGGCATCGTCGTCAGTTCCCCGGACCTGCGAGGACCTGGGTCACCAGGAGCAGCAGGGCCGCCAGCGCGACCGACGTCGCTGCCGAGAACAGCATCACCGCGACGCCGTCGCGGACCCCGTGGCGCACCCTGCGGTCACCCGGGCGAGGGGCGCCCGCGGCAGGTGCTGCGGCGTGTGTCGGGCTGCCCATCGGTTCGACCCCTCGTGGCTGGTGCTGGCTGGTGTGCGGTGGCTGCGGCACGGGCAGCGACCCGTGTCGCCGCCGGTCGGTGATCGCCGGGCCAGGTTCGGGTCCGCTCGCCCCAGGAAGCGGCCTTCTGGCACCGGGGAAGGTGCGCCAGAGTGCCGGAGAGGAGCGGACGCGAGCCTCGTCCTGCGATCACCGTGTGTGGAGTTGTGGTCGGGTGGCGGTCAGTCGAAGAAGAGCTCCTCGGAGAGGTTCGCGAACGCCTCTTCCTGGGCCTGGGTGTAGTTCGCCCACGCGGTCGGGTTCCAGATCTCGAGCTTGTCGCGGACACCGATCACCGTGCAGTCCTTGTCCAGACCCGCGTAGGAGCGGAGCTCCGGCGTCAGCGACACCCGGCCCTGCTTGTCCGGGGTCTGCTCGGAGAGCAGGGCGAACAGCATCCGGTTGTAGCCGCGCATCCGCGCGTCGGTGCTGTCGCGGAGCCGGGCACTGAAGGACTCGAACGCGGCAGCGGTGCGGACCTCGAGGGAGCGGTCCTGACCTCTGGTGATCACCAGGCCCTCCCTCATCTCGTCCCTGAACTTCGCCGGGAGGAAGAGCCGCCCCTTCTCATCGAGCTTGGGGGTGTAGGTGCCGGAGAACATGCCGCCACCTCTCGCCGTTTTCCTCCACTGCGCTCCACTCTACTCCACTTTGCTCCACCGTCAACCACATCTTCCCCCTTTCGTCACCGTTCTCGAGCGGATCGCCGGGCGGGCCACCTCGCCGCCGGTCCGAGCGTGGATTAGGGTCGTTGCACCGGCCGGACGGCGGCTCGGTGGCGTTGCCGCGGCGGCGATCGGGCCCGAATCCTCGGGCCACGCCGCCCCGGTGGGGGAAAGTGGGGAAGACAGGCGTGAGTGCAGGCCTCAGCGCGGATCTCGAGATGCTGCGCACGGTGACCGACCGGGTGCGGACCGCGATCGAGACGGTGATCCAGGGCAAGCCCGACGTGGCGCGAACGGCGGTGACGGTGCTCCTCGCGGAGGGCCACCTCCTCATCGAGGACGTTCCGGGCGTGGGCAAGACCGTGCTCAGCAAGGCCCTCGCCCGCTCCATCGACTGCTCGGTACGCCGGATCCAGTTCACCCCCGACCTGCTGCCCTCCGACGTCACGGGCGTGTCGGTGTTCAACCAGGAGAGCCGACGGTTCGAGTTCCGTCCCGGTGGGGTGTTCGCCAACATCGTGATCGGCGACGAGATCAACCGCGCCTCCCCCAAGACCCAGTCGGCGATGCTCGAGTGCATGGAGGAGCGGCAGGTCACAGTCGACGGCTCGACGTACACCCTGGAGTCGCCGTTCATGGTGATCGCGACCCAGAACCCGATTGAGATGGAAGGCACCTACGCGCTGCCCGAGGCCCAGCGGGACCGCTTCATGGCACGGGTCTCGATGGGATACCCCGTCGCCGAGGCCGAGATCGCGATGCTCTCGGCGCGCGACACCCGGCGGCCTCTCGACGACCTCGAGCCGGTCACCGATGCGGTCGAGATCGGCAAGCTGATCCAGGTCGTCTCCAACGTGCACATGGCCCGGAGCGTGCAGGAGTACGCCGTCACCGTCGCCGAGGCGACCCGCCGGTCCCCCGACCTCCGGCTCGGCGCCTCGCCCCGGGCGACGCTGCACCTGGTCCGCGCCGCGAAGGCGACGGCGGCGATGGACGGCCGCGACTACGTCCTGCCCGACGACCTCGCCGGCCTCGCCCCCACGGTGCTCGCCCACCGGCTGCTGCCCACCGTCGAGGCGGCGATGGCCGGCCGAACGCCCGAGGACATCCTCGGCTCAGTGCTGCGCAGCGTGCCGGTCCCCGAGGGCTGAGGGAAGCGGACCGGGCATGCGCGAGGCGCTGCACTCGCTGACCAGCCGAGGCCGGGGCTTCCTGGCCGGCGGCATCACCGCCGTCCTGTGCGGCATGCTGCTCGGGGAGAGGGACCTGGTCCGGATCGGGATCCTGGTTCTGATGCTCCCCCTCGGCACGATGGTCTGGATGGCACGCGCGCGCCACGAGATCAGCCTCGTCCGGACGCTGTCCACGACCCAGGTCGAGGTCGGCCAGCCGGTCGCCGTACGCCTCTCGCTGACCAACCTCGGCCCACGCACCCAGCTGCTGATGGTCGAGGAGCAGCTGCCCTACGCCCTCGGCTCACGGCCGCGCTTCGTGGTCGACCCGATGCAGACCGGCGAGTCGGTGACCCTCGACTACACCGTGCGCAGCGACGTCCGAGGGGGCTACCCGATCGGACCCCTGCGGTTCCGGGTCGGTGACCCGTTCGGCATGCTCGAGCTGCGCCGCACCTTCAGCGCGATCGACCACCTCGTCGTCACGCCACGCGTCGAGACGCTCCCTGCGATCCCGATGATCGGCGCGTACGCCGGCACCGGTGACAACAAGCCGCGGTCGTTCGTCGGCGGAAACGCGGCCGACGTCACCGTCCGGGAGTACCGCCTCGGCGACGACCTGCGACGCGTGCACTGGCCGAGCACCGCGCACTCGGGCGACCTGATGGTGCGCCGCGAGGAACAGCCCTGGCAGGCCCGCTGCACGCTGCTCATCGACAACCGGTCCCGGGCACATCGCGGCCGCGGTGCCTCCTCATCGCTCGAGCCGGCGATCCGGGCCGGCGCCTCGATCGCGCTGCACCTGGCCGGACAGGGCTACCAGGTCCGACTGGTCAGCGCCGCCGGCGAGGAGCTCGGTCACGGCTGGCACGACGGCGAGGTCGCCCTCAACACCCGCTCCCTGCTCGCCAGTCTCGCGGTCCTCCCCGGCCTGGACGCGGAGTCGCTCGCCACCGACTGGGTCGACGAGGCGGTCACCAGCACGCTCTTCGTGGCCGTGCTCGGCGCCGTGGACGAGCGCGACCGGCCGTTCTTCGCGCGGATCGGTCGGGTCGGCGGCTCGACGTACGGGCTGGCGCTGGACGTGGCTCGATGGGCCGGCGCCCATGATGCGCCGGTACCGGCCACGGGCTGGCTGCGCTCGATCGGCTGGAAGGCGGCCCAGCTCGGCCCCGACACACCTCTTCGCCAAGCCTGGCAGGAGCTGACCCGATGACCGGGCTCGCCGGACGGGTCTCGGGGGTCACGATCTCCCTGTTGGCGATGCTCACGACCTGGGCAGCGGTGTGCTCGTGGCGCCCCCTCGTCGCAGCGCCGCATTCGTTCCTGCTGCCGGCCCTCCTCATCGGCGGCCTGGTCGCGCTCGTGGGTGCCGGTGCCCGCGCGGCCCGGCTGCCGACGCTGGCCGTGCCCGTCGTGCAGCTGGTGGTCGCGGTGCTCGCTGTCGCCGGCTGGTTCCACGGCCTGCTCGGCCCAACACACTGGTGGCCGACGCCGAGCTCGCTGACCTCGCTGTTCCACGTCGCGGTCACCGGGTCCGAGCAGCTCAACACCTACGCCTCGCCGGTGCCGGTGCGGTACGCCGCCATCGCCCCCTTCCTCACCCTGTGCGCCCTCGGACTGGTGGTCGTCGTCGACCTGTGCGCCTGCGGGCTGCGACGGGTCCCGCTCGCCGGACTGCCGCTGCTGCTCGCCCTCACCGTCCCGATCAGCGTGCTGGACAGCGGCCTTGCGCTCTGGGTCTTCCTGCTCACCGGTGCGCTGTTCGTGCTCCTGCTCGGTGTCCAGCACACGCGACTGCTGCACGGCTGGGGTCGCGAGGTCAACGCTGCCGACGCCGGCACCCGGATCGGCTCCGTGACCGTGGTCGGCGGCCGGATCGGCGCGGTGGCGATCGTCGGTGCGGTGCTGCTGCCTGTGCTGGTGCCGGTCAGCCACGGCATCTTCAACCGGTCCGGGGACCACGGCAGCGGCAACGGAGACCGGGGGGTCACCCTGGTCAACCCGATGATCGACATCCGGCGTGACCTCATCCAGAAGACCCACACCCCGATGGTCGACGTGCGCACCGACGACCCCGATCCGTCGTACCTCCAGCTGACGGTGCTCGACGCCTTCACCGGGTCGGAGTGGCGTGCCGCCAACCGGAGCCTCCCTGCCGTCAACCGGGCTGACGGCGCGCTCCCGACCGCTCCGGGGATCGCACCGGACATGTCGGGTGCGACCACACGCTGGACGATCCGGATGGCGTCGACCTTCGAGACCCGCTGGCTGCCCGTGCCGGTGCCCACCATCAGCCTGCGAGTGCCAGGCGACTGGCGCTTCGACACTCGCACGCTCGACGTCGTCAACACCGGGAGACCCACCGCGAGCGAGGGGCTCATCTACCACGTCCGGGCGTTCGCCCCGACGTACGACGCCAACGTGCTCAACCACGCGGGTACCCCCGTGGGCCAGGCGGTCACCGCGATGACCGACCTCCCTGCCCACCTTCCACCGGTGATCGCGCGGGTCGCACGCCGGGTGACGCGAGGCGCGACCACGGAGTATCAGCAGGCGGTGGCGCTGCAGGACTGGTTCCGCACCAAAGGCGGGTTCACCTACTCCACGGCGCCCGCGCCCGGCTCGGGGATGGACCTGCTCGCCAAGTTCGTCACGACGCAGCGGATCGGGTACTGCGAGCAGTTCGCCGCCGCGATGGCGGTGATGGGGCGCACCCTGGGCATCCCCAGCCGCGTGGTCGTCGGGTTCCTGCGGCCCAGCGGACCGCCACCGGGGCCGGGTCAGGAGCTGTTCACCAGCGACGACCTGCACGCCTGGCCCGAGTTCTACTTCGCCGGCTCCGGCTGGGTGACGTTCGAGCCGACGCCATCACCACGGACCGGCGAGGCGCCGGCCTACACCCGGCAGCGGCTGAGCAACAAGCCCGAGACGCTACCGACGCAGCGCCCACAGCCGACCCGGAAGGCCAACCCTCGCCCTCGGCTCCCGCAGCACGCGGCCGCGTCGACGCACCACGGCAGCAGCTGGCCGGCGCTGGCGTGGTTGCTCGGCCTCGCGGCGCTCGCGCTGCTGTGCTCGGTGCCGCGGGCGATCCGGTCCCGGCAGCGCCGTAGCCGGATGGCACCCACCACAGACCCGGTCCGGCTGGCCCGCGGCGCATGGCAGGAGCTGCGGGCGACCGCGATCGACCACGGGGTCGGCTGGGCGGATCGTCGGTCGCCGCGGCAGGCGTTGTCGGTGCTGCGCTCCCGGGTCACGGCGGATCCGGATCTGGTGGCACGCCTCGAGCAGTTGACCACGTTCATCGAGCGCGCGCGCTACGCCCGCGCCTTCGAGATCGACGAGAACGAGGCCGAGCAGGTCCGCCACACTGTCGGGACCTGGTCGGCGGAGATCGCCGGCCGGGTCTCGCCGCGCAGTCGCCGGCGGGCGCGCTGGTGGCCGCCGTCCCTGGTCGACCGCGGACGGTCGGACCCGGTGACCATCACGGACGACGTGGCCGCGCAGGTCTGAGCGGTCTGCGGCCGCCGATCAGCAGACGCCGTGGCTCAGTATCCCTGACTGCGACGACGGTTCCAGCGGTGCTCCATCCGCTGCATGAAGGAACCCGAGCCGGACTGCTTGCGCTGCCGGCGCGGTCGCTTGCCACCGTGGACCAGCCGGAACGGGCGGCCACCGTGGTGATGGTCATCGCCGATGTCGAAGGGGTGGTCGGGGACGGGGGGCTCGTGCGGTGCGTGCCGGCCGCGCCACGCACTCAGGCCGAGCGTCGCGGAGGCCAGCATCACCACGAAGCCGAGGATGCCGACCCAGGGCTTGGGCAGCATCACGCCGCCGAGGAGCAGAGCGACCCCGCCGAGGAACACCACGCCAGCGGCGAGGGCGCGGATCCGCGCGGTGCGCTCGAGGGTGCGGCCCTGGAGCGCGGAGACGAACTTCGGGTCCTCGGCCGCGAGGGCGCGTTCCATCTGCTCCAGCAGACGCAACTCCTCTTCCGAGAGCGGCACGACTTCCTCCACTGGCTCGATGACTCACTGGCTCGATGACTGCCTGTCCTCCCAGTCTAGGCGCGCAATCGCCGCTGCGGTAGCCACGTCCGCGCAATCGATGGTCGAACATGCCGTCGGTCCGCGACATGCCTCCCGACCAGCCGTCGCGGCGCGATCAGGAGTGGGTCAGCACAGCGTCAGCGCTTGCTGCAGAGCAGGTGCAGTTGCGTGGCCAGGGTGCGGAACTCCGGACGCTCGGCGACGTCGCGCTCGAGATCGAGCAGGGCCTCGGCCGCACCCGGCTCGAGATCGAGGAGGGTCGAGGGGACCAGGTCGGCGAACACGCGCACGCCATGCACCGCATCGACGGTGAAGCCGGCGTCGACCAGCAGCGTCGTGCACTCGTCGGCGGTGAACCGGCGCTCCCCCGACGCGCGGTCGACACCGGCGAGCAGCTCTCGGGCCTGGCCGAAGTGGCCGGCCATCGCTCGGGCCAGCACCGCGGCATGCCGTTGTCCGACCAGCAGGCTGAGCGTCCCGCCCGGACGCACCACCGAGGCCACCGTGGACAGCGCCCCCGCCGCGTCGTCGAGCAGGCCGAGCACGCCGTGGCACAGCACCAGGTCGGCCGAGGCGGCTCCGACGAGCTCGGCCAGATCGGCGACGTCGCCCTGTCGACCCACCACACGATCGGTGACGCCGGCCTCCTCGGCCCGCCTCGCCGCGGCGGCCAACGCGTCTGGACTCGGATCGACGACCGTGACCTGGTGCCCGAGCTCGGCGATGCGTACGGCGAAGCCGCCGGTGCCACCACCGAGGTCCACCACTGCCTGGCCGGGGGTGGCCAGCGCGACGCTGGAGCGCAGCGCCTCCCAGACCACCGCGCTGCGCACCGCGCTTCGGCGCGCGAGCGGGCGCTCGATCGGCCGATCGGCGGAGGGCTCCGTGGGCACCATGCCCACAGACTAGGGCTCGGCCCGGTGGCCCGCCGGGTCAGGCGACCTGGATGGGCAGATGGGTGGTCAGACCGAGCATGGTCTCGACGAGGGCCAGGAAGCGGTCCGCGTCGCGGACCAGGTCATCTGCCTCGCGTGCGCTGACGGCGCGCCTGGATCCCGCCTCCGCCGCGGCGCGCTTCGGGGCACCGGCCGCGAAGAAGGTCGCCCACTCGGCGAGCTCCGGGGCGACCTCGGCCAGCAGCACCCACGCGTTGGTCTGCCGCCGTCGACCCGCAACGACCGGCTGCGCCCGGGCCGCCAGCAGCGCAGCCGTGGCGCGCAGCGCGGCGACGTGGGCCAACGCATAGCGCTCGGGGACGTCGGCCGAGGTGATCGCCTCACGCAACGAGGTCGCCGCGCGCTCGAGATAGGCATGGGTCGCCGCGGGCAGGTAGAGCGGGCGGGCCCACCTGTCCTCGTGGCCGTCGTGTCGTCGTGTCGCCTGCTGCTCGTCGCCCTGGGTGTACACGGTCTCTCCCTTCGAAGCTACGGATCCGGCGACCCCAGCCGGTGGCCCCGGCGAGGGGCGGGGGTCGAGGTCGTCCCTCGCCGGGGACCTGTTCGAACAGATGTTCGAACAAGGCAGACGTTACACCTTCCCGGGGACAGTCGGTCAAGGGCGACCCCGTCGCTAGGCTCACCCCCATGGCCGAGCACCCGTCGATCACGAACTTCCGCGCCCGACTCGAGGAGGTGGAGGGACGCCCGGTCGAGGAGGGACGCATCGTCGTGCTGCCCGACTCGGTGCACACCGCCCAGCTCGCTGCAGATGCCCTCGGCTGCGAGGTCGGCGCCATCGCGAACAGCCTGCTCTTCGCCGCGACGGACGGGTCCGGTGCCGACGAGCCGGTGCTGATCCTCACCTCGGGTGCGCACCGCGTCGACACCGAGAAGGTCGCCGCCGAGCAGGGATGGGGCAGTCTGCGCAGAGCCAGCGCCGCGTTCGTCCGTGAGCACACCGGGCAGGTCATCGGCGGAGTCTCGCCGATCGGCCACCCCCGGCCGGTGCGCACCTTCCTGGACCCCACCCTGCGTCAGTACGACGTGGTCTGGGCAGCTGCCGGGCACCCGGCGGCCGTGTTCCGCTCGACGTACGACGAGCTGCAGGCGATGACCGGCGCCACGGAGATCACCGTCAACTGACCGGCCGCCGACCGCCCACCGAGGAGCAAGCATGGAGATCTGGATCAACCCGGCGTGCAGCAAGTGCCGAACCGCGAAGGCGGCACTCGACGAGGCCGGCATCAGCTACACCGAGCGCCGCTACCTCGACGACCCGCCCACGGTCGCCGAGCTGGCCGAGGTGCTGGACCGGATGGGGCTGCAGCCCTGGGACATCGCGCGGCCCAAGGAGACCGCGGCGGCGGGCATCGTCCTTCCCCGGGACCCCGAGCACCGCGAGGAGTGGCTGGCCGCGATGGCGGCCGACCCCGCCACGATCCAGCGACCCATCATCACCGCCGACGACGGCACCACGGCGGTCGCACGCGACGAGGAGACCCTCGCCCGCTTCATCGGCTGAGCCCCGCGACGCCGTCGCGGGGCGCGGACCCTCCCCCGTGGGGATCCGCGCCCCGCACCATGACTGACGCGCCAGGTCTCGGAAAGGTTGCTCCGGCCGACGAACTTTCTCTCCACGGGTGACGCGGCCGCCCGCACCCGGCCACGCGGGCCGCACTACGCTCGGGCGGGTGACCGCCCTTCCGGACCTGCTGCTGTCCGCCTCCGCGCCCGCAGGGGGCTGACGGCGTGGCCGACGTGGTGGTTGTGGGCGGTGGGTTCGGCGGGATGGCGAGCGCTGCCCGGCTCGCGAAGCTCGGTCATGGGGTGACGCTTCTCGAGGCCTCCCCCGGACTCGGTGGCGCGTTGGGCCTCGTCGAGCAGGACGGCTTCTGCTGGGACTCCGGGCCGACCACGACGCTCCTTCCCGCCGTCGTCCGGGACCTCTTCCGCAAGTCGGGTCGCGCCGTGGAGAAGGAGGTCGACCTGGTGCCGGTCAGCCCGGTCGCCCAGCACCGGTTCGAGGACGGCACCGAGCTCGACCTTCCCAGCGGCCGGGCCGCGCAGCTGCACGCGGTCACCGACGCGCTCGGCGACGGACCGGCAGGTGAGTGGGTCGAGTACGTCGACCGCCTCGGTGAGGTCTGGGAGGCCCTCCGTCGCGACCTGTTCGAGCGGCCGTGGTCCGACGCGCAGGCCAGCAAGGAGTCCCGCGACCTGCTGTCCTCGAGGCTGACCCTGCAGCGCCACGTGCACCGGTCGCTCCGCGACGAGCGGCTGCGCTCGGTGGCGCTGCACAGGAGTCTTCTCGAGGGCCACCAAGCTCGCGACGTCCCCGCCTGGCAGGCGATGTGGTCCTACCTGGAGCAGAAGTTCGGCGCCTGGACCGTGCCCGGCGGGATCGGCCAGCTCACCGACGTCCTCGCCGACCGGCTCCGGACCCGTGGGGTCACCGTCCTGACCGGCACGACGGTCACCGACCTCGTGGTCGAGCAGGAGCGCGTGGTCGCCGTACGCACCCACGCGGGCCCGGTCGAGGCCGACGTCGTGGTCGTGGCGATCGACCCGCGCCGGCTACCGGTCCTCGCGCTGTACGTCGAGCGGACCATGCCGGCCATCCCGCCGGTGCTGTGCCACCTGGGCCTGTCCGGGGAGGTCCCGGACCTGCCCGCCGAGGTGGTGCTGCACGGAGACCCGATGCTGGTGCTGCGCACGACCGGACGCGCCCCGGACGGCGCCCACGCCTGGACCCTGCTCGGGCGGGGCCGGATCGCCGAGGACCTGGTCAACGTCCTGCAGCGCAACCGGATCCGGATCCGCGACCAGGTCGAGGTCCGCGTCGATCTGTCCCCCCGGCAACTGGTGGAGCAGTGGCACGGATCCCCCGCCGGCGTGCTCTGGCAGGGCCGGGCCAGCCTGATGCGCCGGCTCGGTCCGGACACCCCGATCGGCGGGGTGTTCCTCGCGGGGGCGCACTCGCGGCTCGGCGCCGGTCTCCCCTCGGTCGGCCTCTCGGCCGCTCTGGTCGCCCAGCGCCTCGGGCCCGCCTGAAATCGGTCGTCAGCCGGGTTCTGCCGTGGTGGGATGCGACCATGGGCCTCCAGACGTACGCCGACCTCGGCCGCAACGCCGTCGTACGTCGCATCCTCGGACTCGGTCTGCTGATCCGCATCCCGATGTGGGCCGCGGGCGTGGTCGTCACGCTGCACGTGGTGACCCATCTCGGTCGCTCGTACGCCGAGGCGGGCCTGGTCGACGCCGTGCTGGCGCTGGCCATCGCGATCAGCGGCCCGTGGCGCGGCCGGCTGCTGGACCGGATCGGGCTGCGAGCGACCGTCGCGCCCTCCCTCGCGGCGACCGCGGTCTGCTGGTGCCTGGCCCCCTGGGTGGGCTACTGGCCGCTGATCGTGCTGGTCGGCGTGGCCGGGCTCTTCACGGTGCCCACCTTCTCGATCGTCCGCCAGGTCCTGATCGGCGCGGTCCCCGACCGCCAGCGCACCGCGGTGCTGTCGGTGGACTCGGTGTTCGTCGAGTTCTCGTTCATGATCGGGCCGGTGCTCGGGGTCCTGGCGGCGACCTACCTCGGCACCCCGGTGGCGCTGCTGGTCTGTCAGCTCGCGGCGGTCGTGGGCGGGCTGGCGCTCTGGATCGACAACCCCTCGCTCGGCGGCGACACGGCCGGCCGTGTCGCGGACACCGGTGCCGGGACCGGCGACCGCCACCGGCTCCGTGACCTGATCAGCCCCGCCGTGCTGGTGATCCT
This sequence comes from Nocardioides marmorisolisilvae, assembly GCF_031656915.1. Lineage (NCBI taxonomy): Bacteria > Bacillati > Actinomycetota > Actinomycetes > Propionibacteriales > Nocardioidaceae > Nocardioides > Nocardioides terrisoli. The sequence continues at coordinate 4,212,455 of NZ_CP134227.1, read as the reverse complement.
GCTGACCTGCGCTACCGCGACGGTGGTGCTGACCGGCGCGGACCTCGGCACCGTCGCCGCGCTGCGGCACATGGGGCACACCACGTCGATCGGGTGGGTGCTGGCGCTCTGGGGCGCCGGCAGCGCGGTCGGAGGCATCGTGTACGGCGCCCTGCGCAGGCATCCGCCCTCGGCCGTCCTCCTGGTCGGGCTCGGGGCCAGCACGGCACTGGTCGCGCTCGCCGACGACCGGCTGACGTTCACCGTGCTGCTGTTCGTGTCCGGCCTGTTCTGCGCCCCCACCATCACCGCGACCGTCGACGACCTCTCCCGGGCCGTCCCGGCCCGGGTCCGGGGCGAGGCGATGGGGTGGCACGGCTCCGCACTCACCCTGGGTGGCGCGGCCGGGGCACCGCTGGTCGGCAGCGCCATCGACAGCGGTGGGTGGCAGTCCGCCTTCGAGGTCGCCGGGCTGCTCGGGCTCGCCATCGCAGCCGCCGGTCTGGTCTGGAGACTGGCCCGCGGCAGGAGGGCCCTGTTACGCGCTGGCCCCGAGGGCGGCGAAGATCTCGCGAGTGGCCTTGGACCGGTTCAGGGTGTAGAAGTGCAGGCCGGGAGCGTCGCCGGCGAGTAGCTCGTCACAGAGCTCGGCCGAGATCCGGATTCCCTCGGCGCGCAGCTTCTCGGGCTCGCCCTCGAGCGGCATGATCCGGTCGAGCACCTGTGCGGGCATCTGCCGTCCGGACAGCTCGACCATCCTGGTCATCGAGCGCAGGTTCAGGATCGGCATGATGCCGGGCACGATCGGGATCTCGACGCCGGCCGCGCGGCAGCGCTCGACCAGGCTGAAGTAGTCCGATGCGCGCAGCACCATCTCGGTGACGGCGAACTCCGCGCCGGCGTCCTGCTTGGCCTTCATCACCTGGACGTCGTGGTCCAGCGACGGCGCATCGATGTGGCCCTCGGGGAAGGCTGCGACACCGATGCTGAAGCCGGTCGCCTCACGGACCAGTGCCACCAGGTCGCAGGCATGGTCCACCCCGCCGGGCGTGGGCACCCAGGCAGTGCGCGGGCCCGCCGGCGGGTCGCCGCGCAGCGCGAGCACGTTGCGCACCCCCGCCTCGCGCAGCGTCGCGAGGATGGTGCGGATCTCCTGGGTGGTGTGCCCCACGCAGGTCAGGTGCGCCATCGGCAGCATCGTGGTCTCGGTGGCGATCCGGCGGGTGATCGCGATGGTGCGGTCCCGCGTCGTGCCGCCCGCGCCGTACGTCACCGAGACGAACGTCGGGCGCAGCGACTCGAGCTCACGGATGGACCGCCACAGGACCTCCTCGCCCTCCGCGTCCTTCGGCGGGAAGAACTCGAAGGAGAACGACCGCCAGCCCCGGGCCAGCTGCTCACCGATCGACTCGCGTGGCGATGGCCCGGCCGAGGACCCGGGGCCGGGGTCACCTGGAAGCATGGCGCCGAGGATACGGGGCTACGGTGGGGCCCGTGACCCGGACCGACAACAGGTGGGATGGCGGCTGGGACCCGTCGGCGTTCCGCGAGGGCATCGAGGCCACCTGCCAGGAGTTCGTGGACCACCAGGCCGGCTGGCTCGACGCCCTCGGACCCGACGCGGCCCGCCTCGTCGAGCACGCCCGCACCAGTGTCTCCGGCGGCAAGCGGTTCCGCGCCGCGTTCTGCTGGTGGGGACACCTCGCTGTGGCGCCGGCCGGGGACGAGAAGGCTCTGCTGCGCGCCTGTGGGTCGCTGGAGCTGCTGCACGCCAGCGCCCTGGTGCACGACGACTACATGGACCTCTCCGACGTACGCCGCGGCCGGCCGGCGACCCATCGGGCCTTCGCCACGTTGCACGCCGAACAGCGCTGGTCTGGCTCGTCGGAGCAGTACGGCGCCTCCGCGGCGATCCTGCTCGGCGACCTGCTGCTGGCCTGGGCCGACGAGATGCTGCGCACCTGCGGCCTGCCGGCGACCCGGGTCCTCGACGCGCTCGCCTTCTTCGACCTGACCCGCACCGAGGTGGTGACCGGCCAGTTCCTCGACGTCTCCGCCCAGGCCCGTGGCGCCAGCGACGTCGACCTGGCGATGACCGTGTTGCGCTACAAGTCGGCCAAGTACTCCATCGAGCGCCCGTTGCACATCGGCGCGGCCCTCGCCGGCGCCGATGAGGAGGTGCAGCGGCAGCTCACCCGCTTCGGCCTGCCGCTCGGCGAGGCGTTCCAGCTGCGCGACGACCTGCTCGGCGTCTTCGGTGACCCGGCCGTGACCGGCAAGCCGGCCGGCGACGACCTGCGGGAGGGCAAGCGCACCGTCTTGGTCGCACTGGCACTCGACGCCCTCCCCCCGGACGCCGCCCGCGAGCTGAACGACGCGCTGGGCACCCCGCTCGACCTCGATGCGGTGCAGCGGCTGCGTGCGCTGATCGAGGAGTCGGGAGCCCGCGAGCAGGTGGAGAAGGTGATCAGCGAGCTGACCGACCGCTCACTCGAGGCCCTCGACGCCGCCCACATCGACGATGGGGCGCGCACGGTGCTGCGCAGCCTGGCCGACGCGGCGACGCAGCGCGCGGTCTGAGCCCCTCACGCCCCTCACGTCCCGAGCTCAGCCGTCCAACGAGGCCACGTCCAGCTCGGGCCCGTCGCCGCGCAGCAGCGTGACGAACGCGGGCTGCTCGACGGCCCGGCCGGCCAGCACGTCGACGGCGACGTCGAAGGCGTGCCGGTCCTCACGCGCGAACGGCCCCCAGCCGTCCCATAGCAGCACGGTGCCGGCGCCCTCAGGCCCCGAGACGTCGCGCAGGCAGTCGACCAGCGCGTCGAAGTTCTCGCCGTACCACTCCGGGAAGGCGAGAGCCTTGCCCACTTCCGTCAAGAAGCCCGCCTTGTCCTGGTGGGTCCACCCATCCACGCAGGCGAAGCCCCAGCCGGCATGCTCGACCGTGTGCCGCACGTCGGCGACGTCGAATCCGGCGTGCCAGCGATAGACACCGGCGGCGTGGCGTCCGGCGAGGAGCCCGGCCAGGCCGCTCACCGCGGCACCCCTGCGATGGTGCTCGTTCGATCGTTCATCACGGCGCTCCCTCGATCTGTCGGAACGACCGGTAGTGGTCGTCGGTGTAGTAGAGCTCGTGGTGCTGCCCCGCGATGATCCTCCGGGCCCCCCGGTCCGGCGACCCCGGCGTCACCACGGTGTACTCCCGGTAGTAGCCCGTCGGCTCCGACGGCAGCAGCCCCTCGGCGTTGTGGAAGATCGTGTCGTCCTGCGCGTAGGGGTAGGGCCCACCGGATCGGATCAGCACGAGCGTGTGCTGCGCCTCCGGAGGCAGGTCGGACATCGCGACGGTGTGTCCGACGGACCCGTCATGGCCCGCGGAGCTGCCGTGTTCGTGCTGGACCAGCCCGATGACGACGACCGCGATCACGGTCAGCACCACGACGACCAGCTGGGCGATCCTCAGCGGCGGCAGCGATCCCGACTCGTTGCGTCCCACGGCGTCAGAAGGCCATGGCCTGGGCCCGGCGCTTGACCTCCGCACCACGATTCTCCCGCAGCGCGTCGATCGGCCGCCCGGGGAGCGTGTCGTCCGGGGTGAACAGCCAGGTGAGTGCCTCGGTGTCGTCGTACCCGCCGTCGTGCAGCACGGTGAGGACCCCGGGGACGCCCTTGACGATGGCACCCGCGTCGATCAGCTCGGCAGGCAGCTTCGGACCCTCACCGGGCACCGGTACGACGGCAGCCAGCTGGTGCTCGCGGACCAGCTGGCGCACCCTGCTGGAGCTCACGCCGAGCAGTCGGCCGGCGGCGCTCCAGTCCAGCCACTCCGCGATCAGCGTGGCCAGGTCGTGGGTGTGTTGCGAGGTCTCGTTGTCGGTGTCGTTCGCCACTCCTCCATGCTGCCAGCCGCAGCGCGATCCCGCGATTCGGCCGGCCGAGCAACTAAACTGCGCGCACAGCGACCGGAGTCCACCCGATGTGGACACCTTCCCCATCCGGCGCCTGGAGGAATGCCGTGGCAAACGCGAACGACCCGTTGATCGGGCGCGTCCTCGACGGCAGGTACCGCGTCGGTGCACGCATCGCCCGTGGCGGCATGGCCGTCGTGCACGAGGCTACGGACCTCCGCCTGGACCGCACGGTGGCCGTCAAGGTGATGCACGCCGGGCTGGCCGACGACGGCGAGTTCGTGGCCCGCTTCGAGCGGGAGGCGCGCTCAGCGGCCCGGCTGGCACACCACAACGTGGTCGCCGTCTTCGACCAGGGGGACGACGAGGGCACCCTCTTCCTGGTGATGGAGTACGTCCCCGGGATCACCCTGCGCGACCTGATCCGCAAGGACGCACCGATGCCTCCGGCGCGGGCCCTCGCGCTGCTCGACCCGGTGCTGCGGGCCCTCAGCGCGGCCCACCATGCGGGGATGATCCACCGCGACGTCAAGCCGGAGAACGTGCTGCTGCCGGACGACGGCGGCCCCGACGGCGTCAAGGTCGCCGACTTCGGGCTGGCCCGCGCGATCAACGCCGAGACCCAGCACACCGCGACCGGTGGCGTGCTCATCGGCACCGTCTCCTACCTCGCACCCGAGCTGGTCACCTCCGGGCGCGCCGACGCACGCGCGGACGTGTACGCCGCCGGCGTACTCCTCTACGAGATGCTGACCGGCGCCAAGCCCCACCAGGCCGACAGCCCCATCCAGGTCGCCTACAAGCACGTGCACGAGGACATCCCGCCACCGTCGGCCGCCGTACCCGGCATCCCGACGTACGTCGACGCCCTGGTCGCTCGGGCGACCGCGCGGGACCCCTCCCAGCGCCCGGCCGACGCCGGGGTGATGCTGCACCAGCTCCGCCGGGTGCGACAGGCCCTCGACCACGGCGTCACCGACGACCCCGAGCTGACCGCCGACCTCGCGCCACTGCGGCACGGCCCCGACGCGACCGACGAGATCCCGCTCCCCGACGTGGAGGCGACCTCGCACCTGCCGTCGCGGATCATCGACCCCTCGACGCCGGGCGGCGCGGACGACATGTTCAAGGTGGCAGACGCGTTCGGGCCGTCGGCCACCGGAGCACCCGCCACGGTCGCAGTACGACCGCCCGCAGATCCGGTGCCGGTCACCGGCCGGGTGGTGGCCCACCCCGGCCCGCCGTACCGACCGCGTCGGCGACGCCGCGGGCCGCTGCTGCTCGCCGTCCTCCTGGTGCTGGTACTGCTGGTGGGCCTGGGCACCTGGTATTTCGGGATCGCGCGCTACACGGTCACCCCGGGGGTCATCGACCTCTCCCAGAGCGCGGCGTCGGCCAAGCTGCAGAAGGCCGGGCTGCGGATGACGGTCTCCGGCCGGGAGTACTCCGAGACCGTCGCCAGGGGCGCGGTGACCAGCACCAGCCCTGATGCCGGCGAGCGGATCCTCAAGCATGGGACGGTCAGCGTGGTCATCTCCCGTGGGCCCGAGCGACACAAGGTGCCCCGGGTGCGCGGGATGACGCTCGACCGGGCCCAGGCCGCCATCCAGGACTCGAAGCTCGCCTTCGGGCGCGCGCTGATGCAGTACAACGAGAAGGTGCCACAGGGACAGGTGATCCGGTCCGATCCGGCCGCCGGAACCGAGTTGCGCCGCGACACCGCCGTCGACGTGGTGGTCAGCAAGGGACCCAAGCCGATCACGATCCCCGACTTCACCGGCCGCTCCGCCACCAAGGCGAAGAACCGGCTCAGCGATCTCGGCTTCAAGGTCAGCGACACCTCCCAGTTCTCCGACAGCGTCCCCGCCGGCAAGGTGGTCAGCCAGTCACCGGCCAGCGGCACCGGGCACCGCGGCGACGCGATCGAGCTGGTCGTCTCCAAGGGTCCGGAGCTGGTCACCGTGCCGAGCCTGCAGGGCAAGTCGTACGACGATGCGGCGGCCACCCTGGAGTCGCTCGGGCTCCAGCCTCGGCGCCGCGAGTCGCCGTTCTACATCGGGCTGAACCGGGTGGCGCACGTGTCGCCCTCTCCGGGGGCGAGGGTGCGCAAGGGGTCCGTCGTCACCCTCGATCTGGTCTGATCGCTATACCACACTGATGCTCAAAGCACCACTGTTGTCACATCAGCAACACAGGTATCGTCCGTAGGCGCTCAGCTCCGTCAACGGAGGGACATCTCGGGATGCCAGCCGCTCGCCTCGTCACCGCCCTCGCGGTGCCGCTCACCCTCGCGCTCGCGATGACCGCGGTCGATCTGACCGCGGGCTCCGCGTCCGCCGCAGGTCAACGCCACCCCTGGCCCGGCCACCCCGGCCGGCACATCGTGGTGCACACCGTGCGGTCCGGGGACACCGTCACCGGCCTCGCGGTGCGCTTCCACGCCTGGACCGCCGAGCTCATCAGCATCAACCACCTGGGGCGCAGCGGGGTCATCCGCATCGGCGAGCGGCTGCGGATCCCGGTGGTCGACCGGGCACTCCGGCCGCACCACAGGACCCGGCACCACAAGGCGCACCACCACACCCGGCACCACCAGGTGCGCCACCACACCCGGCACCGGACCCATCACGACCAGGTGATGCATCGCCGCGGCTGGCGGCACTACAAGCTCAGCCGCACGCAGGTCCGCCGTACCGTCACCCACAGCGCGCACCGGCACCGGGTGCCGGCGAACCTGGCCCTGGCGATCGCCTGGCAGGAGAGCGGCTGGCACCAGCCGCTGGTCTCCAGCGCGGGCGCCGTCGGAGTCATGCAGCTGTTGCCCAGCACCGGGCAGTGGATGAGCCAGTACGCCGGACGCCGGCTCAACATCCGCGACACCTACGACAACGTGCTCGGCGGCGTCACCCTGATCCGGGTGCTTCGTGCGAACACCCACGGTGACAAGAACGCCGTCGCGGCGTACTACCAGGGGCTCGGGGCCGTCCAACGGCACGGCTGGTACCGATCGACCAAGGGCTACGTGCGCAGCGTGTGGGCGATCCGCAAGCATCTCGAGCGCACCGGATCCCCCACCGGCTGAGGCACTGCCCCGGCCATAGGGTGCGGTCATGAGCGACCGCACCAGCCTTCTCGCCAGCACAGCGCTGCTGGCGATGGCGGCGTGCTGGGGATCGACCTTCTTCCTGATCCACGACCTGCTCACCCGGGTCCCGGTCGTCGACTTCCTGGCGGTTCGGTTCGCAATCGCAGCGCTCACCCTGCTCCTGCTCGCGCCGCGCGCCGTCGGACGGCTCAGCGCGGTCAAGCGGCGGCACGCGATCGCCCTGGGCTGCCTCTACGGCGCCGCCCAGATCCTGCAGACCGCGGGGCTCGCGCACACTCCGGCGAGCGTGTCCGGCTTCATCACCGGGATGTACGTGGTCTGCACGCCGCTGTTCGCCGCCGTCGTACTGCACACCAGGATCGTGCCGATGACCTGGTTCGCGGTCGGGTTGGCCGTGCTCGGCCTCGCCGTACTGACCCTGACCGGCCTGTCCTTCGGGTACGGCGAGGCGCTGACCCTGGTGGCGGCCATGGTCTACGCGCTCCACATCGTCGGCCTGGGCGCCTGGTCGACCCCACGGGACGCGCTCGGGATGTCCATCGTGCAGATCATCGTGATCGCGGTGATCTGCACGGTGGCGGCACTGCCGCACGGGATCGCCCTCCCCCACCGTCCGGCGGACTGGATCTCGGTGGTCTACATGGCGGTGTTCGCGGGCGCCCTGGCGATGCTCGGGCAGACCTGGGCACAGGCGCACCTGGCTCCGACACGGAGCGCGATCATCATGAGCATGGAGCCGGTGTTCGCGGCCTTCTTCGCCGTACTGCTGGGCAGCGAGTCGGTCACCTCCCGGATGATCCTCGGCGGCGGTCTCGTCGTGGCGGCGATGCTCATCGTCGAGACCCTGCCGCGCCGCAAGGTCGAGGCCGAGGTCCCCCACATCGCCGTCTGAGCCGAAGGGCTTGTCGAGAACGCCGTCCGGGCGGACCATGCAAGGGAGAGCTCCCCTGCACCCAGGAGGCGGCCATGACCGCACACGTGATCGTCCTCGACCGGACCATCAACGCGACCGTGGAGGACGTCTGGAACGTCCTCACCGACGTCGCGCAGGAGGACCGGGTCCGGCACGGAGTCAGCCACGTGGAGCTGCTCACCGAGGGGCCCTACGACGTCGGCACCCGCTGGCGCGAGCAGCGCAGCCTCCTGGGCCACCACGGAGAGGAGGAGCTCGAGGTCGTCGAGTCGGTGCCGCCTCGACACACGATGGTGATGACCAGGCTGGGAAAGGACCGGGTCAGCACGTCGTACTCGCTGACGCCGCACGACCACACGACCCGGCTCTCGATGACGCTCTCGGCCGACATGTCCGACCGCTCACCGGTCGGCAAGGCGCTGTGGAGCACGTGGGGCGTCTTCGACTACGAGCACACGCGCAAGCTGCTCCGGCACGACCTCGACGACATCGCCGCCGCGGCCGAGGCGGCCCACCTGCAGTCCTGAGCATCCACATCGCGGATGCCCGCCGACCCGCTCGGCGTGGGCCGGTACCGTTCTCACGTGCGCACCTGGACCTATCTCTTTGCCAGCTCGCCGGGGGTCCCAGACACGGGACAGCCGACGGCGGCCGGTTAGGTCACGTCGCGCGCACAACCAGCCCCTGGCAGACGCTCCAGGGGCTTTGTGGTCTCCGGGGCCCCATCAAGGAGGAACACCCATGGTCGTGGTGATGAAACCGGATGCCACCGACGAGGAGATCGCCCACGTCACCGAGCGCGTGGAGGGCGTCGGCGGAGAGGCGTTCGTGAGCCGCGGTGTCGTGCGCACCATCATCGGCCTGGTGGGCGACATCGAGTCGTTCCACGGTCTGAACCTGCGCACCATGGCGGGTGTCGCGGACGTCCACCGCATCTCGGACCCGTTCAAACTGGTCAGCCGACAACACCACCGCGACCGCTCGACGGTCTGGGTCGGCGCCGATCGCCAGGTGCCGATCGGCCCGGACACGTTCACCTTCATCGCCGGCCCGTGCGCCGTCGAGACCCCGCAGCAGACCCTGGAGGCCGCGGAGATGGCCAAGGCGGCCGGCGCCACCCTGCTCCGTGGCGGGGCGTTCAAGCCGCGGACGTCGCCGTACGCCTTCCAGGGTTTGGGCGTCCGCGGGCTCGAGATCCTCGCCGATGTCCGCGAGGTCACCGGGCTGCCTGTGGTCACCGAAGTCGTCGACGCTCGCGACGTGAGCATCGTGGTCGAGCACGCAGACATGCTGCAGATCGGCACCCGCAACATGGCGAACTTCGGGCTGCTCCAGGCCGTCGGCGAGGCCGGCAAACCGGTCCTGCTCAAACGCGGCATGACCGCGACCATCGAGGAATGGCTGATGGCTGCGGAGTACGTCGCACAACGCGGCAACCTCGACGTGGTGCTGTGCGAGCGTGGCATCCGGACCTTCGAGCCGTCCATGCGCAACACCCTGGACATCTCCGCGGTGCCGGCCGTGCAGGCGATCTCGCACCTCCCGGTGATCATCGATCCCTCACACGCGGCGGGCCGCAAGGACCTGGTGGTGCCGCTGGCCCGGGCCGGCATCGCGGTCGGCGCCGACGGCGTGATCGTCGACGTGCATCCGGATCCGGAGAGCGCCCGCTGCGACGGTCCGCAGGCCCTGCTCGGCAATGACCTGCGCGCCCTTGCCCAGGCCTGTCGACAGCTGCCGCCGGTGGTCGGTCGCGAAGACGCCGCGCAGCGGATCCGGACGGTCGGGAGCGCCGTCTGACGCGCTCGTCGGGGGCGGTCTCCCAGACCGCTCGCGGGAGCGCGCCGGTGGCCCGGACAGGCGTGCCTGGCCGGGTCGGGCGGATCGGTCTGCTCAGTGGGGCCTGGTGACCGGTGCGAGGTGGGTGCGACCTGAGGGGTCGGTCCACTCGTAGTCGCCGGCGGGCAGCCGTCGGTAGCGCCAACGGGTGAAGGTCTTGAGCCGGTGGTGTCGTCGACACAGCGGCGCCAGGTGGTCCGGTCGTGTCTGGCCCGGCGGCCCGCCCTCGTCCATCGGGACGTAGGGCTGGATGTGGTCGAGGTCGCAGGACCGGGCGTCGCGGCCGCACCGCGAGAACACGCAATGGCCATCGCGGAGGATGACGAGCTCGCGCATCCAGGCCGGCGGGTCATGGGCATCGACGGCGTCGGTTCGACCCAGGTCGAGGACCGGCCTGATCGTCAGGTCCGTCTCGCGGAGCCAGTCGGCGAGCAGGTCCAGGGTGGCCGGGCCGAGCCTCTCGACGACGCCGATGCCCGTGCCGTCGCCGTCGCCCCCGGCCGCGAGGTCCTCGGCTCGCACGTGCACGTGCAACGTTGCCGGCAGAGACGACTTCTTCGACCTGGCGCCGTCGCCGCCGAAAGCCAGGTCGAGCTCGCCGGTCATCAACTGGTCGGCGATCAGGCCAAGGGCCTTCGCCCGGCGCACATCCAACGGATCTGCATCCCCGGCCGCGGCGAGCTCAGCCGCCTTCGCGGCGACAAGAGCGTTGAACTTCACGGCATCGGTCGCGGAGAGGCGGCCACGGAGACCGGCGGCGGCGATGTCGCCGGGCCGCGCCGGTGATCCCCCGCGGCGGGTGGGAAAGTCGATGTCGAGATGTCGGGAGTCGCGCGCTTGTCGTTCGGCCTCGGCAGTCTTGTCCGCGTCCCACTTCGCGGTGGCGTAGGCGATCTCCTTCTCGATCCGCCGCCAAGCGACTCGCCCCGCAAGGTGCGCAGTGCGCGTGTCGACGTAGTCAGCAGCCTCGGCCGGCAGACCGGTGCATGCGGAGGCGAGCTTGCGGGCCAGCCACACCGGCACCGCCCCCGCGCGAACCCGCGCCCACAGCCTGGGGTGCCGGTAGGCCAGGTCGAGGGCGTCGGCGACCAGGCTCATCGCCTGCCCGGTCGAGACCTCCAGCCGGACCGCAAGGTGTTCCACACAGAACTCGGCCACCGCCGGCGTCCCCTCCCCGCCGAGATGATCCAAGCCGTCCGCGTCGGTGGCGAGATTCATCAGTGCCAGATCCCATGACGCACAGTCGCCCGGAGTGCCGGGATGTGCCTGCGCCCACGTCAGCACCGCCTCCAGCTTCGCGATCCCGGCCCAGCGCTCCTGGACGTCGCAGTCGGCGACGTGGTCCAGCAGTGGATCGGACACGACGGGAGCGCGCCGGGTGGCGGGCCGAATGCCGTTGTATCCACTCATCTGTTCGATCCGCATACTCCCATCATGCCTGCGCCCACCGACAGTAATGCTCGGTAGGCCGCATCAGTCCCCACTGGCAGGATCGGGTCATGCTTCGCTTTCCGACCCCACTCAAGCCGGGCGACACGATCGCCGTGACGTCACCGTCGGCGGGGGCGAGCGGCTCCGGCGCTGAGCGCGTCTCCTTCGGCGTGAACTGGCTGCGCGACCAGGGCTACGCCGTGATCGTCGGGGCGTGCATGGACGGGTCGGGGATCACCTCTGCGCCAGCCGAGCGGCGCGCCGCCGAACTGACGGCCATGCTGTGCGACCCGACCATCCGTGCAGTCGTTCCTCCTTGGGGCGGTGAAACCGCGATCGACCTCGTTGACCTGCTCGACTGGGACGCCCTCGCTGCCGCCGAACCCACGTGGCTCGTCGGCTACTCCGATCTGTCGACGGTGCTGCTGCCCATCACCACACGTCTCGGCTGGGCAACCCTGCACGGCGACAACCTCGCCGACACGCCCTACCGAACTCCGGCCGGTTTGCAGTCGTGGATCGCGTTGGCGTCGGGCCCGGGACCGCATGTTCAGCGCGACTCGGGTCGGATCGCCGACTGGTGGCAATTCCAAGAAGACCCCCACGCCGTCGACTGGAAGGACATCAGCACCGCCAGTTGGCGACTCCACGGCGCCGAATCGGTCTCTGCGACGGGTCGGTTGATCGGTGGGTGCATCGAGGCGGTCGCCAACCTGGCCGGCACGCCCTACGGCGATGTCGCCGGCTTTGGTGAGCAGCATGCCGAAGACGGCTTGATCGTCTACCTCGAAGCCGCAGAAGACGAGGCAGCGACGATCTGCCGCAATCTCCACGGGCTTCGACTGGCCGGATGGTTCGAGCACGCCAACGCGATCCTGATCGGCCGGACCAACGCCGCCGACAATCCGAAGCTGACGCAGGACGAGGCGGTCATCGACGCGCTCGGGCGCCTCGAACTGCCGATAGTGCTCGACCTCGAGATCGGACACGTGCCGCCGCACCTCCCTCTGGTCAACGGCGCGCTGGCGACCCTGACGGTCGACGGGGACACTCGCCAGATCACGCAGGAACTGAGGTAGAGCGCCGGCCTCGCTCGTCAAGACGCGCCGAACTCACCGTGACGGCACGCCGGAGCATCTGTATCGAGCCTCGAGCCGAACCTGTGGAGAACTGTTCCCGCGGCCGATCCGGGTGCCGTGTCGTGACCACAGCTCTCAGCGGACGGGTCCGGTGACGGCTACCGGATCGGTGCGTCGGTGTCGGTGTCGGTGTCGGCCACGATGTTGGGTACCCCCGGGCGTGTGCTTCTCCGTCCAGGCCGACCTCGCCGTCGGCGCCGCGATCGTGCCGGTGGCCGCCCTGAGCCTGCGGGAGGTGCGCTGTCGGCGCGAGGTCGCGTTCGCCGCGCTGCCCACGGTGTTCGCCGCCCACCAGTTCATCGAGTCGCTCGTCTGGGCCGGTGACGACGGCGACGTGTCCTCGGGCGTCGCGCACGCGGCAGCGGTCGCGTACGTCGTGATCGCACTGCCCCTGCTGCCACTGCTGGTCCCGGTCGCGGTGCTGCTGCTGGAGCCGCGGAACCGCCGGGCCCGGATGTGGCCGTTCGTGGGCCTCGGGGCGGTGGTGTCGGCGTACCTCGCCTGGACGGTCGCCGCCCACGGCGTGCAGGTCACCGCCCATCCGCACGCCTTGGAGTACGACGTCGGGCTGGCCGCCCCACTCGTCTGGACCGTGCTCTATGTGCTGGCGGTCATCGGCGCGGCGGTGCTGTCCGGCTATCGCTCGATCGTCGTGTTCGGTGTGCTCAACCTGGTCGGGCTGGTCGTGGTGGCCTGGTTCTACAGCCACACGTTCGCCTCGCTGTGGTGCATCTACGCCGCAATGACGTCAGTGCTGGCGCTGGCACACCTGTGGCTGAGGCGACACCTTCCCGATCTCGAGCGGCTCGGCACAGCGTGAGCCGGATGAGCGGGCGAGCCGATGGTCACCGACCGCGAGCGCGCCGATGGCCCGGGCAGGCGGATGCCTGGCCGGGTCCGGCGGTGTGACCAGCGAGGCTGGCGGTGGAGCGGGAGACGGCGGTCAGAGGGGTGCGAGGTAGGTCCGGCCCGTCGGGTCGGTCCACTCGTAGTCACCGGTTGGGATGCGTCGGTATCGCCAGCGGGTGAACGTCTTCAACCGATGGTGCCGCCGGCACAAAGGGGGCGAGGTTCGCCGGAGTGGTTTGGCCGGGTGGACCGCCCTGATCCATCGGGACGTAGGGGTCGACGTGGTCGAGGTCGCAGGAGCGGGCGTCGCGGGCGCAGTGCGGGAACACGCAGTGCCGATCCCGCAGGATCACCAGCTCGCGCATCCAGGCGGGCGGGTCATGGTGGTCCACCGCGTCGGTGCGGCCCATGTCCAGCACCGGTCGCACGACCAGGTCGGTCTCGCCCAGCCAGTCGGCGAGCAGGTCCAGCGTGGCGGGCCCGAGCCTCTCCACCACCCCAAGTCGGCTGTCACTGCCGGACGCGGCGAGGTGGGCAGCCAGATCCTCGGCCCGCACGTGCAGGTGGAGCGTGGCCGGCAGGCAGGACCGCCGGTCCGACACGGCGCGGCGCTGCGGATCGCCGCCGTCGACTGCGCCGAGTTGGAGGTCGAGCTCGCCGGTCATCAGCTGGTCGGCGATCAGACCGAGTGCCTTGGCGCGACGCACGTCGAGGGGGTCGGTGTCGCCGCCTGCGGCCAGCTCGGCGGCCTTCGCGGCCACGAGCGCGTCGAACTTGAGAGCATCCGTGGTGGAGAGCCGACCGTAGAGGTCGGCGGCGGCGATGTCGCCGGGACGGGCTGGATCACCGCCGGGCCGGCCGCGGGTAGGGAACGCGATCTTCACATGTCGGGAGTCGCTGGCTTGCCGCTCCGCCTCGGCCGCGGTATCCGGCCTCCACTTCGCGGTGGCGTAGGCGATCTGCGCGTCGATCCGACGCCACGCCACCCTCCCGGCCAGATGCGCGGTGTGGGTGTCGACGTAGGCGGCAGCCTCGGCGGGCAGGCCGCAGCAGGCGGTCGCGATCTTGCGGCCCAACCAGACCGGCACCCCACCTGACTGGACGCGGGCCCACAGGCGCGGGTGGCGGTGGGCGAGGTTCAGAGTGTCGGCGACCAGGCTCATCGCCTGCCCGGTCGACACGTCCAGCCGGGCGGCGAGCTGGTCGACGGCGAACTCCGCCACCGCCGGCGTGCCCTCCCCACCCAGGTTGTCCAGCGCGTCCTCGGCGGCATCCAGCACGAGCAGCGCCGGATCCCAGGACGCGCAGTCGCCGGGTGTCCCGGGGTGGGCATGCGCCCAGTCCAGGACCGCCTGCAGCTTCGCGATCCCGACGCGGCGCTCTTCGGCGTCCAGCGCGACGAGCTGATCGAGAACCGGATCGGCAGCGGACGGGCGAGCCGCAGCCGCACGCCGTCGGCGGCTGCACGCTCCCTCTGTATTCGCTGTCCTGTTCGATCCACATGTGACCATCCTGCCCGGCAGCACCGACACTTTCGACCCCCGCCGACGATCTGTGGAGAACTTCTTCCACCGACCGGTCGCCGCCCTCCCGCCGAGCGTCGACCGCCCTGACTGCGGCAGGTGAGGACGTGGACTCCTAGCGCTAGGTCAGCGCGAAGAGCGGCGGTCCCCTGTCGGGCGCGTCGCAACGATCATTGCGGCTCCAGCTGCCAGAAGGCCCAAGACCGCGAGTTCCGCCATGCCCATACCAAACCCGCCGAGCGCTGATCCAACGACGAAGACGCCGAGGAACACAACGATCCCGCGAACCGGGTTGGGCAGTCTCCAGATCACGAAAGACAGGATCTCACGTCGCTCACCCGAGCAGCACGGATCGCGACTCAGAACGACGCGTACGCCCAACTCCAACGCGCGTGCTTGCATGCAGGCTCGCAGGCATGGAGCGAGTGACCACACTGCGTCCGCTCATCGGCACGGCCGGTCACGGCAGCCTGACGGATCCAGCAACAGGACTGCGAGCCAGCTCAGCGCCCGAGAACGCGCGCCAGCACCTTTGCTGCCTGCTCGGCATCCTGCCGCGAGACGTCGAGGTGCGTGAGCAGGCGGACCCGGCGTGGCCCCACCGCACCGATGAGGACGCCCTCGGCACGGGCGGCCTCGACGGTCGCAGGCGCGGAGGGTACGTCGACGACCACGATGTTCGTGGCGACCGAGGCGGGGTCGACCCCGCAGGCCTCAGCGATCAGGGCGGCGTTCTCGTGGTCCTCGGCGAGCCGCTCGATGTGGTGGTCGAGGGCGTGCAGCCCGGCCGCGGCGAGGATCCCGACCTGGCGCATCCCGCCACCGAGCCGCTTGCGGCGGACACGCGCCTCGGCGATCGCGTCGGCCGAGCCGACCACCAGCGAGCCGACCGGCGCACCGAGACCCTTCGAGAGGCAGACCGCCAGCACATCGGCGACCTCGCCGTACGCCGCAAGCGGCGTCCCCGTGGCCACGTGAGCGTTCCAGATCCGAGCACCGTCGAGGTGGATGGCGCAGCCCACCGAGTCCGCCCAGCCGCGGAGGGCACGCAGGTCCGAGAGGGGCAGCACCGCTCCCCCGGCGAAGTTGTGGGTGTTCTCCACCGAGACCGCCGCCGTCGGCACGAAGAACGGACCCATGTCGGGGGCGTACATGTCCTGGATCGCGGCGAGGTCGACCTGGCCGTCCGGGTGCGCCCAGGTCCGACTGGTGATCCCGGTCATCGCCCCGTGCGCCCCCAGCTCGGCGCGCACGATGTGGGCCCTGGACTCGCACAGCACCTCCTGCCCCGGCCCGACGAGAGCAGCGACCGCAAGCAGGTTCGCCATCGAGCCGGTCGGGGTGAACAACGCCGCCTGCTTGCCGAACAGCCCCGCTACCCGGTCCTGCAGCTCGTGCACGGTGGGGTCCTCGCCGTACACGTCGTCGCCGACCTCCGCCTCGGCCATCGCCCGCCGCATCGCGGGTGTCGGCTTGGTCAGGGTGTCGGAGCGCAGGTCGATCGGGCCATCGGTCACCCCCTGACCCTACGACCGCTAGGAGATGCGCAGGCTCAGGTGTGGCGACCAGCCACTCGCGCCGTGCGAGCCGTTGCGCGTGCGGGCACGGAAGACGTAGGAGCCCGATCGGGCCGGGTCGAACGACGACGACCGCGCGGCCGACGCGCTGCGGTACGGCGACCAGGTGCTGCCGCCCGGCTTGCGCACCTGCACGTCGTAGCGCCGGTTCGCAGGCGTGCTGCTGCGCGAGGACCAGACGATCCGCCAGCCGGCGGACGCTGAGCCGGCCGCGCGCATCGGCCCCGCGACCGAGCCGGTCATGCTCGGGTGCATCGTGCAGTGATAGCCGAACCTGCCCGCGTCGGGGAAGTGCACCGTGTAGGTGCCCGACGCGCGGCGGCCGGAGTTCCAGAAGTCTTGGTTCGAGGTCGAGGTGTGCATCGCATGGAACGTCCAGCCGACGGAGCCGCCCTGCGAGACGGACACATGCGCGGGGGTGAACTGGAAGTTGGTGACCGACACCTCAGCGGTCGTTGCCGAGGCGGACCCGGCGGGAAGGGCGACGACAGCGGCGCTGCCGAGCAGGAGAAGTCCGGCAGCGCGGACGGAACGGAAGGGCGTCATACCCGGCGAAACGGACAAGTGGCCCGGAGGGTTCAGGGAAGCCGGCCCGGAGTCGGCCGTCCTCGGGGTGGCGGTCTCAGGGCGATCTGCGACGCCAACGCCGCCAGCTGCCGCAGAAGGCGGCGCTTCAGGCCTGGCGCAGCATCTCGGCGACGAGGAAGGCCAGCTCCAGCGACTGGACCCGGTTGAGGCGCGGGTCGCAGACCGACTCGTAGCGCTCACCGAGGCCCGCCTCGAGGAGGTCCTCACCGCCGCCCACACACTCGGTGACGTCGTCGCCGGTCAGCTCGATGTGGATCCCGCCGGGCCAGGTCCCCAGCGAGCGGTGCACGTCGAAGAACCCCTGCACCTCGTCGATGACGTCGTCGAAGCGACGCGTCTTGTAGCCCGACGATGCCTCGAAGGTGTTGCCGTGCATCGGGTCGCACACCCAGGCGACCTCGAGTCCGGCGGCGGTGACCTTCTCGACCAGCGCGGGGAGCCCGTCGCGGATCCGCGGGGCACCGAACCGGGTGATGAAGGTCAGTCGACCAGGCTCGTTGTCGGGGTTCAGCTTTGCGGCCAGCGCGATGGCGTCGTCGGCGCTCGTCGTCGGTCCGAGCTTGACCCCGATCGGGTTGCGGATATGGCTCAGCAGCTCGAGGTGGGCGCCGTCGAGCTGGCGGGTGCGCTCACCGATCCAGACGAAGTGCGCGGAGACGTCGTACGGCGTCTGGGTGCGCGAGTCGATCCGGGTCATCGCGTGCTCGTACTCCAGCACCAGCGCCTCGTGGCTGGAGTGGAAGTCGACCCGGTGGAACTCGTCGGGGTCGGCGCCGATCGCCTGCATGAAGGTCAGTGCCCGGTCGATCTCGCGCGCGACCTTCTCGTAGCGCCGGCCCACGGGTGAGTGCTTGACGAAGTCGGTGTTCCAGGTGTGCACCTGGCGCAGGTCGGCGTACCCGCCGGTGACGAACGCGCGCACCAGGTTCAACGTCGCGGCCGAGGAGTGGTAGACCTCCACGAGCCGGGCGGGGTCGGGGATGCGCGCGGACTCGGTGAACTCGAAGCCGTTGACGGCGTCACCGCGGTAGGCGGGCAGGGTGATCTCGCCGTCGGTGCCCAGCCGGGTCTCGGTGTCGTTCGAGCGGGGCTTGGCGTACTGCCCGGCGAGCCGGCCGACCTTCACCACCGGCACGGACGCCGCGTAGGTCAGCACCACCGCCATCTGCAGCAGGACCCGCAGCTTGTTGCGCACGTTGTCGGCGGTGGCGCCCTCGAAGGTCTCCGCGCAGTCACCGCCCTGCAGCAGGAAGGCCTCGCCGCGACTGACCGCGGCCAGCTTCGCCTTCAGCTCGTCGCACTCGCCGGCGAAGACGAGCGGAGGGAAGGAGCGGAGCCGCGCCACTGCCGCGTCCACGCCCGCGCGGTCGGGGTACGCCGGCTGCTGGGCCGCACCCATGGCGTGCAGCTCGGCGAGGGTGGGGATCGGGGAGGGCTGGGCGGGGTCTGGCACCGGCCAAGTCTACAAGCGCCCGGGGGAGCCCACCGGCGTCCGGCTCTACGGCAACAACGGCCCGGAACAACAGCCCGGGACAACAGCCCGGGAACAACGGCCCACGGCGCCCGGTTGCGGCCGACATGACGAAGATCGTGGTGGCGACGGCGTACGGCGGACCCGATGTGCTGTCGGTCGTGGACGTGGAGCGGCCCGAGCCCGGTCCCGACGAGGTGCGGGTGGCGGTGCGGGCCGCCGGCGTGAACCCGGCCGACCTGAAGGCACGCGCGGGGCTGTTCGGCGACGATCCTGCCCACCTGCCCCGCCGCCTCGGCTCGGAGGCCGCGGGGGTGGTCACCGGCGTCGGGCCGACGATCAGCTCGCCTCGGGTCTCCGGGCCGCACGGGCCGGTCGCCGTGGGCGACGAGGTCATCGCCTACCGGGCCGCCGGTGCCTACGCCGACGAGATCGTGGTCCCGGCGTCCTCGATCGTCGCCAAGCCGCAGGAGCTCGGCTGGGCCGAGGCCGGCGGGCTGCTGCTGACCGGCGCCACCGCCGTACACCTGCTCACCGCGACCGACGTCGCCGCCGGCGACACGGTGCTCGTCCACGGCGGGTCCGGCGGTGTCGGACTGATGCTCGTCCAACTGGCCCGGCTGCGCGGGGCCCGGGTGGTCGCGACCGCCGGACCTGGCAACCACGACCGACTGCGTGACCTCGGGGCCGAGCCGGTGGCGTACGGCGCCGGGCTGGTCGACCGGGTGCGCACGGTCGCCCCGGACGGTGTCGACGTGGCCCTGGACCTCGTCGGCACCGACGAGGCGATGGATGTGTCCCTCGCGCTCGTCGCAGACCGCCGTCGGATCGCCACCATCGCCAACTTCGCGCGTGGGCCCCGCGAGGGAGTCGCGGTGCTGGGAGGCGGACCCGGCGCAGACCCGGGCACCGAGATCCGCGACGCGGCACGGTCGAAGCTGGCCCAGCTGGCGGGCGACGGGCTGCTGCGCGTGTTCGTCGCCGCGACCTTCCCGCTCGACCGGGTCGCGGACGCCCACCGGATGGCCGCGGGCGCGCACCCGGGCGGCAAGATCCTGCTGGTGCCCTGACCCGTCGGGTCGGCGTCAGCCGAAGAACACCTCCGCCTCGGCGTACTGCTCGGGCTTCACCAGCTTGAGCTCACCGGTCGCGTCCGCGAGCGGAACCCGGACGATGTCGGTGCCGCGCAGGGCCACCATCGTGCCGAAGTCGCCCTCGTTGACCGCGGCGATCGCCTGGAGCCCGAAGCGGGTGGCCAGCCAACGGTCGAACGCGGTCGGGGTGCCGCCTCGCTGCACGTGACCGAGCACGACGGCACGCGACTCCTTGCCGGTGCGAGCCTCGATCTCGTGGGCCAGCCGGTCGCCGATGCCACCGAGCCGGACGTGTCCGAAGGCGTCCTTCTCCCCGGACGCCAACGTCATTGCGGAGTCGTCTGCGGGCACGGCGCCCTCGGACACCACGATGATGGGCGCGTAGTGGCTCTGGAAGCGCTCGTCGACCAGCTCGCAGACCGCGTCGATGTCGAACGGCTTCTCGGGGATCAGGATGACGTTGGCGCCACCGGCCATCCCGGCGTGCAGTGCGATCCACCCGGCGTGCCTGCCCATCAACTCGACGACCAGCACCCGGTGGTGCGACTCGGCGGTGGTGTGCAGCCGGTCGATCGCCTCCATGGCGATGTTGACCGCGGTGTCGAAGCCGAAGGTGAAGTCGGTGGCGGACAGGTCGTTGTCGATGGTCTTCGGCACTCCGACGACGGCGACGCCCAGCTCGTGCAGCTTGGTCGCCACCCCGAGGGTGTCCTCGCCGCCGATCGCGACGAGCGCGTCGACGCCGAGCGAGGTCAGGTTGGCCCGGATCTGCTCGACCCCACCGTCGACCGAGAACGGGTTGGTCCGCGACGAGCCGAGGACGGTGCCGCCACGGGGCAGGATGCCGCGCACCTGGTCGATCCCCAGCGGGGTGGTGATGCCCTCCAGCGGTCCCCTCCATCCGTCCCTGAACCCGATGAACTCGTTGCCGAACTCCTTGACGCCGCGACGCACGACGGCGCGGATCACCGCGTTGAGTCCGGGGCAGTCCCCGCCACCGGTCAGCACACCGACCTTCATCTGCACTCCTGGCTCCATCGACACCATTGGATCGTTCAAGTCTGCCAGCGTAGCGACCCGCGAGCGGCACGTCACGGGCCGCGCACGGGCGTCGAACGGCATCCCGGTCGTGCTGGGACAATCGGGACGTGGACATCCCCCGGGCGCATCGTCAGGACCTGGCCCCGATCCGGTTCGGTTGGGGCCTCGCCGCCGCCAACGCCCTCGCCCGCGACGTCGATGTCGCGGTCGTCGTCGACGTCCTGTCCTTCACCACGACGACGACCGTGGCCCTCGACGCGGGAGCGACGGTGATCCCGCTGCGCTGGCGCGACGAGCGCGCCGAGGCCGTCGCGCGCGAGGCGGGCGCGGTGCTGGCGGTCGGCCGCTCGACAGCCCACGACGGCCAGGTCAGCCTGTCCCCTGCCGGCATGCGCCGACATGCTCGCGCCGGCCAGACGATCGCGCTCCCCTCACCCAACGGCGCCACCATCGCCCGCGCCCTGACCGATCGCGCCGCGACCTGCGTTGCGGGCTGCCTGCGCAACGCACCCGCCGTGGGCCGCTGGATCCACGAGATCGGGGCCGAGCGCGTCGTCGTGGTCGCCGCCGGCGAGCGCTGGCCCGACGACACCCTGCGGCCGGCCGATGAGGACCTCTGGGGCGCGGGAGCGGTCCTCGCCGCCCTGCACGACCTCGGCCACCGCGCCCAGTCCGTCGAGGCGGACACGGCACGGGCGTCGTACCTGGCGCTCGGCAGCCCCGAATGGGTCCGGGCCGCACTGCACCGCTGCGCCAGCGGACGCGAGCTGGCGGACTCCGGCTTCAAGGCCGACGTGGACGTGGCGGCAGAGGTGGGAGCGAGCACGGCCGTGCCCGTCCTGCGTCGGGACCGGTTCGAGCCCGCTACCGTCGTGCCATGACGTTCTCGATCGTCGGCATGTCCGTCGAGCCGGCCACCGGCGAGCCCGCCTGGGGAGTCGCGGTGGCCTCGAAGTTCCTCGCCGTCGGGTCTGCGGTCCCGGCAGCGGTTGCCGGCCTGGGCGCGATCGCGACCCAAGCGGACAGCAACGTGGCCTGGAAGGGCATCGGGCTCGCGCTCCTCGACGAGGGCGCGACCGCCGCGGTGGCCCTGGAGCGGATGCTCGAGGAGGACGACAAGCGCGACCACCGACAGGTCGGCCTGGTCGACGTGGAGGGCAACGCCGCCACCCACACCGGACCCGCCTGCTTCGACTGGGCCGGCGGTGTCACCGACGACGGCGTCGCGATCCAGGGCAACATCCTGGTCGGCCCCGAGGTCGTCGAGGAGATGCACCGCGCCTGGCTCGCCTCCGAGGGCGAGCCGCTGGCGCGGCGGCTCCTGGCCGCGCTCGACGCCGGCGACCGTGCCGGTGGGGACCGGCGCGGCCGGCAGTCCGCGGCCCTGCTGGTGTGCCGCGAGGGTGCGGGGTACGGCGGCCTCGACGACGTCGCCGTCGACCTTCGCGTCGACGACCACGAGCGCCCGGTCGCGGAGCTGGCCAGGCTGCTCGACCTCAACGATCTCTACCTGACCGCCTCGACCGAGGACGAGAAGGTCGTCGTGACGCCCGAGCTCGCCGAGGAGCTCGAGCGGCGCTCGAGGGAGGCCGGGCACGCCGACTTCCTGGCCTGGGTGGGGTCGGAGAACTACGAGATGCGGGTCGCCGAGGACGGCAGCTGGGTCGACGAGCGGGTCCTGCGGATCCTGCGCGGCGAGGGATAGCGCCTCACGCGGCGCGCAGCGCCGGCAACAGCTCCTTCTCGGCGAAGTCGAGGAACTCCGTCTGGCCCTCGTCACCGACCTGGACGACCGCGACGTCGGTGAAGCCCGCCTGCGGGAACGCCTGCACCGCCTCGACGATCGCGTCGACGTCGGGTCCGCACGGGATCGAGTCCGCGACGTCGTCGGGCTTGACGAACTCGGTCGCGGCCGCGAACGCGGCGGGCGTGGGCAGGTCGGCGTTCACCCGCCAACCACCGGCGAACCAGCGGAACTGGTCGTGAGCCCGGCGTACCGCCGTGTCGCGATCCGGCGCCCAGCAGATCGGCACCTGACCGATCCGGCGGGCCTCCGCACGGCCGCCGGCGGGCTCCCAGCCGGCGACGAGGTCCGCATCGGGCTCGACCGCGATCAGGTGGTCGACCAACGGCGCGAACCGCTCGAGCGACTCCTTGCCGGAGACCGCGACCCCGATCGGCACCCGACGGTCGGGCAGGTCCCACAGCCTCGCGGAGGTCGCCGGGAAGTGCGGCCCGTCGGCGTCCACGAGTCCGCCGTCGAAGAGCCGCCCGATCAGGGTGGCCGCCTCGGCGAGCATGTCGTGGCGTTCGCGCACGTCGGGCCAGCCGGTGCCCAGCACGTGCTCGTTGAGGTTCTCGCCCGCGCCGAGCCCGAGGGTGAACCGGTCGCCGCTGAGCAGCTGGACGGTCGCCGCCTTCTGGGCGATCACGACCGGGTGGTAGCGCATCGTCGGGCAGGTCACGTAGGTCATCAGCTCGACCTGCCCGGTGACCTGGGCGACGGCACCGAGCACGCTCCAGGCGTACGACGCGTGCCCCTGCGACTCCAGCCAGGGGAAGGTGTGGTCGCTGATCACCTCGAAGTCGAAGCCGGCCTGCTCCGCCCGGGCGGCGTAGCCGACCAGCTCGCGCGGGCCGGACTGCTCGGTCATCAGGGTGTATCCGTAGCGCGTCATGCGGTGCTCGGTACCCAACCCGACGAAGCCGATTCTGCAAGGATCGGACCATGACCGACGCCACGACGAAGGGCATCCTGGCCATCGACGCCGGCACCACCGGGGTGACCGCGCTCGTGGTCACCGCGGAGGGGACGATCGCGGCACGCGGCTACCAGGAGTTCGCCCAGCACTTCCCCCAGCCCGGCTGGGTGGAGCACTCCCCCGAGGAGATCTGGCAGGCGACGCTCGAGAGCATCCGGGCCTGCCTGAAGGCCTGGGGCGGCGACGAGAGCGGTCTCGCGGGCATCGGCATCACCGACCAGCGCGAGACGATCGTGCTGTGGGACCGCGAGACGCTGGGCTCGCCGCGACGGGCGATCGTCTGGCAGGACCGGCGTACCGCCGAGATCTGCAGCCGGTTGAGGGACGAGGGCCACGAGGACCGGGTGGCGGCGCTGACCGGGCTGCGGCTGGACCCGTACTTCTCGGCCACCAAGCTGGTCTGGCTGGCCGAGAACGAGCCGCACACGTGGGCGCTCGTGGAGTCCGGGCGGTACGCCGTCGGGACCGTCGACTCCTACCTGGTGGCCCGGATGACCCGCGGCACCTGGCACGTCACGGACGTCTCGAACGCCTCGCGCACGCTGCTGTTCGACCTCGAGCAGGGCGACTGGTCCGAGGAGCTGTGCTCGCTCTTCGGGGTGCCGCGCGACGCGCTGCCCGACGTGGTGCCGAGCTGGGGCGAGCTGGCCACCACGGATCCGCGGAGCTTCCTGGGCCTGGAGCTCCCGGTCGCCGGGATCGCCGGCGATCAGCAGGCCGCGCTGTTCGGGCAGACCTGCTTCACCGAGGGCGAGTCCAAGTGCACCTACGGCACCGGGTCGTTCATCCTGACCAACACCGGCAGCACCGTGCAGAGGTCCGATGCGGGGCTGTTGTCGACGGCTGGCTGGCGCACCCCCGACGGGACCACGACCTACGCACTCGAGGGGGCGATCTTCGTCACCGGCGCGGCCGTGCAGTGGCTCCGTGACGGCCTGCAGATCGTCGGCTCGGCCGCCGAGACCGAGGCGATCGCCCGGACCGTCCCGTCCAGCGACGGCGTGGTGTTCGTGCCGGCGCTGACCGGGCTCGGCGCACCGCACTGGGATCCGCACGCCCGCGGCACGATCTTCGGCATCACCCGCGGCACCACCCGTGCGCACCTCGTCCGCGCGACGCTCGAGGCGATCACCTACGAGGTCCGCGACGTCATCGACACGATGCCCGGCCTCAGGTCGCTTGCGGTGGACGGCGGCGCGGCCGCCAACGACCTGCTCTGCCAGCTGCAGGCCGACCTGCTGGGCGTCCCTGTCGAGCGGCCCCGCATCGTCGAGACAACGGCGCTGGGTGCCGCCTTCATGGCCGGGCTCGGCACTGGAGTGTGGGACTCGACCGAGGACCTCCGCGAGACCTGGCAGCTCGACCGTCGCTTCGAGCCCGACAGCGCCAACGCAGCGACGGCCGCCGACGGTCACCGTCGCTGGCAGGACGCCGTACGGCGCTCGACCGGTTGGGCCATTCCGCTGTCCGAGGGGCACGACGGCGCATAGCCTGTATCGGTCCCTCTGCCGATCCGTCTAGGACCCCATGCCTGCCTATCGCGTGCGCCGCCGGCGCCGTGTCGCGTCCCTGGCCACCGCGCTCGCCGCGGTCGTCGTCGTCGCCGGCCAGGCGCTGCTGCCCACCCCGGCCTCGGCGGCCGTGTCACCGTCGCTGGCGCTGAGCCGCTCCATCGTCGCGGTCAACACTGCGGTGCAGGCGACCGGCCAGGTGCCGGCCGGGTCCCGCGATGTCGTGCTGCAGTGGCGCTCGGGGTCGGGATGGCGCCGCGCTGCGAGCGGGCAGACCGCCAGCGACGGCTCCTACCGGTTGGCGGTGCCGACCGGCTGGTACAACACCGTCGACTACCGCGTCGTGGCCCCGGCGGATGGGCTGCTCCGTCCCGCCGTCACCACCCCGACCGCACGGCTTCACGTGGTGCCGTCGTACCGGCCCCCGGGGAAGGCGTCCCAGCACACGTTCCTGTCCCAAGCCCCCGGTCCGCTCCCCCGGTTCGACCCGTGCCGGACGGTCAGCTACCGGATCAACCTCCACCACGCCCCGTCGCACGCGCGCAGCCAGGTCACCCACGCGTTCAAGGTCCTCGGCAAGGCCACCGGCCTGCACTTCCGCGACGCGGGCAGCGTGTCAGGGGTGCCCACGACGCGCGGTTTCCGTGACCCCGGCGGGATCACGGTCGCGTGGACCAGTGCGAGGACCGTGCCGGCGCTCGCCGGAGCCACGCTCGGCATCGGCGGCTTCCGGGACCGCTGGTCCGGCTCGATCAACAACGTGCACATCACCAGCGGCTACGCGGTGTTGGAGGCCGGCAGCACCCTGCGCCGGGGCTTCGGCGCCGGGAAGACCTGGGGTGCGCTGCTGCTGCACGAGCTCGGGCACGCCGTCGGGCTGGGCCACACCAGCGCCCGGAGCCAGATCATGTACCCGATGCTGCAGAACCGTGCCGCGGCGCGGTACGGCAAGGGCGACCTGGCCGGCCTGCACGCGCTCGGTGCCGCGCAGGGCTGCATCCCCCGCTGAGGCGCCTCACTCCCCCAGGGTCTGCCGCCGTCGCACCGCCAGGGCGTGTGCCTCCTCCACCGCGCTCAGCGCGGCACGCGCGTCGGAGAGGTCCTCCCGGGCACCCTCGAGGGCGACCTCGGCCTCGTCCGCCTCCTCCTCGAGATCGTCCAGCCGACGTCGCAGCTCCTCGATCTCGCCGTGGACCTGGAGCCTTCGCGCGTCGTGCTCGCCGACCGCCGCCTCGGCCGCCTCGACCTCCGCGCGCGCCCCGGCCAGGGCCTGGGCTGCCTCCCGGACCGCGTCGTCGGCGCGGGCGCGCCGCAGTGCATCGTCCTCCGGTACGGCGCGCAGCCCGTGCCGAGGGTCCTCCGACTCGGCACCGGACGGCTCGGGTGCCGCCACCGGCGTCGCGCGCCCGCCCATCGCCTCCGGGACAGCCAGCACGGCGTCGACGTCGACCTCGGAGACGCCGGTCGCCCCGAACGAGGTCACCAGCAGCCCGGTGCGGACAACGTCGGCGGCCACGGGGTCCAGCAGCGCCCCGGTGAGCACGCCCTCCACCTGCTCGAGGACCGGGTCGCTCAACCGGACGCCGTACTCCCGCGCCCGAGCTCGCGCGCTCGTCGCGAGCGCGGTGGTCAGCTGGCGCCGCTGCCGCGTCAACGCACGCAGCTCGTCGCCCTGCATCGCGGCTGCGGCGGCCCGCAGCGACTCCCCGAGGGCGAGCACCTGCTCGATCTGGCCGGCCTCGCGCCGGATCAGCAGGTTCACCGCCCAGGCCGCGGCGGTGGGTCGTCGCAATGCCTTGATCCGGCGGGCGAGGTCCTTCTCGCCCTCCCGTTCCGCGTGCTTCGCTGCGGCGTCGCGGGCGGCGGTGAAGTCGGCTGCGGGCAGCGCATAGAGACCGTCGGCAACGGAGACGAGCGCGTCAGCCGAGGTCACCGATCAGCTCCTCGATCGCGCTGCGACAGGTGCGTGCCCGGATCGACGTGCGATCGCCGTCAAGATCCAAGCGCACGGATCGGGCTCCGTCCGGTCCGGCGATGCCGACGTACACCGTGCCCACCGGTTCACCCTCCTGGCGCTCCGGCCCGGCCACACCGGTCGTCGCCAGCGCCCAGTCGGTGCCGAGCAGTGCGCGGACACCTGCGGCCATCTGCTCCGCGCACTCACCGGTGATCACCCGCTCGGTGCGCACCCCCAGCAGGTCCCGCTTGACCGCGGTGGCGTAGCTGACCACCCCGCCGACGAAGGTCTGCGACGCGCCCGGCGCAGCGGTGAGCAGGGCAGCCAGCTCACCGCCGGTCAGCGACTCGGCGCACGCCACCGTCTCTCCGCGGCCCCGCAACGCCGTGTGCAGCGCCGCCGCGATCTGCTCCATGTCAGCAGAGGCTAACGTCAGGGCATGGCACAACCGATTGAGGACTACGCAGTCATCGGGGACGGGAACACCGCGGCCCTGGTCGGCAAGGACGGATCCATCGACTGGCTCTGCATTCCCCACTTCGACTCGCCGGCGTGCTTCGCCGCCCTGCTTGGCGACGAGAGGAACGGGCGATGGCTGATCGGGCCCGTCGGGCACGCCGATGTCAGCCGGCGCTACGTCGGGGACACCACCGTCCTGGAGACGACGTACACCACGGACACCGGCAAGGTCCGCGTCGTCGACCTGATGCCGGCCGGTGACGAACGCTCCGACATCATCCGTCGGATCACCGGACTCGAGGGCTCGGTGACGATGGAGCACGAGTGGCGGGTCCGCACGGACTACGGCCGGATCCGGCCGTGGGTGCACCGTGCACACAGCGGCAAGGAGGAGCTCATCGTCGCGACCGCCGGACCCGACAAGCTGGTCCTGCGCGGCGACCGGCTGCCGCGGGCAGACGACGGTCGGCACCGCGACCGGTTCGACGTCGAGGCCGGCCAGGTGCTCACCTTCGCCACAGTCTGGATCCCCTCGCACCGCCATCTCGAGGAGCCGCTCGACTACGACCCCCGGATCCAGAGCACCCTCGAGACCGAGCAGGCCTGGGCCGACGCGATCCAGTACGACGGCCGCCACCGCGACGCCGTGGTCCGCTCGCTGGTGACGCTGCGCAACCTGACCGACACCGTGACCGGGGGCATCGTGGCCGCGGCCACCACCAGCCTGCCCGAGGACTTCGGCGGCGAGCGCAACTGGGACTACCGCTACTGCTGGCTGCGGGACGCCTCCCTGACGCTGCAGGCCCTGCTGGCCTGCGGTCGATCCGACGAGGCGAACCTGTGGCGGGGCTGGCTGCTGAGAGCCGTCGCCGGCGATCCGGGCGACCTGCAGATCATGTACACCCTCGATGGCAGCCGTCGACTGCCCGAGTACGAGATCGACGAGCTGCCGGGATATGCCGGCTCCAAGCCGGTCAGGGTGGGCAACGGAGCGGTGAACCAGCGCCAGACCGACGTCCTCGGCGAGGTGATGTGCGCGCTGCACGACGCCCGCAACCACGGCCTCCCCGACTCGCGACACAGCTGGGCGATCCAGCGGGTGCTGATCGACGGCATGTCCCGCGGCTGGGAGCAGCCGGACAACGGCCTGTGGGAGATCCGCGGCCCGTTGCGCCACTTCACCCACAGTCGGGTGATGGTGTGGGCCGCCTTCGACCGGGCCGTGCGCGCCGTCGAGACCGGTGGCCTCGACGGTCCCGTGGACAAATGGCGGGACCTGCGCGACCGGGTCCGCGAGGAGGTGCTCGAGCACGGCTTCGACAAGGAGCGCAACACCTTCACCCAGCACTACGACACCACCGAGGTGGACGCCTCTTTGCTGGTGCTCCCACTGGTCGGCTTCATCGACGGCGACGATCCCCGGATGCTGGGCACCATTGCCGCCGTCGAGCAGGACCTGATGCACGAGGGCCTGCTGCTGCGCTACCGGACCCAGTCGGGCGTGGACGGTCTGGGAGGCGCCGAGCACCCGTTCCTGGCGTGCTCGTTCTGGCTCGTGTCGGCGTACGCCCTGGCCGGACGGCTCGGCGACGCAGAAGAGCTCATGGAGCGTCTGGTCGGGCTGACCAACGACGTGGGCCTGCTCAGCGAGGAGTACGACCCGGTCGGACACCGGATGGTCGGGAACTTCCCGCAGGCGTTCTCCCACCTCGCCCTGGTGCAGGCGGCGGTCACGCTGACGGCGGCGTCGGCCTCCGACGGTGCCGTACGACGTCGCTGACGAACTCCGCACCTGACGTGAGGGTGAGCACGAACGCGAGGGCCATCAGGACCGCGGCCAGCCACCACACCACGTCGCCGGGGATGTCCCAGGCGCCGGAGAGGTGCCGGAAGGGCCCGACGAATCCGCCGAGCGCGATGCCCTGGGCCATCGTCTTGGCCTTGCCGCTCCGACTCGCCGCCATCACCACCCGGCGGGCGATCGAGAGGCGCGCGAGGGTGACCGTCCACTCGCGGACCAGCACCACGACCGTGACCCACCACCAGAGCTCGCCGATCACCGACAGCCCGATGAAGGCCATCCCGGTGATCGCCTTGTCGGCGATGGGGTCGGCGATCTTGCCGAAGTCGGTGACCAGGTTGTGCTTGCGCGCGAGGTCGCCGTCGATCTTGTCGGTGACCATCGCCAGCGCGAACAGGCCGTAGGCGAGCCAACGCCAGGCGTTGTCGTGGCCGCCGTCGTGCAGGAGCGCCCAGCCGAACACCGGGACCATCAGGATCCGGAAGGTCGTCAAGGCGTTGGGGACGTTCCAGTTGCTCACTGCGGGGAGGGCCTGGTCGCCGTCGCTCACGACGCTCCTCCCGGTCGGGCGATCAGGTCCACGCCCTCGGTGTCGACGACGAGTGCGTCGATCATGTCACCGACGCGGGTCCCGGCGGGTGCGTCCTGCAGCAGCGTCGAACCGTCGACCTCGGGTCCCTGGCAGGCGGCGCGCCCCTCGACGGCCCCGTCGGCCACGCTCTCGACCAGCACCCGGACCGCCTCCCCGACGCGCTCACGCGCCCGCTGTGCGGTCAGTTCCTCGGCCAGCGAGGCGAGATGCTCGACCCGCTCCGCGATCTCGTCGGCGTCCAGCTTGTCGTCGTACGACGCCGCCTCGGTGCCGTCCTCGTCGGAGTAGCCGAACACCCCGATCGCGTCGAGGCGCGCCTCGGCCAGGAAGTCGCAGAGGATGGCGAAGTCGTCCTCGCTCTCACCCGGGAAGCCGACGATGAAGTTCGAGCGGGCGCCGGCGCCCGAGCTCACCTGTCGCGCCCTGGCCAGCAGGTCGAGGAAGGAGTCGGGATCGCCGAACCGCCGCATCCGACGCAGCACGGGTGCCGAGGCGTGCTGGAAGGACAGATCGAAGTAGTCCGCCACGCCGGGCGTGCCCGCGATGGCCTGCACGAGGCCCGGACGGGTCTCGGCGGGCTGCAGGTAGGAGACGCGGACCCGCTCGACACCGTCCACGGCCACCAACTCGGGCAGCAGCGTCTCCAGCAGTCGCAGGTCGCCGAGGTCCTTGCCGTAGGACGTGGAGTTCTCGCTGACCAGGAACAGCTCCCGGGCGCCCTGCTCGGCGAGCCAGCGGGCCTCGGCCAGCACGTCCGAGGGCCGCCTCGACAGGAAGGACCCTCTGAACGAGGGGATCGCGCAGAAGGTACATCGCCGGTCACAGCCGGACGCGAGCTTCAAGGCTGCGGTCGGCCCGGTGTCCAGACGTCGTCGCAGCGTGCGGGGGCCGGTCGCCGGCCCACCCACGCCGATGGCGTCGGTTCCTGCGGACGTGTGCTCGTGGGTGCTCTGGTGACCGGGGACGACCACGTCGGTGCCGACTCGGTCGGCGGGGCTGATCGGCAGCAGCCTGCGGCGGTCCTGTGGAGTGTGCGGGTGCAGGCTCTCGCCCGCGAGGATCGAGCGGAGCCGGACGTCGATGTCGGGATAGTCGTCGAACCCGAGCACCGCATCGGCCTCCGGGAGCGAGTCCGCGAGCTCGACGCCGTACCGCTCGGCCAGGCAGCCGACCGCGACCACAGCGCGGGTGCTGCCACCGTCCTTGAGATCGGCCGCCGCGAGCAGGGTGTCCACCGAGTCCTTCTTGGCGGCCTCGACGAAGCCGCACGTGTTCACCACCACCGCCTCGGCCTCGGCGGGATCCTCGACGAGGCGGAACCCACCCGCTTCGAGCCGGCCGGCCAGCTCCTCGGAGTCCACGTCGTTGCGGGCGCAGCCGAGCGTCACCAGCGCGACGGTGGTGGCGGTGGAGGGCGGGGCGGTGTCAGCGGAGGTCGTCATGGCCGTCATCGAGTATGACGGTCGGAGACCCGATCCGGCGAACCGGCACGGTGCCACGGCGGACTGCGGCCGCGCGCAGCCGCCATCCGGGGTGTGTGCGACTCAGCCGATCTCGCGGACCGCGGGCTGGGGCAGCATGCCGACCTGCCCACGCCAGGTGTGGCCCAGCCGGATCCGCGTCGCCGCGCCGTTGCTGGCATGCACCTGGAAGGGGCCGACACCGGCGACCCCGTGCGACTGCCCTCGGTGCAGCACGCCACGCCACAGGGCCTTGCCGTGTCGGTCCACGATCACCACCCGGCTGCGGGCTCCGATCGCCTTCACCTCGACCTGGCGGATGGTGGTCAGCGGCGACGTGATCGGGGTCTGGTTCGATGCCAGCCCGGCCGAGTCGCCCGCGTTGGGCGCGGTGATCTCGGGGGGCTGCTCGGTGAAGAACCGAGCCACGCCCCAGATCATCACCAGGCAGAGCACGGCGCCGACCAACAGGCTCCAGCGCGGTCCGCCGACGGTGGCCCGCATGCCGCCGCCCATCCCGGTGGCCAGCTCCGCCTCGAACACCCGACGGGCGTTGATCGGCCCGTGGGAGTAGTGCTCGTCATACGTGGCCATCAGCGGGTCGACGTCGAGTCCCAGGTAGCGGGCAAGAGTGCGCAGGTGGCCGCGGGCATAGAAGTCGCCGCCGCAGGGAGCGAAGTCGTCCACCTCCATCGCCTCGAGGACGTGCGGACGGATCCTGGTGCGCTCGCTCAGCTCGTCGACCGTGAGTCCCGCCCGATCGCGCGCCTGCGCCAGCACCGGTCCGATCAGGGGGTCGGGCCGAGCTGCCGGCGCGAAGTCGTCGAAGACGACCGCGCCACGCGAGGTGACGTCGGCAGGCTCGACGCGTACCGGCGTGGCGATCCGGGGACGGTCGTCGCGGACCACGTCCGCCCGCATCACCTTCCGCGCCGCACGGACCGCGGCGACAGGGTCGGCGATGCGAGGCGGTGCCGGCGCAGTCACCTGCGCGGGCGCCGGCTCGATCTCAGGCCCGGCGAGCAGCACCGGGTCGGACTGCTCCGACAGTTCCGCAGCCCGCTGGTCGGTGTCAGTGAGGGCGGATCGATCCGGGCCCTCGATGCGCTGCTCGTCGAGGTGGGCACGCTCCCGACCCCGAAGGGACACCACATCCGCCCGGCCACCGGCCAGGGCGCGCAGCTCGGCGGCAGCCGAGTCCCCGCTGGAACGGGTCCCGATGGACAGCGGCACGGTCAGCGGAGCCCCGTGCAGGCGCCGCTGCCAGGCGGCGGCGCGCCGCGAGGACGGCAGCAGCGCCTCCAGCGCGTTGCCGAGGTTGCGGGGTACGACGACGAGGCGACCATCGCGGACCGGTGTGTCCCGCTCCTCCACGACAACCTGCTCGACCGTGCCCCAGGGCAGTCCGAGCCACTCGCCGCCCAAGCGGATCCGCACCCCTTGGTCGTCGGCGACCAGCAGCGGGGTGCGTGCGTCGACAAGGGCGACCAGCTGGACCACGGCGATCGCGGCCATCACCAGGCAGATCAGCCAGTCGAGCGTGCTACCGCCCGACCCCGCCCGCTGCAGGTAGGCGATCGCCATCGCTGCCGCCCCGATGCCAAGAACCGCGCTCAGCAAGGTGTTCCGGCGGACCTCGAAGGGTGCCTGGGTCGTATCCGTCTCGCCCGGTGTCATCACTGTTCCCCCTGCAGGCTTGCGATCACGTCATCGAGATCGTCGGGCTTGACCAGCACGTCACGCGCCTTGGAGCCCTCGCTGGGTCCGACCACGCCGCGACTCTCCAGGATGTCCATCAGGCGCCCCGCCTTCGCGAAACCGACCCGCAGCTTGCGCTGCAGCATCGAGGTGGACCCGAACTGGGTCGAGACGACCAGCTCCACCGCCTGGACCACCAGGTCGAGGTCGTCGCCGATGTCGTCGTCGAGCTCACGCTTGGACGCCTGCGGCGCGGTCACGTCCTCGACGTAGGTCGGCTGGAGCTGCTCGGTGCACAGCTTGACGACCTGGTGGATCTCGGCCTCGGTGACCCAGCTGCCCTGGATCCGCGCGGGCTTGTTGGCGCCCATCGGCAGGAACAGCCCGTCGCCCTGGCCGACCAGCTTCTCCGCGCCCGGCTGGTCGAGAATCACCCGGCTGTCGGCGAGCGAGCTGGTCGCGAACGCCAGTCGCGACGGCACGTTCGCCTTGATCAGGCCCGTCACCACGTCGACGCTGGGCCGCTGGGTCGCCAGCACGAGGTGGATTCCCGCCGCCCGGGCGAGCTGCGTGATCCGCACGACCGAGTCCTCGACGTCGCGGGGCGCCACCATCATCAGGTCGGCGAGCTCGTCGACCACCACGAGCAGATAGGGGTACGGCGCGAGGACGCGCTCGGATCCGGCCGGCACCTGCACCTTGCCGCCGCGGACCGCCTTGTTGAAGTCGTCGATGTGCCGGAAGCCGAAGTTCGCCAGGTCGTCGTAGCGCAGGTCCATCTCGCGCACCACCCAGCTCAACGCCTCGGCGGCCTTCTTGGGGTTGGTGATGATCGGCGTGATCAGGTGCGGGATGCCCTCGTAGGCGTTCAGCTCGACCCGCTTGGGGTCGACCAGGATCATCCGCACCTCGTCGGGCGTGGAACGCATCAGCACCGAGGTGATCATCGAGTTGATGAAGCTGGACTTGCCGGAACCGGTCGCGCCGGCGACCAGCAGGTGGGGCATCTTGGCCAGGTTCGCCACCACGAAGCCACCCTCGACGTCCTTGCCGAGGCCGACCACCATCGGGTGGTGGTCGTTGCGCGCGGCGCCCGAGCGGAGCACGTCGCCCAGGGACACGATCTCCTTGTCCCGGTTGGGGATCTCGATGCCGATCGCCGACTTCCCCGGGATCGGGCTGAGGATGCGGACGTCGGCGCTGGCCACGGCGTACGCGATGTTCTTGCTGAGCGCGGTGACCTTCTCGACCTTGACCGCCGGGCCCAGCTCGACCTCGTAGCGGGTCACCGTCGGCCCGCGCATGTAGCCGGTCACCTGGGCGTCGATGCCGAACTCGTCGAGGACCTGGGTGAGTCGTTCGACCACGTCATCGGAGGCCTTGGAGCGTGCCTTGTGCGGGCTGCCCGGCTTGAGCACCTGGCTGTCGGGCAGCGCGTAGGCGACGTCTCCGGACAACGAGAGCTGCTCGACGCGGGCCGGCAACGGCGTGTGCGGAGGCGGTTCGAGCTGCCCGTCCGCACCGACGACGCCGACCTTGACGGTCTGCTCCTCGTCGGGATCGACCTCGGCCACCGCCTTCCTGCGGCCATGCTTCCTGACCTCGCGGTCCTCCAACACGGGGGTGTCGTAGGCAGGATCCCCCATCTCAGGGTCGACCTCGTCGCCGATGGCGGGACGACGCCGTCGCGCCCGAGATTCCTGCTCCGGCTCCTCTGCGGCGATCTGGCGACCGAGCAGTCGGTCGCGGCCCTCACGGAGCCTGGTGGGCACCTGGTAGAGCGGCGTCGCGGTGATCACGAGCAGCCCGAAGAAGGCGAGCAGCACCAGGATCGGCACCACGACGTACGCCGTGTGGAGCAGATCGGTGAGCAGCTTGGAGACCACGAAACCGAGCGCTCCGCCCGCCTGCTGCAGGTCGGACGCGTCGCCGTCCTTGGGGGCCGGGGAGCCGTTGGCGATGTGGATGATCCCGAGCACGCCGAAGAGGAACGCCGCCCAGCCGATCACCTGACGGCCCACAGGACCGTTGACCTCGGGGTTGCGCATGTTGCGCCACGCGACGAAGCAGAGCAGCAGCGGCACCAGCCAGGCGAGCAGCCCGACCGAGCCGGCCACGACCGCACGGGTGGCCGCGAACACCGAGCCGGGCAGCTGCCACCACACCGACGCCGCCACCACGACGGCGAGCGCGAGCATCAGCAGCGCGGCACCGTCCCGACGGTGCTCGGGCTCGAGCTCGCGCGCGCCCTGACCGACGCGACGCACGCCGCTGCCGACTCCACCGGCGACCCCCAGCCAGGCCCGGGCGACCCCGTGTCCCAGCACTCCGAAGCCGCGCGAAACCGGTCCGGGCCCGTTGCGTACCGCGCGGGGCGCCGTACGACGAGCCGAGGCCCCGGACGACTTCCGTGCCGACTTCTGCGCAGGCGTGCGCTTGCCGCTCCTGGACGACCGGGACCGCGAGTTCGAGCCGCGCCCGCCAGGCTTGCTGCGGGAGCTGCTCTTGCCGCGCGACGCCGGCGGGGAAGACGTACGGGTCGCCATGGTCACAACTTACGCGAAAAGTCACACCAGCCACATGCACCACAGGTGCGTGTCGAGCCACGCTGCGAACAGGCGTCAGCCGTCGGCGGGTATACGCCCGTCGGAACTGGGTACCCACGCAGGGTCACGGCGATTCAGGAGGAGATGAGCCTCATGACAACCACGACCACTCGTACGACTCACGGTCTCACCATGCGCGAGCGGATGCAGATACCCCGTTCCCGAGGGGCCACCAGTGGGTTCCTGCTGATCATTCTGGGGATCTGGGGCGGCCTGGTGCCGTTCCTCGGCCCCGTGTTCGGCTATTCCTTCACCCCGGCCAACGCCTGGGACTTCACCTGGGGCCGGTTCTGGCTGGAGATCCTGCCGGCGATCGCGACCATCATCGGCGGGCTGTGGCTGCTCGGCAGCGCGCATCGCGCCGTCGGCTCGCTGGGCGCCTGGCTCGCCGCCGCGGGCGGTGCCTGGTTCGTGATCGGCCAGGACATCAGCCGGCTTTGGAACAACGGGCTGCCCGCCGCAGGCGTGCCGGCGAGCGCGACGACCGTCGGCGCGGTCGCCGAGCAGATCGGCTACTTCGTCGGGCTGGGCACCGTCATCGTGTTCCTCTCGGCCGCCGCCCTGGGCCGACTCAGCGTGATCGGGCACCGTGACGTGCTGCCGGTGGCCGCAGCGGGCGCCCCCGTCGTCGGCACCACTGCGGGCGCACCCGTCGGTACGACGACGGCGGGGACCACCGCGACGCCCGCCGCCGGGACCGCAGCACCGGCTACCGGGCCAGCCACTGGGACAGCCACTGGGCCCGCCACTGGGACGGCCGCCACGCCCGTCGAGGGCAGCCATGCTGCGGTCCCTCCGCAGCGCACGGGTGTCGCCGACACGCCGTCGCATGCCGAGACGACGGCCGGCACCGCGCCCGCTGCCGAGGGCCAGCCGGGCGTGGACAGCGGCAGTGAGTGGGACCGGTTCCGGGGACGCTGACTCCGGCGGTCCTCCGGGCCACCGCTCAACGCGTGCGGCGCTCCCAGAGCCCGCGCACGAACGCGGCTTGGCCGGCGTGGGCGTGGACCTCCCCCACCACGCTGGCCAGCCGCACCCCGAGCGTGACCGGCGGGTCCCAACGGGTGTCCACCACCTCGTCGAGGTCGCTGGCGGTGAGTCCGCCGACGAAGCCGGCGTACCGGTCCGCGACTGCGCCGTGGTAGCCGGCCAGCAGCCTGCTGCCGACGCGGACCTGCCCGACCTGCTCGGCGGAGTGCCCGAACCCGTGGTCCTCGGCCGGGAAGGGCAGATCGAAGCGCTCATACCAGCCGGCGGCCGTCCAGGCCTGCTCGAGGCCGGCCACCGCGGCGAGGTGGTCGTCCTGGATCCGGGTCAGGTGCCACACCAGCCAGGCGATGGTGTTCCCTTCGGGACCGGGGCGCCAGCAGAGCGCGTCGTCGTCGAGGCCCTCCACGATCTGGGGCACCTGCGTGCGGACCCGGTCCAGCTCATCGGTCAGGAGCTCGTTGACGTCCATGGGCTCACGATGCCACCGCCGGCCAAGCGTTGACGGCTACTCGGCCCCGTCGAGGAACCGGTCCTCGTTCTCCCGGATGTCGGCCTCGAGCGCCTCACTCAGGTCCGCACTGACCCGCGATCCGCTCGTCGGCGCTATCGAGGCCCAGGTCTTGTCGATCGAGGCGGCGACGTCGACCGTTCGCGCGCGGACGATCTCGGGCTTCTCGACCTCGCGCGCGACGTACTTCGCGACGAACCGCCTCAGCTCACCCTCCACGTTGGCGATCCGCTGCACGATGGACGCACGGAGCCCCTCGGCTCGCACGGTCGCCTGGACGTCCGAGGCGCGAGGCGGGAGGACGTCGATGAAGATGCGCACCCCGGTCAGCGCGCGCGCAGTCAGGACCAGCGGGACCTCGAGCTCTGCGTGGAAGCGATGCGTCTCGACCTGGAGGTCGACCTCGAAGTCGAGGGTCACCGGCACGATGACGCGATAGCTGAGCAGCTCGTCGTCGACCCTGCTGATCGTCGCGCTCCCGATGCCGCCGTGCGCGGTGATCCTGGCCAGCCGGCCGGGCCCGACGCCCATCGGGCCCAGCGCGATCGGCTGCCCGGACAGTGCTGAGACACCGCTCAGCACCCGGTCAGCGGTCACCGCCGCGCGGAAGAACGCACCGCCCCACGACTCGTAGGAGATGTACTCGGCCTCGGTGACCGCTGGGGGAGGGTCCGCAGGGGCATCGGACGCCATACTCAGGCCTCCAGCACGACCGGGATGATCATCGGTCGGCGGCGATGCGTGTTGGACACCCACCGACCGACGACCCGCCGGATGGTCTGCTGGAGCTGGTAGGTGTCGTCGACACCCTCGCTGACCGCCTTGTCGATCGCATCCATGATCGGCTGCCTGATGCCGTCGAAGGTGGTGTCGTTCTCGGCGAAGCCACGGGCGTGGATCTCGGGTCCGCTGAGCACCTTGCCGGTCTGGGAGTCCAGGACGACGATCACCGAGATGAACCCCTCCTCGCCGAGGATCCGACGGTCCTTGAGCGAGGACTCGGTGATGTCCCCGATGGAGCTTCCGTCGACGAACACGTAGCCGCACTCGACCTTGCCGCTGATCCGGGCCCGGCCGTCGACCAGGTCCACGACGACGCCGTCCTCGGCCACCACGACGTTCTCGGCCGGTACGCCGGTGGCGCGGGCCAGGTCGGCGTTCGCGTGCATGTGCCGGGTCTCGCCGTGCACCGGCATCACGTTGCGGGGCTTGACGATGTTGTAGCAGTAGAGGAGCTCACCGGCGCTGGCGTGTCCCGAGACGTGCACCAGGGCGTTGCCCTTGTGCACCACTTCCGCGCCGCAGCGGATCAGCCCGTTGATGACCCGGTAGACGGCGTTCTCGTTGCCGGGGATCAACGACGAGGCGAGGACGACGGTGTCGCCCGGTTCGATCTGCACGAAGCTGTGGTTGCGCTGTGCGATCCGCGACAACGCGGAGAGGGGCTCGCCCTGGGAGCCGGTCGAGATCAGCACCACGCGGTCCGGCGGCACGTCGGCCAGCGCCTTGGCGTCCACCAGCAGGTCCGGTGGCACGTCGAGGTAGCCGAGGTCACGCGCGATCGCCATGTTGCGCACCATGGAGCGGCCCACGTAGGCGACCTTGCGGCCGTGGCGCGCGGCGGCGTCCATCACCTGCTGCACCCGGTGCACGTGCGAGGCGAAGCAGGCCACGATGATCCGCTGCTTGCTCTGGTGGAACACCCGGTCCAGAACCGGTGCGATGTTGCGCTCGGAGGTGGTGAAGCCCGGGACCTCCGCATTGGTCGAGTCCGTGAGGAAGAGGTCCACGCCCTCCTCCCCCAACCTGGCGAACGCCCGCAGGTCGGTGATCCGTCGGTCCAGGGGTAGCTGGTCCATCTTGAAGTCGCCGGTGTGCAGGACTGTCCCCGCGCCGGTGCGGATCGCGACCGCGAGCGCATCGGGGATGGAGTGGTTGACCGCGACGAACTCCAGGTCCCACGGCCCGAAGCTGATCCGGTCGCCCTCGGTGACGATGTGCTGGCTGGTGTCCTTGATGCGGTGCTCGCGCAGCTTGGAGCCGACCAGCGCCAAGGTGAGCTGGGAACCGACCAGCGGGATGTCGGAGCGCTCGCGCAGCAGGTAGGGCACCGCACCGATGTGGTCCTCGTGGCCGTGGGTCAGCACCAGTGCGTCGATGAGGTCGAGCCTGCCGCGGATGGCGTCGAAGTCGGGCAGGATCAGGTCGACCCCTGGATGGTTCTCCTCGGGGAACAGCACGCCGCAGTCCACGACGAGGAGCCGGCCGTCGTACTCGAAGACCGTCATGTTGCGGCCGACCTCGCCGAGGCCGCCCAGGGCGACCACCCTCAAGCCGCCAGCGGGGAGCTCGGGCGGAGGGCTGAGCTCGAAGTGGGGATGGCTCACAGCAGACCCGCCGCCGTCAGGCCGCCGCGCAACGCAGCGAGCTCGTGGTCGTCGAGCTCCATCAACGGTGGTCGGACTCTGCGGTTGTCCAGGACGCCGGCGAGCTGCAGGGCGGCCTTGGCGGTCGTCGCGCCGTAGTTCGGCACCCCCATCACCGCGTCGAACGCTGGGGTCAGACCCCGGTAGGCCGTCAGTGCGCCGGCGTGGTCGCCGGCGCCGAAGGCGTCCATCATCGCGGCCAGCTGCGGACCGGCGACGTGGCCGACCACGCTGACCAGGCCGCACCCGCCGTGCGCCAGGTAGCCGAGCGTGTTGGCGTCATCACCGGAGTAGACGGCGTAGCCGAGCCCCGTCAGAACGGCCGCCCGGGCGAAGAGCCCGGTCGCATCCTTGACCGCGACCACGAGGTCGTGATCGGCCAGGGCCTCGAAGACAGGCATCGCGATCGTGGTCCCGGTGCGCGCCGGGACGTCGTACAGCATGGTGGGTAGGCCACCCGCCTCGACCACAGCGCGGAAGTGGGCCAGGACGCCTGCCGGGGAGGGCTTGCTGTAGTACGGCGTGACCAGCAGGACACCGTCCGCCCCTGCCTTGGCCGCCTGCTCGGCAAGCTCGACCGAGTGGTTCGTGCTGTTGGTTCCCACGCCGGCCACGACCGTCGCCCGGTCGCCCACCGCCGCCTTCGTCGCGGCCACGATCTCGCCATCCTCGCCGATCGACGTGGTCGGCGACTCGCCGGTGGTCCCGGAGACGACGATGCCGTCATGGCCGTGATCGACGAGGTGGGTGGCCACGGCCGCCACCGCGTCGAGGTCGACCGACCCGTCCTCGCGGAACGGGGTCACCATCGCGGTGAGCATGCGCCCGAAGGGCGCCGCGGGAAGACTCATGCCGCCTAGGTTAGTGGCCCCGGGCCGCCGAGGGCCCATCGACGGCGCGTCGACGCGGCCCGGCGCCCCGCGGGCCACGCCGGCGCGTGACGGAACGGCCACGGAATCTGCGATTCCGCACCGGGCCCCAGCAGTGCGCGACCAACCACGCAGAGGCGATCACTCCACCTCGAGCGCCTCGAGGATCCGATCGACCAGCACCGGCACCTCGGGTCCGACGTCGACGACGATGCCCGCCTCGTCGGGTCCGAGCGGCTCGAAGGTGGCCCACTGGGAGTCCATCAGCGAGGACGGCATGAAGTGGCCGTGCCGGGCCGCCTGCCGCTCGGCGATCAGATCGCGGTCCCCGGTCAGCTGCGCCGTCCATGCGTCCGGACAGGCCTCCCGGACCAGGTCGCGGTAGGACCGCCTCAGGGCCGAGCAGGCCACCACCCCCTCGTGGTCGTGCAGCCAGCGGCCGATGCTGCGCAGCCAGGGCCGACGGTCGTCGTCGGTGAGTGCGATGCCGGCGGTCATCTTGTCCACGTTGGCTTTGCTGTGGAAGTCGTCTCCGTCGCGGAACGCCACGCCGAGCGCGTCCGCCAGCTCGCTGCCCACCGTCGACTTGCCCGACCCCGACACGCCGGCGACCACGATGCGCCGGCCCGCTCGATCAGACATGCGGCATCACCTCGGCCGCCACCAGGGCGAGGTGGTCGAGGTCGCTCAGGTCCAGGGTCTGCAGGTAGATCCGCTCGGTGCCGAGCCGCGCGAACTCACCGATCCGCTCGACGACCTCGGCAGGGGTCCCGGCGAGGCCGTTCTCGCGGAGCTCGTCGACCTCTCGACCGATCGCTGCCGCCCGTCGCGCGATCTCGGCCTCGTCGGACCCGCAGCACAGCACGAGCGCGTTGGACCAGACCACCGAGTCCGGGTCGCGACCGATGTCCTCGCAGGCGCGGCGTACGCGCGCGAACTGGGCGGCGGTCGTGTCCCTCGAGACGAAGGGAAGGTTGAACTCGGCGGCGAACCGGGCGGCCAGCACCGGTGTACGGCGCCTGCCCACGCCGCCGATGATCACCGGCGGATGGGGCTGCTGCACCGGCTTGGGCAGCGCCGGGGAGTCGGAGATCGGGTAGTGCGGACCCGGATGGCCGAACCGCTCCCCCGCCGGTGTCCGCCACAGCCCGGTGATCACCTCGAGCTGCTCGGCCAGCCGGTCGAAGCGCTCCGAGGTCCCGGGGAACCCGATGCCATACGCGGTGTGCTCGGCCTCGAACCAGCCCGCTCCGATGCCCAGCTCTACCCGCCCTCCGCTCATCGCGTCGACCTGCGCCACCTGGATCGCCAGTGGACCGGGCAGCCGGAAGGTGGCCGAGGTCATCAGCGTGCCGAGCCGGATGCTCGTGGTGTCCCGGGCCAGTCCGGCCAGCGTCATCCACGCGTCTGTGGGCCCGGGCAGGCCCTCGGTGCCCATGCCCAGGTAGTGGTCGGAGCGGAAGAATGCCCCGAAGCCGAGCCTCTCGGCGTGCAGCGCGACCGCGAGCAGGTCGTCGTACGTCGCGCCCTGTTGCGGCTCGGTGAACACGCGCAGATCCATGAGAGCCAACGTAGCGGCCGTAGTGTCAGCGCATGCGACTGAGCACCGTCATCATCGCCCACGATCGCTGGCACGGAGGCGGCCGCGCTACATGGCACCGAGCCGAGCAGCTCGGCTTCCACGCCGCCTACACCTACGACCACCTGTCCTGGCGCAGCTTCCGAGACCGACCGTGGTGGGGTGCCGTGCCGACCCTGACCGCGGCAGCAGCGGTCACCGAGCGGATCCGGCTCGGCACCATGGTGACCTCGCCGAACTTCCGGCACCCGGTCACGCTGGCCAAGGACCTGGTCGGCCTCGACGACGTCTCCGGCGGTCGGGTCACCCTCGGCATCGGCGCTGGCGGAACCGGGTACGACGCCACCGCCATGGGGCAGCAGGCCTGGTCGCGCAGCGAGCGCACCCGCCGGTTCGAGGAGTTCGTCACGATGCTCGACCGGCTGCTCCGCGAGCCCGAGGGTGTGACGCAGCGCGGAGAGTTCTACGCGGCCGACGAGGTACGCAACCTCCCCGGCTGCGTCCAGCAGCCCCGACTGCCCTTCGCCGTCGCGGCCACCGGACCACGCGGACTCGCGCTCGCGGCGCGGTACGGGCAGGCCTGGGTCACCACCGGAGACGACTCCGTCACCACGAACGGGACGCCGGCGCAGTCCCTGGCCGCGCTACGCGGACAGCTGGGCCGGCTCGACGAGGCCTGCACCGCCGCGGGCCGCGATCCCGCCGAGCTCGACCGGATCCTGCTGGCCGGCTTCACCCCCGAGCAGCAGGGGCCGCTGGCCTCGCTCGCGGCCTTCGACGACTTCGCCGGTGCGCACGCCGAGCTGGGCTTCACCGAGCTGGTGCTGCACTGGCCGGTCGCGGACTCGATCTTCGCCGCCGACCCTCGGGTGTTCGAGCAGATCGCAGTGGAGAGGGCGTCAGGCTAAGTCGCGCACCCGCTCGAGCCACACCCACTCGTAGCCGACCGGGCCGTCCGGACCGGGCTCGCGCCGGACCTCACGCCACTGCGCCCGGTCGAACGCCGGATAGTGCGTGTCCCCGACCGGGGAAAGGTGCACCTCGGTGAGCACCTGGAGGTCGGCGAGCGGGAGGGCCTCGGCGTAGACCCCGGCACCGCCGATGACCGCCACGTCGCCGTCGTACGCCGCGGCCTGCTGGAGGGCGCCGGCGAGGGAGCCGGCGACCTGGACGCCGGACGCGGTCCAGGCGGGGTTGCGGGTGACCACGATGTTGGGGCGCCCCGGCAGCGGCCGGCCGATGGAGTCGAAGGTGGCCCGCCCCATCACCAGCGTGTGCCCACGAGTGACCTCCTTGAAATGCGCGAAGTCCGCGGACAGGTGCCACGGGATGGCGCCCGCTGCGCCGATCACACCGTTGTCGGCGACCGCGGCCACGAGGATCACGCGACGGCCACCCGCCGGGCCGCTCGTCCGGGTCATACCGCGATCGGCGCCTTGATCCCCGGGTGCGGGTCGTAGCCCTCGAGCTCGATGTGCTCGAGGTCGAAGGCATCGAGCTCGGTGACCGACGGTTCCAGCACCAGGGTCGGCAGCGGCCGCGGCTCGCGGGTGAGCTGCAGTCGGGCCTGGTCGAGGTGGTTCAGGTAGAGGTGGGCGTCACCCAGGGTGTGCACGAAGTCGCCGACGTCGAGGCCGGTCACCTGCGCGACCATGTGGGTGAGCAGCGCGTAGGACGCGATGTTGAACGGCACGCCGAGGAACACGTCGGCGGAGCGCTGGTAGAGCTGGCAGGACAGCCGGGGGCGCTCGCCAGGCCCCGGCGCGGGCGCGACGTAGAACTGGAACATCGTGTGGCACGGCGCCAGGGCCATGTCGGGGATGTCGGCGACGTTCCACGCCGAGACGATGTGCCGGCGCGAGTCGGGATTGCTCCGCAGGCCCTCGATGATCTGCGCGAGCTGGTCGACGTGCCGCCCGTCCGGGGTGGGCCACGAGCGCCACTGGTAGCCGTAGATCGGCCCGAGGTCGCCGTCAGCGTCGGCCCACTCGTCCCAGATCGTGATGCCCCGATCGTGGAGCCACTTCACGTTGGTGTCGCCACGCAGGAACCAGAGCAGCTCGCCGAAGACCGACCGGGTGTGCACCTTCTTGGTGGTGACCAGGGGAAAGCCGGCACCCAGGTCGAAGCGCATCTGGTGGCCGAACACCGACCGCGTCCCGGTGCCGGTGCGATCCGACTTGACCACACCGTCGTCGAGGATCCGCTGGACGAGGTCGAGGTAGGCGCGCACAGGTCGATCCTACGGGCGCCGCGCGACCGCCGATGAGAGGATCGAGCGTGTCCCTCGGCCTGGCCGCCGCGATCGTCGCGGCTCTCCTCTACGGCGCGCCTGCTGCGCTGCAGGCGCACGCGTCCCGCAGGCTTCCGGAGGGACCCTGGCTGCGCATGCTCAGGGCCGGGCTCGCGGACCGGTTGATGTACGTCGTCGCCGGGCTCTACGGCCTCGGGGCCCTGGCCCAGTACGTATCGATCCAGCAACTGCCCCTCTACCTCGCCCAGGCGGCGGTCGCCGGCTCGCTGATCTTCACCGCCCTCGCATCGGCGTGGTACCTGCACGAGTGGCCCTCGGCTCCGGAGTGGACCGCGCTGTCCGTGGTCTGCATCGGACTCGGCCTGCTCGCGCTGGGCGCGGGCGGCGTCGGCGGCCACCGCGCGGACCACGGGCTGCTGCCCGCGATGTACGCCGGCGGGGTGGCGATCGCGGTGCTGGGCGTGCTGGCTCGCAAGCTCTCCGGGACGGTCGGCAGCGCAGTGCTGGGCACGCTCGGTGGTACGGCGTACGCGGGCGTCCCGATCGGAGCCCGGGTACTGGTGGCGCCGTACCTGCGCTGGCAGACGATCGCCGTCCTGGGCGCGATCAGCATCTTCGGCATCCTGGGCTTCGTTCTCTACTCCCTGGCGCTGCAGCGCGGAGTCGTGAACGCATCCACCGCTCCGATGATCCTGACCCAGACCACGCTGCCCGCCGTCATCGGCGTGGCACTCTTCCACGACGGGATCCGGGCGGGCTGGGGATGGATCGTCGTGCTGGGTCTCGCGCTGAGCATGACCGGCACCGTGGCGGTGTCTGTGGTGGCCCCTCCACTCGAGGACCTGACACCTGAGAGGGTGGACCAATGACCAGCGCCGACGTCTCCTGCCGGGTGGCCTGGGCCGACGACGCGGCTGCGATCGCCGCG
Organism: Nocardioides marmorisolisilvae; assembly: GCF_031656915.1. NCBI lineage: Bacteria > Bacillati > Actinomycetota > Actinomycetes > Propionibacteriales > Nocardioidaceae > Nocardioides > Nocardioides terrisoli. The sequence goes on along the minus strand of NZ_CP134227.1, from coordinate 4,167,597 downwards.
GTGCAGGTCCGCGCCTGGCGCGAGTCGTACGCCGAGCTCTTCCCACCCGGACTCCTCGACACGATGCAGCCCGACGAGCTCGCCCAGGGGTGGGCCCACTCCCTGACCGCGCCGCCGGATGCGCGGAACCGGGTCCTGGTCGCCCTGGAGCGCAACCTGGTCACCGGGTTCGCGATGACCGGGCCGGCGACCGACCCCGACTGCGATGCGGTCGCCGACGGTGAGATCACCGACCTGACCATCGATCCGCACAAGCGCGGGCAGGGCCACGGTTCCCGGTTGATGCAGGCCTGCGTCGACACCTTGCGTGCCGACCGCTTCGTGCACGCGGTGACCTGGCTGGCGTCCACCGACGACGCCCTGCGCACGTTCCTGACCAGCGCCGGCTGGGCGCCCGACGGCGCGCACCGCACCCTCGACCTGCACGGCGACGGCACCGTCACCGTCAACCAGGTCCGGCTGCACACCGACCTCGGTGCACCCGGTGCCGACTGAGACGACCGTCCCCGGTGGGCATCCCGACATCGTCCGCCAGGGCCTCGCGGTAGCGGTCGCGACCGGTGCCTACGGCGTCTCCTTCGGCGCCATCTCGGTCGCCTCCGGCCTGGACGTCTGGCAGACCTGCGCCCTGTCGCTGCTGGTGTTCACCGGCGCATCGCAGTACGCGATGGTCGGGGTGATCGGCTCCGGCGGCGCGCCCCTGTCCGGAGCGCTCACCGGGCTGCTGCTCGGCAGCCGGAACATGCTCTACGGTCTCCGGCTGGCTCCGCTGCTCGGCCTGCGCGGCGTACGACGGATCCTCGGCGCGCACGTGGTGATCGACGAGTCGACCGCGATGAGCATCAACCGTCCTACCCCGGATGCGGCGCGGGTGGGCTTCTGGACCACGGGGGTGGGGATCTTCGCGCTCTGGAACCTCGCCACGCTGCTCGGGGCCGTCGCCGGCGACCAGCTCGGGGACCCGCGTCGCTACGGCCTCGACTCCGCCGTCGGCGGCGCGTTCCTGGCCCTGCTCTGGCCACGCCTGCGCAACCGGCGCAACCTGCTGACCGCGGTGCTCGGTGTGGCCGTTGCGCTGGCCCTGGTGCCGATCACGCCGCCGGGCGTTCCGGTGCTGGCGGCGGCGGTCGTCGCGGTGGCGATCGGGCTGCCGCCGGGCCCAGCGGACCCGACCGAGATCCCTACCCGGGAGGACCTGTGATCTGGGTCGCGGTGATCGGGTGCGCGGTGGGCTGCTACCTGCTGAAGCTGGCCGGCCTGTCGGTGCCGCCCAGGGTCCTCCAGCGCCCGGTCGTGGAGCGAGTCGCCGACCTGCTCCCGGTGGCGCTGCTCGCGGCACTCATCGGGGTGCAGGTGCTGGCGTCGCCCGGCAGCCACGGCCAGCACCTCACCCTCGACGCCCGACTGGCCGGGCTCGCGGTGGCGGTCGTCGCGCTGCTGCTGCGCGCGCCCTTCCTGGTCGTCGTGGTGGTCGCCGCGGCCACCGCGGCGGTCATCCGCCTCCTCTGACCCGGCGGCCTCCCCGACAGAATGAGGGCGAGGGACCCGTGTGCCCAGCACGGGGCCCTCGCCCGGTTGGCCCCACGACCGCGCCACTATCGGTGGCCACGGTCTAGCCCTGTGGGGTCAAGACACGTCCACCGCGCTCCAGGCCCTGGCGACGGCCGACTGCTCGGGACTGCCCGAGCGGTAGAGATCAGCGGCGGCCTGCAGGGTCGCCGTACGCGCTCCTGCGTAGTCGGTGTTCGAGGTGTGCCTGCGCATGCCTCTCCCGAGAGTGTGGTGGTGGTTCACCGAGAATCCTGCCGTCCTCACGCATCGGGTGCGAGCAGGTCGGGTGTGCGCATTCCTGCGTTGCAGAGACCTGCAAGTTCTTGCGCGGCCCTGGCTGGCAGCTGTCGCCGGTCAGAGGTCGAGGAACTCCTCGAGTCCGACGGTCAGGCCCGGGCGTTCCCCGATCTGGCGCAGGCCGAGCAGCACGCCGGGCATGAACGACACCCGGTCCAGGGAGTCGTGCCGGATGGTCAGGGTCTCCCCGGGCGCTCCCAGGATCACCTCCTGGTGCGCAACCAGGCCGCGGATCCGCAGCCCGTGCACTCGCACACCATCGACGTCGGCGCCGCGAGCACCGTCCAGTGCCGTGGTGGTCGCGTCGGGAGTCGGGCCGAGCCCGGCCTCCCGCCGGGCCGCTGCGATCAGCTGCGCCGTCCGACGAGCGGTGCCGGAGGGCGCGTCGGCCTTGTCCGGGTGGTGCAGCTCGACGACCTCGACGGACTCGTAGAACCGGGCGGCATCGGCCGCGAAGCGCATCATCAGGATCGCGCCGATGGAGAAGTTCGGCGCCACCAGCACGCCAGAACGGGGCGAGCCTCCGAGCTGGTCGCGCAGCGCGGCTAGGCGTGCTTCGTCAAACCCGGTGGTCCCCACGACGGCGTCGATGCCGTGCTCGATGCAGTGGGAGAGGTTCTCCATCACTACGTCGGGATGGGTGAAGTCGACGACGGCGTGCGCCCCGGCGTCACCGAGCTGGGTGAGGTCGTCACCGGCGTCGATGCGCGCGACCAGCTCCATGTCCTCAGCCTCGTCGACCGCTGCGCAGACCTCGCGCCCGACCTTGCCGAGCGCGCCGAGCACGCCCACCTTGAGAGTCACGACGGCACGGTACCGCGCACGCGGGCGAGCACCCGCCTCACCGGCCCAACCGCGGACGGTGCGGCCTCACGGAGCCGACGCTCGAGGTCACGCACGCGGCGTCGGTGCATAGTCCTCACCCGGCGCAGCTCCTGACGGTGCGCGCGCTCCAGGGCGCGGATCTCCCGCCGGTGTCGTCGCTCCTCCTCTGCGAGGCGCATCATCGCCCCGGCGTGGACACCGTCCACCGCAGCTGCCGCGTACTCGAGCCGGATGACCTCGGGCATCGCGTCGACGTCTCGGGGAGCATCCGCGCGAGGCACGCGCAGCCTCTCCAGATCTCCCACCACCCGCACGTCGTGAGCCGCGAAGAACTCCTCGCGCTGGATCGCCAGCTCGTTGGCACGGTCGATCGCCCAAGCGGGCAGGGCGGGGATGGAAGGATCCTCGACGGTACGGAGCTCCTGGAGACGACCCACCATCCCTCGGTAGATGAGCAGCCGATGGTCGCGGTCGGTCCAGTCCTGCTCCGCCGCGATCGCATTGACCCGGCGGACGAGCTCCACTCCGCTCGCGCCCAGCGAGAGGTTGGCCGACGTCGACTGGAGCATGCCCGACGGTAGGTCGAGCATCTGCTCGAAGGTGCGATGCAGCACGCGGCGGTCGGAGTCGTCAGAGGCGATGACGGTGAACCGGCCGTCGATCGACGGAGCCCACTTCTCGTAGGTGCGGGTGAGGTCATGGTGCCGCCAGAATCGACGGTGCTCCGGGTGCTCGACGTCCGAACCGAGCACGATCGAGAGCCATTCGCCATACGGGAGCAGCTCCCTGTGCTTGACCCGCTGCTGCCAGTCCGAGGGCAGCAGGCGGTCGAGGCGGCGCGCCGTCACCACGACGTGGACGCGGTCTGCACCGAGGTCCTCGACGATCCTGCGCGCCTGCGCCGCGCTGGCGCTGCCCATGTCCTCGGTGCTGATGCACACCCGCTGGCCGCGGGCCTCGTGGACCTCTCGGACGAGCTCGTCCCAGTCCTCCATGGACGGCTCAGGGAGGCCCCGATAACGGCGGCCGAGCACCGCGAGCCCGGACCGCATCTGTCGCCACTGTCTGCCGGGATAGCACACGCCGTGCTCGGCCAGCGTCGGGCGTGCCTCGGCGAGTGCATGCTGGATCGCGGTGGTCCCCGACTTGATCGGCCCGATGTGCAGCAGTAGCCCGTCGGCGGGCAACGTCAACTCGTTCGCCGCCACGTACCTGCCGTCCCCTGCCTCTCGACGCCGCGGGCACGCGGCGAGTGCCAATCCGCGCACCCTACCGCAGGGCGACTGCGAGCTAGCCTGCAACGGACGCCCGCCAGGAGGTGCTCTTGGCAGCTGGATCGGTTGCCGGCGCAACGTGCTCGAAGGCCACCAACGCGGCTACGCCTCAGGCGGGGCCAACCACGGCGAGTGTCTCGGGCCGGGTGAAGATCGCCCTGGCCAGGGTGCGGACGTCGTCGAGGGTGACGGCGTCGATCCGCTCGAGCACCTCGTCGAGCGAGAGCAGCCGCTCCTGGAAGAGCTCGGCCTCGCCCAGCCGGGTCATCCGGGACGCGGTGTCCTCGAGGCTCAGCACCAGGCCGCCGCGCAGCTGACCCTTGCCGCGGGCCAGCTCGTCCTCATCGATCCCGGTCTCGGCGATCCGCACCAGCTGGTCGCGCACGACCGTGATCAGCTCATCGGCCTTGCCCGGTAGCGTGCCGGCCGACACACCGACGACGCCGGCGTCGGAATAACTCGACGCGAACGAGTAGACCGAGTAGGCCAGGCCGCGTGCCTCGCGCACCTCCTGGAACAGCCGCGAGGACGATCCGCCGCCCAGGGCGGTGTTGAGGATGCCGAGCGCGTGCCGGCGTGGGTCGGAGCGGGTGATGCCGCCCATCCCCAGCACCAGGTTGACCTGCTCGAAGGGCCGGTCCGCCCGGACCGATCCCGGCCGGCTGCTGCGCGACCGCGCGGCGAGCCGTGGCGCGCGGGGAGTCGCGGACCCGCTCAGGAACCCGTTGGCGGAGAACGCCCGCCGCACCCGGCGTACGACGGTCGTGTGCTCGATGTTGCCGGCCACCGCGACGGTCATCGCATCGGGCCGGTAGCGGCTGCGGTAGTAGCGGTTGATCTGCGTGCGATTCAGCGAACGGATCGACTCGGCGCTGCCCGCGATCGGCTTCGCGAGCGGGCTGCCCGACCACGAGGCCGCGGCGAAAAGGTTGTGCACCACGTCGTCGGGGTCGTCGTCATGCATGGCGATCTCGTCGAGGATCACCTCGCGCTCGGCCTCGACGTCGGCGCTGCTGATCAGCGACGAGGTGAGCATGTCGGCGAGCACGTCGACGACCATCGGGAGGTCCTCGTCGAGGACCCGCGCGTGGTAGCAGGTGTACTCCTTGGCGGTGTAGGCGTTGAACTCGCCGCCGACCGTGTCGAGCGCCACCGAGATGTCCATCGCGCTGCGGGTCGGCGTCCCCTTGAACAGCAGGTGCTCGAGGAAGTGCGAGGCGCCGTGCAGGCTGGTCGACTCGTCACGAGAGCCGACGCCGACGAAGACGCCGATCGAGGCGGAGCGCACGCCGGGGACCTGCTCGGTGACCACGCGCAGGCCACCCGGGAGCACCGTACGGCGAACGCCGGGGACCAGCGTCCTGCTGGTCCCCGGCGCCTGCTGTGAAGCAAGTGGCGTCACTCGTCGGCCGCGTCCTCGTCCGACGCTTCCTCGCCGGCGCCCTCGACGACCGGCACCAGCGACAGCTTGCCGCGGTCGTCGATCTCGCCGATCTCGACCTGGATCTTCTGACCGACCGAGACCACGTCGTCGACGTTCTCGACACGCCGACCACCCGCCAGGGCACGCAGCTTGCTGATGTGCAGCAGGCCGTCCTTGCCCGGGAGCAGCGACACGAACGCACCGAAGTTGGTGGTCTTGACGACCGTGCCGAGGTAGCGCTCGCCGACCTCGGGCATGGTCGGGTTCGCGATCGCGTTGACCGCAGCCCGGGCCGCCTCGGCGGCCTCGCCGTTGGTGGCGCCGATGTAGACGGTGCCGTCGTCCTCGATGGACAGGCTCGCCCCGGTGTCGTCCTGGATCTGGTTGATCACCTTGCCCTTGGGACCGATGACCTCGCCGATCTTGTCCACCGGCACTCGCACCGTGATGATCCGCGGTGCGTTCAACGACATCTCGCTCGGCGCGTCGATGGCCTCGGCCATCACACCGAGGATGGTGAGCCGGGCCTCCCTGGCCTGGGTGAGCGCGGCGGCGAGCACCTCGGCGGGGATGCCGTCGAGCTTGGTGTCGAGCTGCAGCGCGGTCACGAAGTCCGCGGTGCCGGCGACCTTGAAGTCCATGTCGCCCATGGCGTCCTCGGCACCGAGGATGTCGGTGATCGCGACGAACTGCTGCTCACCGTCGATCTCACCGGAGATCAGACCCATCGCGATGCCCGCGACGGGCGCCTTCAGCGGCACACCCGCCTGCAGCAGGGACAGGGTGGACGCGCAGACGGAGCCCATCGAGGTGGAGCCGTTCGAGCCCATCGCCTCGGAGAGCTGGCGGATCGCGTAGGGGAACTCCTCACGCGTGGGCAGCACAGGCAGCAGAGCACGACGCGCGAGCGCACCGTGGCCGACCTCGCGGCGCTTCGGCGAGCCGACCCGACCAGTCTCACCGGTGGAGAACGGCGGGAAGACGTACTTGTGCATGTAGCGACGCGACTTCTCCGGGGAGAGTGTGTCGAGCTGCTGCTCCATCTTGAGCATGTTCAGCGTGGTGACGCCGAGGATCTGGGTCTCGCCACGCTCGAACAGCGCCGAGCCGTGCACCCGCGGGAGCACGCCGGCCTCGGCGATCAACGGACGGATGTCGCGAGGACCCCGCCCGTCGATGCGCACCTTGTCACGCAGGACGCGGGTCCGCATCACCGACTTCTGCACCGACCGGAACGCGGCGCCGATCTCCTTCTCGCGGCCCTCGAACTCCGGACCGATCTTCTCCAGCAACGCCGCCTTGATCTCGTCGAGGCGCTCCTCACGCTCGTGCTTCCCGGCGATGGTCAGCGCGGAGGCGAGGTCCGCTCCCGCAGCGCTCTCCACGGCGGCGTACACGTCGTCCTGGTAGTCCAGGAAGATCGGGAACTCCTGGACCGGTTTGGCGGCCTGCTTGGCCAGCTCGGCCTGGGCCTCGCACAGCTGCTTGATGAAGGGCTTGGCGGCCTCGAGGCCCTCGGCCACGATCTCCTCGCTGGGCGCCTGGGTACCGGACTGGACCAGCTCCCAGGTCGTCTCGGTTGCCTCCGCCTCGACCATCATGATCGCGACGTCACCGGTCTCGGTCACCCGGCCGGCGACGACCATGTCGAAGACGGCGCCCTCGAGCTGGCTGTGGCTGGGGAACGCCACCCACTGGCCCTCGATCAGGGCAACCCGGGTGCCACCGACGGGACCCGAGAAGGGCAGCCCCGAGAGCTGGGTCGAGGCCGAGGCCGCGTTGATCGCGAGCACGTCGTAGGGCTGGTCGGGGTCGAGCGCCAGCACGGTGATGACGACCTGGACCTCGTTGCGCAGGCCCTTCTTGAAGGTCGGGCGCAGCGGACGGTCGATGAGCCGACAGGTGAGGATCGCGTCCTCGCCCGGGCGGCCCTCGCTGCGGAAGAACGAGCCGGGGATCTGGCCCACGGCGTACATCCGCTCCTCCACGTCGATGGTGAGCGGGAAGAAGTCGAACTGGTCCTTGGGGTGCTTGCCGACCGTGGTGGCCGACAGCAACATGGTCTCGTCATCGAGGTAGGCGGTCACCGATCCGGCGGCCTGACGGGCCAGCAGCCCGGTCTCGAACTTGACGGTGCGCTTTCCGAACCTGCCGTTGTCCAGGACCGTCTCCACGGTCGTGATGGCAGCGTTTTCTTGCTCAGACAAGAGTCTCTCTCTCGTTCGCGGAAGCGATCCGCGACCCGCGAGGTCTGGCCGGTCTTCGATCGAAGCCCGCGGTGCTCCTTGCTCCGCGAACCACTACCGAGGACCGGGCCGCAAGGCTCGCGGACCACTCTCCTGGTTTTTACCTTCAGTTGGTCTTTAGTTGTGAATCTAGCCGTGATGCGGTGGGGGGCCCACCCGATGCCGGGACAGGCCCCCCACCGAAGTCATCGGCGCAGGCCGAGGCGCTGCACGATCGAGCGGTAGCGCTCGATCTCGGTCTTCTCGAGGTAGTTCAGCAGCCGACGGCGCTGACCCACCAACAGCAGCAGACCACGACGGCTGTGGTGGTCGTGCTTGTGCTGCTTGAGGTGCTCGGTCAGGTGGGAGATGCGGTGCGACAGCAGCGCGATCTGCACCTCCGGGGAGCCGGTGTCGCCTTCTACGGTGGCGTACTCGGCGATGATCTTCTTCTTGGTCTCAGCGTCAGTACCGATCGACACGTGAGCTCCCTTTCTTCTCGTTGCGCGGCGCGCCGGGGCCTGTTCACCCGGGCACTCTGGATCCGCGGCCGTTGCACGGCAGCCGCCCGTCGACGGGCAGCCGCCCAAGGCTATCAGCGCGCCACCGGCGAACCGAAATCGTCGACCCCCAGCCGTCCGGGCGTCGGGGACGGCCCCGTAACCTTCCCTCCGTCGCCGCCCGGCGCGCCGATCTGGCGGAGGATGGATGGAACGCACCCTGGGCTGGGTCTCCCGATGGCCGTGGTACGTCGTACCGCTGGTGATCTTCCTGCTCAGCAGGGTCGTGGACACGGCCATCCTGCTGCACCTCGCGCCGACCCAGGACCCCGCGCTGCTGGAGGTCCGACTGGTGCCGACCCTGGTCGATCCACCGACCTACCTGCACGTGATCCAGAACTGGGACGGGCAGTGGTACCGCAACATCGCCGAGCACGGCTATCCCACGACGTTGCCGACCCTGCGCGGCCTGACCGTCGAGAACCAGTGGGCCTTCTACCCGCTCTACCCCGCCCTGGTCGCACTCGTCATGCTCACCGGCGCGTCCTTCGGCGTCGGCGCGTCGGTGGTCAGCCTGGCCTGTGGCGCCGGTGCGGTGTGCGTGCTGGACAGGATGCTGACCCGCACCGCCGGCCGGTTCGCGGCCGTCCTGGGCGTGCTCGCGCTGTGCATGTGTCCGACGGGCCTGCTCTTCCAGGCTGCCTACACCGAGAGCCTCGCCCTGCTGCTGATCCTGGCCGCGCTGTGGTGCCTCCAGCAGCGCCGGTACGGCGCCGTGCTGGCGCTCGGGCTGCTGCTGTCCGTGGCCCGACCGGTCGTCTTCGTGCTCGCCCTCGTGGTCGTCGTGCACGGGGTGGTCCGGTACCGCGCGGCCCGCCGGGGCGAGGACACCTTCTCGGGCCGAGAGCAGATCCGGGTGGCTGCGCTGGCCGGCGCCGTCGCCGCCAGCTTCGGGCTGTGGCCGCTCGCCGCCGGCCTCGTGACCGGCAACCCCGCGGCCTACTTCCTGACCCGGGGGGCGTGGTCCCGGCACTCGTCGGCGCACTGGTCGAGCAGGCTCGGGCAGGCGCTGACGTTCGCCTCCACCAGCGACGTCCTGGTCACCTTCGGAGTGCTCGCGCTGGTCGCGTTCCTGGTGTGGCGACGAGGCGCTCGCCGATGGGGGCCCGAGCTGCGGACCTGGGTGCTGGCGTACCCCGTCTACGTCTTCGCGGCGACCCGACCGACCACCAGCCTGCTGCGCTACCTGATGCTCACCGTGGCGTGGTGGCCGTTCCCCGACGTCGCCGTGTCGTCGCGCCGGGTCCGGGTCGCACTGTGCGTGCTGGTGTTCGCCGTCGGGGCCGTCCTGCAGTACTTCTGGATGCACTGGTACTACATCATCGCCCCGGGCTACCACGGATACCCCTGATCCCAGCCAAGCGGACGTGACCGGCACTGCCACCGGCAGCGCCGGGGGGGTGCCGCTCAGGGCGCGAGGATCTCCCGGGCTCTCGCCACGTCGCCCTTCATCGCGGTGACCAGGGCGTCGACACCGTCGAAGCGCACCATCCCGCGCAGCCGCGCCACGAAGGACACCTCCACCCGGGCGTCGTACAGGTCGAGGTCCGTGCGGTCCAGCACGTAGGCCTCCACGCGTCGCTCCCGCTCGCCGGCGAAGGTCGGGTTGGTGCCGACACTGATCGCCGCCGGCAGCCGGTCCGTCGACCCGTCGTCGAGGCGACGCAGCCAGCCGGCGTACACCCCATCCGCCGGGACGGCCTGACCCGTGACCGGCACGTTCGCTGTCGGGAACCCGAGCTCGCGGCCGCGCCGGTCGCCCCGGGACACCGTGCCCCGGACGCCGTACGGCCGACCGAGAGCTTCCGCGGCACCCTCGACGTCGCCCTCCGCCAGACAGGTGCGCACGTAGGTCGACGACCAGACCTGCGGTCCGCCGTCGAGCCTCACTCCGGTGACCTCGAACCCTCCGTGCTCCCGCAACGTCGTCACGTCGCCGGCCGCCCGGGCGCCGAAGCGGAAGTTGGCGCCGACCACCACGGACCGTGCGTGCAGACTCGCCAGCAGCACCCGCTCGACGAACTGGTCGGGGGTCCACGCTGCGACGTCCCGGGAGAACGGCAGCACCAGGACGTCGTCGACGCCGCACTCCGCGAGCAGGGCGCAGCGGGTCTCGACGTCGGTGAGCATCGCCGGCGCGTGCTCGGGCCGGAGCACCGCCATCGGGTGCGGCTCGAAGGTGATCGCGGCCAGGTCGATGCCGAGCCGGTCCGCCTCCGCACGGGCTCGGGCGATCAGCGTGCGGTGCCCGCGGTGAACACCGTCGAAGTTGCCGACGGTCACCACCGTGGGCCCGAGGTCGGCAGGCACGTCGTCAAGGGAACGCCACACACGCACGGGACGCAGCCTGCCACACCGCCTCGGGTCGGTACGGCGCCAGCCACCCTCTGGATCGTCTGCCGTGGGACGCGTGCTGCTCGACCGTCGCAGACACCCGGGCCGGTCAGCAGAAGACGGCCACCGCGACGGCCTGGCCATCGCGCTCCTCGTAGAGGGCCAGGAAGGCGCCATCAGGTCCGAACAGTGCGACCGGGCCGGGCTCCGGGAGACGGAGATCGAGGCGACGGCCGAACCCGACCGCGACCGCCTGAGCGGCATCGACAGCGACCGTCCGGAAGCAGCGCCGGGCCACGTCGGCGATCGGCAGCAGCGCGAAGCTCTCCGCCAGCTCCTCGAGCGTGTGGGCGTCGGCGAGGGTGAACGGCCCGACGGCGGTACGCCGGAGCGCGGTCAGGTGCCCGCCCACCCCGAGCGTGTCGCCGAGGTCCCTCGCGATCGCGCGGACGTAGGTCCCGCTGGAGCACCGCACGGTCAGATCGACCTCGGGCAGCTCGATGCGGGTGATGTCGATCGCGTCGATCCGCACCCGCCGGGCGGGAAGATCCACCCGCTCCCCCGCGCGCACCCGGTCGTAGGCACGCCGGCCATCGACCTTGATCGCGGAGACCGATGACGGCACCTGGTCGATGTCCCCGACCATCGCAGCGACGCCGTCGGCGACCGCCGCGACCGTGACTGCCGACGGGTCGCACCGACGAAGCACCTCCCCCTCGGCGTCGTCGGTGCTGGTGGCGGCACCGAGCACCACAGTGGCGTCGTACGCCTTGTCGGTGACCAGCAGGTGGCCCAGCAACCGGGTGGCCCTGCCGATGCCCACGACGAGGACTCCCGTGGCCATCGGGTCAAGAGTGCCGGCGTGCCCGACCTTGCGGGTGCCGGCCAGACGACGAACCCGCGAGACCACGTCATGGGACGTGAGGCCCGCGGGCTTGTCGACGATCACCAGGCCTGGGGTCGGCTCCGTCACCCGTCGTCGTCCTCGGAGTCCTCCGCCTCGCGCGGCTTGCGGTAGGGGTCAGGCTCGCCGGCGTACCGGGCGCCCGATGCGGCGGCGGCCACCTGCGCGTCGGAGGCGCGCACCCGTTCGAGCAGGTCGTCGATCTGGCGAGCCGACTCGGGCAGTGCGTCACGCACGAAGTCGATCGTCGGGACGTGCCGCATGCCGAGCTGCTTGCCGACCTCCGAACGGATCAGGCCACGGGCCGAGTCGAGCGCCGCCTCGGTCGCGACCAGGTCGGTCTCCCCGCCGAGCACGGTGTAGAAGACCGTCGCCTGCTGGGTGTCGCCCGAGACGCGTACATCGGTCACCGTGACCAGGTGCCCGTTGTCGTTGGCCAGCCGCGGGTCCTTGATCCGTCGCTCCAGCATCTCCGCCACGATCACCTTGATCCGGTCCGCGATCTTGCGCACGCGCGGTGAACTCATGATTGCCCCTCTCCGGAGTGACTTTTCCCAGGTTCAGAGGTCAAAGGTGCTCTTCACACACGAGATCCGGTGTGTGAAGAGTCCCTTTGGGTTCCTAACCTGGGAGAAGTCGCCGCCTCAGCTCCGCGGGATCTCGCGGAGCTCGAACGCCTCGACGATGTCGCCTTCCTTGATGTCGTTGAAGCCCTTGATCACCAGGCCGCACTCGAAGCCCTCGCGAGCCTCCGACACGTCGTCCTTCTCGCGCCGCAGCGAGGCCAGCTCGGCACTCTCGACGACGACGGCGCCGTCCCGGATCAACCGCACCCGGGCGTTGCGCCGGATCGTGCCGCTGGTCACCATGCAGCCGGCGATGTTGCCGATCCGCGACGAGCGGAAGATGGCCCGGATCTCGGCCTGGCCGAGGCTGACCTCTTCGTACTCGGGCTTCAGCATGCCCTTCAGGGCTGCCTCGATCTCCTCGATCGCCTGGTAGATGACCGAGTAGTAGCGGATCTCGACGCCTTCCTTGTCCGCCCGCTCGGTCGCCTTGCCCTGCGGGCGGACGTTGAAGCCGATGATGATCGCGTCGGACGCGGCGGCCAGGTCGACGTTGGTCTCGGTGATCGCACCGACACCACGGTCGATGACGCGCAACGACACCTCGTCGCCCACGTCGATCTTGGCCAGCGAGTCCTCCAGTGCCTCGACCGAACCGGACACGTCGCCCTTGAGGATCAGGTTGAGCTCCTGGCTCTCGCCCTTCTCCATGGACGCCATGAAGTCCTCGAGGGTACGACGGACCCTGCGCTTGGCCTGCAGCGCTGCACGCTCCCTGGCCTCCCGCTTCTCGGCGATCTGACGCGCCATCCGGTCGTCCTCGACGACGAGGAAGTTCTGACCCGCGCCGGGGACCCCGGACAGACCGAGCACCATCGCCGGACGCGAGGGGGTCGCCTCCTCGATGTTCTCGCCGTACTCGTCGAGCATCGCGCGGACCCGGCCGTGCGCCGGACCGGCGACGATCGAGTCCCCGACCCGCAGCGTGCCGCGCTGGACGAGCACCGTCGCCACCGGGCCGCGACCACGGTCCAGGTGCGCCTCGACCACGAGGCCCTGGGCGTCCTGGTCGGGGTTGGCCCGCAGGTCCAGGGACGCGTCGGCGGTCAGCACGATCGCCTCGAGCAGCTTGTCGAGGTTGAGCTCGGACTTCGCCGAGACGTCGACGAACATCGCGTCGCCGCCGTACTCCTCGGGGACCAGGCCGTATTCGGTCAGCTGACCGCGCACCTTCGTCGGGTCGGCGTCGGGCTTGTCGATCTTGTTGACCGCGACCACGATCGGGACCCCGGCGGCGCGGGCGTGGTTGAGCGCCTCCACCGTCTGCGGCATCACGCCGTCGTCGGCGGCGACCACCAGCACTGCGATGTCCGAGGACTGCGAGCCACGGGCACGCATGGCGGTGAACGCCTCGTGACCCGGGGTGTCGATGAAGGTGATCCTGCGCTCTGCACCGTCGACCTCGGTGGCCACCTGGTAGGCACCGATGTGCTGGGTGATCCCGCCGGCCTCGCCCGCAACCACGTTCGCGCTGCGCAGCGCGTCGAGGAGCTTGGTCTTGCCGTGGTCGACGTGACCCATCACCGTGACGACCGGCGGCCGTACGGCGAGATCGGCCTCGGCGCCCTCGTCGACACCGAACTCGATGTCGAAGGACTCCAGCAGCTCGCGGTCCTCGTCCTCGGGCGAGACCACCTCGACGACGTAGTTGAGCTCCTCACCGAGCAGCTCCAAGGTCTCGTCATTGACGGACTCGGTCGCGGTGACCATCTCACCGAGACTGAACAGCATCTGGACCAGCGAGGCGGGATCGACGTTGATCTTCTCGGCGAAGTCGGTCAGCGAGGCGCCCCGGGTCAAGCGAACGGTCTCGCCATTGCCCTTGCGGACGCGCACGCCGCCGATCGTCGGCGCCTCCATCTGCTCGAACTCCTGGCGACGGGCGCGCCGCGACTTGCGGCCACGCCGGGACGGCCCGCCGGGACGACCGAACGCGCCCTGGGTCGAGCCACGACCGCCGGGACGGCCTCGGCCCGCAGGGCCGCCACCGCCGCCCGGAGGACCACCGAAACCGCCACGGGCCGGAGCCCCGGGACGCCCCGGAGCGCCTCCGCGCGCAGGGGCCCCGCCGCGACCACCGGGGCCGCCTGCGCGACCCGGAGCGGGTCGCCCACCCGGTCCGCCACCGAAGGCGGCCGGTGACTTCGGCATCATCGCAGGGTTGGGACGGGGCATGCCCGGACGACCCGGGGCGCCGTCACGGGCTGCCGGCGGACGCGCCGCGCGGTCACCCGTGGGCGGCGTCGACGGACGACGCCCCATGCCCTGGGTCGAGGAGAACGGGTTGTTGCCCGGACGCGGGGCACCCGGGCGCGGGGCCGGGCGCGGCGCAGCAGGACGAGGGCCCGAGGCAGCCGGTGGCTCCTCGGCGGGTGGCGCGCTGGGCGTCTCGGCCTCAGCAGCGGGCGCCTCGTCGGCGGGCGCGGAGGGCACCACGCGCGGACCCGGCCGGGGTGCGGAGGGCGTCGAGGGTGCTGCCTGCTCCGTCGGCGCAGGCGCGGTGGGAGCCGCGGCTGCCTCCTCGGGAGCCTCCGACACCGGCTCCGCCGGAGCCTCGGTGGCCGCAGCGATCTCATCGACCTCGGCCGGCGCCGGGGGGGCGGCATCCTTCTTCGCGGGCGCCTTCTTCGCGGCCTTCTTGGCCTCGGCGGCTTCCTTCTTGGCGATCAGGGCGGCGCCGTGGGTGTCCTTGAACCGCTGGACGACCGGCGGCTCGACGCCCGAGGACGCCGACTTGACGAACTCCCCCATGTCGGTCAGGAGGGTCAGGACTTCCTTGCTCGGGACGCCATATTCCTTGGCGAGTTCACTTACTCGGACCTTGGCCACGTGGTTCCTCCTGGTCCGAGCAGTGCATGCTGCGGACCGCTAGTTGATGTACGAGCTCATCGGTTAGTACTCATCGAGTGCTCATGAGCTGCTGCTCCCATTCCTGGTGGTACTCATCGGATCTGTCCTGGTGATCGAGCGTCCCCGCCGCTCGATCTGTTGAGCGTGACCAGCTCCCACAGCTCATCGAGGGCCAGCGCGCTGCTCCCGGACCAGCGAAGGGCTCGGGGTAGTGCGCGGCGGCGCTCGGCGAGCTCCAGGCACGCGGTCGTGGGGTGCAGGTGCGCTCCACGGCCCGGCGCAGTTCCCGACGGGTCGGGCACGACCGCGGGCCTGCCGGTCGGGTCCGCTCCGAGGGTCACTCGCAGCAACTCACGCTTGGTGACTCGCTTCCTGCATCCAACACAGGTGCGCATCGGCACAGTTCGGGGGGCCACCGAGAATGCAGTCTACCGTTTGCCGGGTCGATTGCCGAACCGGACCACCCGTGCTGTTCGGACGCTCACGAGCCCTCCGGAGCGGCTTCGTCGCTGCGGATGTCGATGCGCCACCCGGTGAGCCGAGCGGCGAGGCGGGCGTTCTGTCCCTCCTTGCCGATCGCCAGCGACAGCTGATAGTCGGGTACGACGACGCGCGCCGACCTGGCCTCGGCGTCGACGACCGTGACGCTGCTGACCCGGGCCGGGCTGAGGGCGTTGCCGACGAACGTGGCCGGGTCATCGGACCAGTCCACGATGTCGATCTTCTCGCCGTGCAGCTCGTTCATCACGTTGCGCACCCGCTGCCCCATCGGCCCGATGCACGCACCCTTGGGGTTCACGCCCGGGGTGCTGCAGGTGACCGCGATCTTGGTGCGGTGCCCGGCCTCACGGGCGATCGCGGCGATCTCCACGGTGCCGTCGGCGATCTCCGGGACCTCGAGCGCGAACAGCTTGCGGACCAGGCCCGGGTGGCTGCGCGAGAGCATCACCTGCGGCCCGCGTAGCCCGCGGCGCACACTGACGACCAGGCACTTGATCCGCGAGCCGTGGGAGTAGTCCTCGCCCGGCACCTGCTCGCCCAGGGGGAGGAGCGCCTCGAGCTTGCCGAGGTCGACCATGACGTCGTGGGGGTCGCGCCCCTGCTGGATGACGCCGGAGACGATGTCACCCTCCGAGCCGGCGAACTCGCCGTACTTGCGCTCATCCTCGGCGTCGCGCAGTCGCTGCAGCATGATCTGTTTCGCCGTGGTCGCGGCGATCCGACCGAATCCCTCCGGGGTGTCGTCGTACTCCCCCACCGGATTGCCCTCGTCGTCAAGCTCCTTGGCGAGGACCGTCACGTGCCCGGACTTGCGGTCGAGGTGCACCCGCGCCTCCTGCTGGGCCCCCGGCGTCTTGTGGTACGCCGTCAGCAGCGCCTGCTCGATCGCCTCGACGAGGACGTCGAAGGAGATCTCCTTCTCGCGCTCCAGCATCCGCAGGATGCTCATGTCGATGTCCATCTCAGCCCTCTTCCGGGGGTCGTGGCGCCCTCTCGAAGGGCTTCAACTCGATCTGCACCTTGGCCTTGTCGACCTGGTCGTAGGGCACCTCTCGGGTGCCACCGTCGACCTCGAGCAGGACCGCGGATTCGCCGGCCTCGGCGACCCGCCCCGTCACGGTCCCGCCCGCGGCGAGGGTCACCTTGACCAGTCGGTCGGTGTTGCGACGCCAGTGCCGTGGGAGGGTCAGCGGCCGGTCGACGCCGGGCGAGGAGACCTCGAGGGTGTACGGCTGGCTACCCATCACATCGGTGTCGTCCAGCACCCGCGAGACCTCCCGGGTGGCATCGGCGACGTCGTCCATCGAGACCCCGCCGTCCTTGTCGACCGCGACGCGCAGCACCCGACGCTTGCCGGCCGAGGTGAGCTCGACCGCCTCGAGGTCGAGGCCCAAGGCGGCCATCGGCTCGGTGAGCAGCACGCCGAGGCGGTCCCTGGTCTCCGAAGTGTTCACGGATCACGCCTCCTGCTGTGCTGTTGTGGTGCTCCAACCCTAGCCAATCATCGAAGGCCCGATGGCGTAGCCTGCGCGCGTGCCGGATCCGATCGTGCTCAGCCGTCGCGCACTGGTCGCCGGAGCGGGCGCACTCGTGGTGGCGGGATGTGCCGTCCGTGCGCCGCACGTCGAGCTCCCGGGCAGCTCCGAGCCGGACCCCGACGTCGCCACCGCCACCGAGGCGGTCACTGTGATCCGGGCGCAGATCCACGCGATCCGGGTGACGACGCGACACCACCCGGCGCTGGCCGGTCCCCTGGCCGGCCTGCTGGCGATGCACCGGGCCCACCTCGTCGCCCTCGAGCGCGCCGTTCCCAGATCTTCGTCGCCCCCGCCACCGCGGACAGGTCCCGCGGTGCCGCACTCGGAGGCGCGCGCGCTGGTCGCCCTGCGCACGGCTGAGCGACCGACGCAGACCACGCTCGCCGGACTGGCGCAGCGGGCCCGCAGCGGCGACTTCGCGCGGCTGCTGGCCTCGATGGCAGCGGCGGTCGCGCAGCAGGTCGACGACTGGCCTCGGCCGTCCTCCGACCAGGGCACGACCACGAGGGCTCCCCGATGACGCCGCGCGAAGCGCTCCAGGCGACCCTCGCGGGCGAGCACGCCGCGGTCTACCTCTACGGGGTGATGGGGGGGCAGGTGTCCCGGTCCCAGCAGCCGGGTCTCGCCGATCTGGTCGCACACAGCTACGACACGCATCGGACCCGGCGCGACCGACTCACGGTATTGGTGAGCAACGCGGGCGGCGTACCGGTCGCGTCGGCCGCGGCCTACCGGCTGCCGAACGACCTCGCCACGCCCGCCGACGTACGCACCGCGGCGCGCCAGGTCGAGGCACGCTGCGTCGTGCTCTACGGCCAGCTGGTCGCCAACAGCACCGGAGCCACGCGCGCGTGGGCCATCAGCGCACTCGAGGCTGCGGCGGTGGAGCAGCTCGGGTACGGCGCCACCCCGTCGCACTTCCCCGGGATGCAGGGACCGATCCAGGGCTGACTACAGCAGATCGACCAGGGCGGCGATCTCCGAGAGCCGCTGCACCACTGCGTCGGGCTGCCCCTCGGTGTGTCCGAGCTGGCTGCTCGGGATCGTGGAGTGGGGCACGTGGACCGCGCGCATCCCGGCATTGCGGGCGCCCCAGACGTCATCGAAGAGCCGGTCCCCGACGTAGACGCAGCGCGACGCGTCGTTGACCCCGACCGCCTCCATGGCCGCCCGGAAGGCCCGCTCCGACGGCTTCGTCCACGGGATCTCGCTGGTGTAGACGTCGCCGTCGATCAGGTGCTCCACGCCGTCGCGACGAAAGAAGTCACGGTGCCACGCGCGCGGCCAGATGGTGTTGGACAGCACGCCCACCCGGATCCCCCGGGAGCGCAAGGCCTCCCATAGCGGCCGGACCTCGGGGTCGGTGAGGGTGTGCGGCTCCCAGAAGTCGCGGTAGGCGGAGAGCAGCGCGGGATCGTGCTCGAGACCGGCCTCGTCGAACAGGTCGGTGATCGTGGCGCTCTGCTGGTGGTCCCGGGAGCGACCCCAGACCGCCTGGTTGGCCGCGTGCAGCAGGTCGGCACTGGCCCGGTCGCTCTCCGGGTGCGCGCGGCAGGCGGCCGCGAGGGCGAGCGCCTCGGCGTGGAAGTCGATGTCGTGCCAGGCGGTCAGGGTGCCGCCCCAGTCGAAGATCACCGCCTGCACCGTCATCGCAGCGCCTGCACGCGCTCGGGGGCGCCCCCGTCGGTGGGGTCGGTCGGGGCCGGACCGCGTCCCACGACGACAGTGCGCCCACCTGCCGGCTCCATCGTTGTCATGGAGCCATTCTGCAGGCCGACGACGGGATGGGCGGCGCGGGCTACCGTAGCGCCGTGACCGACTCTGCGACTGTCGTGGCCCAGCGACCCCTCGGTGCCTCCGGCCTGATGGTGAGCACGGTCGGCATCGGGTGCAACGCGTTCAGCCGCCGCGTCGACGCCGCCGGCGTGGCGTCGATCCTGGACGCGGCGGGCGAGCTCGGTGTCACGCTGCTGGACACCGCGGACACCTACGGGGCCGAGCCCGGCGGCAGCGAGGCTCTCCTCGGCGAGGCCCTGGCCGGGCGCCGCGACGACTTCGTGGTGGCCACGAAGTTCGGCATGGACATGCGCGGGGCCTACGGCGATGACCATGGCGTCCGCGGGTCCCGGCGATACGTACGGCGGGCCGTCGAGGGCTCGCTCTCCCGGCTGCGGACCGACCACATCGACCTCTACCAACTGCACGCACCGGACCCGGTCACCCCGATCGAGGAGACGCTCAGCGTGCTCGACGACCTCGTGCACGAGGGCAAGGTGCGCTACGTCGGCTGCTCGAACTTCGCCGCCTGGCAGATCGTCCACGCCGCGTGGACGGCGCGCGCGGCCGGGCTCACCCCGTTCGTGTCCGTGCAGAACCGCTACTCGCTGCTCGACCGCAGCGTGGAGGCGGAGGTCGTCCCGGCCGCCGAGGAGTTCGGGCTGGGCCTGCTGCCGTTCTTCCCCCTGGAGCGCGGCCTGCTCACGGGCAAGTACGCCCGTGGCGCCGAGCCGCCCACCGGCTCGCGGGCCGCCGCGGAGCCGGACCGCTCGAGTTGGCTCGCGGAGGCCGACTGGGAGCGGGTCGAGGGCCTCACGGCGTACGCCGCCGCGCGCGACCTGTCGATCCTCGACGTCGCGATCGCGGGCCTGGCCGCCCAGCCTGCGGTCGCCTCGGTGATCTCCGGCGTCACCTCCGCGGACCAGCTGCGCCGGAACGTCGCCGCACTCCGCTGGGAGCCCTCCAGCGAGGACCTGGCCGAGCTCGCCGAGCTCTGACGCGGTCCGGTCAGCTCTCCCGGCCCCGCCCCGTCTCGGCGAGCAGCTCCTCGACCGCGCGGCCGACGGGCACCTCGCGGCGATCACCGCCGGCACGGTCCTTCAGCTCGACGTTGCCGTCGGCCAGTCCCCGACCGACGGTCACGATCGTGGGCACGCCGAGCAGCTCGGCATCCTTGAACTTCACGCCGGGGCTGACCTTGGGCCGGTCGTCGTAGAGCACCACGAGTCCGGCCGCCGCGAGATCGGTCGCCAGCCGGTCCGCGGCCTCGAACACCGCGGGGTCCTTGCCGGTCGCCACCACGTGCACGTCGGCAGGGCTGATCTCGCGCGGCCAGCACAGGCCCAGCTCGTCGTGGTTGTACTCCGCGATCGCCGCGACGGCCCGTGACACGCCGATGCCGTAGGACCCCATCGTCACGGTCACCAGCTTGCCGTTCTCGTCGAGGACACGCAGGTCGAGGGCGTCGGCGTACTTGCGGCCCAGCTGGAAGATATGGCCCATCTCGATTCCGCGAGCCGTCTCGAGCGTGCCGTCGGCACACTGCGGGCAGGGGTCTCCGTCCCGGACCTCGGCGGCCTCGATCGTGCCGTCGGGGGTGAAGTCGCGGCCGACCACGAGGTCGAGGACGTGGCTGCCGGAGATGTCCGCGCCCGTCACCCAGCGGGTGCCGTCCACCACGCGCGGATCGACGACGTACCGGATGCCGGACGGACTCTTCTCACCGAGCGCCGCCGGGCCGATGTAGCCCTTGACCAGCGTGGGGTGCCGGCGCATCTCCGTCTCGTCCATCGGCTCGACCTCGATCGGTTCGAGCTGGCCCTCGAGACGCCTCTGGTCGACCTCGCGGTCGCCGGGCAGGCCGATCGCGAGGGGTTCGCGGGTCCCGTCGGGGTGCTTGAGCACGACGAGCACGTTCTTGAGCGTGTCGGACGCCTGCCACGGACGATCCTCGCGGGGGAAGGCCTGGTTGAGGTGGTCGACGAGGGTGGCGATCGTGGGGGTCTCGGGCGTCTGCTCGGCGTGCGCAGCGGGTGCGTCGCCCCATCCATCGGATCCACCGCCCAGCACAGTGGGCGGACGCACGGACACCGCCTCGACGTTGGCGGCGTAGTCGCAGTTCGTGCAGCGCACGTAGGTGTCCTCGCCCACCTCCGCACGGGCCAGGAACTCCTCCGACTTCGAGCCGCCCATCGCGCCCGAGGTGGCCTTGACGATCACGTAGTCGAACCCGAGCCGGTCGAAGGTCCGCACGTAGGCGTCGCGGTGTGCCGCATAGGAGGCGTCGAGACCCTCGTCGGTGGTGTCGAAGGAGTAGGAGTCCTTCATCACGAACTCGCGTCCGCGCAGGATGCCCGCGCGCGGCCGGGCCTCGTCGCGGTACTTGGTCTGGATCTGGTAGAGCCAGACCGGTAGGTCCTTGTAGGACGAGTAGAGGTCCTTGACCGCGAGCGTGAACATCTCCTCGTGGGTGGGCCCGAGCAGGTAGTCGCCGCCCTTGCGGTCCTTGAGCCGGAAGATGCCGTCGCCGTACTCCGTCCAACGGCCGCTCGCCTCGTAGGGCTCCCGGGGCAGGAGCGCTGGGAACTGCAGCTCCTGGGCGCCGATCGCGTCCATCTCCTCGCGGATCACACCCTCGACGTTGCGCAGGACCCGCAGGCCCAGCGGCAGCCAGGAGTAGATGCCCGGCGCGGCGCGGCGTACGTAGCCGGCGCGGACCAGCAACCGGTGGCTCGGCACCTCGGCGTCCGCCGGGTCGTCGCGCAGGGTGCGGACGAACAGGGACGACATCCTGAGCACGCGGGCGGCAGTCATGGGGCGAAGGCTACTGGCGCGGCCCGACGCGCTGCGATCCGGTTTCCCGCGACGGTCCACCGGCACGCCCTCGGGGGCGAGGGGTCGCCGCGAACACCTCGCGACACGACATGTTTCCGGCGAGTAGTGCTTGACGCCCATGTGACCAGCGGGACTAGCGTGATTTCGCATTCGGCTGTGCGTCACCTGCTTCGGCCCCTGAGGGCCACCGCGGCACTGCCTCGTGCTGAGGAGAAGGGATGGTGCCCTGATGAGCACAGACGTGGAACAGACGGCGAGAGCGAGCGGCGACGACGTTCGCCTCAAGAAGGACTTCGGGACGATCGGACTGCTGTTCGCGGCGATCGGGTCGATCATCGGATCGGGCTGGCTGTTCAGCTCCTTGAAGGCGTCCAGCCAGGCGGGCCCGGCGGCACTGATCTCCTGGATCGTCGCCACGATCATGTTCCTGCTGATCGGTCTGAGCTACAGCGAGCTCGGTGTGATGTTCCCGCGCAGCGGTGGTGTCGCGCGCTATCCGCACTACGCGTGGGGATCGTTCGCGAGCTACTCGATGGGCTGGGTGACCTGGCTCGCCTGCGCCTCCGTGGCAGCGGTGGAGGTCTCCGCGGTGCTCACCTATGCGGAGTCCTACCTGCACTGGCTCGAGCACGACAACGGCACGCTGACCGGGGTCGGCATCCTGATCGCGATCGCGATCATGGCCCTCTTCGTGCTGATCAACTACTTCGGTGTCCGCTGGTTCGCCCGGATCAACAACGTGCTGGTCTGGTGGAAGCTGGCGATGATCGTCCTGGTGATCGTGGCCCTGCTGGTGACCGCCTTCCACTCGGTGAACTTCCACGGGCTCAAGGGCGGATTCGCGCCGTACGGCATCAAGGGTGCCTTCGAGGCGATCCCGGCAGCCGGTATCGCCTTCTCGTTCCTGGGGTTCCGGCAGGGCATCGAGCTGGCTGGTGAGACCGACAATCCGCGACGCAACGTGCCGCTCACCCTGATCGGCTCGGTGCTGATCTGTGGCGTCCTCTACTTCCTGCTGCAGGTCGCCTTCATCGGGTCGGTGCCGACCAAGGACCTCGGTGGCGGCGACTGGGCAAGCCTGAACACCCCGCAGACCCTGTTGCAGGCCTCAGGTGGGGCCTCGGCGAACTTCAGCCCGCTGGCGGTGCTGGCCACCGTGCTCGGGCTGGGCTGGCTCGCGGCCCTGCTGTACGCCGACGCGATCATCTCGCCGTCGGACACCGGCCTCATCTACACCAGCGTCACCGCCCGGATGTCGTACGCGATGGGCCGCAACCGCAACGCGCCGAGGGTGCTGGCCCACGTGAACGAGCGTGGCGTCCCGTGGCCGAGCCTGATCCTCGCCTGGGTCGTGGGGTGCATCTTCTTCCTGCCGTTCCCGAGCTGGCAGGCGCTGGTCTCCATCGTCACCTCGCTCACGGTGCTCTCCTTCGGCAGCGGCGCGATCGCGCTGCTCACCTTCCGCAAGCAGCTGCCGGACCAGGAGCGTCCCTACCGGCTGAAGGCTGCCTGGGTGATCGGGCCGCTGGCACTGCTGTCGACGAACCTGATGATGTACTGGGCCGGATGGGACCAGGTGTGGAAGATGATGTGTGCGGTCCTGATCGGCTACGTGCTGCTCGCGATCTTCGAGTACTTCGACCGTGGTGTGAACCGGCGTGCACCGCAACTCGACTTCAAGCACGGCTGGTGGGTGCTGGTCTGGTTCGCGGGCATCACCCTGGTGAGCTACCTGGGCAGCTACTCCGGTGCCAGCACCGTGGACGCGGGGCAGGCCAACGTCTACAAGTTCAACGGCGGCGTGATCGCGAACATCATTCTGACGGTGATCGTGCTCGCGCTCGCCTGGCACTGCCAGCTGCCCGGCGAGCGGGTCGAGCAGATCCTCAACGAGTCCGAGGACGATGTCCCGGTCGAGCCGCCGGTGGCTCTGTAGCCACCGCACCAGCGCGCGGCGGCCTTCTTCGGGTCAGAACATGATCGTGGAGAAGGTCGCCGTCTGCTCGAACCCGACCCGCTGGTAGGCGCGCCGGGCCGGCAGGTTGTGCGCATTGACGTAGAGCGACACCGCCGGCGCCACCTCACGCAGAGCGATGTCGACCACCGTCGCCATCCCCCGGGCGGCCAGCCCCTCGCCGCGTCGCTCCGGCGCGACGTAGACGCCCTGGATCTGGGCGGCGCACGGTGAGGCGCAGGCGATCTCCGCCTTGAAGACGACCTTGCCGTCCTCGATCCGCGAGAAGGACCACCCGCGGTTGACCAATTGCGCGACGCGGGCGTGGTAGAGGTCCCGGCCGCCGTCCTGCTCGGGGGAGATGCCGACCTCCTCGGTGTACATCGCCACACAGGCCGGGTAGAGGGTCTCCAGCGCCACCGGCGGGGTACGCCGTACCAACGGGTCCGGCTCGACCTGCGGTGCGCCGGTGATCACCAGGTGCGGCTGGTCCCAGCGGAACTCGCGGGGCCGGTCCCAGGTGCGCTGCAGCAGCGTCCACATCGCCTCCACCGCGTCACGCGGTCCGACCACCGTGGACGAGGGCGGGCGGGTCTGCATCATCCGCCGGGCGAAGGCCGTGCACGCCGCCTCGGTGGCGTTGACCGGCACCAGGTTGGCGCCAACGTGGCACATGGAGACCAACTCACCGCCCGTGAAGTAGCCCCACATCTCACCGCCCAACCAGCGCCGGTCGAGCTGGGTGAGCCGGGTCCGATAGTCGACGAAGACGTTGGTGACCGGTTCGGTCTCCAGGCAATGCAGGGCCAAGGGTACGTCGGCGGGGCCGAGGACCCGGACCTCCTGCGCGGTGACCTGCACGCAGGGAGCCTAGTGCGCCGTGTCGCGCCGCAACACCTCCGCGCCCGGACCATTACGGTGACCCCATGCATGCCAGCGCGCATCGGGTGGCCGGTGCCGGCTCCGCGCCGTACAGCGTCGTCGTGCTGCTCCTCGCGCTGGCCCTGAGCGCTGGCGGCTGCGGGTCCTCCCCCGAGTCCCCGCTCACCCAGCCCAGCGCCGCGGCGCAGCAGTGCCGCGACCAGTGGAAGGCCCTCGGCGACTCCCTGCGAGGCCGCGACCAGCAACCGGACCCCTCCGACCTGGCCCAGCGCTGGGCCTCCGCGCTGGCGACGGTCGACTACTACACGACGAGCGCCACCGCCGGAGACTGCCCCGGGCCACTGGCCGATCAGCGCACCGCGGACGATCGCATCCAGCAGCTGTCCGCGCGGCTACGGCCGTTCGACATCAGCTACCAGATGTCCGACGTCGCGCCGATCGCCACTGACTACCTGCTCGCCCCGACGCCCCAGCACGGGCGGCACGGCAAGCACCAGCCGCCCACGAAGAGCCAGGTCCGTCGGGCACTGGCGACGCTGCAGACCCAGGCCGCCGCATCGGTGTCGGACATGCACGACGGCTGGACCGAGGCGAGCACCGTCGACCTCACCGACCCCGCCGCGGTCGACAAGGTCGTCTCGGACCTGAGCTTCCTGGCCGGCGACAGCGCACCCTTCCAGTCCTGCCTCGCCGCGCTGCGCGTACTGCGACGGCTGCAGACGGCCGCCGGAGCCCGTTGACCGATCAGCCGACGCTGACCTCTGCGCCGCCGCCCTCGACCGGCTCCATCCCCTCGGCGATCCGCATCGCCTCCTCGATCAGGGTCTCGACGATCTGTGCCTCGGGCACCGTCTTGATGACCTCGCCCCGGACGAAGATCTGCCCCTTGCCGTTGCCCGAGGCGACCCCGAGGTCGGCCTCCCTGGCCTCGCCGGGGCCGTTCACCACGCAGCCCATCACGGCCACTCGCAGCGGGACCTCGAGGCCCTCGAGCCCCGCGGTGACCCGCTCGGCGAGGGTGTAGACGTCGACCTGTGCCCGACCGCACGAAGGGCATGACACGATCTCGAGCTTGCGCGGGCGAAGGTTGAGCGACTGGAGGATCTGGATCCCGACCTTGACCTCCTCGACCGGCGGCGCGGACAGCGAAACCCGGATGGTGTCGCCGATGCCCTTGCTCAGCAGCGCGCCGAAGGCGGTGGCGGACTTGATGGTGCCCTGGAACGCCGGGCCGGCCTCGGTCACGCCGAGGTGCAGCGGCCAGTCACCCTGCTCGGCGAGCAGCTCGTAGGCACGCACCATCACCACGGGGTCGTGGTGCTTGACCGAGATCTTGAAGTCGTGGAAGTCGTGCTCCTCGAAGAGGCTGGCCTCCCAGACGGCCGACTCGACGAGCGCCTCCGGCGTGGCCTTGCCGTACTTGTCCATGATCCGCATGTCCAGCGAGCCGGCGTTGACGCCGATCCGGATCGAGGTGCCGTGGTCCTTGGCGGCCTGGGCGATCTCCTTGACCTGGTCGTCGAACTTCTTGATGTTGCCGGGGTTGACCCGGACCGCAGCGCAGCCGGCCTCGATCGCCGCGAAGACGTACTTCGGCTGGAAGTGGATGTCGGCGATCACCGGGATCTGGGAGTGCCGGGCGATCTCCGGCAGCGCCTCGGCGTCGTCCGCCGAGGGGCAGGCCACCCGGACGATGTCGCAGCCGGCCGCGGTGAGCTCGGCGATCTGCTGCAGGGTGGTGTTCACGTCGGCGGTGAGGGTGGTGCACATCGACTGCACGGAGATCGGCGACTCGCTGCCGACACCGACCTTGCCGACCTTGATCTGGCGGGTCTTGCGGCGGGGGGCGAGCACGGGAGCCGGGGCCTCCGGCATGCCGAGGGAAACCTGGGTCATGCCTCCACTGTAATCGGCCACCACGATGGCCGCCGACCGCCGACCCTGCCGAGTACGGCTCAGGTCAACGAGACCGGCGCGACGATGTCGGCATAGATCAGCACCACGCTGACGACCAGGATCACCACGGCCATCGCATAGGTGACCGGCAGCAGCTTCGCCGCATCGACGACGCCAGGGTCGGGGCGACCGAGCAGCCTGGCCACACCACGGCGTACCGCCTCGTAGAGCGTGGTGGCGATGCCGCCTCCGTCGAAGGGCGGCAGGGGCACCAGGTTGATCAACCCGAGGAACAGGTTGAGTCCAGCAAGGAGCAGCAACAGCGAGAAGAACCGGTCGGCGATCGAGTTGTGGTGGTCGGAGGCGAGCTGCCCGGCGACCCGGCCGGCGCCGACGACGCTCATCGGGCTGTCCGTGCTGCGCTTCTCCAGTCCGAGCGCCGCCCGGCCCACGTGGTAGAGCTTCTGCGGCAGGGTGCCGATGGTCTTCAGGGTGTCCCAGGTCCCGCTGGCCATCGTGGTCACGACGTAGCCCACGTCCTGCCGCTGGAGCGTGACCGTAGGGGTGATTCCGAGGAAGCCGGCCCGCACGCTGCGCTGCACGTCACTGCGGCTGGGGAGCACGTTGATGGCCGTGTTGGTCTGCAGCGTGCGGCGGTGCCCGTTCCGGTCGACCACGATCGTCGCCGCCCCCGCCTCGTTGGCGCGGATCAGACCCTGAAGCTGGTCGTAGGAGTCGATCGTGGTGCCGTTGAAGGACACCAGGTGGTCTCCGGGGCGCAGGCCGGCCTTTCGCGCCGGGGCCAGGGGGTCGGCGGAGGTGCACGGGCCCGGCTTCTCGTCGATGTGCACGACCTTCACGCACTGCGACACCGTGGCGACCGTGGTGGTCGGAGCCAGGGCGCCGTACCCCATGAAGACGACGGCGAAGAGCAGGAACGCCAGCACCAGGTTCACGGCCACCCCGGAGCCCATGATCACCACGCGCTTCCACCACGGCTGCACGTAGAACAGCCGGTCGTGATCGGCCTCGTCGACGGCTTCGTACTCCTGGGAGCGGGCGTCGCTGACCAGCTGGGCGAACATCCCGGTGTTCCGGCTGGGCATCTGGCCCGGGTCCTGGTCCGGTCCCGGCGGGAGCATGCCGACCAGCTTCACGTAGCCGCCCAGCGGGACGGCCTTGAGTCCGTACTCGGTCTCACCGCGGCGACGCGACCAGATGGTCCGGCCGAACCCGATGAAGTACTGGGTGATCTTGACGTCGTAGAGCTTGCCGGGGATGAGGTGGCCGAGCTCGTGCAGGGCGATCGAGACGGCCACCCCCACGGCGAAGATGACCACGCCGGCGAGGTAGAGCAGGGCGGTGGTCATCGGGCCTTCATCGGGTTCAACGGGTCTCCAGGAGGCGGGTCGTCTCCGAGCGGGCCCACACGTCGGCGGCCAGCACGTCCTCGACGGTCAGCTCGTGCGGATCAGAGGGTACGTCGTGGGCCTGCACGACACACGCGACGGTCTCGACGATGTCGACGAACGCGAGCCTGCCCTCGCGGAAGGCGTGCACGCACACCTCGTTTGCCGCGTTGTACACCGCGGGCGCGGTGCCGCCGCGCCGTCCCGCCTCGCGCGCCAGCCCCACCGCCGGGAACGCCTCATCGTCGAGCGGGAAGAACTCCCAGGTCTGCGGGACGCTCCAGTCGACGGGGGGCGCGGTGTCGGGCACCCGTTCGGGCCAGGCCATCGCCAGCGCGATCGGGATCAGCATCGTCGGCGGACCGGCCTGGGCGATCGTGGACCCGTCCTCGAACTCGACCATCGAGTGCACGACGCTGGTCGGCTGGACCACGACCTCGATCCGGTCGAACGGGATGTCGAAGAGCAGGTGCGCCTCGATGACCTCCAGGCCCTTGTTGACCAGCGTCGCCGAGTTGATCGTGACGACGGGCCCCATGTCCCACGTCGGGTGGGCCAGCGCCTGCTCCACGGTGACGCCCTCGAGGTCGGCCCGGGTCCTGCCTCGGAACGGCCCTCCGGAGGCGGTCAGCACCAGGCGCCGGACCTCGCTCGCCCGGCCGCCGCGCAAGCACTGGGCGAGCGCACTGTGCTCGGAGTCCACCGGCACGATCTGGCCGGGTCGGGCGCGCCTGGTGACCACGGGACCACCGATGATCAGCGACTCCTTGTTGGCCAGCGCGAGTGTGTTGCCAGCGTCGAGCGCAGCGAGCGTCGGACGCAGCCCGACCGCGCCGGTGATCCCGTTGAGCACCACGTCGCAGGCGTGCGCGGCCGCGTCGACCGAGGCATTCTCGCCCAGCCCGGACACGATCGGCGAGAACTCGGCGACCTGCTTCTCGAAGAGTTCCCGGTTCGACCCCCCGGCGGTCAGACCGACCACCCGGAAGCGCTCCGGGTTGGCGCGCACCACCTCGAGCGCTTGGGTGCCGATCGATCCGGTCGACCCGAGGATGACGACATCGCGGCGTTCGATGGTGCTCACCCCTTCATTGTCACAGGGTCGAGGTCGCCGGGGCCGCCGCCCGCGACGGCCGCTGCCATCCGGCGCACTCCCTCGGCGAGCACCCGTGGGGAGGTCGCGAAGTTGAGCCGGGCGAAGCCGGGGTCGCCGGCGTACTCCTCGCCGGGGGTCAGGGCGACCCTGCCGCGCTCGAGGAACACCCCGGCCGGGTCCTCTCCGAGCCGGCGGCAGTCCAGCCACGCGAAGAACGTCGCCTCGGGAGCCGCGAACGAGACCTCTGGTAGTGCCTCTGCGAGCAGGCTGCGGAGGGTGACAGCGTTGCTCGCGAGCTCGCCGACGAGCTGGTCGAGCCACGGCTCGCCCTCGGTCAGCGCGGCCGCCTGGCCGATCAGGCCCAGGTGGCTGACCGCGTGGGTGAGCACCTCATGCAGGCCGGAGACGAGGGGACGGGCTGCCTCGCCGGGCGCCACCAGCGCGCACTTGAGAGCCGCGACGTTCCAGGCCTTCGACGCCGAGAGCACCGTGACCGCCGTCTCGCTGCCCGGCACGGTGAGGTACGGCGTGAACACGCCGCCCGGGTGCACCAGCGGCGCGTGGATCTCGTCGGAGATCACCGTGACCTGGTGCCGCCGCGCCAGCTCGGCGACGACGGTCAGCTCCTCCCTGGTCGGGACCGTCCCGGTCGGGTTGTGCGGGTTGCAGAGCAGGTAGGCAGCCCGCGAGCCGGCAACCGCGCTGAAGGCTCGGTCGAGCTCGTCCAGGTCGAGGCGGCCGGCGGTGGTGAGCGGTGCCGCCACGGGAGTGCGGCCGAGGTGGTCGAGGAAGCCGAAGAACGCGTTGTAGCAGGGCGTGCTGACCACGACGGGGCCACCGGGCTCGGTGGCCAGCCGGAGCAGCTCGGCGACGCCGACCATCACGTCGACGACCGTGAACGTGGTGGACGGATCGATCTCCCAGTCCCAGCGCCGCCGCGCGAAGCCGGCCATCGCCTCGGCGTACGGCGGCGCCCAGCCGTAGCCCGTGTCGCCGCGTGCGACGGCCGCCGTGACCGCGTCGACGACGACCGGGCAGGGCCGGGCATCCATCTCAGCGACCCACATCGGCAGCACGTCAGGGTCGTAGCGACGCCACTTGACGCTGCTCCGGGTGGACCGGACGCGGTCGAGGGACTCACCGAGGATCGGATCCGCGGTCATGCGGTCACTCCCCTGCACTCCTGCAGCCACTGGTCGAAGTCCCATCCCGCGAGGAACGTCTCGGTCGCTGACCGACCTGCTGCGAGGAGAGTCTGCTCGTCAGCGCTGCTCAGGTCGAAGTCGAAGCTGCTCACCGTGGTCGTGTCCACCTGGACGCTGCGGGCGAGGTTGCACGGGGCCAGCGCCTGGGCAGCCTGCTCGGCCTCGATCGCGGTCTCCACCAGCGCCACCCCGAGGTGGGCCGGGTCACGGACCGGCTCGACGTGTCGGGCCGGATCCAGGTGCAGCGCGTCCAGGCGGATCCCGATGGTGGGCCAGCGCGGCGTCCGGTGGTCCGCCCGATCGAAGATGTCGATCGGGAAGTTCGACAGCAGGCCACCGTCGACCAGGGTCGAGATGCCGCGGCTGCCCCGCAGCTCGACCGGCTCGAAGAAGTAGGGGATCGACGCCGAGGCCCGCACCGCGTCGCAGACCAGCTGCTCGTCGGGGTCGAGCCCGTAGTCCTGGTAGTCCCAGGGAAATCGGACCAGCCGCTTGCGGCTCACGTCGCTGGTCACCACGACCAGTCGATAACGGTGGTGCATCTCGCCGTCACCGGCCGGATCGTCGAGGAGCAGGTCGCCGAAGGTGTGCACGTCGAACTCCGCGAGCACGCCGCGAACCCAGTCGCGCAGGTAGTCACCCTCGTAGGCGCCGGACTCGAAGATCACCGAGATCGCGTCCGCGAGGTAGCCGAAGGGACCGGGCACGTGGCCGAGCCACCTCGCCACACCGCCGCGGTCGCGGAACCGGGAGTAGTCGAGGCTGCGCGCGATGTCCTCGAGGCGATCCACGGGCTCGCCGCGCTGCTGCATCGCCGCGAGCACCGCGCCGACCATCGCGCCCGCCGAGGTGCCCGCCACCCGGGCGAAGCTGTAGCCCGCCTCAGCCAGCGGCTGGAGGGCACCGACCAGGGCGATGCCCTTGACCCCGCCGCCCTCGAGGATCACGTCGGTGACCGGCGGGTGGACGGTGCCCGCCAGTGAGGTCGCTCCCGGGATGTCAGCCATGGCACCACCGTAGTGACCCACGCCGACCCTCGGACGGGCGCCGGCTCCGGCAAAACCCGTTGCGGTACGGCGTCGCACCGGACCACGATGGCGCTCGTCCGTGTTCCACGTGAGCGAAGGAGGCATGACATGCAGATCGCTGTCCTCGGCCTGCCCGCCGACCACCTCACTCACCACGGGAGCACTCTCCATGGAGCACCACCCCCTCCACCCGGACGCTGATCCGGCGTTCTGCTTCGACTACGTCGCCCTCGACGGACCGGACTACGACCTCGCGGACGGCTCGCGGATGATGACCTACTGGGACGTCGAGCCGCTGTGCCGCGGGCCCGAGCCGGTCCCCGCCTGGCTGGTCACCGACCGTGCCGCCATCGACACCGATCTCGGCGTCCTCAAGAGCGGCAAGGAGGCCGAGGCCGTGCTGGTCGAGCGCGCGGTGCCCGGCGGTCCCGGCTGCACCCTGGTCGCGAAGCGCTACCGCAGTGCCGAGCACCGCCTCTTCCAGCGCAGCGTCGTCTACACCGAGGGCCGCGGCGTACGACGCAGCCGCGACGCCCGGGCGATGAAGAAGGCCACCGCACACGGCCGCGAGGTCGCCGCCGCAGGCTGGGCGGCGACCGAATGGGAGTGGCTGCAGCGTTGTCACGCCGCCGGGATACCAGTGCCCTACCCGACGCAGATCGACGGCACCGAGATCCTGATGGAGCTCGTGACCCATGACGGGTCGCCCGCGCCCCGTCTCGTGGACGCCCGCCCCGACCGGGCGACCGCGGCAGCATGGTTCGACCAGCTGCGCGATGCGATGGCCGGACTCGCCCGGTTGGGCGTCGCACACGGCGATCTATCGCCGTACAACGTCCTCGTCGCCGGCGATCGGCTCGTCATCATCGACCTGCCCCAGGTGGTCGACCTCGCCGCCAACCCGGCGGGGACCGACTTCCTGCAGCGCGACGTTCACAACGTGTGCCAGTGGTTCGCGCGCCGCGGCGTCGCCGCGGACGAGGAGGCACTCTTCGCCGACCTGGTGGTGCAGGCCTTCGGTTGACACCACCCCTTGATCGACGCCGCCGTGATCACGACGGCGGCCCGTGACCGACCGGGGCCTGCGCTCCATGGCCGCCCGCTATCTTCGAGGCGTGCGCAGCATCGAGATCGACACGATCGAGGACTTCGACCGGTGCGCCGCCCGGAGCCGGTCGATGCGGGGTTGGCAGGTACAGGACCTCGACCTGACCGGACGCACTGCCGTGCTCGGCCGGCTGGACCCCGCCGGCGCGCTGTTCCTCGGCTGCCGGATCCCCGACAACCTCGAGGACCGGCTCCGTACCGGTGGCGCCCTGGTGTTCCCGGCCGTTCCCGACGTGCCCTTCGACGCCTACCGCGCCACCCTCTACACGCCCGAGGAGTTGTACGACGGCATCGACCGCGGGTACGACGCCACCCCTGACGCCCGCATCTACGCGTGGTCGGTGGCGGCGAACCGACACCGCCCAGGCGGCACCACCGTGCACGACAGCCTGGCGATGGCGCTGCACGACAACGCGGTCGACGACGCCCTGAGCGAGTACGTCCGCGGACGGCGGATCGTCGGCGTGATGGGCGGGCACGCGCTCGAGCGCGGCGAGCCGGCGTACGACGACGCCGCCCGACTCGGCGCCGAGCTCGCCGGTGCCGGGTACACCGTCGCCACCGGTGGCGGGCCGGGAGCGATGGAGGCCGCGAACCTCGGCGCCGCGGTCGCGGGGGTGGCCGACCTCGACGAGGCCCTGGCCCGGGTGGCCACGGTGCCGTCCTACCGCCCGTCGGTGACCGACTGGGCCCGGGCGGGACTGGTCGCGGTCGGGGCCCGGTCCGGGATGTCGCTCGGCGTGCCGACCTGGTTCTACGGTCACGAGCCGCCGAACCCGTTCTGTGGCGCGGTGGCGAAGTACTTCCGCAATGCCATCCGCGAGGACATCCTGCTGCACGTCTGCCGAGCCGGGCTCGTCTTCCTTCCCGGCGCGGCCGGCACCGTCCAGGAGATCTTCCAGGCAGCGTGCGGGAACTACCACGCGGTGGAGGGTGAGATCGCCCCGATGGTGCTGGTCGGCAAGGAGTTCTGGTCCGAGCGCCTGCAGGCGTGGCCGCTACTGTCCGCCCTTGCGGCTGGAGGACCGCTCGCCTCGAGGCTTGCGCTCGTCGACAGCACGGACGAGGTCCGCGCCGCGCTCGGCGAGGAACTGGGACGCCGGGCCGGGTAGGTTCTCGCTGTCGAACTGCGGCGCCTCGCCCAGAGGCCTGCGTAGGGACCAGGGCTCGAGCCGGCGGTAGCCGCGGACCGCCGTACGCCGCATCCGGCGGAGCCGGAAGGACTCGTCCCCCTTGAGGGCGTCCGCCATGCCACGATCGGCGAGGACCTTCCCGGGGCGTGCCGTCGAGGTCAGCCGCGCCGCGAGGTTGACCACGGGACCGTAGACGTCACCGAGCCGGGAGAGGACCGAGCCGTAGGCGAGGCCCACCCGGAGCTCGGGGAACTTCTCCTCCTGCACCTCGAGCTCGGTGAGCTCCAGCCCGATGCGCGCCGCATCCTCCGGGGTGTCGGTGACGAACAGGATCTCGTCGCCGATCGTCTTGATGACCCGGCCTTGGTGCGCAGTCACGACCGCCTGTGACCGCGACTCGAACTCCTCCACCAGCTCGGCCAGTTCGCTCTGGCGCAGCGACCGGGTCTGTCGGGTGTAGCCGACGATGTCGGCGAACCCGACCGCCATCTGCTGGCCGTCGTCGCCAGACGATGAGGAGAGCAACATCCGGCTCGCGGCACTCAGGGAGTGCCTGCGCAGCACGTAGGCCATCACCTCCTCAAGCACGGGGCTCACCTCGACGAGCCGGTCCTCGAGGGCGTCGAGGTCCATCTCCTCCAGCATCATCGTGCGCGCGAGCAGCGCGACTTGGAGCTCGGCGAGCCTGGACAGGCCGCGTCCGACCGTGCGGATCAGCGACGCCTCCGCTTCCTCTCCGACGAATCCGAGCTCTCGGAGCCGCTCGGTGAGCTGCAACGCGTGGACATCGGCCTCGGTGAACGCGGGCACCCCCTCGGGCACCTCGGTGAAGCCCAGTGCGCGCCAGCGTTCCCGGGCGCGTTCCTGGGAGATCCCGGTGCGCTCGGCCACCTCGGCGCTGGTCAACGACGGCAGCGAGCCGAGCAGGATCCGCTCGAGCAGCTCGAGGAGCTCGTGCGGATCGGGTCCGTCGAGGTCAGGCACGGCCCGCAGTCTCCTCCAGTGTCAGCTCTCGCGTCCGGCTGCGCGGCGGTCCTCGCTGGTCCCGCGGACGGCCGTGCCGAACGCCGGCACGTCGTCGATCAGCTGCTCGAGCGACTCGCGAGTGAAGTGGATGACCTCCAAGGGGGTCAGGCTGACCACGCTCGCCGAGCGCAGCTTGTGCTCGACGATGCCCATCTCCCCGATGACGTCACCGGGGCCGAGCTTCGCGATCTCCGCGCCACCCTTGCGCACCGACACCTCACCGTTGACGATCAGGTAGGCCTTGTCGGCCGCGGTTCCCTCCCAGATCAGCGACCAGTCCGCCGGCAGGGTGAAATGCCGACCGGCGTTGATCACCTTCTGCAGCTCGGCGTTGGAAAGGGTCTCCAGGCGGTTGATGTGCCCGAGGCTCTCAGGCTGGGGTTGGGTCACGGCGGACACTCCTTCGGAAGTCGGTCGCATCGTTGATGCGCATCCTCCCCCCACCATCGGCCGCTGTCTACCATCGCGACAGCGGTGTCGGCGTGACCAAGATCGCCCCTACGTCTTTCGCGAGCATGGAGATCTCCCGCCGTGACCGGCTCCGGACCGGCGTACGGCGGCCGTCAACGACAACCAGATCCGGGCTGCAGCACCGACCTGCCTGTCACTCCACCGCGGCGAGCTGCCCGCAGGCCCCGTCGATGTCGGATCCACGCGTGTCGCGGACGGTGGTCGGGATGCCCCTCGCCTCGAGCCGGCGGACGAACTCGTGCTCGTCGGCGGGATCGGAGGCCGTCCACTTCGACCCCGGCGTCGGATTCAGCGGGATCAGGTTGACGTGCACCCAACCCCATGGCGCACGCCGGCCATCGGCGGGTGCGTCGTACTCGTGCAGCACGTCGGCGAGCAGGTCGGCTCGCCACGCCTGGTCGTTGATGCCGCGCATCATGGCGTACTCGATGGAGACGCGACGGCCGGTGGTGTGCGCGTAGTTGGCCGCGGCCTCGACGGCCTCGTGCACCTTCCACCGGGTGTTGATGGGCACCAGATCGTCGCGCAGCTCGTCGTCGGGCGCATGCAGGCTCAGCGCCAGGGTGACCGGGATCCCCTCGGTGGCGAGTTGGTTGATCCGAGGGACCAGCCCCACGGTGCTCACGGTGATGCCCCGGGCCGACATCCCCAGGCCGTCGGGAGTCGGATCGGTGAGCCGGCGTACGGCGCCGATCACGGCTCGGTAGTTGGCCATCGGCTCACCCATGCCCATGAAGACCACGTTGGACACCCGGCCCGGCCCACCGGGAACAGTGCCGCGCGCCAGCGCTCGGGCCCCGGCGACCACCTGCTCGACGATCTCGGCGGTGGACATGTTGCGCTGCAGTCCGCCCTGGCCCGTCGCGCAGAACGGACAGGCCATCCCGCACCCGGCCTGGCTGGACACGCACATGGTCACCCGACCCGGATAGCGCATCAGCACGGACTCGACCAGTGCGCCGTCGAAGAGCCTCCACAGGGTCTTGCGCGTCGTGCCCGCGTCGGCCTCGAGGGTGCGCAGCGGCGTCATCAGCGAGGGCAGCAGCCCGGCCACCAGCGTTTCGCGCTGTCCGGCGGGGAGGTCGGTCATCTCCCCCGGATCGTCGACCAGCCGCCCGAAGTAGTGGGTCGAGAGCTGGCGGGCGCGGAAGCCGGGCAGGCCGAGGTCCGCGACGAGCTGCTTTCGCTCGGCCGCGTTGAGGTCAGCGAGGTGCCGGGGCGGCTTGCCGCGGCCCTTGGGCTCCTCGAAGACCAGGGGCAGCGTCTTGATCGGTTCACTCATGGAGCTCTAGTGTCCCATCGCCGCGCCGTGCCGACGAATCCCCGGCGGCGGCCCCGATCACATTCCCTGGCCGTTGACACTTCCTGACGGGTTGGCGAACTTGCTGCCGTCGGTGACCGGGCGACCGCCGGTCTGGACAGGAATGCCGTCCACGGCTGCGCCGTACTCCGGGGTGTACTTCTGGCTGTGCCGGAAGGTGTCGACGAACTTCTGCATCCGCGGGTCGGTGGGACTGGTCACCTTGAGCTGGTAGCCCCACGAGCTCAGCACGATCGGTGACGGCAACGAGTCGTCCGCCCAGGGGCTCAGGTCCATGTAGCGGTTGGAGTTGTTGCCCTCGTCGATCATCGACTGCTTGCTGACGAAGTCCACCAGCTGCTGGACCTCCTTGGCCGGCAGGTCGGGTCGATAGGTGATCCAGATCGCGCCGTGCTCGAGATTGTGCACCGCCCGCTCGTTCGGGATCGGCTTGTCGTAGACGCCGGAGTTCATCCAGACACCGTTGTGCGGCCCACCGACGGGCGGGATGACGGCGTACTTCACCGGGCCGGTCACGTGATCGTGCGCCAGCGTCCCTGCGTCGGGGGTTCCCGGTGCGGGGTAGCCCGACGTGTCGTAGGCCACGACCCCCGGGATCCCGGTGGTGTTGGGCACGGTGGCCGGCTTCTTCTGCACGGTGACCTGCCCCGTGGGCGTGGTCGGAACGATCTGTTGACCGGTGACCTGCTTGTGATGGCTCCCCCGAGTGCCGAGGTAGACGCCCACCACGAGCGCGACCAGGATCACCACCAGCCCGATGGTGCCGAGCACCGCGCGACGGCGTTCCTTGGCCTTTTGCTCACGACGCAGCTCCTCGACCCGCTCTCGCCGCTGCTTGGACTTGTCGCTCTTGGATGTGGCCACGGCGTGATCCTAGAGACTCCGATGCAACGACGGGTGCCAACGACGCGTACGACGGACGGCGCGCCGGGACTATGGCCGCGGCCCTGGTTGCCCGAACTGCTGCCGGACCTCCCCGCCGCCTGGCGCGATCCACGGCTCCGCCTCGGTGTCGGCTCCTGTGGATTCCACGAAGAGCTGGCTCCGGGGTTCGGCTCGGTTCACAATGCGATGAACCGTACGGGCCCTCGCCTCGTTGATCCGTTCAAGGGGTGATGACGACGTCCGATCTGCACCAGCAGCTGATGCGCAGCGCGTACGACGAGCACGGACGCGCGCTGTGGGGCTTCTGCCTGCACCTGACCGGCGGGGATGGCCCCCGAGCGGAGGACCTCGCCCAGGAGACCCTGCTCCGGGCATGGAAGAACCCGGACGTGCTCGGGCGCGATCGCGAGGCAGTCCGGGCCTGGCTGTTCCGAGTCGCACGCAACCAGGCGATCGACGGGTGGCGCAGCGCCCGGAACCGGCTCGAGGTGGTCACCGAACCCGGCACCGTGGACGCCCCGTCCAGTGACGACGTCGACGAGATGGTGCAGACGTGGCTGGTCCTCGACGCGCTGCGCGCCCTGTCCGAGGACCACCGCTCGGCCATCGTCGAGTGCTACTACCGTGGCCGGACGGCGGCGGAGGCCGCCGTACGCCTGGGCGTGCCCGCTGGGACGGTCAAGTCGCGGCTGCACTACGGGATGCGGGCGCTGCGGCTGGCGCTGGAGGAGAGGGGGGTCACCAAATGAACGAGCAGGCGCAGTGCGGATCGGCCGGTGCCTACGTCGTGGGCGCGCTCTCGCCGTCCGAGCGCGACGCGTTCGAGTCGCACCTGGCCGGCTGTGCCGAGTGTCGGCGGGACGTCGCCGAGGTCGCCGGACTGCCCGGCCTGCTGGCTCGAGTCGACCCCGACGAGCTTGCCGCGTCACCCGAACCACCCGGGACGCTCCTGCCACGGCTGCTCAGGGAGGTCCGCCGTCGGAACCGTCGTCGACGGCTCACCCTGCTGGCTGCGGCTGCGGTGGCCGCGATCCTGGTGGGAGTCGGCGCCGGGCTGGCGCTCCGACCCGGGACCCCGGACAGCAACGGACAGCCGTTCGTCGCGCTGGTGTCCGCTCCGATCAGCGCCACCGCCACCCTGCGCGCCGACCACGGCGGCACCCGGATCGACATGACCTGCCGCTACGCAGGCGGGTCCTACGGCGACCTGCCTGCCTACGACCTGGTCGTCACCGGGCGCGACGGGACCCTGCACCGGGTGGCGCAGTGGCGGGTCGGACCGGACGGGACCACCCGCGTCGTCGGGTCGGTGGACCTGTCCCCCGACCAGATCGCCAGCCTCGAGGTGCGCACCGCTTCCGGCCGCCCCGTGCTGCGACTGCGGGGATAGCGACCCTCAGCCGCCGGTCCGCGGCCAGACGGCCACGACGAGGCCGATCGCCAGGACGATGCCGAGCAGCGCGGCGCCGACGAGCGTCCAGCCCCAGTGCCGGCTCCGACGGGTGACCAGCGCCAGCGTGCCCAGCACGAGTACGGCGGCCGCGATCAGCCCGAGCCGGCCCCCGACCCGCCAGCTGACCAGCTCACCGACGCCGACCAGCCCGGCTCCGACCAACACGTCCCGGAAGGTCGCCGGTCGGACCTCCCGACGACGACGCATCTCGATCACGACCACGTCGGGGAAGCCCAACGCCCCCGGCAGGTCGGGGTCGGGAGCGCGCCCGGTGAGGGCGGCGGCCAGCACCGCGAAGGCGGTCGCATGACCGACGATCACCAGGTCGTCGTCAGGATGGGCGTCGAGCAACGCCCGGGCCGCCGTACCGACACGTCGTGCGGTGTCGGCGAGCGGCTCCCAGCCGTCGTACGCCGGCTCGGCCGGGTGCGCGAACGCCCGTCGGCGGACCGTGTCCAGGTCCGGGATCCAGGCCGCGTGCATCCGGACCTGCTCGGCGAGGTCGTCGACCACCTCGACCGGCGCGTCGGTGAGCAGGGCCGCGGTCTCCCGTGCCTTCGGCTCCGGCGAGGTGAACCAGCGGGCGCGGGTCGGCAGTCGACCGGACTCACGCAGGCGTACGACGTCGGCGTGCGCGGCGGGGTCCAGGTGCCAGCTCGCGGCGGGCTGGTCCGGACGCACGAGGGGCCGGCCGTGCCGGACCAGGTGGATGTGCCGGACGTGGGCATGCGCGCGCCCGGTCCGCGACCCGGCCGCCATCAGAACACCAGATAGTGGAGGACCAACCAGATCGGGGCGATCGTCGCCAGCAGCGAGTCCAGCCGGTCCATCAGCCCACCGTGCCCGGGGACGATCTGACTCATGTCCTTGATCCCGAGGTCACGCTTCATCACCGACTCGACCAGGTCGCCGAGCGTGGCCATCACCACGGCGATCACCCCGAGCAGCACCCCGATCCACCAGGCGGCGTCCAGCCAGGCCATCAGCCCGACGCCGGCCCCGACGCAGAAGATCGCCGAGCCGGCGAACCCCTCCCAGGACTTCTTCGGGGAGATCACCGGCGCCATCGGGTGCTTGCCGAAGAGCACGCCGGCCACGTAGCCGCCGATATCGGAGGCGATCGTGAGGAGGATGAAGGCGATCACCCCACGGACGCCGTCGTCGGCGAAGTGGTGCGCGGAGTTCCAGTCGCCGCCCTCGGCCAGCATCAGGGCCACGAACGAGCCCAGGAACGGCACGTAGACGAGCGTGAACACCGCCGCCGTCGCATTCTGGACGAACCCCGTCACACCCCGCCGCAGCAGCCACAGCATGCTGACGAGCCCGGCGACTGCCGTGGCCGTCACCAGCGCCGGCGCGCCCCAGAAGTAGGCGACCACGACCATCACGACGCCGCCGACCATCAGCGGCTGCTCGGGGATGTCGATGGCCTTGGCGGAGAGGCCGCGGTGAAGCTCCCAGACGGCGACGACCACGGCGACCGCCACGATCAGCATGAACGCGGTCTTCCAGAAGTACAGCGAGGCCACCACGGCGACCAACAGCACCACGGCCGAGCCGATCGCGGCAGGGAGGTTGCGGCCAGCGCGGCCGTGGTCCTTGGGGGGTGCAGGGACGGGCGCGGAGGTGTCGCTCATCGCAGGGGTCCTCGAGGTCGTCAGACTTCGAGCAGCTCGGCTTCCTTGTGCTTGAGCAGGTCGTCGATCTGGTCGGTGTGCTTCTTGGTGGCCGCGTCCAGGCGCTTCTCGGCACCCGTGACGTCGTCCTTGCCGACGTCCCCGTCCTTCTCGAGCTTCTCCAGGGCCTGCTTGGCGTTGCGACGGATGTTGCGCACCGCGACCCGCCCCTCCTCGGCCTTGGTCCTCGCGACCTTGACGTACTCCTTGCGACGCTCCTCGGTGAGCTCCGGGAACGCGCAGCGCAGCACCTTGCCGTCGTTGGCCGGGTTCACCCCGAGGTCGGAGTCACGGATCGCCTTCTCGATCGCACTCATCGCACCCAGGTCGTACGGCGCCACCAGGATCGTCCGTGCGTCCTGGGACGTGAACGAGGCCAGCTGCTGGACCGGTGTCGGGGTGCCGTAGTACTCCGCGGTCAGCTTCGCGAACATGCTCGGGTGCGCCCGACCGGCCCGGATCGCGGCGAACTCCTCGCGGGTCACCTCGACGGCCTTGGTCATCTTGGTGTCGGCATCGCTCAGGGTGTCGTTGATCACGGATCTGCTCCTCGTCGTCTGGAAGGGCCCGGGGCCGGTCAGTTGCCGGCGCTCACCAGCGTCCCGATCTTCTCACCCTGCACGACGCGCAGGATGTTTCCCTCCGGCTCCATGCCGAAGACCACCATCGGGAGCTTGTTCTCACCGCACAGCGCGAACGCCGTCTGGTCCATGATGCGCAGCCCGCGGGCGATCGCGTCGACATAGGTGACGTGGTCGAGCTTCACCGCACCCGGGTCGGTGCGCGGGTCGGAGGTGTAGACCCCGTCGACGCCGTTCTTGGCGACGAGCACGACGTCGCACTTGCTCTCCAGCGCACGCTGGGCCGCGACAGTGTCGGTGGAGAAGTAGGGCAGACCCATTCCGGCGCCGAAGATCACGACGCGCCCCTTCTCGAGGTGGCGGATCGCCCGACGCGGGATGTAGGGCTCGGCGACCTGGCCCATCGCGATCGCGGTCTGCACCCGCGTCTCGATGCCCTCCTTCTCGAGGAAGTCCTGCAGTGCGAGGCAGTTCATCACGATGCCGAGCATCCCCATGTAGTCCGCCCGCGCGCGGTCCATGCCGCGCTGCTGCAGCTCGGCTCCGCGGAAGAAGTTGCCGCCGCCGGTGACCACGGCGACCTGCACACCGGTCCGCTGGACGGTCGCGATCTCGCGGGCGATCTTCTGCACGACGTCCGGGTCGACCCCGACCTTGCCACCGCCGAACACCTCGCCGGACAGCTTGAGCAGGACCCGCTTGTACGCGGTCACAGCGACCTCCCGGTAGTACGACGGAAGGCCGGCCCGATCATCCTCGTTCGATGCATCGGACCGGCCTCCTCGTTTGACGTCTGGCGACGAACCTAACGGATCAGGCGCCTACCTCGAAGCGAGCGAAGCGCGTGACGGTGATCTGCGCCTCGTCGAGCACAGCCTTCACCGACTTCTTCGAGTCGGTCACCGACGGCTGGTCGAGCAGCGCGACGTCCTTGTAGAAGCCGTTGAGGCGGCCCTCGGTGATCTTTGCGATCGCCTGCTCGGGCTTGCCCTCCTCGCGTGCAGTCGCCTCGGCGATCTCACGCTCCTTGGCCACCACGTCGGCGGGGACGTCGTCGCGGGAGAGGTACTGCGGGCGCATTGCGGCGATCTGCATCGCGACGCCACGAGCGGCATCGGCGTTGCTGCCGTCGTACTCCACCAAGACGCCGACCGTCGGCGGCAGGTCGGCGGCACGCTTGTGCATGTAGGCCACCGTCTGGCCGTCGAAGTACGCGGCGTCGCCGAGCTCGATCTTCTCGCCGATGGTGATGGCGAGGTGCTCGACCAGGTCGCCGACCGTCTTGCCGTCGACGTCCGCGGCCTTCAGCGCCTCGGTGTCCGCCGCCCGGGCGGCTGCGGCGGCGTCCGCGATCTTCTGGGCAGCGGCGATGAAGTCGTCGTTCTTGGCGACGAAGTCGGTCTCGCTCTTCAGCTCGATCAGCGCGCCACCGGAGTTGGCCACCAGGCCGGCGGTCGCCTCCCGCTCGGCCCCGCGCTTCTGTGCCTTGGCCGCGCCCTTCACGCGGAGGATCTCGACGGCCTTCTCGAAGTCACCGTCGGCCTCCTCCAGAGCCTTCTTGGAGTCCATCATGCCCGCGGCCGTGAGGTCGCGGAGTCGCTTGACGTCTGCGGCGGAAATCGCCATGGGTGCTCAGTCTTCCTTCTTCTCAGCGTTGACGAAGCCCGCGGCCTCAGCGGCCTCAGCGGTCCTGAACCAGACCTCGGCAACCGTGCGGTCGTACCACGGGCTGGTGGGTGCGTGGAACTTCATCGAGTCCTTGTTGCCCTTGATGGTGAAGCCCTCGGGGGCCGAGCCGTCCCCGGTGGCCGGCGCAGAGTCGGCCTGGGCCGGAGCGGCTTCGGCGGCGGGTGCCTCGACAGGCGCCGCCTCGTCAGCGGCTGCCTCGTCAGACGCAGGAGCCTCGGCGGCCTCCACCGCGGGCGCCACCTCGACGGCCTCGGAGGTCGCGCCGGTCGCCTCGGCAGCGGGGATGTCCTGGCTGGCCGCATCGCCACCGGTCGCCTCGACGGCAGCCTTGTTGGCATCACCCTCGAGCAGGTCCCGCTCCCAGTCGGCCAGCGGCTCGTCGGAGCCGATGGTCGCGGCCGCGTCGCCCTCGCCGGACTTGGCGCCCGAGCGGGCGATCAGCCCGTCGGCGACGGCGTCGGCGATGACACGGGTCAGCAGGCTGACGGCGCGGATCGCGTCGTCGTTGCCCGGGATCGGGTAGTCGACGAGGTCGGGGTCGCAGTTGGAGTCGAGGATCGCGATGATCGGGATCCGCAGCTTGCGGGCCTCCTCGACGGCGAGGTGCTCCTTGTTCGTGTCGACGATCCAGACCGCGGAGGGCGTCCGGGTCATCTCGCGGATGCCGCCGAGCGACTTGTTGAGCTTGTCGCGCTCGCGGCGCATCTGCAGCAGCTCCTTCTTGGTGCGGCTGCTACCCGCCACGTCCTCGAAGTCGACCTCGTCGAGCTCCTTGAGGCGGTTGATCCGCTGGTGGACCGTCTGGAAGTTGGTGAGCATGCCACCGAGCCACCGCTGGTTGACGAAGGGCATGCCGACCCTCGTCGCCTGCTCGGCGATGGCCTCCTGGGCCTGCTTCTTGGTGCCGACGAACATGATCGTGCCGCCCTTGGCCACGGTGTCCTTGATGAACGCGTAGCTGGTGTCGATGTAGGACAGCGACTGCTGCAGGTCGATGATGTAGATCCCGTTGCGCTCGGTCATGATG
The DNA here is from genome assembly GCF_031656915.1 of Nocardioides marmorisolisilvae. Lineage (NCBI taxonomy): Bacteria > Bacillati > Actinomycetota > Actinomycetes > Propionibacteriales > Nocardioidaceae > Nocardioides > Nocardioides terrisoli. The sequence continues at coordinate 4,124,239 of NZ_CP134227.1, read as the reverse complement.
AAGCGCTTCATCTTCGGGTTCCAGCGTCGGGTCTGGTGCCCGAAGTGGACGCCGCTCTCGAGGAGCTGGCGCATGGTGACGACGGCCATGCCGGTCTTCCTTTACCTCTGCGGTGCGCGCACGCGCGCACCAGTTCTCAGTTGTTGCCCCGGACGGGTGCCCGGTGCCCTGACGCCCGGCACGCGGCCCAACCCGGCCTGACGACCGGGACTGAGAGCCGACGCCCCGGACCAGGTCCGGGGTACGGGCGTGCGAAGTCAGCTCCGAGGAGCTGCTGGGTCACAGCATATCCGCGTGTCGGTGAGGTTGTCGAAACGGTGTCGGCGAACGACCGACCAGGATCCACAGGGTGTCGGACACGGCCGCCGTCCACAGGCCGGGCCGCCGCCCTCGTCCACGGTCCGGGACCCGCCGGATGCTGACGGACATGTCCTCCCTCGTCGCCACCATGCTCGTCGCTCTCCTGGGCGGAGGCACAGGGGTCCTCGCCCCCGCCGCAGCCACGTCGCCGACACCGGACGTCGCGCTGCACGCGATGCCGAGGCAGCCCGCGCCGAGCCACGGGACGTGGCCGCTGATCCCGGCCCACCAGGTCGTCCGCGGTTTCGACCCGCCGGCCGACCCGTGGGGCCCGGGGCATCGCGGCGTCGACCTGCTCGGTCAGCCGGGCGAGCCGGTCCATGCCGCCCTGGCCGGCACCATCACCTTCGCCGGCCAACTCGCGGGCCGCGGCGTGGTCGTGGTGGACCACGGGGCCGAGCGGACCACCTACGAACCGGTGGCCGCGTCGGTCGGCGTCGGCGACCCGGTCGCGGAGGGTGCCGTCATCGGCACGCTCCAGCTGGTCGGCAGCCACTGCTTCCCCCGGGCCTGCCTGCACTGGGGACTGCTCCGAGGCGACAGCTACCTCGACCCGCTCACCCTGGTCGGTGCTGGACCGGTCCGGCTGTTGCCGATGGAGACCGGCCGGGCCGGTCCGTCGTGAACACGCTGCCGGAACGGCTCCGGCGCCGGTCAGGCCCGCGGGTGCGCGAGTCGGTACGCCGCCCGGAGTCGCTCGGTGGTCACGTGCGTGTAGATCTGCGTGGTCGCAAGCGACGCGTGGCCGAGCATCTCCTGGACGGTGCGCAGGTCTGCGCCACCCTCGAGCAGGTGGGTCGCCGCGGTGTGACGGAGACCGTGCGGACCGATGTCGGGAGCACCAGGCACGGCCCCGAGCCGGCGGTGCACCATCGTGCGCACGGCTCGCTGGTCGATCCGGGCACCCCGCGCGCCGAGGAACAGTGCCCCGCCCGCGCCGGCGCGGAAGAGCGCCGGCCGGCCCACCCGGAGCCACCGGGACAGGGCTCGCTCGGCCGGGACGCCGTACGGCACGGTGCGCTCCTTGCGGCCCTTGCCGAGGACCCGCACCACCCGGCGGTCACGGTCGACGTCGTCGACGTCGAGTCCACACAGCTCGCCCACCCGGATGCCGGTCGCGTAGAGCATCTCGAGGATCGCGGCGTCCCGCAGGCCGACCGGGCTGCTGTCGTCGGCCAGCACCCCGGCGTCGTCGAGCAGGGCGCGGGTGGTCGACTCGTCGACGACCGGAGGCAGGGACCGGTGCCCCTTCGGGCTGCCCAGCAGGGCACCGGGGTCGGCGGGGGCCAGCCCCACGCGATGGGCCCACGCCGTGAACACTCGCACCGAGGTGGCCCTGCGAGCCATCGTGGCGCGCGCCTTGCCGAGGGTCTGCTGCTTGGCCAGCCAGCTGCGCAGGGTGCGGATGTCGAGACTGGCGAGGTCCGTGTGACCGAGCGCCGCGGCGTGCTCGAGCATGCCCGACAGATCGGTGAGATAGGCGCGGACGGTGTTCGGACTGAGATCCCGCTCGGAGATCAGGTGTCGTTCATAGGCGGCCAGAGCCTGCGTCATCGGCTCGGGCAGCACGCGCTCGTCGGCCCGGTCCTCCATGTGGCCCAGCCTAGGCACCCGGCCGCCCGCAGGACGGGAGGCGCGATCGGGCCGCAATCGGGCATGGTGATGCGCCTCCGGCTCTCCGAGCGTGCGCTCCGGTCAGTCGTCGGCCTGCCTGCGCAGCCGCCACCGGCCCCCGAGCCGCTCGATCAGCTCGACACGCTCCAGCTGCTTGAGAGCGCGGCCCACCGTGGACGGGCTGACCCCTGCCACTCGTCCGATGTTCTCCTCACCCGCCGCGGAGTGGACCGGCACCGCGTCCAGGACCTGCCGTTCGAGGTCGGTGAGCCGGTCGCGCGCAGTGGTCTCTGCGCGCAGCGGGAACAGCGTCTCCTCGCCGACCGGGGCCAACGCCTCGAGGACCTCCTCCGGCCTGGTCACCAGGATCGCGCCGCGCTCGCGGATCAGCTGGTGCACGCCCGACGACGGCTCACTGGTGACCGGCCCGGGGACGCCCATCAGCACCCGACCCAGCCCCGCGGTCCAGCTTGCGGTATTCAACGCACCGCTGCGCACTGCGGCCTCGACCACGACCGTTCCCGCGGCGAGCGCGGCGATCAGCCGGTTGCGCGCCAGGAACCGGATCCGGGTCGGCGCACCGCCGAGCGGCGCCTCGGAGACGATCACTCCGCTCTCGGCGATGAAGTCCAGGAGGCGCTCGTGCGCCTTGGGATAGGCCTTGTCGGCCCCGCAGGCGAGCACCGCCACGGTGGGCCCACCGGCGGCGAGCGCACCGCGGTGCGCGCCCTGGTCGATGCCGTACGCCGCGCCGGAGACCACGGTCCACCCCGCACTGGCCAAGCCGTGGCCGATCTGCCCGGCCACGTTCTCGCCGTAGCTGGTCGCCGAGCGCGCGCCGACCACTGCGCCGGCCCGTGTCACCGTCGCGGCGAGGGACACGCAGCCGCGCAACCACAGCCCGATCGGCACTCCGCCGCGGCGATGCAGCTCCGGACAGCTCGTCAGTCCGTCGAGCCCCGGTGGCCACTCCCGATCCCCCGGGACGATGAAGCGCAGCCCGTGCCGCTCGCCCTCCTCGAGGTCACGGGTCGGGTCCGCCTCGGCGAGCCGCTGGGCGAGGTCGGCCGCTTCGGGGATCCGCGCACCGGCGCTGAGCTCACGCAACACGGTCACCGCTCCACGGGTCGCCACCCGATGCAACAGGCCCGGGTGCCCCGGCTCGACCACACGGTTGAGCGTCACCCGGGCGAGTCGTTCCTCCTCGGTGACCACCGAGCTCGCCGGCCCGGCCGTCACGCGGCACCACCGAGGCGCAGGGTCGCCACGTCGAGCGGCTGGCTGCTGCGCAGCCGCAGTGCCACCTCGAGTTCGGGCACGCCCGGTCGGTCCACCCCACGCAGGTCTGCCACCGACCAGGCGACCCGGTGCACCCGAGTCGCGCCGCGGCGGGTCAGGTGACCGCCGTAGACCGCCCGGTCGAGGAGCGCGGTCGCCGGCTGATCCAACGGCCACTCCCGGCGCAGCGCCGGGCCGGGCGCGTGTCCGTTGAGCCGCCAGCCGCAGCCGGCGTACCGCGAGCGCTGCCGCGCCCTGGCCTGCTCGATGCGCGCGCGGACCACCTCGGAGGGCTCCGGCAGCAGAATCGGGTCATTGGCCTGCCACTCCTCCGGCGGCTCCACGAAGCGGTGGATGTCGATGCGGTCGGCGATCGGGCCCGAGAGCTTGCGGCGGTACTCGCGGCGCTTGACCTCGCTGCACTTGCAGGGGCTGTCCCGGCGGTGCGGGTGGTACTCACCGCACGGGCACGGGTTGGCGGCGAGGACCAGCATCCCCCGGGCCGGGAAGGTTGCCTCCTCGTCCCCTCGGGAGATGGTGATCTCACCGCTCTCCAACGGCTGCCGGAGAGCCTCGATCACGTCGCTGGGCAGGAGCGCGAACTCGTCCAGGAAGAGCACGCCCAGATGTGCCTTGCTCACCTCGCCCGGCCGCACCCTGCCGGTGCCGCCCCCGAGGATGCCGGCCCGGGAGGCCGTGTGGTGTGGCGCCCGGAACGGTGGCCGGGTCAGCACCGGCGCGTCCGAGGGCAGCGAGCCGACCAGCGAGTGCACGGCGGTCAGCTCCAGCGACTCCTCCCTGTCCAGATCGGGGAGGATCGTCGGGATCCGCTCGGCGATGGTGGTCTTGCCGGCCCCCTTGGGGCCGGTCAGCATCAGATGGTGTCCCCCGACGGCGGCCACCTCGATCGCGTAGCGCTCCTCGGGCATCCCCCGCACCTCACTCAGGTCGAGGTCCTCCATCCGCTCCTCACCGCGCCAGCTGAGCAACGGGTGCGACGTCGGGCCGGCGACCGGCGGCGCGTCGGGGATCGGCTCCCCGGCCAGCAACGCCACCACCTGGGCCAGTGACCGTGCGCCGACGACCTCCAGTCCGTCGACGAGCATGGCCTCGGCCACCTGAGGCTCGGGGACCACCACGCGGCGCACTCCACGCGTCCGCGCCGCGAGCAGCATCGGCAGCACGCCGGGCACGCAGCGCAGCCGCCCGTCGAGGCAGAGCTCGCCGACCAGCACTACGTCGCGCAACGCCGCCTGGTCGGCCTGAGGGTCGGCCGCGACCACCACGGCCACGGCGATGGCGAGGTCGAGGTGGGTGCCCCGCTTCGGCACGTCGGCCGGGGACAGAAGGATGGTGATCCGCTTGCTGGTGGGCCAGTGGAAGCCGGAGTTGTCCACGGCCGCCCGGCAGCGATCGATGGCCTCGTTGACCGCGGCGTCCGGGCGACCGACCACCGCGGTGCGGATCTGGCCCATGCTGAGGTCGGCCTGGACGTCGACGACGTGGCCGATGGCTCCGACCAGCGTGACGCTGCGCGTGGTGGCCCACATCAGCCGATCCCCCGCACGTGCTGGACGTCGGCCGCACCGCGACCGTTGCGAAGCACCCCGACCAGGTCGATCCGCAACCCCGAAGGTCGCACGTCGTGATGTTCGAGCCAGCGCAGCGCGAGCCGCCGGAGCCGGTTCGCCTTCTCGGGAGTCACCGCCTCCAGCGGATGTCCGTAGTCCGCGCTGCTGCGCGTCTTGACCTCACAGACGACGAGCGTCGTCCCATCGCGCAGAACGAGGTCGACCTCACCCTCCGGACACCGCCAGTTGCGGTCGATCACCACCATCCCCTGCTCGGTGAGGAGGCGCGCGGCGACCCGCTCGCCGTACGCACCCAGGGAGCTGTTCTGCGCTGCTGTGCTCATGTGCCGAAGCGTCGCTTCCGACACGGACGCCGGCACAGCATGGACACCGCGGCTGTGGACAACCACGGGCAGGCGTCGCCTGTGCATCGGCAACGGTCAGTCGTGGTGGGACTACTTCGAGAGGTACGGCGCGGCCGGCGGCAGCCCGAGGTTCTTCTCCTGTGTGTACGTCGAGGCGAGCGTCGCGTTGTTGCCGCTGAAGGTCAGATCACCGACGACGATCAAGGAGTCCAACGCGGCACCGCTGCCGTTGCCGCGGTAGTCGAACCTGCCGCTGACGGCGTAGATCGTGCCGCTGGACGGGTCCGTCCCGTTGCCTCGGAAGCCGAAGGTGGCCGTGTTGTTCCGGTCCGCCACGATCGACAGGCCCTTGGTGGGGCCGGACGTCGGCGCGGTGATCGTGAGCGCGGCCTGCCCGGTGAGCAGGATCCCGGCGCCGGACTCCCCTGCCGCACACGGTCGCGGGGTGTGGTCCGTGGCGGCACAGGTGAAGTACATCGTCACGCCCGGCGCCTTCACGTCCATCAGCCCGGACTCCTGCTCGACCGTGCTGCCGGCCAGGACGTAGAGGCCCGGTTGGAGCGTGCAGGTGTGCAGGCCGAACGTGCCGTAGTAGATGCCCGGGCCACCAGTGCACGCGTCGCCCGTCTTGGCCTGCAGGCCAGCTGTGCTGGGCGGCAGGGTCAGGAAGGCGAGGGGATCGGGCACGGGCTGCTGGCCGGTGGACGGCGGCGGGGTGAAGGTGCCCACGCTCGAGACGGTCCCCTCGATGGAGATGGAGCTCCCGGGCCCGGTCACGGTCACCGAGCCGTTCGGGTTCGCGGTCACGCTGCCGTTGAAGAAGGCGCTCGCGCCGCCGATCGAGATGTTGCCGTTCTGGATGTCGTGGATGCCCGAGCCGATGACGCAGAGGCCGCAGTCCGCCCGGCCGCCGGGCTTCACCGTGGCCTCTGCCGTCGCCGAGACCGGGACGTTGCTGATCCCGGCCAAGCCGCCGATCGGGGTGGCCACCTTCCGGACCGGGATCACCACCCTGACTCGGGTCGGGTGGCTCGCGTCGTCGTACGAGATGCAGGGAGTGCCCGACGCGACGGGCAGTGGCGCAGGATCCGCGCAGCTCGCCCACTGCGCGTCGGTGACCCCGTCGTTCTGGGCCGCGAAGGCCTTGGCGGCAGCAGTGCCCGCAGCCAGGTCGACGGCGCCGGAGGCGTAGAGGGCGTTGGAGGCAGCCAGGGCAGCGGCGTCGGCGGCGTTCTGCGCCTGGAGCCGTACGTCGCGGGCCTGGCCCAGATCGGCCACGAGTCCGGCGAGGAGCAGCAGCGCGGTCGCGCTCAGCGCGGCGATCACCGCGACCACCCCACGCTCGTCGCGTCGGCCCCGGAGCGCGGTCAGCTGCACCACGACCAGTCCTGGCCGGCAGGGAGTGCGTCGGCATAGCTCGTCGCTCCCGCGGGCACCGGACTCGCGACCTCGATCGCCATGTCGGTGCGGGCCCGAGTGAAGCCACCGGCCGGGAACGGCACCATGCCGGTGAGGCCCTTGGTCTGCACCAGGGTGCAGACCGTCAGGGTCTGGCCGGTCGTCCATGACGAGTAGAAGGCCTTGACGTACGCCGTACCCGCGAGAGGGCCGATGTCGGCCCGCGCCGTGCACGCGGCCTGAGCCAGGAAGCCCGTCTGGGTCGCGCAGGCGCCGGTCGGGGCGGTCTGCACCACGGCCTCGCGGGCGGCCTCGCGGATGCCCTGGCGCGCGTTGAGCGAGTTGTCGAACAGCAGCCCGTAGTCGATGACTCCGAAGAGGATCGCGAAGAGGACAGGCATGATCAGCGCGAACTCGACCGTCGCCGAGGCGCGTCCGTCGCGCTGCCTGCGCGCACGTGCCACCGAGTGCAATGTGTTCCCTCCCCAGGCATTGCTGGGGAAAGGCTATGTCGAGCAGGTGGATCGCGTCTCGTAAATGCGACCGAGACTCAGCCGACCATCTGTGGCGTGTCACACGATGGTGACTTCACCGCGTAGACGTCGGCCCCGCCGACCCTCACCCCCAGCGCCGCAGACCATGGCGCCAACAGGGTGTTGAGGTTGCCGATCAACCCACTGACCGTGGAGGCGATCGTCGATGTGAGCGTCGTAGCGGCCGATGTCGTGGTGTTAACGATCGAGCTCACCAGTCCCGTTACCGAGGTGAGACCGACGGCACTGGTGACGCCGCTCAGCGGTCCGGAGTAGACCGTTACACCCAACAGCTTGACGGTCACGATCGTCGCGGTCGGATCCGCGTTCACGGTGTAGGAGGTGGGCAGCTGGAACGCAGAGCCGGTGGTGACCGGCGTGACGTCGTTGGGCGGGATCGTCAAGGTCGGCGACGTCGACGATGCCCCCACCGTGGTGGCGGCGTTCACGTTGAACCGATAGTCGAAGTGGATCGAGTACAGGCTGAGCAGCACGGTCAGCGAGCTGTCCAGGGTCGCAGGGATCTGGGCGCTCAGTGCGACCGTGCCGGCGGCGGCGGTGACGTCCACGGGAATCTTGTCCGGATCGGCGGCTGTGCCGGAACCGCAGACGATCGGATCGGCCAGCACTCCCTCCGCATTGCCGAGGTTGACCGACAGCGTCGCCGAGGCGGTCTGGGTCTTCAACGTCGGCCCCGGCCCCGGCAGGTTGACCGAGCTCGAGCTGATCGCGGGAATGACCACGGTGCCGCTGAGCTGCGACGCGGTAGCGGTCGCCTTCCCCGGCGCCCCACAGGCCTGCTGGGCTGCTTGAGTGACCTTCAGCGAGGAACTCGCCACATTGCCCAGGCCGGGGACCTGGACCTGAAGGTCGCTGGCGGTGAGTCCATAAGTGCCGTCGGCGGCAAGGACAGTTCCGGTCAGGATGTCGAGCAGGTTGAGCTCGGTTGCGAGCGCCGCGGGATCGGAGGGGCTTGCGCTGATCACCGTGTCGCCAAGCTTCACGGTGCCGCCCACCGAGGCACTCTGCTGGACCAGCTTGTTGAGGGCCGAGATCGCTACGGTGTTCGAAGGGTCGTTGCGGCTCACCACGTCAAGGGCGGCCAGGGCAAGGTCGTTGTAGGTCACCCCACCGGTCAGCAGCTGGTCCACCGACCCGATATGACTGTCGCTGCCGAGGTCGGCCAGGGTCACCGTTTCAGTCGCCAGCCCCTTGTAGTCGACCAATCCCAGGTTGACGCCGAAGATCTCGTTGAGGGGCGCGAGAAGCGTCGAGTCTGCGGAGTTGATGCGAGCCGCGAACGAGCCCAGCCTGAAGCAGGCACTGGTGCTCGCGGTGGCGATCGCGCTCCGGGAGACGCCGCCGCTGCCGATTCCACCGCCGGGCAGCGCCTTCGCCAAGCCGAAGCCGACCGTGGTGGATGCGGTGACACGCACAGCGGACGGCACCGTGCTGCCGGTGATCGGCGTGAAGTAGCCCGAGGTTCCGTACTTGGCCGGATCGACGGTGCCGACCTGCGCGACGACACCGCGCACGGCGTTGTCTCCGACCGTGTCCAGGTTGTTGGCGGCACTCTTCTCCGCAAGGCCACCAGGCCCGTTGAACTCGCTCAGCAGGGCGTCGGCGCCCGTGGTCCCGTCGAGGTGCCGGGAGAGGTCGAGCGCCACCACGTCGGCGAGGGACTGCATGTCGCCCCGGGCGACACGCTGCATCCCGATGTCCACGGTGAAGGCCGCAACCGGGACCAACACGAAGCAGATGATCAGCGCCATCATGATGGCGACCGCGCCGGCCTCCCGGCGGTGCCTCTTCACGGGCTGCTCACCTGGGCCGTCGCCGAGTAGGTCAGCGTGTCCGGCATCACGAAGCCGACCAGCGGGAGGGGAAGCAGCGGATGGTTCTTGAGGTCATAGCTCACGGTGACGGTCTCGCACTGGAGCGTGTCGTCGTTCGGGCAGGCGCCCTGGACGAAGGAGCACGTCATCGGGCCCGTGGCGGCGCACTGCTTGCCGAACGACTGGACAGAGTCGTTGACTGCCGCCGTGGCGACGGTGTCCGCATCCGTCGCACCAGAGGGAGCCACTGCCGCCGCTCGAGCCCCCTCGGTCGCGGCTTGGCTCAACGACTGCCGGAAGCTCAGCATGTAGCCGTAGGAGATGACGGCGAAGGTCAGTGGGACCACGATGAAGCAGATCACCAGGGCGGCCTCGACCGCCGCCGCGCCGCGCTCGCGCCCGCCCAGGCGTGCGCGCAGGGTACGACGTACCGACATGGCGCCTCCCTCCCCGGTGACCACGGCGAAAGGCTAGGCGCATTCCGACTGTGTTGTGAGCGGAATGCCGGAATCGGTGCGCCCGGCCTTTCGACACGCTCAGGGACCGGATGGGCTCAGGGACCGGCGGGCTCAGGGGTCGGCGGGCTCAGGCCTTCGGCGGCTCGAAGTCCGACTCCGCGAGCTCCTCGACGTTGACGTCCTTGAAGGTCAGCACCTTGACGTTCTTGGCGAACCGCGCGGGGCGGTACATGTCCCACACCCAGGCATCGGTCATCGTCACCTCGAAGAAGACGTCACCGGCCTCGGTGCGGGCCTTCACGTCGACGGAGTTGCACAGGTAGAACCGTCGATCGGTCTCTACGACGTACTTGAAGATGCCGACGACGTCGCGGTACTCGCGATAGAGCGTCAGCTCCATCTCGGTCTCGTACTTCTCGAGATCCTCGGCGCTCATCGCAGGCCTTCCATGTCGAGTTCGAGCTGGTGCTCAAGGCTAAGCGGTACGTCGTCGGGGATCCCGGCGGCGCGTCGTACGTTCACGAACCTCATCCGGTGCTCCGGGCACGGACCGTGCTCGAGCAGCGCCGCGGTGTGCTCCTCGGTGATGTAGCCCTTGTGCGTGGCGAAATCGTAGTCCGGCCACTGCTCGTGCAGCTGCACCATGATCCGGTCACGCGTCACCTTCGCGATCACCGAGGCGGCCGAGATGCAGGCAGCCACCCGGTCGCCCTTCCACATGGCGAGGCCGGGCACCTCCAGGCCGTCGACAGGGAACCCGTCGGTCAGCACGTACGACGGCCGCAGGTCCAGGCGTGCCAGCGCCCTCCTGAGCGCCTCGACATTGGCCACGTGCATGCCGAGCCGGTCGCAGTCGGTCGACGGGACGACCACCACCGACCAGGCCAGCGCCCGCTTCACCACGTGGGCGTAACAGCGCTCCCGCGCGGCAGGGGTGAGGAGCTTGGAGTCGGCCAGCCCCGGGACGATCCCCATCCGGCCCTCCGGCAGGATCGCGGCCGCGGCGACCAGCGGCCCGGCACAGGCTCCTCGTCCTGCCTCGTCGACGCCGGCGATGGGCGCGAGCCCGGCCCGGCGCAGCGCGCGCTCATAGCCGTAGAGGCCGGCGTCACGCCGGATCGTCGTACCGCGAGGAAGATGCGTCATGGTCACGGCTCGTCAGGGGTGGCTGGGGATGTCCTCGAAGGTAGCCGGTCGGTGGATGATCTCGGCTCGGCCGAGCGGCCACACCAGCGCGAAGACCTTGCCGACGACCAGGTCGTCGGGCACGAACCCGCCGCCCGGATCGCCCATGTGGCCGCGCGAGTCCCAGGAGTTGCCCCGGTTGTCGCCCATCACCCAGAGGTGACCCAGCGGGACCCGGACGTTGAACCGGGTGAGCGACGGCTTGGTGCCCTTCGGCAGGTAGGACCCCTCGTTGAGCGCCTTGCCGTTCACCGTGATCCGGCCCTGGGCGTCGCAGCACCGCACCCGGTCGCCGCCGATGCCGATCACCCGCTTCACCAGGTGCCCACCACTGGGGTAGAGGCCGATGTCGGTCAGCGCCTTGGTGAGGGCGTTCTTCGGGTTCGCGGACTCCTCGTCGGTGAGCCAATGGCCGGGATCCTTGAAGACCACGATGTCGCCACGCTGAGGCGTCCCGCTCCCCCAGTACGACGGCTTCTCCACCAGGATCCGGTCGTTCTTGATGAACTGCGGCTCCATCGACGGCGACGGGATGTAGAACGCCTGGACGAAGAACGACTTGATCACGACCGCGAGCACCAGCGCGATCACCAGCAGCAGGATGGTCTCCATCCACAACGGGAGAGGCTTCTTCTGCTTCTTCTCCCTGGCGGGCCTGGTGGGGAAGGGCGCGTCAGGGTGACTCACGGCGTGAGCCTAACCGTTGCCTGGGGCAACAAGGCTCAGGCCTCGCGCCGCTCCTTGATCTTTGCAGCCTTCCCACGCAGGTTGCGCAGGTAGTAGAGCTTCGCGCGACGGACGTCACCGCGGGTGACGATCTCGATGCTCTCGAAGATCGGCGAGTGCAGCGGGAAGGTGCGCTCGACCCCGACGCCGAACGAGACCTTGCGGACGGTGAAGGTGCGGCCGATGCCGGACCCCTGCACGCGGATGACCACGCCCTGGAAGACCTGGATGCGGGAGCGGGTGCCCTCGATCACCTTCACGTGCACCTTGACGGTGTCACCGGCACGGAAGGCCGGGATGTCGGTGCGCTTGAGGTCGCCGTTCAGGGCGTCGATGGCGTTGGTCATGACAGATCACTCCTCGCGAGTGCCACAGGTCAGCCGCGGATGTCGGTGATGCGTAACTGGGGGCCGGTGGTCCGTGTCGCAGCGATCCCCCTGTGGCAGGAGAGCCGCGGGCATGCCGAGCCGAGGGTCAAGTCTGCCAGAGGAGGCGCCGTACCACGAAATCGGGCTCTGCCGGATGGCTGCGGAGGGCTACCCGGGCGGAGACTCGCGACGGGGCTTGCTCAGCCGCAGCACGCCGGGCTCGACCTGGCCCCGCGGTCTGTACCCGGCGCGCTGGTACATCCGCAGGTTCCGGCTGCTGCCGGCTCCGGTGAACAGCACGAACCTGGTCGCCTCCGCGGGCGCCAGCGCTTCGATCCGCGCCAGCAGCTCACGGCCCAGTCCGCGGCCGCGCAGGTCGGGCGCGACCATCAGCCGACCCACTTCCCAGGTCTCGCCGGTCAGCATCCCCCGCACGCCGCCGACCAGGCGCCCGGCCGCCCGGACGACCAGCACGGTGTGCGTGCCCAGCCAGGCCCGCACGTCGGCCAGCGACTCGTGCAGCGCCGGCACGGTGACGTCGGGGTTGGCCTGCTGCTCGGCCACCCAGCAGGCCAACTGCAAGGTGAGCAGCTCGCCCGCATCGGCGGGCACGGCCGAGGCGACCTCCCACTCCCCCATCTGGCTGCCGTGCAGCAGGTCGGGGCGGCGCTGCGCCGTACGACGCAGGGCCTGGTCGTGCCGCCAGGCCGCGATCCGGGCATGGTCGCCCGACAGCAGCACCTCCGGTACGTCGCGGCCGCGCCAACTGGCCGGCCTGGTGTAGACGGGGTACTCCAGCAGCCCGGACTCACTGTGCGACTCCTCGGCCAGCGACTCCGCGTTGCCCATGAAGCCTGGCAACAGCCGCACCACGGCTTCGATCATCGCGAGCGCGGCCACCTCGCCGCCGTTGAGGACGTAGTCGCCGAGCGACAGCTCACGCACGCTCATCCGGCCGCTCGCCTCCTCCACGACCCGCTGGTCGATGCCCTCGTAGCGGCCGCACACGAACAGCAGGTGGTCGTATCCGGCGAGCTCGCCGGCCACGGCCTGGGTGAAGCGCTCCCCCGCGGGGGTCGGCACCACCAATACGGTCTCAGCGGTGGCCAGCTGGTCGAGTGCCTCACCCCAGGGCTCGGGTTTCATCACCATGCCGGCGCCGCCGCCGGTCGGGGTGTCGTCGACCGTGCGGTGTCGGTCATGGGTCCAGCCACGCAGGTCGTGCACCTGCAGGTCGAGCAACCCGGAGGAGATGGCCTTGCCGGGAAGGGACAACCCGAGCGGCGCGAAGTAGTCCGGGAAGATCGAGACGACGTCGATCCGCATGCTCAGTCGGTCCCGTCCGGATCCAGCAGACCGGGCACGTCGTCGACCACGATCCGGCCGCCCGCGACGTCCACGACGGGCACCAGCGCGGTGACGAACGGGAACAGCACGTCGCGCCCGCCAACGAGCGAGAGGTGCAACAGGTCCTGGGCAGCGTTGTGCTCGACAGAGGTCACGGTGCCGACGGATCGGCCGTCCACTCCCTCGACGGCGAGGCCGACGAGCTGGTGATCGTAGAACTCCTCGGGATCCGCGGGCGACTCCTCCGGGTCGAGGGCGATCTCCAGCATGGTGCCGCGGGCGGCCTCGGCCGCGGTGCGGTCCGCCAGGCCCTCGAAGCGGACCAGCAGCCGACCCTGGTGCCATCGGGTCGCCACGACCCGGAAGGCCTCGGGACGCACAACGCCGTCGGGAGTGCGCCCTGACAGCACACTCCCGACGGCGAAACGTCGTTCGGGCTCGTCGGTGCGGGGTTCGACCGACACCTCACCCTTCACACCGTGGGGCCGGCCGATGCGGCCGACCACGACGGTCTCCTGCGAACGGTCCACGACCCCGTGAGCCGCAGTGGCTCAGCGGCTCCTGTCCACGTCCACGAAGTCGATCCGCGCTTCCTCGCGGCCGGCGAGGGCGCTGATCACGGTGCGGAACGCGGTCGCGGTGCGGCCGCGTCGTCCGATCACCTTGCCCAGGTCGGACGGATGCACGCGCACCTCGAGGATCGAGCCGCGGCGCAGCTTCTTGTCCCGCACGCTGACGTCGTCGGGGTGCTCCACGATGCCCCGGACCAGGTGCTCGAGCGCGTCGGCGAGCAAGATCAGGCCTCGGTCTTGTCGTCGGTCGAAGCCTCGGCAGCAGGTGCCTCGACCTCGGCAGCCTCAGCAGCAGGCGCCTCGGCGGGCTCGGCAGCCTCAGCGGCCGGCGCGTCAGCAGCCGGCGCCTCAGCGGGCTCGGCAGCCTCAGCGGCCGGCGCCTGCGCGGCCTTCTTGGAGGCGGCCTTCTTCGTGACCGCCTCGGCCTTGGGCTCCTTCGCGGAGTCCTTGAGCGCCTCGTTGAAGATCTCGGTCTTGTCGCGCTTGGGCTCGGCGACCCTCAGCGTGCCCTCGGCACCGGGGAGGCCCTTGAACCGCTGCCAGTCGCCGGTCACCTTGAGGATGGCCTCGACGGCCTCGGAGGGCTGCGCACCGACGCCCAGCCAGTACTGCGCGCGCTCGGACTTGACCTCGATGAACGAGGGCTCGGCCTTGGGGTGGTACTTGCCGATCTCCTCGATCACCCTGCCGTCGCGCTTCTTGCGCGCGTCGACGACGACGACACGATAGAACGGCTGGCGGATCTTGCCCATGCGCTTGAGACGAATCTTGACGGCCACGTCTGTGGTGTCTCCTTGAAATCTTGTGAGTGGGTGAGCGTCCGCGCCCTGGTGGGGAACCGGGTCGGACGTCTCGGTTGGCCTGGGCACGCCGGGATAGAGGGTCGCGAAGCGCTCAGGACTCAGAAGGTGATTCTGCCAGACGGGGCGGCGTACGCCGAATCGGGCGCGACCGCGGCCGCGGTTGCAACCTCATCGCCCTCTCCTGCGTGAAGGAGACGTCAGCGCACGCATCGATTCACTCGGGGGACCCGATGACCACGACCGACCTCGTCCTACCAGCCCAGCTCACGGCGCCACCGCGCCTGACCCAGCGGCATCCCTGGCTGCACCCAGTGGCGGTGCGGGCCTACCGGATGCGGCGTCGGTGGGCGTGGCTGACCTCCGACGCCCGCTGGGCGGTCCGCCGACCCGATACGCCGGCGCCGTACCGGATCAAGCAGCATGGGTCCCTGCTGATGCGCCAGCTCGGCGCGAGCGAGATGTGGCTGCAGCAGAACAAGGTGACGAACCTGCGGCTGGCGTCGGCCTGCGTCGACGGAGTCGCCATCCGGCCGGGCGAGACGTTCTCCTTCAACCGGGTGGTGGGCAACTGCACCCGGCGGCGGGGCTTCGTGCCGGGCATGCGGCTCTCGAACGGCGCTGCCCGCCCGGGGATCGGTGGTGGCCTCTGCCAGCTGGCCAACCTGCTGGCCTGGATGTTCATGCACTCCGACCTGACGATCGTGGAACGCTCCGAGCACAGCTTCGACCCGTTCCCCGACAACGGTCGGGTGCTGCCGTGGGGCGTCGGCTGCTCGATCGCCTACAACTACGTCGACCTGGTGGTCCGCAATGACACCGACGCGACGTTCACGCTCTCGGTGGCCGTCGGCGAGCGCTACCTCGAGGGCGAGCTCCGCAGCGACCGCGAGCCGGCGCGCTCCTTCTCGGTGCACGCGCGCAACGAGGAGTTCCTGCGGCACGAGGGCCGGGTCTTCCGGCGCAACCAGATCTGGCGCGACGTGATCGACCGGCGGACCGGCAACCGCGTCGACGAGGAGCTGATGATGGAGAACTGCGCGCTGGTGGTCTACGAGCCGACCGGCGTCGAGGTCATCGACGTGTGACGACGTTCCCGCGGAGCACGACCAGGGTGGGCTCGTCGAGCACGGACAGGTCGGCCAGCGGGTCGCGCGGCAGCACCACGAAGTCGGCCGGAGCGCCCTCGTCGAGGGTCGCGTTCCAGCCCAGCCAGGCCCGAGCACGCCACGACGCGGCGCCGAGCGCGTAGTCCGCAGGCATGCCCAGCTCGGCCATCGCGCGCACCTCGCCGGCGATCCGGCCGTGCGCCATCACGCCCCCGGCGTCGGTGCCGGCGTAGAGCGCGACACCAGCCTCGTAGGCGGACATCAGCGTCTCCCGCCGGCGAGCGTGCAGGTCGAGCATGTGGCCGGCGTACGCCGGGAACTTGGGGCCGGCCTGCTCGGCGTACGTCGGGAAGTTGTCCAACTGCATCACCGTCGGCACCAGCGCGGTGCCCTGGGCGACCATCGTGTCGATGAGCTCGACGCTGAGCCCGGTGCCGTGCTCGATGCAGTCGATTCCGGCCTCGAGCAGGCCGGGTAGGACGTCCTCGCCGAAGCAGTGCGCGGTCACCTTGGCGCCGTGCTCGTGCGCGACCCGGATCGCCTCGGCGAACGCCTGGGCAGGGAAGGACGGCGCCAGGTCACCCTCCTCACGCGAGATCCAGTCGCCGACGAGCTTGACCCAGCCATCCCCGCGCCGAGCCTCCTGCGCGACGTACACCGGCAGCTCCGCGGGCTCGATCTCGTGGGCGAAGTTGCGGATGTAGCGCTTGGTCCGGGCGATGTGCCGGCCGGCCCGGATCAGCCGGGGCAGGTCGTCGCGCTCGTGGATCCAGCTGGTGTCGACCGCCGATCCGCAGTCGCGCAGCAACAGCGCGCCCGCGTCGCGGTCGGCGATGGCCTGCCGCTCGCACTCGTCGTCCGGGACCCCGCCGTGGTTGTCCAGGCCGACGTGGCAGTGCGCATCGACCAGACCGGGCACGATCCAGCCCTCGGCCACGGTGTCCGCGCCAGGCTGGGCCTCGTAGGTGACCTGCCCATCGACGACGTACAGGTCACGGCTCTCACCGTCGGGCAGCACCGGACCCCTGAACCGCATCGCTCCCATGTCCCGGACGCTATCGCGGGGCCGCGGGCGGGGGCCACGGGGTGGGGACGGGCTACTTGAGGTACTTGTCGAAGCCCGCGGGCAGCTCGAAGCTCGACGGGTCGAAGTCCGCGGGGACGTCGGCGTCCTTGATCCCGAACGGGTTGGCCGGCTGGTTCGCGGCCTCCTCGGCCTGGGCGGCCTCCTGCTGCGCGCGCTTGGCGGGGTTGCCGGAGACCCGCTTGCCCTTGCTCTTCTTCGGCTTGGCCGCCTGGCGCGCCTTGGCGCGCTTGCCGCCACCCATGCCGGGCATCCCCGGCATGCCGGGCATCCCGCCTCCCCGCGCCATCTGCTCCATCATCTTCTTGGCCTCGCCGAAGCGCTCGATGAGCCCATTGACGTCGGAGACGCTGCGACCGGAGCCCTTGGCGATCCGGGACCGGCGCGAGCCGTCGATCATCCGCGGGTTCTCCCGCTCGGCCGGGGTCATCGACTGGATGATCGCCTGGATCCGGTCGATCTCGCGCTCGTCGAAGTTCTCCAGCTGCTCGCGGAACTGGCCCATGCCCGGGAGCATCCCGAGCATCTTGGTCATCGACCCCATCTTGCGCAGCTGCTGCATCTGCTCGAGGAAGTCGTGGAGGGTGAACTCACCGTCCTGCAGCTTCGCCGCGGCGCGGGCGGCCTGGTCGGCGTCGAAGGTCCGCTCGGCCTGTTCGATCAACGTGAGCAGGTCGCCCATGTCGAGGATGCGCGAGGCCATCCGGTCGGGGTGGAACAGGTCGAAGTCGGTGAGCTTCTCGCCGGCGGACGCGAACATCACCGGCTTGCCGGTCATCTGGGCGATCGACAGCGCGGCACCACCGCGGGCGTCACCGTCGAGCTTGGTGAGTACGACGGCGTCGTACCCGACCCCGTCCAGGAAGGCCTGTGCGGTGTTGACCGCGTCCTGGCCGATCATCGCGTCGACGACGAAGAGCACCTCGTCGGGCGTCACGGCGTCCCGGATGTCGGCAGCCTGGCGCATCAGCTCCTCGTCGATGCCCAGCCGGCCGGCGGTGTCGACGATGACCACGTCGTGCAGCGTCCGCCGGGCCTCGTCGATCGCCCGTCGGGCCACGTCGACCGGGTCGCCGCCGTGCTCGACGCCCTGGGCGTTGCCGGGCTCGGGGGCGAAGACGGTGACACCGGCCCGCTCGCCGTTGACCTGGAGCTGGTTCACCGCGTTGGGCCGCTGCAGGTCGGCAGCCACCAGCATCGGGCTCTTGCCCTGGTCCTTGAGCCAGAGCGCAAGCTTGGCGGCCAGTGTCGTCTTTCCGGCGCCCTGGAGACCGGCCAGCATGATCACCGTCGGGGGGTTCTTCGCGAATCGCAGTCGCCTGGTCTCGCCGCCGAGGATGGTGACGAGCTCCTCGTTGACGATCTTGATGACCTGTTGCGCGGGGTTCAGCGCCTGGCTGACCTCCGCACCGCGCGCCCGCTCCTTGACCCGGCCGACGAAGTCCTTGACGACGGGGAGGGCGACGTCGGCCTCGAGCAGGGCGAGCCTGATCTCACGTGCCGTGGCGTCGATGTCGGCCTCGGAGAGCCGGCCCTTGCCACGAAGGCTCTTGAAGGTGTCGGCAAGGCGGTCGGAGAGGGTGGCGAACACGTGGTGGGTCCTCGAGGGGCAGAAGGGTCGTTGCGACTGCCCAGCCTATCCGGCGGGACGCGACCACCCGCGCCCGCAGCAGGTCACCGAGGTGCCACGCTCTCCGCCAGCGCGCCGCGCACAGCGTGCGCGGCAGCGGCGGCGCGCCGATCGGTGAGCGCTCCGGCGGCGTGCTCCTGGACGTAGAACACGTCGACCGCCTGCGGGCCCAGGGTGCTCACGTGCGCCGAGCGGACCGAGATGCCGAGCCCGGCCAGCGCGCGACAGACCGTGTGGATCAGGCCCGGTCGGTCGGCGGCGCGCACCTCCAGCACTGTCGCTCGTGCCGACGCCTCGGGACGTACGACGACGATCGGCTCCAGCCGCGTCGGGCCGGGCCGGCGCAGCCGGTCGGCAGGGTCGACCCGGCCGGCCGCGATCGCCTCGAGCCGCTGCCGGAGTACGGCGGCGTCGAGGTCGGCGTCCTCGACCGTCCACTCCGAGACGCCGACGTCACGTCCGCCCACCTCCTGGGTCCAGGCGCGGGCAGCGCGCACCGAGACCCGCTGCAGGGCGAGGGTCGCTGCCGCATCGGCGAGAAGGCCGACGCGGTCACGGCCGAAGACCCGGACCAGCGATCCGGCCGGTCTCGGCTCCACCTCGACGACCAGATGCTCGGCACCGGACCGCACGGTGTCCGGCACGACGACGGAGGCAGGAGCGGGATCGGGCGGCGGGAGCTCCTGCAGCGCGGCCCCGCAGCGCCGTACCAGGCCGGTGACCAGCTCGGCGCGCCACGGCGACCAGGCCTTCTCGGAGGTGGCCCGCGCGTCGGCCTCGGTGAGCGCCGCCAGCAGGTCGAGCTCCTCACGGTCGCGGACCTGCGTGGTGACCAGCGCGAGCGTCGCCGGGTCGTCGGGGTCTCGGGTGGTGGCGACCTCCGGGAGCAGCAGGTGCCGGCGTACCAGCCCTGCGACCAGGTCGACCTCGCGGTCATCGAACCCGATCCGTCGCGCGACCAGCCGGGCGATCGGCTCACCGGCGGCACTGTGCTCGGTGCGCCCGCCCTTGCCGATGTCGTGCAGCAGCGCCGCCACCACCAGCACGTCGGGCCGGGCGACCCGACGGATCAGAGCGGCGGCCTCGATGCAGGTCTCGACCAGGTGCCGGTCGACGGTGAACCGATGCACCACGGAGGCGTGCGGAAGCAGGCGTACCCGGGACCACTCCGGGAGCACGGCGTCCACCGCCCCGGTCTCCTCCAGCGTCTCCCACACCGGCAACAGCCCGGGCCCCGAGGCGAGCAACCGGACGAAGATCTCCCGGGCTCCGGCCGGCCACGGGTCGGGAAGGGGCGGGGTCTCGCGCGCCAGTCGCGCCGCGGTGGCCGGGGCAAGCACCAGGTCCCGCTCGGCCGCCTCCGCGGCGGCGCGCAACAGCAGCAGCGGGTCGGAGCTCGGAGCCGTGCCGCGGTCCAGCACCACCTCCTCGTGGGCCACCGCGACGCCGGGCGCCACCGGCTGGAGCTGCGGCCGCCGGGCACCACTCGTGCGCGGACGGCGGAGCACCGCGTCGGTCCGCCGCCAGGTGAGCCGGGAGATGTGGGTCAGGCGGCGGGCCAGGGCTCGGGTGTGCCGCTGGGCGGCGGTCGCGTCGGCGAGGCCCAGCAGGTCTGCTACCTCGGGCCAGTACTCCGGCGTGACCCGGTCCGTGGACCGGCCCGCGACGGAGTGCACCACGTCACGCACGTCGAGCAACCCCTGACGACACCGCTCGAGATCGGCGTGCGGAACGTCGACCAGCCAGCTCGCGACCAGCGCCTTGAGGACGGTGCCGTCGCGCAGGCCACCGACGGACTCCTTGAGGTCGGGGACCGCGGCATCGGCCAGCTCGCCGAGCCGTCCGGCCCGGGCCTCCCCGAGCCGGCGCAGCTCGGGCAGCCTGAGTCGGGCGTCGCGCCGCCACGCCGCGAGCACCGCGGTGCGCAGCCGCAGGGTGAGGTTGGGGTCGCCGGCCAGATGTCGCGCGTCGAGCATCCCGAGGGCGACCCGCAGGTCCGCCCCGGACCGCTCGAGCACCTCGGCCAGGGTCCGCACCGCGTGGTCGATCTCGACGCCGGAGTCCCACAGCGGGTACCACAGCCCGGCGGCCCACGCCCCCGGCTCGACCCCGTCGTCGAGCACCAGCACCACATCGAGGTCGCTGTACGGCGACAACTCCTGCCGGCCGTACCCGCCGACCGCCACCAGCGCCACACCGGAGTCCGGGCAGCCGGCGTCGTCGAACGCCCGGGCGCACAGGGCGTCCGCCTCCCGAGTGCGCGTGGCGCGCTCCGCGGCGGTCACGCCGACGTCAGATCGCGGACTCGTCGCGGTCGCCGGTGCGCACCCGGACCACGGACTCGACGGGCGAGATCCACACCTTGCCATCGCCGATCCGGCCGGTCGCGGCAGCGCCGACGATCGCTTCGCTGACGGCGTCGGCGTCGGCGTCGTCGACGACGATCTCGACGCGGACCTTGGGCACCAGCGCAATGTCGTACTCCGCGCCGCGGTAGACCTCGGTGTGCCCCTTCTGCCGGCCGTAGCCGCTGACCTCGCTCACCGTCATCCCGGTGACACCCACCAACTCCAGTGCAGCCCGGACGTCTTCCCATTTGTGCGGCTTGATCACCGCGGTCACCAGCTTCATCGTGATCGTCCTCTCGGTGGTTGTCAGTCTGCGGCTCAGCTGCCCAGCACGCTGTGCCGGGTACCTGCCGTCGCGTGCAGGTCGTAGGCGGTCTCGGCGTGCTGGATCAGGTCGATGCCGGTCACCTCGTGCTCCTCATCGACACGGAAGCCGATCAGCCGGTCGATCACCAGACCGAGGATCCCCGAGACCACGAAGGCGTAGACCAGCACCGCCACCGCTCCGATGGTCTGTCGACCGAGCAGGGTCAGACCGCCGCCGTACAACAGCCCGGAGACGCCACTCGGAGCCGCTGAGGAGCCGATCAGCCCGATCCCGAGGGTGCCGACCAGTCCGCCGATCATGTGCACGCCGACCACGTCGAGGGAGTCGTCGAACCCGAAGCGGTACTTCAGCCCGACCGCGAGGGCACACACCGCGCCCGCCACCGCGCCCATCACCAGCGAGCCCAGCGGGGTCAGGGCACCGCAGCTGGGCGTGATCGCGACGAGACCGGCGACCATCCCGGAGGCGGCGCCGAGCGACGTCGCATGTCCGTCACGGGCCCGTTCCAGCGCCACCCAGCCCAGCGCGCCGGTGGCCCCGGCGCACAACGTCGTGGTGAAGACGTCCGCGGCAGTGCGGTTCGCGGCGAGCGCGGAGCCGGCGTTGAACCCGAACCACCCGAACCACAGCAGACCTGCCCCGAGCATCACCAGGGTCAGGTTGTGCGGGCGCATCGGCTCCTTGCCGAAGCCGACCCGGGTGCCCACCACCAGCGCGAGGGCCAGCGCCGACGCGCCCGAGCAGATCTCGACCGCCGTACCGCCGGCGAAGTCGACCAGGTGCACCCTGTTGGCGAGCCAGCCGCCGACATGCCCTGGGTGGTCGAGATCGAAGACCCAGTGCGCGACGGGCGCATAGACCAGGACGGACCACACGCCGATGAACACGAGCCAGGCGCCGAAGCGGGCCCGGTCGGCGATCGCCCCCGAGACCAGCGCACCGGTGATCACGCAGAAGAGACCTTCGAAGACGGCGAACAGGATCACCGGGACCGGGAGCCATCCGCCCGCCTTCGCGCCCATCAGGTCCTGGAGCCCGAAGTGCTGCAACGGGTTGCCGATGAGCCCGCCGCCGATGTCGTCGCCGAACGCGAGGGAGTAGCCGACCAGAACCCACACGACCACCACGACCGCGAGCGCGCCGAAGGTCATCATCATCATGTTCAGCACGGACTTCGACCGCACCATGCCGCCGTAGAACAACGCCAGGCCGGGCGCCATCAGCAGCACCAGTGCACAGGCGGCGAGCAGCCAGGCGGTGTCGCCGGCGCTGAGGTGGGTGGCCACGGAGCTCATGGCCAGTCACTGTCGCGGCTGAAGGTTTCCGGTCGCGACCGGGCGTGTTTCGGCCGCGTTACGTCGCTGGTGAGCGAGATCACCACGCCGCGAGCCGGTCATCGCGGTGGACGTGAGGTCGTACGCCGTCTCGCCGTGCTGCGCGAAGTCGATTCCCTCGACCTCGTCCTCAGGGTCAACCCGCCAGCCGATCGTGTGCCGGATCGCCAGGGCGATCAGCGTGGTGAGCACCCCGGTCCACACGATCGAGATGCCCGCAGCCGCCAGCTGGTGACCCAGCGAGGTGAGCCCGCCGCCGTAGAACAGCCCGTCGATGCCGCCCGGCGCCGTCGAGGTCGAGACCAGCCCGATCAGGACGGTGCCGACCACGCCCCCCACCAGGTGGACCCCCACGACGTCCATCGAGTCGTCGAGGTCGAAGCGATACTTCATCCCCACCGCGACCGCGCAGGCCGCGCCCGCGACCGCGCCCACCACGATCGCGCCGACCAGGCTGACCGCACCACACGCGGGCGTGATGGCGACCAGGCCGGCGACGATGCCCGAGGCGGCGCCCAGCGACGTCGCCTTGCCGTGCAGGACCCGCTCCACGAGGAGCCAGGCCAGCATCGCCGCCATCGTCGCGATCGTGGTGTTGAGGAACGTCACCCCGGTCTCGGTCATGAACTGGGTCGTGTCGCGCGGGCCGCCGTCGCCGGTGCTGAACACCAGCGAGCCCACGTTGAAGCCGTACCAGCCGAACCAGAGCAGCCCGGCGCCGATCATGGTCAGGGTGAGGTTGTGCGGCCGCATCGGCTCCCTGCCGAAGCCGACCCTCGGGCCGATTACCAGCGCGAGCACGCCGCCGGCCACGCCGGCGTTGATGTGCACCACTGTTCCTCCGGCATAGTCCTGCGCGGCCAGGTGCTGGGAGATGAAGCCGCCACCCCACACCATGTGCGCCAGTGGGAAGTAGCACAGCGTCACCCAGACCGGCAGGAACGTGATCCAGGCCGATAGCTTCACCCTGTCCGCGACCGCTCCGGAGATCAGGGCAGCGGTGATGACCGCGAAGGTCATCTGGAAGCAGACCCCGATGTACGACGACCAGCCGACGCCGTGCAGTCCCCACAGACTGAAGGGGTTGGCGAACAGTCCCGCCACGTCGTCGGGTCCGAACGACTCCGACCAGCCCCAGAGCACGTAGACGATGCCTACGACGGCCATCGCGACGTACGACATCATCATCATGTTCAGCACGGACTTCGAGCGCGTCATGCCGCCGTAGAACAGCGCGAGGGCGGGCGTCGTCATCATCAGCACCAGCGCGGTCGCGACAAGCATCCAGGCGTAGTAGCCGTCCATCGGGCCCCTCCGTCGTTCGGTTCGGTCCGGGTCAGCACGCTCCCCCTGGGGCGGCTGACCGGTGCGTCGAAGCGTGGCCGTGACACGTTTCTGCCGAGGACTCCCTGCGTTTCGGCTGCGTCACAGATCGATGCCGGCTGTTACGTGGCTGTGAACACCCCGGCGAGTTGGCCGAAACCGTGGCACCGGGGTGGGTGGCGCCATATCCTTCGCGCGTGGAACAGACGATGACGGCGGCCGCCGGGGACCCTCTCGAGAACGTCCTGCCCGTCACTCGGCGCCGCGGCCGACCGCGCGACCCCGAGGCCGACGTACGCATCCTCAACGCTGCGGCGGACCTGATCCTCGCTCACGGCTTCGACGCGATGACCGTCGACGCGGTCGCCGCGAGCGCCCGGGTTGGCAAGGCCACCGTCTACCGGCGATGGGCCCGCAAGGAGGACCTCGCGGTCGCGGCGATGGAGAGGCTGTACAACACCGAGATGCCGCTGCCCGACACAGGCAGCATCCGCACCGACCTCGAGCAGGCGTATGCGAGCGTCCTCGCCTTCGCCAACTCACCGATGGGCGCGGCCTACCTGCGCACCACCATCGCCGAGTCCGTGCGCGACCCCCGGATCTCCGCGCTCTACCGCAATGCCAGCGAGCGGGTCGAGGCCCAGGCGATGGCGATGTTCGAACGGGCGATCACCCGCGGTGAGCTCCGCCCCGACATCGACACGCGCTGGGCGGTGCAGTGGCTGACCGGCCTGCTCTCGGTCTCGGTGATCACGAACCGACCGCTGCCGCGGGAGGACGAGGCACCCCTGCTGGTCCGGATGATGCTCGAGGGCGTCCGCGCAGGGAACTGAGCTCAGGGCGGTCAGTCCGCGCCGAGGATCGCGTCGACGAACATCTCCGGGTCGAAGGGCGCCAGGTCGTCGGGGCCCTCCCCCAGGCCCACCAGCTTGACGGGTACGCCGAGCTCGCGCTGGACCGCGACCACGATGCCGCCCTTGGCCGAGCCGTCGAGCTTGGTGAGCACGATCCCGGTGACCGCGACCGCCTGGCTGAACACCCGAGCCTGAACCAGACCGTTCTGGCCCGTCGTCGCGTCGAGCACCAGCAGGACCTCGGAGACCGCGGCCTGCTTCTCGATCACCCGTTTCACCTTGCCGAGCTCGTCCATGAGCCCCTGCTTGTTCTGCAGCCGCCCCGCGGTGTCCACCAGCACGACGTCCGCCTCACGCGCGGTGCCCTCGCGCACGGACTCGAACGCGACACTCGCCGGGTCGCTGCCCTCGGGGCCGGAGACCACCCCCACGCCCACGCGTTCCCCCCACGTGGTCAGCTGCTCGGTGGCGGCGGCCCGGAACGTGTCTGCGGCGCCCATCACCACCGACTTGTCCTGGGAGACCAGGACCCGTGCGATCTTGCCGACGGACGTGGTCTTGCCGGCACCGTTGACCCCGACGACCAGCACGACCGCCGGCTTCCCCTCGGAGCGGGCCGTGTTCAGCGATCGGTCCATCTGCGGGTCGACCAGGCGGAGGAGCTCCTCGCGGAGTGCCTCGCGGACGCCGACCGCATCACCCTCGACCCGCAACCGGGTGCGCAGGTGCTCGACGAGCTCTCCGGTCGGGCCGACACCAACGTCGGCGGTGATCAGTGCGTCCTCGAGCTCCTCCCAGGTGTCGGCGTCGAGACGGTCCCTGGAGAGCAGGGCCAGCAGGCCACGACCGAAGCCGCTCTGCGAGCCGGCCAGCCGCTGGCGCAGCCGGACGAGACGGCTCGCGGTCGACTCGGGGCGCTCGAGGGTGGGGGTCGGCGCGACCGCCTCCTCCGAGATCGCGCTCGGGACCTCGGTGGACACCTCGGCAGGGGCTTCGACACCGCCCGGCTCCGGTATCGGTCGGCTGGTCCTGCTGTCGACCTCCGGCGGGCGCGGACGGCGACGGGTCGTGCTGACCAGCACCGCACCGGTGCCGACCAGCAGGATGACGCCGACCACGATGATGATGAGGAGCAGGAAGAACGTCATGGCGTCATCCAATCAGGCCGGACCGAGCGGGCCCCGGTCGACCGGCGGCCACGGTCCGCGGCAGTCAGCGGCGGGTTGGCTCGCGCCGTACGACGGCGTCGGGCTGGTTGTCGAGTGTGGGGAGCGCCTCCACGCCACGCTTCATCGCGTCGCCGAGCCAAGGGACGTGGGGAACCTCCTCGTCCCGGTGCGGGTAGGCGACGTACACCGCCACCAGCCCGGCGATCGCCAGGCTGAACAGCAGGAACAGCAGCAACCACCACATGCCGGCCAACGTACCCAACGGCCGGTGGGCTCAACCCTGTGACGCGGGTCGCAGCAGCGGCTCGAGGGCGGACCTGATCTGCGCCGGCACTGGCGTGCTCGGGCGGGCCGGGTCGGTGTTGTCGACGTACACGTGCACGAACCGGCCCTCCGCGGCAGCCTCGTCGCCCTCCCCCTGGAAGACGCCGATCCGGTAGGTCACCGACCGGGACCCCAGCCGCTCGACCGCCAGCCCGAGGTCCACCGGCTCCGGGTAGCCGACCTCGCGGAAGTAGCGGCACGAGACCTCGGCGACGACGCCCACTGCGGGCAGCTCGCGGATGTCGACGCCGGTCGCCTCGGCGAGGTGAACGTTGACTGCGGTGTCGAGCAGCTCGAAGTAGCGCGCATTGTTCATGTGGCCGTAGACGTCGATGTCCGCCCAGCGGGTGCTGGCCTGCCGCCAGGCGACGAAATCAGCTCGCGTCGGTGCTGACCTGCGCGAGGGCGACGGATCGGCCACCGTCACGCGGACCGCTCCTGCTCACGGAGCCGCTGGCTGATCACCGCCGAGACCCCGTCGCCGCGCATCGTCACGCCGTAGAGGGCGTCGCCGACCTCCATCGTGCGCTTCTGGTGGGTGATCACCAGCAGCTGCGAGGTCTCACGGAGCTCCTCGTAGATCTCCAGCAGCCGCCCGAGGTTGGTGTCGTCGAGCGCGGCCTCGACCTCGTCGAGGATGTAGAAGGGCGACGGGCGGGCCTTGAACAGCGCCACCAGGAAGGCGACTGCGACCAGAGAACGCTCTCCTCCTGAGAGCAGCGACAACCTCTTGACCTTCTTGCCCGGCGGTCGCGCCTCGACCTCGACGCCGGTGGCCAGCATGTCGTCGGGGTCGGTGAGCACGAGCCGGCCCTCGCCTCCAGGGAAGAGCCGCGAGAAGGTGGCGTCGAACGCCGCAGAGACGTCGGCGTAGGCCTCGGTGAAGACCTGCTGCACGCGCTCGTCGACCTCGCGGACGATGTCGAGCAGGTCCCGGCGGGTGCGCTTGAGGTCCTCCAGCTGCTCGGTGAGGAACTTGTGCCGCTCCTCCATCGCGGAGAACTCCTCCAGCGCCAGCGGGTTGATGCGGCCGAGCTGGGCCAGCGCCCGCTCGGCCGAGCGCAGCCGCTTGGCCTGCGCCTCGCGTTCGAAGGGCACCGGGGCAGGGGTCTCCTCCCCCTCGGCGACCTCGCCGGTGAAGGGGACCAGCATGTCCGGGCCGTACTCCGCGACCAGGCTGTCGCCGTCCAGCCCGAGCTCCTCGAGCGCGCGCTCCTCGAGCTGCTCGATGCGCATCCGCTGCTGGGTCCGGGCCATCTCGTCGCGGTGCACGGAGTTGACCAGCTCGTCCAGGCTCCGGGACAGGTCGCGCAACTGCTCGCGCACCGCGCGCAGCGCCTGCTCACGACCCACCCGTCCCTGCTCTATCTCGGTCCGGGCAGCGGCAGCGAGCTCGATCGAGGTCTCGAGGCGTTGCAGCACCACGGTCGATGCGGCGGCGACCGCGCGGGCCACCTCGCCCTCGCGCAGCACCTGCTCACGACGCGCGATCGCCTTGGCGCGGGCATCGCGCTCCGCCCGCGCGGAGGCCGTCAGCGCATCGGCGCGGCCGTGCAGCGCTCGCGCCCGCTCCTCAGTGGTGCGCAGCGCCAGTCGCACCTCCATCTCCTGGGCACGTGCCTCGCGGGCGGAGCCGGCCAGACGCTCGCGCTCGTCGGTGTCGGGCTCCTCGCCTGCCCTGAGTCCGGTCGAGGGGTCGCTGGAGTCCTCGGCCGTGGCGAGCCGGGCCTCCAGGTCCTCGAGGCCGCCGAGGTCCTTCGCGCGTGCCTCGCGGGCCGTCTCGATCGCCTGCTCGAGCCGCTTGGCCTCCGCTGCGGCCGAACGGCTCTGCGCGCCGTACTGACCGAGCTCCTCGGCGACCGCGGCCAGGGTGGCGTCGGACTCGTGCAGTTTGGCGAGCGCCACGTCGACCCGACGGCGGGCCTCGTCACGCTCACGCTCGAGCGTGGATTGGGTGAACCGCAGCCGCTCGAGCTCGTGGCCGGCCCGCTCGAGCTGCTCGGTGGCCTCGTCGACCGCCGCCTGCACCTCGATCAGGCTGGGCTGGCTGGCGGACCCGCCCGCCGCGACGTGGGTGCCCAGGACGTCGCCGTCGCGGGTGACCGCGGTGAGGTCCGGGGTGCCGGCGACCAGGGCGCGCGCGGCGGGGAGGTCCTCGACGACGACCGTCTTGAACAACAGCCGGTCCAGTGCGGGCCGCAGCTCGTCCGGGGCGTCGACCACGTCCACGGCGTACGTCGCCGCCGCAGGCAGCTCGGGCCAGTCCGCTCGTCGGGCCAGTCCGGACCCGCCGGACCCATCGGTCTCGGAGCCGCCGAGAAGCAGCCCGGCCCGGCCCAGGTCGTCGGTCTTCAGGTGCCCGATCGCGCCCAGGGCGGCATCGACGTCGCGCACCACGACGGCATCCGCCGAGCTTCCCAGCGCGGCCGCGACGGCGGTCTCGTGGCCGCTACGGACCGTGAGCAGCGCCGCCACCGAGCCGAGCAGGCCATTGAGCGAGTCGGATGCGGCCAGCAGGGCGCCGGCGCCGTCCTTGCGGTTCAGGCCGAGCTCCAGCGCGTCCTTGCGCGCCGCCAGGCCGGAGCGCTCACGCTCGCCCGCCTGGACCTCGGCCAAGGTCTTGGCGAGCCGGTCCTCGATGTCGGCGAGCGCCGCCGTGGCGGCCTCGTGCTCGGCGTCGAGACCCTCCTCGCCAGCGTCGAGGCCGGCGACCTTGGTCTCCAGGGCGGTGAAGCTGCGCTGCGCGCGCTCGGCGCGTGCGAGTGCCTCCGCGCGCGCCTCGGTGAGCCGGCCGATCTCCTCGTCGGCGGCCGCCGCTCGGCTGCGCAGCCCGTTCAGCTGGCCGTGCAGCCGCGCGATCCCCTCGCGTCGGTCGGCCGCCGCGCGCTGCAGTCCGGCGACTCGGCGCTCCTCTGCTGCGAACGCCTCCTCCAAGCCCTGGCGCGCCTCGACGGCACGCTCGAGCGCCTGCCTCTGTGCGGCGACCTCGGCGGCGATGCCGGTCTCCTCGGCCCGAACCCGCTCCGCCTCCGCCTCGAGCTCGTCGGGGTTGCGGTCTGCCGGGACCGGCTCCTCCGCGCTGGCCCGGGCGTTGCGGACCCGCTCGGCGGCCAGTCCGGCGGTCCCGCGGATCCGCTCGCGCAGGCCGGACAGGCCGAACCAGGTCTCCTGGGCCCGGGACAGGGCAGGCAGGTCCTCGCGCAGGGCGGCCTCGAGAGCCGCCTCCTGCTCGCGGGCACGAGCAAGGTCCGCCTCGACAGCCGCGCGTCTCTCGACCAGGACGGACTCGTCGGCGAGCTCGCGCTCGAGGGTGGTGCGGGCCTGGGCGAGGTCGTCGGCGAGCAGCCGCGCCCGGGCGTCCCGGACGTCGGCCTGGACGACCGCGGCACGCCGAGCCACCTCCGCCTGCCGCCCCAGCGGCTTGAGCTGACGCCGGATCTCGACGAGGAGGTCGTTGAGCCGGGTGAGGTTGCCCTCGGTCGACTCGAGCTTGCGCAGCGCCTTCTCCTTGCGCTTGCGGTGCTTGAGGACCCCGGCCGCCTCCTCGATGAAGCCGCGCCGATCCTCCGGCGTCGCGTGCAGGATCGTGTCGAGCTGGCCCTGCCCGACGATCACGTGCATCTCGCGGCCGATGCCGGAGTCGGAGAGCAGGTCCTGGACGTCCAGCAGCCGGCAGGTCTGGCCGTTGATGGCGTACTCCGACCCGCCGTTGCGGAACATCGTCCGGCTGATCGTGACCTCGGCGTACTCGATCGGCAGCGCGCCGTCGGTGTTGTCGATGGTCAGCTGCACCTCGGCGCGACCCAGGGGCGGACGGCCCGAGGTGCCCGCGAAGATGACGTCCTCCATCTTGCCGCCGCGCAGGGACTTGGCGCCCTGCTCACCCATCACCCAGGCGAGCGCGTCGACGACGTTGGACTTCCCGGATCCGTTGGGTCCGACGATGCAGGTGATCCCCGGCTCGAGCTGGAGCGTCGTGGAGGACGCGAAGGACTTGAATCCCTTGAGCGTGAGGCTCTTCAGGTACAACGTCTGCTCCCTGGTCCGGCTGGTCACATCGGGTCGATCGGCGGCAAGGCTGAACGCGGCATCCTCTCAGATGCCGGGCGGGGAAGCAGTTGCGACCCTACCCGCGCACGTGCTCGATCCCGGGCAGGCGCGACGTACCGCGAGAGCGTGTCCGGGCACGGTCCGCGCGGCGCGGCTCAACCCACGAGCAGCGCGCCGACCAGCCCGATGGTCGAGACCAGCACGGTGGCCAGCACCGCCAGGACGATGGGCCGCGGACCGACCCTGCGCAGAGACTGCACCCGGACGCCACATCCCAGGGCGAACATCGCCGCGGCCAGCAGCCCGGTCTCGAGGGTCTTGCCGCCGGACAGCGCCCAGGGCGGGACCGGCACCCAGGTGTGCACGGCGACGAGTGCGCAGAAGCCGACGACGAACAAGGGCACCAGCGGCGGCAGCTTGCCGTCGTACGACGCGTCGGCCAGCCGGACCCGTTGGCGCCAGCCGATCCAGGCAAGGACCGGCGCGAGCATCAGCACGCGGGCCAGCTTGATCACCACCGCGACGCCCAGGGCGCCACCGCCGATCACGCCGCCCGCCGCGACGACCTGGGCGACCTCGTGGATCGAGGCGCCGGCCCAGACCCCGCCGGCGTGCGGGGCGAGCCCCAGGAGGGCGACCAGCAGCGGAATGATCCCGATCATCGCCGTACCGAACGCGACGACGAGCGCCACCGCGGTGGCCACCTCCTCCTCGTCGGAGTCGATCGCACCGTCGGCGGCCGCGACCGCGGCGGCGCCGCAGATCGAGAACCCGCACGCGATCAGCAGTCGCTGGCTCCACCCGATCCCCAGCAGCCGTCCGATCAGCAGGGTCCCGGTGATGCCGCCCGCGACGACGCAGACGACGAGGACCAGGACGCCGGGTCCGAGCCCGACGATCTCGCGCAACGACAGCTGGAGACCGAGGAGTACGACGCCCGCGCGCAGCAGCCGGCGGCCCGACCACCCCAGGCCGGGCGCCATCGCCTCAGGCAGTGGACGCAGGTTGGCCAGCCCGGCGCCCAGCAGGATCGCGACCAGCAGGGTGCTCACCTGCGGCAGCGCGAGGTTGACCCCGATTGCGACGCCCGCGCCGAGCAGGGAGAGGCCGACGCCGGGCAGCAGCCGCCCGTTCGAGCCTCGAACCCGTGCGGTCGACGGTGCGATGGCGATCGTCATGCAGCCAGCGTCGCGGACCGAGGTCATGCACGGAAGACATGACCTACGCATGAGCCTATATCCTCTGGATATGAAGAGTTGGCCCGATCTCGCCGCGCTCGACCTGCTGGTCGCCGTGGCGGACCATGGGAGCCTGAGCGCCGGCGCACGCTCCGTAGGCATGGCACAGCCCAACGCGAGCCGGTCGCTGTCCCGCCTCGAGCGCCACCTCGGCGTGGGCCTCGTCCTCCGGTCCACCGCAGGCTCCACCTTGACCCCCGCCGGCCTGCTGATCGTCGAGTGGGCCCGCCAGGTGCTCGACACCGCGACCCGGCTCGCCGACGGTGCCGCCACCCTCGCCCACTCAGGAAGCGCCGGGCTCGCCGTCTCGGCAAGCCAGACTGTCGGCGAGCACCTGCTGCCCACCTGGCTGGCCGTGCTGCGCCATCACCACCCCGACTGCACCGCGACCGTGCGGATCGCCAACAGCGCGGAGGTGGTCGCCGACGTGCTCGCCGGGACGAGCGCGGTCGGATTCGTGGAGGGGCCGCGGCCACCACGCGGAGTGCACTCGACCGTCGTCGACAACGACGAACTGGTCCTCGTGGTGCCACCCGAGCACCCGTGGTCACGGCGCCGCAGGAGGGTGACCGCCGAGGAGCTCACCGGCACCCCACTGCTCACGCGCGAGCCCGGCTCCGGGACCCGGGTCGCCCTCGAGGAGGCGCTCGGCACGCCGGTCCTCGCCGCGCAGGAGCTGAGCAGCAACGCGGCGATCCGGGTCGGCGTCCAGTCCGGTGGCGCGCCCGCCGTGCTCAGCCGGCTGGCGGTGACCGAGGCGCTCGCCGCCGGCGCCCTGCTCGAGGTGCCGCTCAGCGGAGTCGACCTCTCCCGTCAGCTCCGGGCCGTGTGGACCGGGCCACGCCGGCTCAGCGGACTGGCCGCGGACCTCGTCGACGTGGCGCAGCGCTCAGGCCCGGGCCATCGCTGAGAGGCCACCGACGAGCAGGTCGACCCCGAACGCGAACCGCTCCTCCGCCGACCCGGTCGTCAGGGGCACCGCCATCGAGCGGAGCAGGGGGAAGTGCTCAGAAGGCAGCGCCTGGAAGACCGTGCGCACCTGGCCCACGACGTACTCCTCGGTGTGCTCCTCTACGCTGTCGGCCGCGCGGGCCCGCCAGATGTCCTCCTCGATCGCGACCGCGGCGACGTAGAGGACGACCACGTCCACGAACCATGCGGCGTGCTGGTCCGCGACGCCTCCGGCCCGGAGCAGGGCGAGCATCCGCTCGGTCGGTATCAGGGTGCCGGTGGTGGTCGGGATGGTGCCCATCGAGCACCGCGCGACCCCCGGGTGGGCCCGATACAGCCCGAGCAGGTCATGCAGCGCCCGCCGCAGCTGATCCTGCCAACGCCGCGGATCGGGGTCCGGCAGCTGCCACTGCGACGCGACCCGGTCGACGACGAGCCGGTCGAGCTCGGCCCGGTTGGCGACGTGCGCGTACAGGGAGGCCGGTCCGGTGCCGAGCGCCTTCGCGATCGACCGCATGGTGACTGCGTCGTACCCGCGCTCGCGCATCTGCTCGATGGCCGCCTCGACGATCCGGTCCGCGGAGAGACGCTCGGCCGCAAGGGTGCGGGCGCGGCGCGCCGTCGAGCCGCGTCCGAGTGCCTCGGCGAACGCGGCACTGACCTGGTCGGCGACCGCCTCCGGCACCGTGAGCGTGACGTGCTGGCCCACCCGGAACGACTTCTTCTCCGCCATGCGCCCCAGCATAGCGCGTGAACGAACAATGTTCTTGACAGTCGAACATTGTTCGCGATAGAACGGCGTTCGCAGAGAACGAACACTGTTCGTCACATCCTCGTCACCAGGAGCATGCCGACATGACCACCATGACCAGCCCACCCGAGCCGGCACCGGTCGCCCACGACGAGCGGGGGTACCGCTTCCGCTGGCAGGTGATGGCGGTGGTCATCCTCGCCGACGTGATGGACCTGCTCGACGCGACCGTCGCCAACCTGGCCGGCCCCTCGATCCGTCGCGACATCGGCGGCGGGGAGTCCACCCTGCAATGGATCCTGGCGGCGTACACGCTCACCTTCGCCGTCGGCCTGGTGACCTCGGCGCGGCTCGGCGACCTGATCGGCCGTCGCCGGATGTTCCTGGTCGGGATGATCGGCTTCACCGTCGCCTCGCTGCTCTGCGGACTGGCACCGTCGGCCGGACTGCTCATCGCAGCCCGGGCCCTGCAGGGGCTGTTCGGGGCGACCATGATCCCGCAGGGCCTGGCCATGGTGAAGGCCAGCTTCCGTGAGGAGGACCTGCAGAAGGCCTTCATCCCCTTCGGGCCGGTGATGGGCCTCGCCGCCGTCCTCGGCCCGATCCTGGCCGGCTTCCTCATCGACGCCGACCTGCTCGGCTCGGGTTGGCGGGCGATCTTCTGGATCAACGTGCCGGTCGGCCTGGTCGCATCGTGGCTCGCGGTCCGCTACCTCCCCCGCACTCTGCGCCCCGAGCGTGGTGCCCGTCTCGACTGGCGCGGGAGCCTGCTCCTCACCGGCGCGTCCGTGTTGCTCATCTACCCGCTCGTGCAGGGCAGGGAACAGGGCTGGCCGGCGTGGATGTTCGCGATGCTGGCCGGGTCCGCCGTGATGTTCGCGGCCTTCGTCGCCTCGGAGCGCCGCTCCAGTCATCCGGTGATCGAGCCGTCGCTGTTCCGCCGCCCGCCGTTCGTCGGAGGCCTGGTCTTCCTCGGCGCCTTCTTCACCGCGATGTCCGGGTTCAACCTCGTCGCGAACCTCTACGTCCAGTACGGCATGGGCTACTCCCCCATGGACACCGGTCTGACGATGATCCCGATGGCACTCGGAATCTCGGTGGGCGCGGCCGCCTCGGGCGCCGTCCTGGGCCCGCGCTTCGGACGCCGGGTGCTGCACGGCGGCGTGCTGGCCGCTGCCGCCGGTCTGCTGATGATGTGGTGGACGGTTGGTCACCAGGGCCTGGCGACGACCGGCTGGCAGCTCGCGCCGAGCTTCGTGGTGATGGGGCTGGGCATGGGCATGGTGTTCGCCCCGCTGTTCGACATCATCCTGGCCTCGCTGAGCGACCGTGAGGTCGGCACCGGATCCGGCCTGCTCAACGCGGTCCAGCAGTTCTGCGGGGCACTCGGCGTCGCAGTGCTCGGCTCGGCGTTCTTCCACTGGCTTCCGGGACACGGCATGGCGACTTCGCTCCGCTGGCTCATCCTACTGTCGATCGGCTGCTTCGCGATCAGCTTCGCGGTCGCCTTCGTGCTGCCCAGGCGCCCGCGGCCGGATCCCGCCGCGGCCTGAGCGCCCTCCCGACGCAAGGCTAGGTCGAAGCGGTGGCGCGGGCGATGTGCGCGAGCTGGCGCCACACCAGGGCCAGGGTGATCCCCGAGCCGACGAAGGCGAACCAGAAGGGCGCGACCACGCCCCAGTGGTCGGCGATCACGCCTCCGATCGCCTGTCCGATCACCAGCCCTCCGAAGATCCCGACCAGGTAGACGCTGCCGACCCGGCCCTGGAACTCCTCGGGCACCGTGCGCTGGCGGATCGTCTGGCTCACCGTGGCCCACACGAACGCGTAGAAGCCGAAGCAGAACATCAGCAATAGCGCGACCCACGGCGCCGTGGTCAGCGCCAGGGCGAGGTGCATCAGCACCTCGGTGGTCAGGCACACCTTCATCAGCAGCTGGTAGGACACGTTGCGGTCCAGCCAGCCGAAGGTGGCCGTCGCGGCGAGCCCGCCGATCGCGGTGGCCGTCGTGAGCAGCCCGAAGCCCACCTCGCCCATTCCCAACCGCTCCAGCGCCCATAGGACGAGCACCGACCAGGCGGCCCCCCAGGTCACGTTGAAGGTGAGGATCACCAGCGCCAGGGTGCGCATCGCGGGATGACCGAGCAGCCAGGAGATCCCCTCACGGATCTCCTCGCGGACCCGACCGCCCACGGCCGCGGCACCGCCCGTCCTGGTCGGCAGGCGCCGTACCCGGACCTGGAGGACGAGCACGGCGCCGAGCGCGACGAACACGCCCTGGGTGACGAAGGGCAGCGCCGTGCCGAGGGCGAACAGCCCGGCCCCAAGAGGCGGGCCAGCCATCTGGTTGGTGATCAGCGATGCACCCTGCAACCGGGCGTTCGCGGTGCCGAGGTCGGGCTTGGCCACGAGCATCGGGAGCAGCGTCCCGGAGGTGGTGTCCGCGAACACCTCGGCCACGCCGAGCAGAAACATCGCCACCAGTACGACGGTGATGTCGACCCACGCCATCACGATGGCCGCGGCGAGCACCGCCAGCACGCAGGCCCGCGCGAGGTCGACCAGGGCGACCAGCAGCCGCCGGTCGACCCGGTCGGCGATCGCGCCGGCGAAGAGGCCCAACAACAGCCACGGCACCCGCTGCACCATCGCGGCCGAGGCCACGAGGAACGGCGAATGTGTCTGGGATGCGACCAGCAGCGGGCCGGCGGCCAGCGCTATCCCGTCGCC
Source organism: Nocardioides marmorisolisilvae (assembly GCF_031656915.1). Taxonomy (NCBI): domain Bacteria; kingdom Bacillati; phylum Actinomycetota; class Actinomycetes; order Propionibacteriales; family Nocardioidaceae; genus Nocardioides; species Nocardioides terrisoli. Next base: position 4,088,606 of record NZ_CP134227.1, on the reverse strand, counting down.
GAGGTTCGAGACCCAGGCCGAGGCGAGAAGCCACCGGAAGCTGCCACCGAGCCGCGCGGGAGCGAGGACCTCGAGCGGACTGGGCACCGGGGAACGGTAGTCATCCAGACGGATTCACGCGAGAAAATACCCGAGGTCAGCCGTGTCCGGGCTCGGGCAGCGGGACGATCGGAGCGCCCGGGAACGCTCAGGCAGGCTCGAGGACGTCGGCCGGGGCATCCGAGGCGAGCGCGGAAAGCGCTTCGTTCTCGGCCTGCAGCCGCACCAGAACTGCCTCAAGATCGGCGACGCGTTCGCGGAGGTGGCGGTTCTCCGAGGCCAGACGCATCGTGTTGCGGGGATCGCTCCCGACCGAGTAGCCGAGAATAGCCTTGGCCATGAATCTCCTCTGCCGAAGGTGGGATGACCCGATCCGGGCCGTCTCCAAGAGTCTCACGGAGCGGGACGCCGGATCAAGGGGGGTCCTCCTGGTCACGGGCGTCCTCGGCCCGGCGTCACCGGATGGAGCCGGCGGACCCGCCGAGCCGCGCACGTCGCGGGGGCGGCTGGCAGGTCGGGCAGAAGTACGAGGACCGGTTCATGAACGGCACCCTGCGGATCTGGGTACCGCAGCGGGAGCACGGACGCCCCTCCTGGCCGTAGACCTGCAGCGAACGGTCGAAGTAGCCGCTCTCGCCGTTGACGTTGACGTACAGCGCGTCGAAGGACGTGCCGCCCTCGCCCAACGCCGCCAGCATCACGGTCCGGGCGCCGTCCAGCACGGCCCGGACCCGGCTGCCGTCGAGCCGACTGCCCGGCCGCTCGCCGTGCACGCGGGCCAGCCAGAGCGCCTCGTCGGCGTAGATGTTGCCGACTCCGGAGACCAACGACTGGTTCAACAACTGCCGTTTGATGCCGGACTCGCTGCGGCGGACCCTGCGGACGAAGGCGTCGTCGTCGAAGCCCGGGTCCAGAGGGTCGCGCGCGATGTGCGCGATCTCCGGCGGCAGCTCGGCCCCGCCGACCGAGAGTGAGAGACCGCCGAACATCCGTTGGTCGACGAACCGCAGCTCGGTGGAGCCGAGCCCGAAGCGCACCCGCAGGTGCCGCTCGTCAGGCGCGCCCACGGGCTGGACCAGCATCTGCCCGCTCATCCCGAGGTGGGCGAGCAGCGCATCGCCCGGACCGGCGCCGTCGGCGTCCAGCGGGAGCCAGAGGTACTTCCCGCGCCGGCGAGCATCCACGAACGAGTGGCCGACGAGCCGGTCGACGAAGTCGGCCGCGCCGGCGAGGTGGCGGCGTACCGGCCGCAGGTGCAACACCTCGATGCGGTCGATCGGCTGCGCCAGGACGTGTGCCTCGAGGCCGCGGCGTACCACCTCGACCTCGGGCAGCTCAGGCATCCGACCGCTCGCGACGCGGGTCCGGCTCAGCCCTCGGCATCGGCGGTGCTCGGCTCCTCGTGCGCAAGGGTGAGCGCACGGTACGCCGACTCCGCGGCCTGCTGCTCGGCCTCCTTCTTGGAGCGGCCGATGCCGTGGCCGTAGCGCTGGTCGCCGACCCGGACCTGGGCGGTGAAGGTCTTGGCGTGGTCGGGACCGTCGTCCTCGATGAGGTATTCGGGGACGCCGAGATCGTTGAGGGCGGCGAACTCCTGCAGGCTGGTCTTCCAGTCCAGCCCCGCACCGAGCGCTGCCGCGGCCTGCAACAGCGGGTCGAAGAGCAGGTGGATCACCGGAGCCGCATTGGCCTGGCCCTCACCGGGGGCACCGGAGAGGTAGATCGCGCCGATCACCGCCTCGACGGTGTCGGAGAGGATGGAGGCCTTCTCGCGCCCGCCGGTGGCCTCCTCCCCCTTGCCGAGGAAGATGTATGCCCCGAGCCCGATGGTGTGCGCGACCTCCGCGAGCGCACGTGCATTCACCACGGCAGCGCGCAGCTTGGCCAACCGTCCCTCCGACAGGTCGGGGTGGGTGCGGTAGAGCGTCTCGGTGACCACGACACCGAGCACGGAGTCGCCCAGGAACTCCAGACGTTCGTTGGTGGGCAGCCCGCCGTGCTCGTAGGCGTAGGAGCGGTGGGTGAGGGCGAGCGTCAGCAGCTCGGGATCCAGGACAGGATCACCGAGCGCCTGGCGCAGCTCTGGGTAGGTCGCGCTCACCCGGACGTCGGGCGGGTCAGAGGACCTGGCGACGGTCGGCGCGGGCGCCGTACTGACCGCACTCCGGGCACGCACGGTGCGGCAGATGCTTCCCGCCGCAGGCCGGGTTGCTGCACGTCACCAGGGAGGGCGCGACGGCCTTCCACTGCGAACGACGGTGCCGCGTGTTGCTGCGCGACATCTTCCGCTTCGGGACAGCCACGGTTACTCCTTCATCGAGTCTTGGTCTGCATCTGCCTCTGCCACGTCGACCCGGCGCAGGGCGGCCCACCTCGGGTCGACCGGGTCTTCGTGCCGGTGTCCCGGATCGTCTGCGAGCTTGGCGCCACATTCGACGCACAGGCCCGGGCAGTCATCCCGGCACAACGGCTGGAACGGCAGTGCGAGCACCACCGCATCCCGCAGCGCCGGCTCCAGGTCGATCAGGTCTCCCACGAGCCGGCTGACATCGGACTCCTCGTCGTCCGGCTCCGCGTGGTTCGCGTCGTCGTAGACGTAGAGCTCCTGGAGGTCCACATCGAGAGTGTCCTCGATCGGCTCCAGACAACGAGCGCACTCGCCCTCCAGCTCGGCCTGCGCCGTCCCGGTGACGAGCACCCCCTCCATCACGGCCTCCAGGCGCAGGTCCAGCCGGACCGGCGCGCCCTCGGGGACGCCCAGGATTTCGATGCCCAGATCTGCGGGGGCCTCCACCGTCAGCGACTTCGTGCGTTGGGACCCCGGGCGGCGGCCGAGCTCGCGTGTATCGAGCACGAGCGGCGCTCTCGGGTCGAGATCACGCACGAGTGTCACATCCGTCAGCGGCACCTACAGAACCTGCGGAATCCTACCCGGCGATCGGCTCCCCCGCCAAAACGCCGGAGCCGAGCACGCGACGCTAGTCACGGCGCAGGTGGTCCGGAAGGGATATGTCCGCGACGTCGCTGTCGTCAGCGAGCCCGTGCACGTGACCGCCCATCAGCCGGGCGCGGCCGCGCTTCACGGCCTCGATCGTGCGCTCGAGGGTCAGCTCGAAGTTCGCCAACCGCTGCTCGACGTACTCGTCGGTCTCGGCGCGCAGCCCGTCGGCGTCGCGCTGCGCGGCCGCGACGATCTCCTCGGCGCGCTGCTGAGCGACCTTGTAGACGTCGGTGTCGGAGACCAGCTTCTCGCGGTGTGCCTGGGCCTGGCGGACGATCTCCTCCGCCTCGCTCTGCCCCTCGGCCACCACCGCGTCGCGGTCGCCGACCACCGCCGACGCCCGGCTCAGGGTGTCCTGGATCGCCGCGTCGAGGTCGTCGAGCTGCGCCAACACCTCGGCACGGTTGACCATGGCGGACGCGGACATCGGCATGGACCGCGCGTTCGCCAGGGACTCACGCAGCGCGGCCATCCGCGCGTCGATGTCCTCCCTCATCGGTCCTCCTCGGATCGTCGTTCTTCCAATCGCTCGGTCAGCCTGCCCAGCACCGAGGACGGGACGAGGCTCGACACGTCTCCACCGAAGGTGGCGACCTCCTTGACCAGCGACGAGGCCAGGAAGGAGTACTCGGGGCTGGTCGGGATGAACACAGTCTCCACCGCGGTCAGCGAGGAGTTCATCTGCGCCATCTGCAGCTCGTAGTCGAAGTCGCTGACGGCACGCAGACCCTTGACGATGGCCTGGATCCCTCGCTCCTGGCAGAAGGTGGTCAACAGCCCGTCGAAGCCCGCGACGGTGACGTTGCCGAACGCTGAGCAGACCTCGTCGAGCATGCCCATCCGCTCCTCGGCGGTGAACAGCCGCGCCTTGGACTTGGACTTGTTCACCCCCACGGCGACGACGACCTCGTCGAAGAGCTGAGACGCCCGCGCCACGATGTCGAGATGCCCGTTGGTGACCGGGTCGAACGACCCCGGGCAAACCGCTCTGCGCACGTCCCGGCTCCTTGTTGGCTTATCTGTCATTCTGCACTGCTCAGCTCTCGCTGCGACGTTCCTGCGCGGCACCGTCGGGCGCGGCGCGAAGGTACCAGAGCACCGTCTCGCCGTACTCCTTCGATCGCGTCCGAACCGTTCCACCCGGCCATCTCGGCTCAACGCTACGCGCAGAACGCTCCACCACGACATGTCCGTCCATCGCGAGCCAACCGTGACCGACCAGCGAGGACAGCGTCGCGGCCAGCTCCGCCGACGACAGAGGGTACGGCGGATCGGCGAAGACCACGTCGTACGGCGCCTGCGCCGGACGGGACAGCACCCGGTCGACGGGCTGGGCCAGGACGTCGACGGCGAGTCCGACGGAGGCGGCGTTGGCGCGCACCAGGGCTGCGGTACGGCGGTCCGACTCGATCGCCAGCACCGGGCCGGCACCTCGAGAGGCGGCCTCGAGGGCGATCGCGCCCGAGCCGGCGTACAGGTCGAGGAACGAGTGACCGGCCAGCGTGCCCAGCGACGACTCCAGGGCGGAGAACAGCGCCTCACGGACCCGGTCGGAGGTGGGTCGGGTGGCCGCGCCCGAGGGGGTGCGGAGCCTTCGGCCGCCGGCGGCCCCTCCGATGATGCGGGTCATCCCTGCAACACCCCTCAGCCCATCTCCAGGTAGTCGGCACGGCCGGAGTCCTCGAGCCGGGCCACCGCGTCGACCAGATCGGGGTGCTGTGCCAGGGCCGGGTCGGCCCTGACCACGTCGGTCGCGGCGTCGCGAGCCGCGGCGATCACCGCCTCGTCGCGCAGGACCGACAACAGCTTGAGCCCCTTGTCGCCGCCGCCGCTCTGCCGGGTGCCGAGGAGATCGCCCTCGCGGCGCTGCTCGAGGTCGATGCGGGACAGCTCGAACCCGTCCCGGGTGCCGGCCACGGCGACCAGGCGCTCCATGCTCGGCCCCTGTGGATCGGTGTCCGTGACCAGTAGACAGAGCCCGGCGTGACCGCCGCGACCGATCCGGCCCCGGAGCTGGTGGAGCTGGGAGACCCCGAACCGGTCCGCATCGAGGATCACCATCACCGAGGCGTTGGGGACGTCCACCCCCACCTCGATCACCGTCGTCGAGACCAGGACGTCCACCTCGCCCGCGGCGAACGACCGCATCACCTTGTCCTTGTCATCCGGCGACATCCGGCCGTGCAGCGACTCGACGCGCAAGCCCGACAGCGGGCCCTGGGCCAGCATCGGCGCCATCTCCTCGACCGCATGCAGCACCGGCCCCTCCTCGGGCGGCGGCTCGTCTCCGATCCGCGCACAGACGACGTAGGCCTGGCGGCCGGCATCGACCTCCTCGCGGAGCCGCTCCCACGCACGGTCGAGCCACTGCGGCTGCGCGAGCGTGGATACGACGGAGGTCTGCACCTCGCCCCGACCGGCAGGCAGCTCGGCGAGCGTGGAGGTGTCCAGGTCGCCGAACACCGTCATGGCCACCGTGCGCGGGATCGGGGTCGCGGTCATCACCAGCACGTGCGGCGGGGCCCCGGCCTTCTCCGAGAGTGCGGCGCGCTGCTCGACACCGAAACGGTGCTGTTCGTCGACCACCACCAGCCCGAGGTCGAAGAACTGCACCCGTTCCTCGAGCAGCGCGTGCGTGCCGATCACGATGCCGGCCTCGCCGCTGGCGGCGTCGAGCATCGCCTGGCGTCGCGCCGCGGCGCCCAACGACCCGGTGAGCAGCGCGACCCCGGTCGCCCCGTCGGCCGCGCCCAGGGTGCCGCCGGCACCGAGGTCGCCGAGCATCGCGGCGATCGAGCGGTGGTGCTGCTGGGCGAGGACCTCGGTCGGGGCCAGCAGCACGGCCTGGCCACCCGAGTCGACCACGTGGAGCATCGCGCGCAGGGCCACCACAGTCTTGCCCGAGCCGACCTCGCCCTGGAGGAGTCGGTGCATCGGATGGCCCTGCCCCAGCTCGATGAGGATCTCCTCCCCCACCCGGCGCTGGCCGGCGGTCAGCGCGAACGGCAGCCGCTCGTCGAATCGGTCGAGCAGCCCGCCCGGTCGGCCGGTCCGCGGGGTGGCTCGGACCTTCTCCAGCTCGACGCGGTGACGGGCCAGGATCACCTGGGCGACGAAGGCCTCGTCGTACTTCAGCCGCTTGCGTGCGGCGGCCAGCTGTCCGTGGTTGTCGGGCCGGTGGATCCAGCGGTAGGCCTGGGCTGCGCTGATCAGGTCGCCGTCGCGTCGTACCCCCTCGGGAAGCACCTCGGGGACCCGGTCGACCACGTCGAGGGCGAACGCGATGGTCTCCTCGAGGTTCCACGTCGAGATCGGCCCGACCTGCGGGTAGATCGGGATGAGGTCGGGCATCGCGGTTGCGGTGTGCCCAGCCTTCTCGTCCCACATCCGCGAGTCGGGGTTGGTCAGCTGCCAGTCGTTGCGCCACCACTTGAGCCGGCCGGAGAACATCCCGACCCGACCGACGGCGAGCTCCTCGGCCCGCCAGTGGGCCACGCCGGCCCGCTTGTCGAAATAGGTCAGCGACAACGCACCGTCTTCGGCGCGCACCCGGACCTCGAGGCGGTACGCCGTGCGGTGGGTACGCCGGTCCTGGTAGGTGTTCAGCTTCGAGCTGACGATCTCGCCCACCAGGCTCAGCACGTCGCCCTCGTTGAGTTCGCCGAGGTCACTGAGCCGACCCTTGTCGACGTACTGTCGTGGGAAGTGCCCGAGCAGGTCGCCGACCGTGCGCATCGAGGTCGCCTTGAGGATCTTCTCGGCGTGCCGGGCGTGGTCCTTGCCGGCCACCGCGGTCAGCGGCGAGTCCCATTCGACCTGCATGCTCACTCCACCGCCAGCAACAGGGGATAGCGCTCCTGGCCGCCCGCATAGGTGAGCACGTCCACGCCCGGGTGCTCCCGATGCACCCACTCCTCGCAGCGCTCGACCAGGTCGCCGCAGTCCTCTCCCCCGACCACCGTGACCAGCTCGCCGCCGCCGACCAGGAGTCGGCCGAGGACGTCGACGGCGACGGCGAAGCGGTCGTCACCGATCACCGCGAAGTCGCCCTGGAGCACACCCAGTACGTCACCGGGCTCGCACGCACCGGCCATCGTCATCGCCTGACGCGCCGCGATCGTGATCGCGCCGTGCCGGGTGCCGCGCGCCGCCGACGTCATCTGGACCACGTCGGCGTCCAGCGGCCGGCCGGGCTCGTGTACGGCGAGCGCAGCCAGGCCCTGGACCTGCGCCCGGGTCGGGATCACCACGACGTGCACCTGCCCGGACTCCTCGGCGGCGTGGGCTGCCGCCTCGGCGACTCCCACCGAGTCGGGGTCGTTGGGCAGCACGATCACCTCCGCGGCGCCGCTGTGCTCGATGGCGGCGAGGATCTCGCCGGTGCTCGGACGCCGTCCGGGACCACCGCGCAGGACCGCGGCCCCGGCCTCGGCGAACACCTCGGCCAGGCCGTCCCCGGCCACCACGGCGACCACCCCGCGACCCGTGCGTCGCTCGGCGGCACGGCGCTCGCGGGCGCGGCTGACCTGTTCGGCGAAGTGGGTCACTCGGATCCGGCGGGGGGTGCCGGACCCGATCCCGGCCTCCACCGCCGCGCCCACGTCGTCGGTGTGCACATGGACGTTCCACAGCCCCTCGCCGCCGACCACCACGAGCGAGTCGCCCAGCCCGCCGAGTCGTTCCCGCAGGGCGGGGATCGCTTCGTCGGGAGCGTCGAGGAGGTACATCACCTCATACGCCGGGCCGTCCTCGGTCAGGTCGCCGGTGGGCACCGGCGGACCGGGGGTCGGGATCACGTGGGTGCCGATCGCCAGCGAGGGCGTCATCGCCCGGCGCCCGGTGAGCGCGGTCTCCGCCGCGTCCAGCACCACACACAGTCCGCGGCCGCCGGCGTCGACCACCCCCGCCTGCTTGAGCAGGGGCATCTGGTCGGGCGTGCGCGCAAGCGCCTCGTGGGCTGCTGCCGCCGCAGCGACGACCACGTCGGCCAGCCGCGCCGCGGGGTCGGTTGATGCCCGACCGGCCGCGTCCGCAGCAGCTCGCGCCACGGTCAGCATGGTGCCCTCGACGGGCTTGCCGACCGCGGCGTAGGCCGCATCGGCGGCGGCGCGCATACCGTCGGCGAAGACCGCCGCGGATCGGTCGTCGGGACCGGCCGCCGACATCCGCCGGAAGAGCGCGCCGACCAACTGGCTCAGGATCACCCCGGAGTTGCCCCGAGCGCCGAGCAGGGCGCCGCGGGCGTAGGCCGACAGCGTCGCCGCGAGCAGGTCGCCCTTGTGCTCGGCCGGCACGCACTCCCGAACGGCGTCCCGGGCCGCCTCGACGGTGAGGTAGAGGTTGGTGCCGGTGTCCCCGTCGGGGACGGGATAGACGTTGAGCGCGTCGATCTCCTCGCGGGCCTCCGACAGCCCGGCGGTGACCAGATCCGCGAAGCGCAGCACGGCAGCCCGATCGAAGGTGGCATGCTGCTCCATGCCGGCAACCGTAGTGCGTGGCGCCGTCGATTCGCGTGCAGGCCGACCCCTCGGTTATCCTTGTGCGGTTGCCCGGACCGTGCTCCGGGCCCCCAGCTTCCGAACAGTTCCAACCAAGGAGTCACAAGTGGCCGCCGTCTGCGACATCTGCGCCAAGAAGCCCGGATTCGGCAACAACCGGCCGTGGTCCCGCAAGATCACCAAGCGCCGGTTCAACCCGAACATCCAGCGCGTCCGCGCCACCGTGAACGGCTCCCCCAAGCGCCTCAATGTCTGCACCGGCTGCCTGAAGGCCGGCAAGGTCACCCGCTGACCCCATCCTGACGACCGTCGAGGCGGCGCAGACCTGCAGGAGACCTCCTGCACGGCTGCGTCGCCTCGACGCTTTCCGGGGCGGCCCTCAGAAGTGCGTGTGCCCGGCAGGCCCGTCGTACGTCGCGCCGTCCACCGTGACGCCGGCCCCCTCATGGACCTCGCCGATCAGGACGAAGTCCTCGGGCAGGTCGGTCCCGGCGGGGAAGGTGGCCGCGATGGCGTGGTCCTCGCCGCCGCCGAGCACGAACTGCATCGAGTCGACACCGAGCGCCGCGCCCACCGCGATCATCGGCTCCGCGAGGTCGAAGGCGCCACGGTGTACGTCGATCGCGACGCCGGAGTCCTCGGCCAGGTGCCCGACGTCGGCGACCAGTCCGTCGGACACGTCGATCATCGACGTGGCACCTGCCCGCGCCGCCGCCGGCCCCGCGGCGTACGGCGGCTGCGGCCGCTGATGCGCCTCCACCAGCACCCGGGGGCTGCGGAACCCGCGCTTGAGCACGGCCAGGCCGGCCGCGCTCCAGCCCTGCCGGCCGGCCAGCGCCAGCACGTCGCCAGGTCGGGCGCCCGACCGGAGCACCGGCGCCACCTCGCAGGAGCCGAGCACGGTGATCGCCACGACCACCTCGTCGGCCGCGGTGAGGTCACCGCCGATCACGCTGGCGCCCACCAGTGCGGCCTCCTCGGCGATCCCCTCCGCGAGGTCGAGGAGCCATTCGGCGGCCAGTGATGGTGGCGCGGCCAGCCCCACGGTGAGCGCGGTCGGCGTGCCTCCCATCGCATTGATGTCGGAGAGGTTCTGGGCAGCGGCCCGACGACCGATGTCGTGCGCCCCCGACCACTCCCGTCGGAAGTGCCGGCCCTCGACGAGCAGGTCGGTGGAGACCACGACGTGTCCCTTGGGTGCACGGAGCAGTGCGGCATCGTCGCCGGGACCGACGTACACCAGCGGTCCCTGCTCGAACCGGCTGGTCAGGGCGCGGATCAGTCCGAACTCGCCGACGTCGGCGAGGGTGGCTCCGGCGGGGAGGTCTGCGGGTGCGGCCATGGCGCCATCCCACCAGATCGCCCGAGCGCGGACAGCGGCAGACCGGGCGCGGTTCCGCCACGTGCCGGGGTTCGGGTAGGTTGCGAGTGGCCGGCACCGTTGCTGGCAGGTTCGAGGATCCGGCGGAAAGAGGAGACGACATGGTCGTGCAGGCGTACATCCTGATCCAGACAGATGTCGGCAAGGCCGCCGAGGTGGCGGGCCAGATCACCGGCATCAAGGGCGTGATCGTGGCCGAGGACGTCACCGGTCCCTACGACGTCATCGTGCGTGCCGAAGCGCGCAACGTCGACGAACTGGGCAAGCTGGTCGTCGCCAAGGTGCAGACCCTCGAGGGGATCACCAGGACGCTCACGTGCCCGGTCGTCCACATCTGAGCCCACGCAGGACACGACGCCCGTCACCCGGTCGGGTGGCGGGCGTCTCGCTGCTGGTGGTGCTCGGCCTGCTCCTCGCAGGGTGCGGCGGCGACGTCTCGGTCTCCCGGTTCGCCGTGACCAGCGCAGGCCACGACCGCTGCCCGGCGCTGATCAAGGCGCTGCCGGGCCACGTCGCCGACCAGCCCCGACGGCGTACGACGGGCAGCGCCTTCGCCGCGGCCTGGGGGGACCCGGCGATCGTGCTGCGCTGCGGCGTGGGCCACCCGTCGGGGTTCACCGCGTCGGCAACCTGCCTGACCACGAACGGTGTCGACTGGTTCGTCCCCGCTGCCCAGATCGACGACCTCGGCGCCGGCGTCGTGCTCACCCTGGTGAAGCGGACTCCGCGGATCGAGGTGCGCATCCCCGCGCACTACCGGCCGCAGGGACCCAGCGACGCCATGGTCGACCTGACCGGTGCGGTGCGGGCGCACACCCGTGTCACCGGGCACTGCCACTGACGAAGGGTCAGCGCAGGCCGGTGCCCCGGTCGAGGGCGAGCTGCACCAGCCGGTCGACGAGGTCCGGGTACGACAGGCCGCTGGCCTGCCAGAGCAGCGGGAACATCGAGGTGGCGGTGAAGCCCGGCATCGTCTCGACCTCGTTGAGCACGACCCCCCCGTCGGGCATCACGAAGAAGTCGATGCGGGCCAGGCCCTCGACGTCGAGTGCCATGAACGCCCGCGCCGCGAGCTCGCGCACGGTGGCGGCGACGTCAGCAGGGAGCTCTGCGGGGATCCGATAGCTCTGCTCGAGGTACTTGGCCTCGAAGTCGTAGAAGGCATGGGCCTCGGCCACCGTGATCTCGGCGATCTCGCTGGTCTCCGGCTCCCCGCCGTCGAGTGCCTGCAGCACGCCGATCTCGACCTCCCGAGCGCCGGTGGCGGCGGCCTCGATGAGCACCTTCGGGTCGAAGCGCTGGGCCTCCTCGACCGCGAGGTCCAACGCGCTCTCGTCCTCGACGCGGGTGATCCCGAAGCTGGAGCCGGCCCGGGCCGGCTTGACGAACACCGGGTAGCCCAGGCTCGCGACGGCCTCACGGACCGTCGGGGCGTCGCGCTCCCACTCGCCGGGACGGATCACCACCCACGGCACCACCGGCAGGCCGTTGGCTACGAACAGCTGTTTCATGAAGTGCTTGTCGGTCCCGACGGCCGAGGACAGCACGCCGGCGCCGACGTACCGGACGCCGGCCAGCTCGAGGAGGCCCTGCAGGGTGCCGTCCTGCCCCCAGGGTCCGTGCATCACCGGGAAGACCACGTCGACCTCCCCCAGCATCGCCGGCACCTGGCCCGGCTGGCTCACCACGAGCCCGGCCGCTGGGTCGAGCCGGACCACGGCATCACCGGTCACCTGCGGCATCTCGCCGCCCGGCCCGAGGGCGAGGTGGCCGGCGTCGGCGCTCTCCAGCACCCACCGTCCGTCGGTGGCGATGCCGATCGGGACGACGTCGTACTTCTCGGGGTCGAGAGCACCGATCACGCTGCCTGCCGAGATGCAGGAGATGGCGTGCTCGCTGGAGCGCCCACCGAAGATCACGGCGACGCGGGGTCTGGGTGCCTGGCTGCTCATCTCCCGGGAGACCCTACCGGCGGTCCTCCTACGCTGGGCGCATGCGACCCGCCACTACTGCCGTCCATGCCGGCCGACCGCCGCACCAGCCCGACCAGCCGCTCAACGCGCCGATCACGATGGCCGCGACGTACGTCGCCGGTGGGCAGGTGGAGTACGGCCGGTACGGCAACCCGACGTGGACCGCGCTCGAAGACGCCATCGGCGCGCTCGAGGGAGGTCGGTGCCTGACCTTCGCCAGCGGCCTGGCCGCAGTGGCCACGGTGCTCGACCTGGTCGGCGCCGAGGGCGTCGTGGTCGCGCCCCGGCACAGCTACAACGGCACGATCGGCCAGCTCGCGGATCTCGAGTCCCGTGGCCGTGTCCGAGCCCGGCTTGTCGACGTCACCGACACTGCCGCCTTCGTCGCCGCCTGCGAGGATGCCGCACTGGTCTGGCTGGAGTCGCCGACCAACCCGGCTCTCGAGGTCGCCGACATCAGCGCGATCGCGACGGGCGCGCACGAGGCAGGCGCTCACGTTGTCGTGGACAACACCTTCGCCACTCCGCTGCTGCAACAGCCGCTGGCCATGGGGGCCGACATCGTGGTGCACTCCGCGACCAAGTACCTCGCCGGTCACTCCGACGTGCAGATGGGTGCGCTGGTCACCGGTGACGACGCGCTGTACGACGTCCTCAAGGGCCGCCGAGACCTCCTCGGAGCCGTGCCCGGCCCCTTCGAGGCATGGCTGACGCTGCGCGGGATGCGCACGCTGGCGCTGCGCGTCGAGCGCGCCCAGGCCAACGCAGCCGAGCTCGCCGACCGGCTCCGGGCCCACCCAGCGGTGAGGGCGGTGCGCTACCCCGGCTTCGGCGCCATCGTCGGGCTCGAGCTCGCCGACGCCGACACCGCCGACCACTTCCAGCACGGGGTGGAGCTGTGGGTCTACGCGACCTCGCTCGGCGGCGTGGAGTCCACCCTGGAGAGACGGCGCCGATGGAAGTCGGAGCCCGAGACGATCCCCGAGGGCCTGCTGCGGCTGTCGGTGGGCATCGAGGACGTCGAGGACCTCTGGGCGGACCTCGCCCGGGCGCTGGAGGCCTGAGCCCTAGTCGCGCTCGGCCTTGGTGTCTCGGGCGATGAAGGCGTCCATCATGTCGCGGGCGCCGATCTCGCCACGGACGACGGCGTCGACGTGCTCCGCAATCGGGGCGTCCACACCGCTGCGGGTGGCGAGGTCGAGGATCGACGAGCAGGACTTCACGCCCTCGGCGACCTGACGCGTGGAGGCGATGATCTCGTCGGTGCTCATCCCCCGCCCGAGCTTCTCGCCGAAGGTGCGGTTGCGGGACAAGGGGGACGAGCAGGTCGCCACCAGATCACCCAGGCCGGCCAGGCCCATCAGCGTCATCGGATCGGCACCCAGCTTCATTGCCAGCCGGGCCGTCTCCGCCAACCCCCGGGTGATCACCGAGGCGGTCGTGTTGTCGCCGAATCCCAGTCCGACGGCCATGCCGACGCACAGCCCGACGACGTTCTTGTAGGCGCCACCGACCTCGCAGCCGAGCACGTCCGTGCTGCGGTAGGGCCGGAAGGCCCGGCTGTGGCATAGCGTCTGCAGGCGTCGGGCGACCTCGTCGTCGGCACAGGCCACCACGCTCGCGGCCGGCTCGCGCAGCGCGATCTCCTTGGCCAGGTTGGGTCCGCTGACCACCCCGATGCGCTCCGGGCCGGCACCGGTGACCTCGCCGATCACCTCCGACATCCGACGGACGGTGCCGAGCTCCACACCCTTCATCAGGGAGACGAAGACCGCGTCATCGGGCATCAGCGGCGCCCATTCGGTGAGATTGGCGCGCAGGGTCTGCGACGGCACGGAGAGGACGACGAACTCGGCGCCCCGGACGGCCTCGGCCGGGTCGTGGGTGGCCGAGATGTGGGCGGGCAGCTCGATCCCGGGGAAGTACTCGACGTTCTCGTGCTTGGCGTTGATCGCCTCGCAGAGCTCGGGCCGCCGACCCCAGATCGTCACGTCGTTCCCGGCGTCGGCGAGCACGATGCTGAACGCCGTACCCCACGACCCGGCCCCGAACACGGCGACCCTGCTTCCGCTCACGACGTCCTCCTGCGCTCATCCTTGCGGAAGTTACCGACCTCGGGGACGCCGTGCTTCTTAGGATCGAAGCGCTCGGCGGGCGGCTCCTCTCCGCGGAGCTCGGCGACCTGGGCGGTGATCGCCGCCATGATCCGGTCGGTGGCTTCGTGCAACACCTCGTTGGTCGGCGGCTTGCCCCGCAGATCCTCCAGATCCACCGGGTCGCCGACCTTGTACGCCGTCGTCCGACGCGGGAAGAGGTGCGGGCGCGCGGTGTAGGCGGGAAGGATGTCCTGCGCACCCCACTGACCGACCGGGATCACCGGACAGCCGGTGGCCAGGCCGATCCGCGCCGCACCGGTCTTGCCGCGCATCGGCCAGCCGTCGGGGTCCCGGGTGATCGTGCCCTCGACATAGACCACGACACACTCGCCGTCGTGCACCGCCTGGACGGCCGCGTCGAACGCCGTCACCGCGGTAGCGCTCATCCGCCTCACCGGGATCTGCTTGGCATTGCGGACAACAGCGCCGATGAAGGGCGTGTGGAACAACGCCTCCTTGGCGAGATACCGCGCCAGTCTCCCCTGGTGGAGCAGGAAGTGCGCCAAGGTGATCGGATCGAGGTGCGAGACGTGGTTCACCGCGATCACACAGCCGCCCGTTGCCGGGATCTTGTCGCCGTCCCGCCAGTCCCGCGAGGTCAACGCCAGCAGTGGCGGACGGATCAGGGTGATCGCCGTCGCATAGGCCCAACCACGCCTCTGGCGGAGCCTGCGGCCCTTCCCCACGTCGCCCTCCTGCCCCTGAACGTGCGCGTCCAGCCCGTCGTACCGTCCAGCAGAGACTACTGCCCCCGATGGCTCCCGCCCCGGACCGCCGAGCCCACGTCAGCCTGTGCACCGGCTGCTGGCAGGATCGACGACGTCATGTCCGAGTCCCCGACCTACGCGCTGCTGGTGCCCGTGAAGGCGTGGGACCGCGCCAAGACCCGGTTGCGCCGCTCGCCCACCCGCGCAGACGAACTGCCGGCGGCCTTCGCGCTCGACGCCGTCGCGGCTGCGGTCGCATGCCCGCTCGTCGCCAGTACCTGGGTGGTCACCGACCAGCCCGGCTTCCATCCGCCGGGGACCGTGCTGCTGCCCGATCGCGGAGCGGGTGACCTCAACGCGGCGCTGCGGGCTGCGGAGGCGCACGTACGCACGCACGATGCGGCGCTGGGGGTCGCGGTCCTGCTCGCGGACCTGCCGTGCCTGCGCGCCTCCGAGCTCACCGCGGCGCTCGAGAGCGGTGGCGCCGCCCGGCGGTACGTCGCGGACAGCCAGGGCACGGGTACGACGCTGCTGGTCGCGAGTTCGGAGGTAGCCCTCGATCCGCAGTTCGGCGAGGGTTCCGCGGCCCGGCACCTGGCCGGCGGGGCGACCCCCGTGGCCCTCGACCTGCCGGGCCTGCGGCTCGATGTCGACACCGCCGACGACCTCGCGCGGGCAGTGCGCCTCGGAGTGGGGGCGCACACCGCGGCGGCGCTGCGTCGCGGACGCTGACGTCCGCCGCACCCGAAGGCTCCCCAGACGGATCGGTGGCGACGACCCACTGGTCGTCGCCACCGATCGAGAACGCGAGGTCAGGCCTTCTTGGCTGCCTTCTTGGCGGGTGCCTTCTTGGCGGGTGCCTTCTTGGCGGGTGCCTTCTTGGCGGGTGCCTTCTTAGCCGGTGCCTTCTTGGCGGGCGCCTTCTTGGCCGGTGCCTTCTTGGCCGGTGCCTTCTTAGCGGGTGCCTTCTTGGCCGGTGCCTTCTTGGCCGGCGCCTTCTTGGCCGGCGCCTTCTTCGTCGCCGCCTTCTTCGCCGAAGCCGCTGCGCTGGTGGCCGTCTTCTTGGCCGCAGCCGCAGTCTTCTTGGCTGCCGCCGGCTGCGCCTTGGCCTTCTCCAGGCTCAGCTTGGGGAGCTTCTTGGCCCCCGACACGACTGCCTTGAGGTCAGCGCCGGGGCTGAACTTCGGCACCGCCTTCTTCTTGGCCCGGATCCGCTCCCCGGTGCGCGGGTTGCGGACCATGCGTGCCTCACGGACCCGCTTCTCGAAGGAGCCGAAACCGGTGATGGCCACCTTCTCGCCCTTGGCGACCTCGCGGGTGATGGTGTCGAGCACCGACTCCAGCGCGTGCGCCGCCGCCTTGCGGTTGCCCTCGTATCGGGCCGCAAGAGCGTCGATCAACTGACTCTTGTTCACAAGCTTCCCTTTCGTGAACGTCTCGCATCGAGCGCCATGCCCGACTTTTCCCTTGCACGCTAAGGAAAAGTGAGAGGCGCCACAATGCTTGGCTTAGCGTGTCGCAGAGGGGAATTATCGCCGTCCCGACGCGGCGACCGCGCTCCTCGGCTGACGGATGCAATAGGGCTACGGACTTTCCCCAACAAAACAAGGGGAAACACGCCGCTCGAGGTCACGAAACCATCGACCAGCCAGTCCGACCTCGGCCAGGGCATCTTTTCCGGATCCGTGACCGCACCGCGCACAGGAAGCCCACCGCAGGGCGACCGTCTCGAGAGTCGCCGCACGCGCAGGGTGCGATGCACAGGTCCGCGCAGCCGGCACGATGAGGCCGAGAGAACGCCGTACCCGACCAGAACCAGAGCAGACGAAAGGGCAGCCCGATCTCAGACGGTGACGGGCTTCCAGGCTGGGCGTGTCGACTCGTAGGACGTGATGTCCTCGGCGTGGCCCAGCGTGATGCCGATGTCGTCGAGACCCTCGAGGAGACGCCACCGGGTGTAGTCGTCGATGCCGAAGGACTCGTTGATCGCCTCGGGGCCCTCGCCCGCCTTGATGGTGCGCGACTCGAGATCGACGGTGACGACAGCACCGGGATGCTCCTCGAGATGGTCCCACAGACGCTGCACGACCTTCTCGTCCACCTGGGCGGCCAGCAGCCCGGCCTTGCCGGAGTTGCCGCGGAAGATGTCGCCGAACCGCGACGAGATGACGGCCTTGAATCCATAGTTCTGCAGCGCCCAGACCGCGTGCTCGCGCGACGAGCCGGTGCCGAAGTCCGGTCCCGCGACGAGCACCGAGGCCTCGGCGTACGCCGGTCTGTTCAGCACGAACTCGGGGTCGTTGCGCCACGCGGCGAACAGCCCGTCCTCGAAGCCCGTTCGGGTGACCCGCTTGAGGTAGACGGCCGGGATGATCTGGTCGGTGTCGACGTTGCTGCGCTTCAGCGGCATCGCGACGCCGGTGTGGGTGGTGAACTTCTCCATGGCGAGCTCCTGAGGGGTCAGTCGAGGTCTGCGGGCGAGGACAGCGTTCCGCGTACGGCGGTCGCGGCGGCCACCAATGGCGAGACCAGGTGGGTGCGACCACCCTTGCCCTGCCGCCCCTCGAAGTTGCGGTTGGAGGTCGAGGCACTGCGCTCCTGCGGGGCGAGCTGGTCGGGGTTCATGCCCAGGCACATCGAGCACCCGGCGCCACGCCACTCCGCGCCCGCCTCCTTGAAGACGACGTCGAGACCCTCGTCCTCGGCCTGGAGCCGCACCCGCACCGAGCCGGGCACCACGAGCAGCCGGGTCCCGTCGGCGACCGAGCGGCCCTTGATCACCTCGGCCGCGGCGCGCAGGTCCTCGATCCGGCCGTTGGTGCACGAGCCCACGAACACGGTGTCGATCTTGATGTCCCGCATGGGTGTCCCGGGCGCGAGGCCCATGTAGACCAGAGCCTTCTCGGCTGCGACCCGGTCCTGCTCGTCGTCGAAGTCCTGCGGGCCGGGGACGCTCGCACCGAGCGGGACGCCTTGCCCGGGGTTGGTCCCCCAGGTGACGAAGGGAGTCATGGTGCTGGCGTCGAGCACGATCTCCTTGTCGAACTCGGCGTCGTCGTCGGTACGCAGGCTCTTCCAGTGCTGCACCGCCGCGTCCCAGTCGGCGCCCTCGGGCGCGCGGGTGCGGCCCTCGATGTAGTCGAAGGTGGTCTGGTCGGGAGCGATCAGCCCGGCTTTCGCCCCCCACTCGATGCTCATGTTGCAGATCGTCATCCGCGCCTCCATCGAGAGCTCCTCGATGGCCGATCCGCGGTACTCGACGATGTAGCCCTGGCCGCCGCCGGTGCCGGTGTGCGCGATCAGGGTGAGCACCAGGTCCTTGGCGGTGACGCCCTTGGGCAGCGAGCCGTTGACGGTGACCGCCATCGTCCGCGGCTTCGCCTGCATCAATGTCTGCGTGGCGAGCACGTGCTCGACCTCCGAGGTGCCGATCCCGAACGCGATCGCGCCGAAGGCACCGTGGGTGGAGGTATGGCTGTCGCCGCACACGATCGTCATGCCGGGCTGGGTCAGGCCGAGCTGCGGACCGACGACGTGCACGATGCCCTGCTCGATATCACCGAGCGGGTGCAGCCGGACGCCGAACTCGGCGGCGTTGCGACGCAGCGTCTCGACCTGGGTGCGGCTGATCGGGTCGGCGATCGGCTTGTCCCAGTCGATGGTGGGGACGTTGTGGTCCTCGGTGGCCAGGGTCAGGTCGGGTCGCCGTACCGTGCGGCCCGCGAGCCGCAGCCCGTCGAAGGCCTGCGGCGAGGTCACCTCGTGGATGAGGTGGAGGTCGACGTAGAGCAGGTCCGGCTCCCCGTCGGCCGATCGGACGACGTGCTCGTCCCACACCTTCTCCGCCAGCGTCTTACCCATCGCCCCTCCAGGCACTTCGAGTCTCATCGGGTCTGCGTGACCCCTGTGGTCGACCTGCCGGCCTGCGGCCTTGGTCACGTCGGCGAGGCTAGCACTTGCATCCCATGATCTGAGACGGCAATATTGCCATATGGACAACTCTAGCGGGGTCGGCGTACTCGACAAGGCCGCCCTCGTGCTTGCCGCCCTCGAGTCCGGCCCGGCCACCCTGGCCGGCCTGGTCGCCGGCACCGGCCTGGCTCGGCCGACCGCGCACCGTCTCGCGGTCGCCCTCGAACACCACCGCCTGGTCGCCCGAGACATGCAGGGTCGGTTCGTGCTCGGACCGCGGCTGGCCGAGCTCTCCGCCGCCGCCGGCGAGGATCGGCTGCTCGCTGCGGCCGGTCCGGTGCTGGCCCGGTTGCGCGACATCACCGGCGAGTCCGCCCAGCTGTGGCGTCGTCAAGGCGAGTTCCGCGTCTGTGTCGCGGCCGCGGAGCGTCCCTCCGGCCTACGTGACACCATCCCGGTCGGCTCCCAGCTGACCATGCGCGCCGGGTCGGCCGCACAGGTGCTGCTCGCCTGGGAGGACCCCGAGCGGATGCATCGCGGCCTGCAGAACGCCGCGTTCTCGGCGACCGCGCTGGCCGGGATCCGCCGCCGCGGCTGGGCCCAGTCCGTCGGTGAGCGCGAGCAGGGCGTGGCCTCGGTCTCGGCGCCGGTCCGCTCCCCCAGCGGAAAGATCCTCGCTGCCGTGTCGGTCTCGGGACCGCTCGAGCGACTGACCCGTCAGCCCGGAAGGATGCACGCTCCCGCCGTTCTCGCCGCCGCCGAGCGCCTCTCCGAGTCGCTGCGCCGCGCCGCCGCCGAGTGACTTTCCCAGGTGAGGAACCCAAGCGTCACCTTCACCCAGGAGAGTCGGTGTGTGAAGGAGGACCTTCTGGGGTGAAGTACGGCGAACCAGCAGCGCCCTCACCGAGCGGCCCTCACCCGGGCCGCCCTCACTGGGAAGCCTCAGAACAGGGCATCCTGCTCGAGGCCGAGCAGGATCTGCTTGCGCTCGAGGCCGCCGGCATACCCGGTCAGGCTGCCGTTGGCTCCGATGACCCGGTGGCACGGGATGACGATCGGGATCGGGTTGCGCCCGTTGGCGAGCCCCACGGCGCGCGAAGCGGCGTTGGTGTGGCCGAGGCGGCGCGCGATCTCGCCGTACGACGCGGTCTGCCCGTAGCCGATCTCCAGCAGCTGGGCCCACACCGACTTCTGGAACGTCGACCCGGCCGGCGCCAGCGGCAGGTCGAACTCCTTCAGCTCGCGCGCGAAGTACGCCGAGAGCTGGGCTACCGCCCGCGCCAGCAGTGGATCGTGGTCGGCCCGTTCCCCGATGGGACGACCGTCCGAGAGACCCCGGAAGGGGCTGAACTCGATGGCCGCCAGGGCGTCGTCACGCGCGATGATGCGCAGCTCGCCGACCGGCGAGTCCATCGTGGTCCACATCGTGTGCGCCTTCGTCTCCAGTGTCGTGGTCACCTTATGTCTCCTTCGTCAGCGCGGTCGGCGAGTGCCGACCACAGGTGCATGAGTGCGTAGGACCGCCAGGGTCGCCACTCCTCCGCGGCGGCGACGACGTCGGTGATCCCGCGTCGTTCTGCGGCGTGCCGGACGCCCACGTCAGTGGGCAGGAACGCGTCGGGATCGGCGAGGGCGCGCATCACGACGTAGTCCGCGGTCCACGGTCCGATGCCCGGCAGGGCGAGCAGGCCGGCGCGCACCTCCCTGCGATCGGCACTGCGGTCCAGGCGCACCGTGCCGTCGGCGAGTGCAGCGGACACGGCTCTCAGGGCGATGCCGCGCGCTCGTGGCATCGCGATCTCCTCCGGATCGACTGCCGCGAGCCGGTCAGCGGTCGGGAAGAGGTGGGTGACGGCGTGGTCTCCGGCGAGATCGAGCGGCTCCCCATGGGCGGCCACCAGCCGAGCCGCCAGAGTGCGGGCTCCGGCCACGCTGACCTGCTGTCCGAGTACGGCGCGGGCGGCGAGCTCGGCCCCGTCGACATGGCCCGGCACCCGAAGGCCCAGGCGACGACGCACCAGGGGCGCCAGCCGTGGGTCCGCACCGAGCTGGTCGTCGACCGCGACGGGGTCACAGTCGGCGTCGAGCAGCCGCCTGGTCCGCTCCAGCGCTGGCGCGAGGTCGCGTGTGTCGGCGAGCGTGAACCGGCACGGCACCGACCCCGCGGGACGGCCGGTCAGGTCGATGCGCACCACACCCGGTCCGTGCGGCAGCCGGAGCGAGCGCTCGTAGCAGCCGGCCTCGACCACCTCGACGCCCGGAACGGCGCGGAGGGCCAGGAAGCCCAGCAGGCTCGCCGCATCGAAGGGCTCTCGCACGCCGATCCTGGTGGCGATCGCGCCCGAGGCCGTCGTACTCCCCCGCCGGCCGCGGAGCTCGCTGGGCGTGCTCGCGTAGACCTCACGGACCGTGTCGTTGAACTGACGGATGCTCGAGAAGCCCGAGGCGAAGGCGATCTCGGCGAGCGCCAGATCGGTTGTCTCGACCAGGACGCGTGCCGTCTGGGCCCGTCGCGCCCGCGCGAGCGCCAGCGGACCGGCGCCGAACGTGCGGGTGACCACCCTGTTCAGCTGCCGGGTCGAGTAGCCCAGCTTGGTCGCCAACCCGTCGACGCCCTCACGCTCGATCGTCCCATCCGCGATCAGGCGCATCGCCCGTCCCGCGATGTCGGCGGTGACGTCCCAGTCCGGGGACCCAGGAGTGGCGTCCGGCAGGCAGCGCTTGCAGGCACGGTAGCCGGCCTGCTGGGCAGCGGCTGCCGTCGGGTGGAAGGTGACGTTCGCGAGCTTCGGGGTGATCGCCGGGCAGCTCGGCCGGCAGTAGATGCCGGTGGTACGCACAGCCGTGTAGAACATCCCGTCGAAGCGCCGATCCTTGCTCTTCACCGCTCGGTAGCAGGCCTCGATGTCGAGGTACATCGCCGTGCTCATGGGTCCAGTCTGCGGGAGCGCCCCGGGTAGTTCTAGCGGAAATCGGCCATCACCATGGCCCGACCGCACTGGACACCGAGCGGGTGAGCGCAGGCGCAGGCAGGATGGCGTCATGACCGAGGATCCCTGGGCGGAGCTGACCGACCGGTTCATCGAGGGCGCCTACGCCAGCGTGAAGGGCAGAGTGCGCACCTACGTCCTGCATCATCACCTCAGGGAGCACCTGCCGCCTCCGCCGGCCACGATCCTCGACGTCGGTGGCGGCGCCGGACACCAGTCGTTCCCGCTGGCCCGCCTCGGCTACCACGTCGTCCTCCTCGACTCGTCGGACGCCATGCTCGCCGCGGCGGAGCAGCGCCTGGCCGGTGAGCCGCCGGAGGTCCGGGACCGGGTCCGGCTGGTCCGGGGCCGAGGCGAGGACGCTCCCGACCTGCTCGAACAGCGTACGTTCGCCGCGGTCCTGTGCCACGGAGTGCTCATGTACCTGCCCGACCCGGCCCCGATGATCAGCGCGCTGTCCGCGTGCACCGCGACCGGCGGCATCGTCTCGGTGCTGGGGCTCAACGCAGCGGCCATGGCCGTGCGTCCCGCCCTGGAGCACCGCTGGGACGACGCGAGGGTCGCCTTCGGCTCCCGAGAGGAGCGCGGTGTGCTCGGACTGCCCACCCGCGCGGATACCGTCGAGGACCTCGGCCGCGCGTTCGCCCGGCACGGCGTCCGCACGCTGGGCTGGTACGGCGTCTGGCTGTTCACCGACTGGATGGCGCTCGATGACGGCGAGGACGAGCTGACCCGGATCGCCGAG
This sequence comes from Nocardioides marmorisolisilvae, assembly GCF_031656915.1. Classification (NCBI taxonomy): domain Bacteria; kingdom Bacillati; phylum Actinomycetota; class Actinomycetes; order Propionibacteriales; family Nocardioidaceae; genus Nocardioides; species Nocardioides terrisoli. Next base: position 4,066,204 of record NZ_CP134227.1, on the reverse strand, counting down.
GTCGAGCTGGAGGCGAGTCGACGCGACCCCTACCGACAGCTGAGCCGCGTCTTCCACCTCGTGGCCCAGCAGAGCAGCTGACTCCGACCGGAACCGGCCACACGTTTGAATCGCGATACCCCATGGGGGTATGCTGCAGGCATCCTAGGAATACCCCATGGGGGTATGTGGCTGCCGCAGTACGAAACCGGACAGAGGACGGATCCATGACGCAGAGCGATCCCATCACGAGCGAGCCGTCGGCTCCGCAGTACAGCTATGTCGCGAACGGGACGAAGGACGACTACCTCAAGCGGCTCCGACGGATCGAGGGCCAGGCTCGCGGCCTGCAGCGGATGGTCGAGGAGGAGAAGTACTGCATCGACATCCTCACGCAGATCTCGGCGATGACGAAGGCGCTCGAGTCGGTGGCGCTCGCGCTGCTCGACGAGCACATGGCGCACTGCGTGGTCAACGCCGTCGCCCAGGGCGGTGGCGAGGCCGAGGTGAAGCTCAAGGAGGCCTCCGACGCCATCGCACGACTCGTCCGCAGCTGAGCCAGACCCGCACACACGAAGACACCCGAGAGGAACACCGAACATGTGCAGCGATGACACCGCCAAGGCCGACATCGACACGACGAGCGGCGCGATCTCCGAGGCCGGCACCGCGTCGTACACGGTGAGCGGCATGACCTGCGGCCACTGCGTCGCCTCGGTCACCGAGGAGGTGCAGGCGATCGATGGCGTCCGTGACGTGGTCGTCGACCTGTCCACCGGCAGGTTGACCTTCCGATCCGACCAGCCCGTCCCGCCCGAGGCCGTCGAAGCGGCGGTCCGCGAGGCGGGCTACGCGCTGGCATGAGCACCGGCGACTCCGCCCACCGAGCCGGCCGAACCGTTTCCGAGGAGGTCTGATGACCAGGCAGGCTCAGCAAGGCGCACCGAGTGCGTCACGCACGGCCACGTCGAGCGCAGCCGGTGCTCCCGGCGGCATCGAGCTCGCCATCACCGGGATGACCTGCGCATCGTGCGCCAACCGTGTGGAGCGCAAGCTCAACAGGCTCGACGGCGTGACCGCTACGGTCAACTACGCCACGGAGAAGGCGAAGGTGACCTTCGACGAACGCGTCACGCCCGCCGACCTGGTCTCCGCCGTCGAGTCCGCCGGGTACGGCGCGCTGCTCGCGCAGCCTCCGCAGTCGGAGTCCGGCTCGGGATCCGCTCCCGGCGGACCGGACCCCGTCGACTCACTACGGCAGCGGTTGGTCATTTCGGCCGTGCTGAGCGTCCCGGTGGTGGCGATGGCGATGATGCCGGCGCTTCAGTTCGACAACTGGCAGTGGCTCTCGCTCACCCTGGCCGCACCCGTCGTGGCCTGGGGGGCCTGGCCCTTCCACAAGGCCGCCTGGACGAACCTCCGCCATGGCGCCTCCACGATGGACACCCTGATCTCGGTCGGCACGCTCGCGGCACTGGGCTGGTCGGTGTACGCCCTGTTCTGGGGCACGGCCGGCGTGACCGGGATGCGGCACCCCTTCGAGCTCACCGTCGAGCGCAGCGATGGTGCGGGCAACATCTACCTCGAAGCCGCAGCAGGCGTGACCACATTCATCCTGGCTGGTCGCTACTTCGAGCAACGGTCGAAGCGGCGGGCGGGCGCAGCACTGCGGGCGCTCCTCAACCTGGGAGCGAAGGAGGTCTCGGTCCTGGGGCCCGACGGTGTGACCGAAACGAGTGTCCCGGTGGCCAACCTGTCGGAGGGCGACCTCTTCGTCGTCCGTCCGGGCGAGAAGGTCGCGACCGACGGTGTCGTCGAGGGCGGCACCTCCGCGGTCGACGCCTCGATGCTGACCGGCGAGTCGGTCCCGGTCGAGGTGCGCGAGGGCGACGCGGTCGTCGGCGGGACCGTGAACGCCGGCGGCCGGCTGGTCGTGCGCGCGACCCGCGTCGGCGCGGACACCCAGCTCGCGCAGATGGCACGGCTCGTGGAGGACGCACAGAACGGCAAGGCCCAGGTGCAGCGCCTGGCCGACCGGATCTCGGGCATCTTCGTGCCGATCGTCATCATGCTGTCCGTCGCGACGCTCGGCTTCTGGCTGGGCACCGGCAACGGCCTTGCCGCCGCGTTCACCGCGGCAGTCGCCGTGCTGATCATCGCCTGCCCGTGCGCGCTCGGCCTCGCCACACCGACCGCACTCATGGTGGGCACCGGCCGTGGTGCTCAGCTGGGCATCTTGATCAAGGGCCCGGAGGTGCTGGAGTCGACACGGTCGGTGGACACCGTCGTACTCGACAAGACCGGCACGGTCACCACCGGCCGGATGACCCTGCGCGACGTGATCCCCGCTGCGGGTGAGCAGGAGGCCGAGGTGCTGCGGTACGCCGGCGCGCTCGAGGACGCCTCCGAGCACCCGATCGCCCGCGCTGTCGCCGACGCTGCTCGTGCCCGATTCGGATCCCTGCCCGGTGTCGAGGAGTTCGCCAACGTGGAGGGGCTCGGCGTCCAGGGCGTCGTACTCGACGGACAGTCCAGCCACGCGGTCCTGGTCGGCCGGCCACGCCTTCTCGCTGAGTGGTCCCAACACCTGGACGACGACCTCCGAGGCTCGATGCGAGACGCCCAAGCGACCGGCGGCACGGCGATCGCCGTTGGCTGGGACGGCAAGGCCCGCGGCATCGTCGTGGTGGCCGACGCGGTCAAGGAGACCTCCGCGGCCGCCATCCGCGAGCTCCGGCAGCTCGGGCTGCGGCCCGTGCTGCTCACCGGGGACAACGAGAGCGTCGCCCGCGCTGTGGCCGCCGAGGTGGGCATCGCCGATGACGACGTCATCGCCGAGGTCCTTCCGGCCGAGAAGGTGGCGGTCGTCAAGCGCCTGCAGGCCGAGGGTCGCGTGGTCGCGATGGTCGGCGACGGCGTCAACGACGCGGCCGCGCTGGCCCAGGCAGACCTCGGCCTGGCCATGGGCACCGGCACCGACGTGGCCATCGAGGCCGGTGACCTCACCCTGGTCCGTGGCGACCTCCGCGTGGCTGCCGATGCCATCCGGCTCTCCCGCCGCACCCTGGCGACGATCAAGGGCAACCTGTTCTGGGCCTTCGCCTACAACGTCGCCGCGATCCCGCTGGCGGCCGCCGGGCTCCTCAACCCGATGCTCGCCGGTGCGGCCATGGCCTTCTCCTCGGTCTTCGTCGTGTCCAACAGCCTCAGGCTGCGCAGATTCAAGGCGCAGTCGTCGTCCGCGGCCTGACCGACGAAGGGCGCAGCGTGTCGCTACGCTCAGGCACGTGCACGGGCATGGCCACAACGGCCGCACACGGCGCCCGGATCCGGACGTCGTGAGTGTCCGCCGAAGGACAGGAGTGTCGATGATCCGCCGACCTGAGCGAGCCGCCTACTCGGCCGAAGTCTGCGGCACCCGCTCGGATCGCCTCCGCTGAGCCTCGATGCCAGGTCGACACACGCGCGAGCCGCGATCAGCAAGCACCGCATCGGGGGCACCCACGACGGAGGCCGGACGTGGCCACGGACACGGCCACACCCCGGACCCGTTGCCGCTGGGCACCAGGTCACGGTGGCTGCTGCTCACCTTCCTGGCCGGATGCGCGATCGCGGCGCTGGTGGGGATGGTCGTGCTGTTTCCCCACTCCGGTGCTGCGGAACAGCCCCACCTCGCCTACAGCGCTCCGGGGACCACGTATCCGGAGGCCACGGTGATCCAGGTGCAGCACAGCTGCCCGGGCAACCACCAGACGTCGACGGGAGGATGCGCGCAGATCCGAGTCCGGGTGAGCGAAGGGGTCGCGCGCGGCGAGAGCGTCACGGTCCAGCTGTCCGCGGCGGACGCGAGCTCGGGCCTGCGCGCCGGTGACCGGGTCGAGCTGATCCGTACGCCGGGCTCCAACGGGGCGGCTGACTCCTTCGCGTTCTTCGGGGTGGTTCGACACAACGCGATGTGGGCGCTGGGGGTCTTGTTCCTGCTGGTGGTGGTCGCCGTCGCGCGCCTGCGCGGGCTGCTAGCGGTGGTCAGCCTGAGTGTGGGCGGTGCGGTGGTGCTGGAGTTCATGCTCCCTGCGCTGCTCCAGGGACACTCGGGGGTCGGAGTGGCGCTGTCGGGCAGCACGGTGATCATGTTCGTGGTGCTCTACCTGACGCACGGGATCTCGCTGCGCACCAGCACCGCGCTCGCCGGCACGCTCCTGGGCATCGGTCTGACCACCGTGATCGGCTGGTACGCCGTACGCGGCGGCCGACTCTCGGGAGTGGGCGACGACGCCTCGGGCCTGCTCAGCGGTCAGGTCCACCTGAACTTCCAGGGCCTGTTCATGTGCATGACGATCGTTGCCGCACTCGGAGTCCTCAACGATGTCACCATCACTCAGGTCTCCGCGGTCTGGGAGCTGCGCGCCGCGGCCCCGGAAGCCTCCCTGCGCAGCCTGTTCTCCGCGGGTATGCGGATCGGGCGGGACCACCTGGCCTCGACCATCTACACCCTCGTGTTCGCCTACGTCGGCACCGCGATGGCGACCCTGCTGCTGGTGCAGCTCTACGCCATGCCGGCCTCGTCGGTGCTCAACTCCGAGGACATCGCCGAAGAGGTGCTGCGCACCCTGACCAGCTCGATCGGGCTGGTCCTGACGGTGCCCTTCACCACTGCGCTCGCCGCCCTCCTCGCAGGCACTGCCCGGGCTCCGCGGGCGTCCCGCAATCAGCTCGTCGCATGACCGAGGTGACGGCGACCCGCTACTTCCCGACCTTGAACGGCAGCGTGGTGGCGGCGTCCTCATGGCCGTCGCGGAAGACCTTCACCTGGTAGGCACCGGCGTCGGTGAGCGGGGCGATGAACTCGGCGTCGTCGCCCGCGTGGGCTTCACCCTCGCCGAGCTCGGTGCCGTCGGGACCGAGCAGCTCGAGGTAGTGCTCGGCTGCCGAGCGGTTCTCGAGCTTGAACTCGATCCGCTCACCACGGGAGCCACCGAGGTCCGCAGGCGAGCGCACGGTGCCGTTCCTGGTGACCACGAACTCCAGCTCGCGGTCGTAGCCCTCGGCCGCCTCGGTGTGTCCGCCGGCTCCGGTGACACTCAGCGCCGTGCGGATGCCGTCGCCGACCATCCCGGGCTTGCAGGCCAGCTGGTAGTCGCCGGCCGCGAGGTCCAGCTCGAGGGTCTGGGTCGTGCCGGGCCCGATGTTCTCCCTCTCGCCGATGATCTTGGAGAACTTCTCGCCGTTCTTGCCGTAGACGTAGACCTCGGTGACGTCGGAGCCGACGTTCTGGATCCGGAAGGCGTGCCGGCCGGCGGCCAACGCGGTGTCGTCGACCGTGCAGGTGCGGTCGCCGGCCTCGACGTCGTGGGAGATGGCCTCGGTCGCGTCACCGCTGCCGCATGCGGTCAGGGTGCCGAGCAGGGCGGGAGCGGCGAGGAAGCCACCGAGGAGAGAGCGGGTTCGCACAGAAGTCATGGGGCATGCCTTTCAGAGGGGTCGGGTTCACACGAGAAGAGGTCGGTAGAGCAGGAGGGTCTGACGTCGGTGGGTCAGACCCGGGCCGAGGAGGCCACCCGCCGGGGTGCCGTGCTGCGTGCCGGCCACAGGAACGCAGTCATCACGACCACCAGGTAGGCCGCCCACGCGGTGAGCTCGAGGTGGGTCGGCGCAGGGTTCCAGTTGAAGGCACCCTTGAGCAGCGCGCCGTACCAGGACGACAGCGGCACCTGGGCGCTGACGTCGAACACGGTGCTGGTCAGGCCGGGCAGCCAGCCTGCCTCCTGCAGGTCGTGCAACCCGTAGGCCAGCACTCCGGCGGCGACCACGACCAGCCCGATGCCGGTGTATCTGAAGAACGTGGCCAGGTTGATCTGAACTGCACTGCGATAGAGCAAATAGCCCAGCGCCACTGCAGTGAGCAGGCCCAGCAGCGCACCGAGGAAGGGCTGAGTTCCACTGGTCGCCTGCGTGGTCGACCAGATGAACAGGGAGGTCTCGATCCCCTCTCGGGCGACCGACACGAACGCGATCACGACCAGTGCGAGCGGGCCGATCGCCAGCGCCGCGGCCACCTTGCCCTCGAGCTCGCGCTTGAGGAATCGCGCGGTACGGCGCATCCAGAAGATCATCCAGGTGACCAGGCCCACCGCGAGGATCGACATCAGTCCGCCGAACGCCTCCTGGGCCCGGAACGACATCTCTGAGCTGGTGAACGTGAGCAGCGCCCCGAAGCCGACACTGAGCGCGACCGCGGCCGCGGCGCCCCACCACACATCGCGCACCCGATCTCGACGCCCGGTGCGGACCAGATAGGCGATCAGGATCGACACGACCAGGGCCGCCTCGAGACCCTCACGCAGGCCGATCAGGAAGTTCGCCAGCACCTCTCACACCTCCGCAGTAATTAGGTAAGGCACACCTTACATACGCCCCCGTGTCGGCGCCAGCCCCACCACGCCGAAAGGTCCGTACGGCGCCCTCAGGACTCGCGCGGCCGGCTCGCTCCGGCGAGTGTCATCACAGCGGCTAGGCCGGCCTCGGTGCCGGGCCACAGCCGCTCGATGGCCTCGGGGCCCGCGCGCCTGACCACCGACCTCAGCACGAGTGCGAGCACCACGACGTCATCGGCATAGCCCAGGATCGGTACGAAGTCGGGGACCAGGTCGAGCGGCGAGGCCAGGTAGACAAGCAGCGCCGCGAGCCGGATCCGCACCCCACGCGGCAGGCTCGAGTCACGTGCCAACCGCGAGACGAGTCGCACGAGATCCGGGACCAGCCGGACCATCTCTCCCAGCTCGACGGTCCTGGCGTCACGGCGCGCAACCCGCCACAGCGCCAGGACCAGGACCAGCCACAGCACCACCAGCCCCGCCGCAAGCGTCCCCAGGGCGGTCCACACCGTCACCCAAGTCACGGTATCCATGCGCACCGATCATCCCCGCAGCCGGACCGCCGGGAAGGGCAGACAACGATGGCTCCCTGACCAGCTTTGCTGACGTCAGAGAGCCATTCACGTGCGTACCCCCGACCGGATTCGAACCGGCGCTACCGCCTTGAGAGTGCGCCCGAGGCCCTACCGGACGATGATGAAAATTGATGAATGCGCAGGTCAGACGGGGTTTGCGGTCTGGATCGCCGTTGGTCGTCGAGGACTGTTTTCGGCCCTGGTGTTGCCCCAGTGTTGCCCAGCGGTCTCCACTCCGACCTTCAGGAGGGCGAACTTCCACCAGAGCCCAAGCAGGTCGGGTACAGGCGAAGGTGCCGACGTGACACCGATCCTGCTGCCGGATGCGTAGTTCACGCCAGGGTCTCGGGAAGCAGGTTGAAGTGCCTGCACTTTGGGCGTGATGGCCGGGAATCGGCCCCGCGTGGTTGGCGAGGATCGGCCAATGCTGGAATTGTGCCTCTGACCTGCGGAAACGCGGCTTGACGTCGCTGGCGAGGGTTGGTCGTTTTTGAACTTCTTGCGGACTATCTGCGGACTGACGCAGCGTCAATAGGAGGGCGCGGGCGAGGCAATTCGGCCTTTCGCTGCCGCGCGTTGCCCTCCCAGGTGTGACAAGTTATCTTGGAGTGCGTGGATGACCCGATCATCGCTCCTTCCGCGCTCAAGCATGGGCTCGGTGAGGACGAGATCATCCACGCCTACCGCAACCCGGTCCGAGTCTGGGACCTCGGTGACGGGTTCACCATGATCCTCGGCCCCAATCAGGCCGCGATCTTCCTCGAAGTCGGTTACGTCCAGGGCGAGCAGGTGCACGTCATCGTGCACGCGATGCTGGCCCGCGAGAAGTTCCTCCGGTGATGACCATGCCCCGATCTGTAGACGAAATCCTTGCCCACGCCGACCAGCTCGCCGCCAAGTTCGAGAACTATGAACCCGACCCCGCGCATGAGCTCGACGCGAATGCCGTCGCCCTCCTCCGCGAGGCGGTCACCCAGCGCTCCGCGGCCGAACGGCACGTCATCGACGCGGTGCGCGCCGCCCGCGAAGCGGGCATCTCCTGGTCCGCGATTGGGAGCTTCCTGGGCACCTCAGGCGAGGCGGCACGACAGCGATACGCGAACAAGGTCGCCTGAGTCGCGTGTGGGCTCGCAGGACAGCAGCCCGCGACTGCGCCGACACCACCCGCCCTCCATGCGGCATAGAGTGCGTTCCTAAACCGCGGGCGTGGGCACCAGGTCCAGCCCCGACCCCGCGATCCGCAACGGGCCACCGCGCCGAATCTTCGCGCACCACGGTGCGCCCCGAAGGCGGCGCCGAGATGCTCATCTGTGAAGAGCCATCAAACCTGCGGCGCTTCAGTGGTGAGTCGACCGTCACGGAGGTGGACGACGTTGTCGCATCGCTTGGCAAGGTCAAAGTCGTGGGTGGCGATCACGAGGGTTGTGCGGTAGGTGTCACGGAGGTCGAACAAGAGCCGGATGATCTCTTCGCCCGTGTGGGTGTCGAGATTACCGGTGGGTTCGTCTGCTAGCACGACGCTCGGCTCATTGATAAGCGCGCGGGCGATCGCGACGCGCTGTTGCTGCCCTCCTGAGAGCTTGGTCGCTGGGGAGTTCTCTCGTCCGGCAAGTCCGACGGCAGCCAGCAGCTCGCGAGCTTTGTCTCTCGTCCTAGCCGCGTCCCTGCGGCCGCCGCGGCGCGGCAGGAGGGGGACGGTGACGTTGTCGAGCACCGAGAGGGTCGCCAACAGATGGAAGCTCTGGAAGACAAACCCAATGCTGGCGCGGTAGTCGGCAAGCCTTCGGGCGGAAATCTCGGTGATCGTGACATCCCCGACCCTGATGGTGCCAGAGTCCGGGCTGTCCAAGGCCCCGATGAGATGAAGGAGGGTGGACTTGCCCGAACCTGACGGCCCGGTGAGGGCCGTTACGGTACCTCGACCAACGGCGAGGTCGATCCCATCAGCGGCGATGACTTCGGCATCAAGAGTGTGAAAGGTCTTCCGCAGTTCGCTGACGTGGATCACTGGGTCAGCGACCTCTGGTATCGATCCTTGAATGGTCATGGCCGTCACTCCGTAAGCAGGTCGGATGTAGGAAGGCGTCTGACGAAGACGGTGGCAGCGTAGGCTGACATCCCCGCCAGCACCGTAGCCACCGCCCAGGCGATAAGCGCACCGAGGACCATGGCGGGGGCGAAGCCACCGACTAAGAGCCACGCTCCCGCTAACCCAAGCAGGGCGCCGGGGACAGTGCCCACAAGCGCAAGCAAAGTGCCTTCAACGGTGATCAACCAGTCGAGGTCGTGCTCACGCCAGCCGACGGCTCGCAGGGTCGCCAACTCGGCACCACGGTCGCGAATGTTGAGGTACATCACGTTCGTGACACCCAGACAGGCCAAGAGCAGCGTGGCTATCGTCGCCGCGTAGTCGGCGCCGCGGGTTTGTACCGAGACTGTGTCGCCCAGGATCGTTCCTACGACCGCCCCTTGGAAGCCGAGGACGATCGCAAGCAACATCGCAGTAGTTGCTACGGCGATCAATAGTCCGAGCGCGGCCAAGGCGGTGCGCGTTCTCGATAAGGCCAGGTTGAGCGCGGCCAAGCCAACCGAACCTCGCGGATGACGCGGTTTTGCGGGCTCGTTGACGACTGGGCGAATGGCGTCCATCGGGTCGGCGCGTGCGGCGAGCATCGCTGGAACGGCACCCGCAACCACGGCGACGGCGAACGCTGCGGGCAACGCCAAGATGGCGCGCAGAAGTCCCACATGGGAACCGAGCGCCCAACCGAGTCCAAGAGCCAACCCGACGCTGAGCAGTCCGGAAACCAGGGCCACCAAGCCGAGTTCGTAGAGAACGGATCGAAACAGATCGGCGCGCTGCCACCCGAGGCTGGCCAGAACACCGAGTTCGGTGCGTCTGGTACGAACGGCCGCAACCGCCGCGTTGGCCACGGACAGAGCTGCAACTAAGAGGACGAGGCAGAAGAGGGCAACGGATTTCTTATCGACCGCAGACAGGATCTGGGTTGCCACCCCCTTCTTTACCCACCACTGGGATAAGGCTAGTTCAGGCCGCCCGTGCTTGCCGGCGGGCAGGGCAATCGCCTTCTTCCCAGCCGACGATCCGGTGGTGATGTCGACGGCTAGCCCTGTCTGTTGCTGGATTCGCTGTGCAGTCAGGCGGATACGTTCCCGGGAGGTCTCGTCATACACGCTTGCCCCGGTTACGCGCACTCGGATCGCTGATATCGGCGCCGCCTCTGTCGAGTGGCTCCATCCTTGGGTCAACTGAGGGATCGCACCCAGGGTAGTGATCATGGTTGGTGGAGGCTGGACGAAGCCGCCCAGATTGGTCGAGGCCTTTAGCGGGCTGTTCCCGAGCGACCTCCTGCTTGTGGCGTTGGCTCCCTCGGTCGGCGCTGTTGCGTAGCCCGCCAGGGCCTGGTCGGTCAGATCGCTGATGCTCGTCAGCTTCGAAGGATCGAACACGCCCCGCAGGCGCAGTGTTGTCGGTGTTGGAAGTTCGCCCTCATCGGCCTCCTTCTCCGAACTCGTCACGTCCCTGGCCATCGGCTCGTCGCTGGCTGGCGCTTGACTCACCACGTCATAGGAGCGACCCGTCGCAGGCGAAGGATGCAACTTGACCCGCAGCCCGTTGGCCCCCCGTGCGATGGCTGGCGGGCCTACCTGCCCGAGCGTAGTGATCTCACCGGGCAGGAACTTGGTAGGTCGCTGTTGGGCATAGACGGGCTTGGTCGTCCGAAACGCCCGGAGCAACTGCTGCTGGGCGTCCTTAGCGGTGACAACGAACCGAGACGAACGCCTCGATGAGACTCGCTTGAGTGCCGCGGCTCCCTTGCCTTCGAGCACTGCGCGGCCAGCAGATCCCGCCAAGGACGACACGGTGATCGTGGCCGTCTCACGGACACCGACCCGGTCGGAGACGAGGACCGGCACACCCTTACCGTCGATCGAGCCTGGATACTTGAGCGTCGCGCCACTCAAGGATCGCCCGGACGTGACCGCCTTGTCGAGTCCGACCAACGCGTCCTCGCTGGCGGGATCGACCGCCGCGACCACATAGGAGAGCGGGAACCTCACCAACACCCCACGCAAACCAGCGCGACGGTAATCCTCCCCGACGTCCCGGGTGCCCATCCCGCCCCCGTTGCGCGAGAAGCACAACAGTTGTGAGACACGGCGCTCGGGACGCTCGTCATCACCGATTGGCTGCGGGCACACGTCATGCTCTGACCCGGCCCTGCCCCGGTACAGCCATATTCCTTGATTAGCTGAGGCTCCATTGTTGAACTTCAGCACCTGGTCGGTAATGGCCGCGAAATCCGGACTCTGCTGAGTCCTCGTGAGCCCGTTGTCGCCTTTCCAAGTCACATCGACCCGCGCAACAGAAGTCCCTGTCCTCGACCACGCCCCGGTTGTGTCAACCGGGATCTCCAACGACGGGTAGGCGTATCCGAGCATGGCGATCGGGGCAGCTATCTGGACATAGTCGATCTTCTGAATCTGATGCCACTGCTGCAAGGTGATCCCGCCATAGATTCCTGTCAAGAATCCGGGTTGCACGAACCCCCCGGACTTCTCCAACTCAGACCGCGAACCCTTGGGACGCACCAGGATGTCGTAGGTGGCTCCGGCACTCTTCCTGACCACTCCGATGGTCTCGAGTCGAGCAGCGTTCGAGGAGGCCGTGAGGACCGTGAATCCCGTGGCCGCCAGCACGATCGCGAACCCCAGCACAACCGTCCGAACCCCCTGACGCCACAATCGGTGCCACGCCATCGCCAACATCAGCGCCCCCTCATGAGGGCAACACCGAGCACCGCATCGCCAGAAATAGGACCGAGATGCCGAGAGTCGAGTGCAGACTCGCCATCTCCGAGGACCCACAAACTGCCAAGCGGCAGCGGCGGCTCGTCCAACGGCGCTTCCGCAATCCGCTTAATCAGTAGCGGTGGGCTCCCGTGCCCGCGGGGATGCCCAAACACAATGACATCGCCGACGTGGAAGCGATGATTGGCTCCTGGGCGCACCAACCAGACGCGGTCCCCGTCGCATAGAGCCGGTTCCATACTGTGCCCCACAACCCTCGCCGTTGCGAACGACCGCCGCGCCACGATAGCGGCCGCGGCGCAGGTCGCCAGCGGGAGCAGGAGTCTAATCTGCAGCACGATGTCGGCCTCGTGAGAGATATGCCGCGGATTGAGTCGCGAAGAGATCGTAATAAGCCCCATGAGCGCTCATCAGCTCGTCGTGAGGACCGAATTCGCTGATGCGTCCAGATTCCAGTACCGCGATATAGTCCGCAGTACGCAGCATCGCAAGTCGATGTGAAATCAAGAGACGGGTGGCCCGAGCACCAAAATGTTCGAGATCGCCGAGGAGTTGCGCCTCGCTGCGCGGATCGAGTCCGGCGTTGGGCTCGTCTAGAACAACCAGGTCCAGTGGTGGCCTGTCGAGGGTCTGGAATGCGGCGCGCGCCAAAGCCACTCTGTCCCACTGCCCGCCAGAAAGCGTCGTCCCGTTGGTTCCGTCGTCTCCGCGACGCTGCGTACTCAAAAGTGTGTCCGTCTGCTGGGGTAAGCGACGAGCGATCGCGTCGGCGGAGGTTTCCTTCAATGCTCGCTCGACGCACGTCCGCTGATCGGCTCCATGGCCACGGCCCATAGCCACATTGTCATGCAAGGTCATCTCGTATCGCGGTCGATCCTGAAGAACCCCAGTGACCCGGCAGCGATATGACGCGGGGTCGAAGGTGGCGATGTCGACACCGTCCCACAAGATGCGACCGCGGTTCGGGGTGTTCAGCCTCGTCAACAGGCGCACCATGGTCGTCTTGCCTTCCCCGTTCAGGCCCACCAGACCGACGGATTTGCCAACCGGAAGGCTCAGGCTGACCCCTCGCAATACCCACTCAACGTCATCGGAGTAGCGGAACCAAACATCGTCGAACCGGATCTCTCCGCGCAGTGGCGGCGTTTCCACGCAGTATTTCAAGGCGTCGACCCCCGAGCGAGAGGATGACACGAAGTCCGTGAAATGGCCAAACAAGCGGAGGGTCACACTCATCCGTCCATGCAGATTCAGCAAAGACGCTGCGCGCGTCTCGATCGCCAGCACAGCCGCGCTAAACAGCACGAAATCCCCTATGCTTACCGCCCCACGGGATACGGCAGAGGCTACGAGCCCTGCTCCGAGGGCCCCTAGGAGACCGTGGATCGTGACCAATCCCAGTTGAGCGATGGTGGACCTCTTCACTGCACGGATCTCGGCTTCCTGGGCTTCGCCCAGAGCCTCCGCCAATTTGTGTTGCAGGAAGCCCTCGACCCCATGAATTCTCATGTCCCGCGCCGTGGCGCCCGTCACGAAGAGCCCGAAGAAATACTCATGCCAGCGATGTGCACCAGAATTTCGCTCAACAATGCCGCTCGCTCTGCGATTGACGGAGACCTGGACGTACGCAGTAGGGCCCGCGACCGCCACCATTGCGACCACCATCAGCGGCCAGGTTTCCCAAAGCAGGACTCCATAACAGACCAACGCAAAGGCTGCACTGACTACCTCTACGATCGCACTGGGGACAACCGTCGGAACCACCTCCGCGCCGCGACGGGCTAGATTCAGTCTGTCGTGTTGCTCGGCGTCGTCTAGGAACTCGGTCCCCAAGTGGCGAACCGTTGCAGCCGCCAAGGACGTTTCGGTGGCGATCTTGCCCTTCGCCTCGAGGACTGCTCCTGCGATGGCCGAGAGATAGGTGACTTGAGTGGCTGCCATGGTAAGCAGCGCTGCAAGCACCGCCAGACCCGCGGCCTCGAACTGATCGGCGGACCCGGAACTGAGACGATCTACCAAGTGCTTGGTTAACCATGCGGATGGCACGGATACGGTGCCCGCGATTGCTCCGGCAATCAGAACGAGCCCGAACTCGCGAGGACCGCTGCGAGCAACTATCTGAACTGCAGCGACGAGGGTCCGCATCCCGAATCACCCCTCGCCGACAAAGGATCCTGCATCCCAGTCACTCGGTCTCAGGGATTGAATCAAATGTTCTAGGCGGTGCGCGGAAGCGATGACCATGCCGTCCCGGACGAGTGCAATCGCAGGAAGCTCGTCCGGCGCGCCCAAACTCTTCAAGGGTCTCCAAAGGTGCCGGCGCAATGGCCGTCATGAGCGCATTCGCCCAGGTTACAGCCAGATATTCGCGGGAGGCGAGGCCACCACGCTCTTGATCGGCAATAACGACCAGCGGCGCCGACGAGAAATGCAGGCGGTCGAACTCGCCGCGCAGGACTTGACATCCCAAGCAACCAGGCACAACGAATGCCACCAACGCGCTGCCTTGCGAGAGTTGCGTCCTCATACTTAAGGACCAATCCCATTCATCTGCCACCGAGAGGCGCGTCCCTGGAACGGGCCGCGCAACACGGGTCGGCCCTGAGCTAGGTCCACGACGGCGTAGGACGCGCAGAATGAAGATGGTGAGGACTATTTCGAGGCTAACCGCGATCGTCAACAGCGCTGACCACGCAACCATGACGCTCACAATTTCGCTCGCGGCGAGGCCTCGGCAACTGCCAGCTGAGCCGGCGCGAGACTTGCGTAAAGGAAGCCGCTACCGACGACGGCAGCACCAAGGATCAGTCCCAGACCGGCCCCGAAGAGTGCATCACCTGGCGTAGCTGTCCCTGCACCAATACCCAGCACGCCAATGGCACCAAGAGTCAGTAGAACGCAGTTTCCGGTGATGTGCAGCCACAGCGGGGCCGTATCCTTAGAACCGAAGCAGTGACAAGCTCTCTTCTCGCCGCCCAAAGCCGCGCGAATTATGTTCACCAGAGTCAGGACCAATAGGAGGCTGACGACGACCATCACACGACGTACCAACGTCGAGACTGGGACGGCGAGGATCAATGCCGCCGCTGCCTCCGCGGTGATGGCACCGGCGGCAATGACTCGGCGCACCCGAAAGCTCCTCAGGCCGTAGTCTCGCAGCGACGCGACAAAGAGGGCGAACTCATCGGTGGTACGCGCCTTGAGCACGGCAGAGACGGCGAAGACCAACGCCAACGCGGTGGCAGCAGCAAGGGTGGCCATATTCTCCCCGGGTCAAATGCATGAATAGCGGCCGGCGCTCAGCACAGATGAGCGCCGGCCAGTGGCATCAGCAACCCGAGAATGTCACGCAGTTGCCGTAGCAGTTATGTATCCGGTTGGGTTCGTAGCAGCACATGCCGTTCTGCGGCACACACGCCCCAGCCTCAGCCTCTCCGATGAGCTTGCCAACCAAGCCCTCCGCCAATCGCAAAAACTTGCTCATCGCGATCACCCTCTTCATCGTGTGCCGACCGAGTGACGACACAGGACAGATCTACAGCAATGCACGAGTTCACCGCAAGACCTCTCGCCGTCGTCCGCATCGGGCGGGATGATGTCGCGGAGCCGCTGGAGACGGTTCCCAGCTCCAACTTCGGCATTTGCGAGTCGAGGGACACGCCGAGGTGGCCCCAGACCGATACATAGTTGCGCTCCGGATCCCGCACCGGCGCACTCCGCGTGACCATCAACTACGAAACAGGCGCCAAGGCGGCCGGAATCGACCCGTTCCCCGCACTCTGCCAGTTCCTACGGTCGCCTCGCGATCAGCCACTGGTCGAACGACCGGACGAAGCGGTCGTGACTGGAGACTATGGCTACTGCGTCTTCCGGGACTCTCAATATGTGGTCACCCGCCACGACCAGGTGCATACCTGGTAGCGCGTCTAACACTTCCTGACTGAAGTAGGGGTCGCTGGAGCCGATGACGACGAACTGTGCAGCCGGGTGGACAAGAGCGGCTCGGCGGCATCAGGCTCGGTGAGGAGCGGCGTGAGCCACGCGGCGTCGTAGCCTCTTGCGGCGGCGACAGGGGCGGCCAGCGTTCCTAGCGATTTGGCGACGACCACGACGCGACCTGCGTAGTCGTCCACAGCCCGATCGCCTACCGGGGAAGTTCGTCGTGCGATGGCACCTGGTTGCCAGAAATCGAGCTGCGCTCGTCCTGAGCGAGCCCAGCCGCCCTGAGGATCTTCTGGACCACCGGCGATTTTGCCTCCCATAGACATCGATGTTTGCAGCGACCGCTCCGGCGCGCTTCTTGACCGCGCCGTACTCATCACGAAGCTCGTCATCGGCTCGGAGCGTGTTCGTCAGGGCCAAGTGATTACGGAGCGACAGGGACCCGTCCACGACCACATAGGTGTTGGCGCCTGCGAGTCACTCCGGCTCCTTGAACGCCCACCGCTCGGGGATACTCAACTCGCCCAGAGGCGTGAAGCCCAAACTGATCAGCACATCAGAAGCGGCATCGACGTCATCTCGCTGTACGACGATGTGGCAATCAATGATGGGCTTGGCCGCGAGGCCGGGAACCGAGGTGCTTCCAACGTGCTCGATGGCAACGACAGGGACGCCCGCACCGACCATTGCTTCCAGGTACTCATCGCGCAGAGTCTTGAAGCGCTCGGGCCAGGCCGGGTCGTAGTCCGGAACCGTGATCACGCGCCGATCGTAGGGGCGTGATCCACCGACCCAGATCGGGCCGCCGGGCGGTCCCCTTCAGCGGTCGGGTGATGGGTGACGGGCCTGGATCAGCACGAGCGGGACCGGACGGCCCAGCTGAGACCTGCCGGCGTTCAAGGCGCCTGGGCCAGCACGATGGCTTGTGCGTCTCGCTCGCCGCCGTTGGCTCGCCTCACCAGCCGGACGGCTTCTTTCAGGCCTGCGGCCTCAATTCGCGCGACCATCTAGTACTACAGCCGCACTTAGGGAACAGCGCTGCGCCTGGCGTAGTGGCATCGTCGGGCGCGGGCTTGGTGGCGGCGTCGCCAGCGTGACCAGTCCAGGACGACGGTGGTGTCTGGCTGGCGCTGCCAGATCAGGGCAGCGAGGAGCCGTCTGACTTCGGGCACGGTGAGGGGGATCAGTTCCTCGACCGGCCGGAGGTCCCCCTTTTTCCGCCGCCGGCGGCGGTGTTGGTCTGGGCGGTGGTGATGGTCAAGAAGGCGTGCGCGAGCATCGCCAAGGTGATGTGCCGATACCAGGAGTCGTAGCGGCGTACCTGGTACTGGTCGAGGCCGACTTGGCCCTTGGCTGTTTGGAACGTCTCCTCGATCGCCCAGCGGGCACCGGCCACCCGGACCAGTTCACGCAATGGGGTGCGTTCGGGCCCGAAGCACAGGTAGTAGGCGACATCATCGGGGTCGGTCAGGCTGCGGCGGGCCAGCAACCAGTAGCTGGGGCTGTCCTCCAGGGGGCGGATCGGCGCCCGGGCCCAGTGATACAGGCGCGGACCCTTGGCGCCGCGCCCGGCGGAGATCTTCTTCCACGCCTGGGCGGGAAGCATCGCGGCCAGCGCATCGGCGCGCAGTTCACGCACTTTCGGTCCGTCACCGTCGTCGACGGCGGCGATGACGCGCTGGTTCACCGGAACCGCCATCACGTAAGGCATCTGACGTTCTTCAAGCATCGCGCGCAATCGGTAGTGCTGGCCATAGACCTCATCGCCGGTGACCCACCCAGCCGGCACCCCGGCGTCGATCGCGCGCCCGATCATCCGCATCGCCAGCTCCGGCTTGGTCGCGAACTCCACCTCGTCCCCGATATGCGCCTCAGCGCGTCGGGCAGCATCCTCGGCCCAGGCCTTGGGCAGGTAGAGCTCACGGTCCAAGAACGTCCGTGCGGATCCCTGGCCAGGACCAGTGGCATAGCCGAGGAAGACGCCGATCTGGCAGTTCTCGATTCGTCCCGCAGTGCCGGAGTACATCCGCGCCACCCCCGCGGACTTCGTGCCCTTCTTCAAGAAGCCAGTCTCATCAACCACCAGCACCCCAGCAGGGTCGCCAGGCGCAGGGGCGAGGTGCTCGACCACGTAGTCACGCACATCGTCGCGCACCGCGTCGGCGTCCCAATCGGCATAGGCCAACAATCGCTGCATCCCGTCGGGGATCGCCTCACCTGCAGACTCGGCCAGCGTCCAGGAGTTCTTCTTCTCCAACGGCGCCAACAACCCCCGCACATAGGCCAACACCCGCTCACGCGGCTCCGAGCGCGCGAACCGCGGCGCGATCCGGGCATGCACCTCCGCAAGCCCCGCCGCCCACTCCTCGACCTCAGACACACAAACCTCACCAGTCACACCAGCAACATGCCGGCGAACACCAGTCTCACACAGGCGACACACCGATCACGGCCAAAATAAGTGCGGCTGTAGTACTAACGGGGCATCGCCCCAGCCCGACGAGCCGTGCGTGGTGTCCCGGGGTGGTGCTGGCGGCTCCGGTCGGCGGGTTGACGGTGCCCGGGGGCCCGTGTTGTGACCGCCTGCTTGGCGGTGGTTGGCTCAAGGTGAGCCGTCCCGCCTGACCGGAGCCTTCTCATGACGCTACCGCGCACCGTGTCCGATGTCGTTTCCGAGCACACCGTCTTTGAGGTCGAGTGCATCGATCGGATGTATCTCAACGTCTACGTTCCGCAGTTGCAGTACGCGGCCGGACTGGTGGGCTATGTGCAGCGCCAGCTCGGGCTTCCGGTCGCCTCGACCGCGCCGCTGAGCAAGATCACCGATGCGTTCAGCAAACAGATGCGCCGCTTCGCGGTGGACCAGGGCGTGCCGTGGGTCGACTTCGTCAAGGGCCAACGCAAGGACGACATCATGCACGAGCGTCTGGCGCGGTTCGAAGCAGCCGGGCACACCGAGGGAGTGTTGTTCATCGGCCGTGCGCAGGAGAAGACGTCGCTGTTTCGCACCGAGAAGCGCCGCAACGTCGAGGGGCGGGCGTATCCGTGGATCGTGAAGACCACCGGGATGGTCAACCACTTCTACGTCTACGCCGTCGATGCCGACTTCGGGCCGTTCTTCCTCAAGTTCTGTTCCTACTTTCCCTACAACGCCCGGTTGTGCATCAACGGCAACGAGTGGGCCAAGCGACAGGCCGCGAAGGCGGGGATCGGGTTCACCGCGTTGGACAACGCGTTTGCCTCCTTCGATGACCCCGCCGATGTCGCCACCGTTCAGGCAATCTGCGCCAGTCTGGGCCCCGACCAGATCGATGCGCTGCTGCGCAAGTGGCTGGCCAAGGTGCCACACCCCTACTCGAAGGCGGACCGGGCGGCCGGCTACCGCTACGACATCTCGATCCTGCAGGCGGAGTTCTCGCTGACCCAGATGCTGGACCGGCCCGTGAGCGGGCGGATCTTCTTCGAACAAGTCATCCGCGACAACCTCGACCTGGGCCGCCCCGACCAGGTCGGGTTGGTCTTCAACCGCCGCATCCACGCCGGGAAGAAGCACCAGACGCCAGGACGGTTCCGGACTCGAGTGATCACCCAAGGCGTGACTCCCAGCCTGCACGTGGACTACAAGGCGACCACCATCAAGCAGTACCACAAGGAAGGGAGAGCGCTGCGCACCGAGACCACGATCAACAACACCTACGACTTCGACATCCGGAAACGACTGACCAATCTGCCCGCCCTGTGCGAGATCGGCTTCACCGCCAACAGGCGTCTGCTCGACGTCCAACGACTCAGCCACGACCCGGCCCGAGGACAACAGGTCTTCACCACGCTCAACGACCCGGTCACCACCGAGACCGGGGCCCGGGTCGCCGGGCTGAAGTTCGCCGATACCCGCGCGATGGCGTTGCTGCACGCCCTCCTGGTATTCCGGCTGCTACCCGACGGGTTCACCAACCGCGACCTGCGCGACCTCGTTGGGCAACTGCTCGGCACCGTCATGTCGGCAGGGCAAATGACCTACGACCTGCGCAGACTCCGCGTCCACGGACTCATCGTCCGTCGTGCGCACAGCAACCACTACCAAGTCACCGACACCGGAATCGAGCACGCCCTGTTCCTCACCCGCGCCCATGACCGACTGCTGCGCACCGGCATGGCCCAACTCGCCGGACCCGAACCCCACCCCCTACAGGCCGCGAGCCGCACCTACCAGCACGCCCTCGACCAACTCACGAAGGAATCTGGACTCGCAGCCTGAGACTTGACCCGAAATTCCGGCTCCGCCGGACCAAGCCTTCTAGTACTACAGCCGCACTTAGGGAACAGCGCTGCGCCTGGCGTAGTGGCATCGTCGGGCGCGGGCTTGGTGGCGGCGTCGCCAGCGTGACCAGTCCAGGACGACGGTGGTGTCTGGCTGGCGCTGCCAGATCAGGGCAGCGAGGAGCCGTCTGACTTCGGGCACGGTGAGGGGGATCAGTTCCTCGACCGGCCGGAGGTCCCCCTTTTTCCGCCGCCGGCGGCGGTGTTGGTCTGGGCGGTGGTGATGGTCAAGAAGGCGTGCGCGAGCATCGCCAAGGTGATGTGCCGATACCAGGAGTCGTAGCGGCGTACCTGGTACTGGTCGAGGCCGACTTGGCCCTTGGCTGTTTGGAACGTCTCCTCGATCGCCCAGCGGGCACCGGCCACCCGGACCAGTTCACGCAATGGGGTGCGTTCGGGCCCGAAGCACAGGTAGTAGGCGACATCATCGGGGTCGGTCAGGCTGCGGCGGGCCAGCAACCAGTAGCTGGGGCTGTCCTCCAGGGGGCGGATCGGCGCCCGGGCCCAGTGATACAGGCGCGGACCCTTGGCGCCGCGCCCGGCGGAGATCTTCTTCCACGCCTGGGCGGGAAGCATCGCGGCCAGCGCATCGGCGCGCAGTTCACGCACTTTCGGTCCGTCACCGTCGTCGACGGCGGCGATGACGCGCTGGTTCACCGGAACCGCCATCACGTAAGGCATCTGACGTTCTTCAAGCATCGCGCGCAATCGGTAGTGCTGGCCATAGACCTCATCGCCGGTGACCCACCCAGCCGGCACCCCGGCGTCGATCGCGCGCCCGATCATCCGCATCGCCAGCTCCGGCTTGGTCGCGAACTCCACCTCGTCCCCGATATGCGCCTCAGCGCGTCGGGCAGCATCCTCGGCCCAGGCCTTGGGCAGGTAGAGCTCACGGTCCAAGAACGTCCGTGCGGATCCCTGGCCAGGACCAGTGGCATAGCCGAGGAAGACGCCGATCTGGCAGTTCTCGATTCGTCCCGCAGTGCCGGAGTACATCCGCGCCACCCCCGCGGACTTCGTGCCCTTCTTCAAGAAGCCAGTCTCATCAACCACCAGCACCCCAGCAGGGTCGCCAGGCGCAGGGGCGAGGTGCTCGACCACGTAGTCACGCACATCGTCGCGCACCGCGTCGGCGTCCCAATCGGCATAGGCCAACAATCGCTGCATCCCGTCGGGGATCGCCTCACCTGCAGACTCGGCCAGCGTCCAGGAGTTCTTCTTCTCCAACGGCGCCAACAACCCCCGCACATAGGCCAACACCCGCTCACGCGGCTCCGAGCGCGCGAACCGCGGCGCGATCCGGGCATGCACCTCCGCAAGCCCCGCCGCCCACTCCTCGACCTCAGACACACAAACCTCACCAGTCACACCAGCAACATGCCGGCGAACACCAGTCTCACACAGGCGACACACCGATCACGGCCAAAATAAGTGCGGCTGTAGTACTAGAGCGTGTCTGCTAATGGCGGACGCGGTGGTGGATCACCAAGGCTGCGAGGGTGACGCCACCGAGGTAGGTCAGCGCGTACTTGTCATACCTGGTCGCGATGCCGCGCCACTGCTTGAGTCGGTTGAAGCCTCGCTCGACGGTGTTGCGTTCGCTGTAGAGCACAGGGTCGAAGGCCGGCGGTCGACCACCCGAGGCGCCCTTGGCCTTGCGGTACGCGATCTGGTCGCTCTTCTCGGGGATGGTGTGCGCGATCTTCATCGTCCGCAACCTGGCGCGCGTGGAGTTGTGGGAGTACGCCTTGTCCGCCAGCAGTCGGAACCCGGACTTCGAGGCCGCCCGGTGTTGTTCCAGCAGCGGCCACAGTTGCGGGTTGTCCCCCGCCTGGCCGGGGGTCAGCAACAAGGTGACCGGCGAGCAGGTGGTGTCGGTGAGGGCGTGGATCTTGGTGGTCAGGCCGCCGCGCGAGCGTCCGATCGCATGATCCTCGGGCTCATCGGGCGAAAACCTGTAACTCGATTCAGCCCCCTGTGCTGGCCAGGACTGCCTGGCCGGTTCGCGCTCCTGCGGCGTGCTGATGGGCTCGGACGCTGGTGGAGTCCACGCTCAACAACGCGGCCAGATCCTCCTCGACCCCGCCGGTCTCGGCCTGGACCGCATGCAGCATCCGGGCATAGGTGCCGTCCTTGGACCAGCGCAGATGCCGTTCCGCGACCGACTGCCAAGCACCGAAGCGCTCGGGAAGATCTCGCCACGGCGAGCCGGTCCGGAAACGCCACACGATGCCCTCCATCGTCAACCGGTGGTCATTCCAAGGTCGACCAGGCCGGCGCGAGGACGGCATCAGGGGCTCGAGAACGGCCCACAGCTCATCGCTGATGACATCGGTTCGCAGCATGTCTCCCACACTCGCGGACCGACAGCCAAATCATTAGCAGACACGCTCTAGTCGGCGTTGTAGAGGTAGCGGACGAGCTCGATCTCGTGACCGGAGCGGGGTAGGCCGGGGCGAGATCGCGGATGCCGTCGCCGGACTGGAACCAATCAGGAGATATCCGCCCGGGCGGAGGACCCGAGCGGCCTCTCAAAAAAAGATGCGGTCCTTGTCCGCGTACGACCTCACGTGTCGTTCTCCGTACGACCTGACGTGTAGGTCGGTCTCGGCGAGTTGAGTCCCTCCTCGCCCTGAGCTGGGTCACCCTTCGGTTCGTCCACCGCCAAGTAGACGTAACCGAAGGGTGACCCTGTTCATGATCCTTGATTCGGAGTCCTGGATGAACGTTCGTCGTTTCCGTGCCCTGCATGCCGCGGGCGCTACCTATGCCGAGATCGCCCGTGAGTGCGGTTGTGATTGGCGCACCGTTCGGAAGTACCTGAGCGAGGACTCGGGCTCGGTCCCACCGACCGCACCGCCGCGTGCCGGCACCCAGCCGAAGGTCATCACCCCGTTCATCGGCGTGATCGATGTATGGCTTCGTGCCGACATCGCCTTGAAGGGCGCGGTGATCCACGAGCGACTGGTCGACCAGCATGGCTTCACCGGCAACTACCAGCGGACCAAGATGCACCTGGCCGAAGTACGGCCACTGATCGCCGCGGAACTGGCGGCCAAAGCGTGCGCGAATTCGTCGACCATGGCGACGTCCAGCCTGGCCTCAGCGCGCGTGTCTGGCAGGTGCTCGGCGTAGTCCTGAGAAACGGTGTCGTAGGCGTCTCGAACTCCTTTGAAGTCGAAGGGGTCCGATCGAGGCTCCATCGCTCCATCGCTGTCACTCCCCGACATCGGACCAAGACTGGCGAGGACCACAATCCAGCCGTTCGACGATCGTCACGCGGAGCGTGACCAGTGCGGGATCGGGATCTGGGACTTCAACAGGCTGCCCGGCTTGGTGTGCGACCGGCCCCGAGGCATCAGCCGGGCCCGCTCACCGAGCCGCCGATCGATGGTCGCTGCACTCATCTTGGACAACAACTCGGCCTCGGCATCGGTCAGGTCGAGCTCACCGTCGCCGCTCAGCATCGGCACCAAGACCGGGAGCATCGGCGCCAGCCGCTTGCCCGCCGGGGCGCGCAGCACCGCCCAGCACTTGATCAGCGCCACCATCACCCGCGGCCCGTAGGTCGGGGCCCGTGGCGCCCGCCGCCGCATCAGCTTGGCCCCGAGTCCATCACGCAGCGCTGCCCGGGCGTAGTCCCGGTGCCAGCCGGTCAGCTCGACCAGCTCATTGAAGCGCCCCAGGTTTGATGCCGCTCCTGTTTGGGCCCATGAGGACGACCAGCATGCCGAGGAAGATCGATTCGGAGGTGAAGGTCAGGGCGGTACGTCTGGTGATGGAGCACCGCGGCGGGTACCCGAACTTCACTGTCACCTCGTTGCCAGGGTCAGTCGTTCGTACAGCCCTAGCACGCAGGTTCCGGGGTCCCCGTCCTCAAGCGTTGCCGGGGCACGCCACCGATCCGACGCCAATGCGCTCGATTCTTCCCGAACCACGTTCACGCCCGATGCCCTCTCCGCCGCGCCCAGCGGCGGACCAGCAAGAGGGCGACCAGTGTCATGACAACCGATACCCCTATCGGAATCGCTACGTCGAAACCGATGACCACCCAGAGGATCCACATGACGAGTATCGACGTCACCGCCCCAATGAGCCGTCCCCGCTCCAGGCTGGGCCAGCCGCGAACCGGGGGGCCAGTAGGCTGGCTCGAAACACGCACCTCCGCAGCCTCGGGATCACGGTCACCGGCAGGGATCGAAAACCCTGGTCCAGGCGTTGCTCGGCGACGCCGACTTCGTCGTGAATTCAACGAAATACCGATTGATGCGAACCGCCTTCCGCGCCCATACTCCCAGAAGCGTCAGAACAACCACCACGCAAAAAGCAAGCCCGCCGACGGTCCACGGCGTGCGAAGTCCACCACCCACAAAGGACGCCGTGAATGCTCCGCCCAGTACAAACGGCGTTGCGAAGGTAAGGTATACAACGAACGTGCCCTGCATATAGGCACGGCGCGCAACAACTGCTGGCGCTTCGTCGTCAGGTCGATTCGAGAACCCCTTGCCCTCTTCCCCCAGTCGACGCTGAAAATAATTCATGACTTGTTTCTGCTCTCCGCGTCGCATTTTGGAAAACAAGTCAGGCGTCAATACCTCGGGATTGCCGTCGCTCAACATCGCCGCTACCTATCTAAGTGACCCAATCGGATTAGAACAACTTGTGCCAAATCCACGACTCAACCTGGGAACCACAATCGGCGACACCGTCAGCGCTTGAGAATACATCAGCAAACAAGCCCCCTGAGGCGCTCGCGAAAGCATGCGAATCAAACATTCCCTTCGCGATTGTCCCCGCGCCGCTCCGCAAACCTCCCACGCCAAGGACGGTGGACAGGACACCGAGCCCAAATCCAACGCACGCGCTCTTATCCGCCCCTCGGAAGCATGCATTCGCGTCGGTCCCAGTCGCAATGACCCCTAACCCGACCGTGGCACCCCCAGCAAGTCCGCCCTCAGCGACTCCGACTCCTGCAAGCTCGGCGCCACCAGCGATGGTCGCCGCCGCACCTGCCCAGAGGCCCAGAAAGTCCTGCCAATGGCATGCACTTTCGGTTCCCGATAGATCTCGCTGGCTCAGCGGATCCCCGAATACATAAACGTAGCCGTTTGCGCATCCGCCCTGCATCGGGTCGACGCTGGTGAAGCGGGCCTCGGCGGGGTTGTAGGCGCGGGCGCCCATGATGGTGATCCCGCTGTCGGGGTCGGTGATCTTGGCGTCGGCGCCGAAGCTGGTGAAGTTCGCGGTGACTGCGGCGTTCCCGGCGCTGACCGGGTTGGCCATGGGTGTGCCCCAGGGGTCGTAGTTGATGACCTGGCCGACCCGGTCGCCAGCGTCGTCAGCGGTGGCGGTGGTGTTGCCGTGCAGGTCGGCATACGACCACAGATCATCGTGGTCGGCCCCGGCATCGCACTCGGTGTATCCGACCACATCCGCAGCGATCTGGACCGTGCCGCTCGACCTGTTGGCAATGTCGACCTTGCCGCCGGCCGAAACCGCCACGATCGCCAAGCCCGCAATGGGTTGACCGCTTGCATAGTCCAAGTTCGCGGTGTCTGGCTCAGCCGATCCAGCAGGATAGGCGACCAGGCTCCCCGAAGACGTGCCCGAGCTCGCGGTCAAGTTCAACGCAACCGCCGAGACACACGAAGAAGGCACCCCGGCCACCCCATCGACCTGCAACCCAAGACTCCCGTCAGCCGCAACGGCTCCCTGGGGCGCACCGGTCCCGCTCGAGGTGTCGAGGATCTGTGTAGGAGCAAGCGGATGATAGGACCCGGAGTTGCTGCCGGAGGGCCCGGACCGGTAATAGCCGACGATGTACGCAGCGAGCTGCGCGGATCCGGTTGAGTCGTTGTAGAAGTCGACCTGTCCGGTGCTGTCTACGGGCACGATCACCGTGTTGGCGATCGCCTGGCCGCTGCTGTAGTCCAGGTTCGAGGTTGCCGGGCGACTCGAGCCGTCGGGGTAGACGGTAATAGTGCCCGGGCTGGTGGAACTCGACGCGGTCACGGTCATCACAACCGCCGAGACGTTGGACGTGGGAACTCCACCCACCCCCGAGATCGTCAGATCAGTAGTGCTCCCCGGCGCTGCCGCTCCCTGGGGAACACCGGTCCCACTGGCCGTGTCCAGCACAGGCGCCGCGTCCACCGGGACGAAGGACCCGGCGTTGAGCGCAGTCCCCGACTCGTAGAAGCCCTCGACATCGCCCAGCAGATCGGTGGACCCACTGGAGTCGTTGTACACCGCGTGCAGCATCTAAGCCGAGGCCCTCGCGCTGTCGCCCGGAAAATATCGTCGGATTTGCCAAAGGCTGAGTGCAACCATTGCCCCGCAGCCAATGACTAACGTTCCTCCACACGCGAATATGATCCAAGCCACCCTTCCTGCGTCACCGCCAGTAATCTCCGACAGCGCGCCAACACAAACCAGCCCCGGGGTTCCACCCGTCATCATCCAGGCATACGTCGTGCCGATCCGTAAGGTTCTTTTCGCGACCGATTCAGGAGGCTCGTCGTCCGGATATCGGCTATCGCCGCGCCCCTTCATTCTGAGCCGGGCACGAAACATCCTGTTCACCGCCGTACGCTCTGGCCAGCGCGCCAAACGGCCATATAGCGCTGGCGCATAAGTTGCAGGATTGCCGTCGCCAATCATGCGGTTCACCAACCGATCAGTGGAATATCGAACCAATTGCACCGCCAATAGTATGCGCGACTCCGCACGCCGCTGCGTTGTGGGCCACTTCGGATTGACACAGCCAATCGGAGATTCACTCCACCGAATTTCTGACTTACTCCCTATGGGTGGCGAAATTCGTTCGACTCAAGACCCGTGAAGTAGCCTCGAACCTCAACCCACCTAGCGACGCCTGCAACTACCGAGACAACAAATCCCGCTCCTCCAAGGCCGAAAAGCGCCCAGGGAAAGATGCGATCGGCGAGGCCACCATAAATCAATCCGAGCCCGATTGCACCAATCAGTGCGAACGACGCTGCCCACACCAAATGGGCCAGGTACACACCGAGTTGAAATGCCCTGCGTGCCACCGACGTTGGCGACTCGTTGTCGGGGTATCGACGCAACCCGCGGCCCTCGATGGCGAGACGACGCCGGAATGCCTGATCCACCTGAAGTTGCTCGGAGTGTCTCAGTTTCGCGTACAGTTCGGGCGCAACTTTATTTGGCTCACCATCTGCGATCATTAGCCTCGCCTTTCGGAGGGAGACATTGCTAACCTAACCGGCGGATGCGGAGAGTTCGCGGGCTGCTATGTCTGACATTGAACTCACGTGAACAAGTTCTTGATCCCGCAACCTACTGACTCTGCACTCGTCACAAAATCTGAAACAAAGCCACCAAGGCCCAGGTTCGCACCTAGGGCGTCGTAGAGGGACTTAATCGTACTGCTGTGTGCCGCCGCAATAATGGAGCCAATTCCCGAACCGGCAGCAGCAATCCCAATTCCAGCGCCCACGCATGCCGCTGCGTCCCGGTCATGGACGCATCCAACGAGATCAGCGCCAGCGGCATAAATCCCTAGGAACAAACCCGCCGTTTCAAGAGCCACTGATTCTTCTGGAGCCATTAGAATCGCCGCGCCAATCCCCGTAGCTGCGGTGCCCGCGAGCAGTCCGCTAGCCTTCAAAATGTTGCCACAGTTGTTTCCGGTGAGGTCGGGTTGGGTGTATGGGTCGCCGAAGGAGTAGACGTAGCCGTTTGCGCATCCGCCCTGCATCGGGTCGACGCTGGTGAAGCGGGCCTCGGCGGGGTTGTAGGCGCGGGCGCCCATGATGGTGATCCCGCTGTCGGGGTCGGTGATCTTGGCGTCGGCGCCGAAGCTGGTGAAGTTCGCGGTGACTGCGGCGTTCCCGGCGCTGACCGGGTTGGCCATGGGTGTGCCCCAGGGGTCGTAGTTGATGACCTGGCCGACCCGGTCGCCAGCGTCGTCAGCGGTGGCGGTGGTGTTGCCGTGCAGGTCGGCATACGACCACAGATCATCGTGGTCGGCCCCGGCATCGCACTCGGTGTATCCGACCACATCCGCAGCGATCTGGACCGTGCCGCTCGACCTGTTGGCAATGTCGACCTTGCCGCCGGCCGAAACCGCCACGATCGCCAAGCCCGCAATGGGTTGACCGCTTGCATAGTCCAAGTTCGCGGTGTCTGGCTCAGCCGATCCAGCAGGATAGGCGACCAGGCTCCCCGAAGACGTGCCCGAGCTCGCGGTCAAGTTCAACGCAACCGCCGAGACACACGAAGAAGGCACCCCGGCCACCCCATCGACCTGCAACCCAAGACTCCCGTCAGCCGCAACGGCTCCCTGGGGCGCACCGGTCCCGCTCGAGGTGTCGAGGATCTGTGTAGGAGCAAGCGGATGATAGGACCCGGAGTTGCTGCCGGAGGGCCCGGACCGGTAATAGCCGACGATGTACGCAGCGAGCTGCGCGGATCCGGTTGAGTCGTTGTAGAAGTCGACCTGTCCGGTGCTGTCTACGGGCACGATCACCGTGTTGGCGATCGCCTGGCCGCTGCTGTAGTCCAGGTTCGAGGTTGCCGGGCGACTCGAGCCGTCGGGGTAGACGGTAATAGTGCCCGGGCTGGTGGAACTCGACGCGGTCACGGTCATCACAACCGCCGAGACGTTGGACGTGGGAACTCCACCCACCCCCGAGATCGTCAGATCAGTAGTGCTCCCCGGCGCTGCCGCTCCCTGGGGAACACCGGTCCCACTGGCCGTGTCCAGCACAGGCGCCGCGTCCACCGGGACGAAGGACCCGGCGTTGAGCGCAGTCCCCGACTCGTAGAAGCCCTCGACATCGCCCAGCAGATCGGTGGACCCACTGGAGTCGTTGTACACCGCGATCTTCCCATCCGCACCGACAGGCACGATGGCTAGGTTGCCCACCGTCTGGCCGGCCGCGAACGACACGTTGGGTGTGCCGGTTTGCGCTGTCCCGTCGGCGTAGGCGACCAGCTGCCCGCTGGTAGCAGGGTCTACTGCGGCAAGATTGATCGCTACCGCGCTGAGGTTGGCTGTCGCCACGCCGGCAACTCCCGCGACCTGAAGCTCAACGGTCCCGTGCGCCGCGACCTTGCCCTGGGCGACGCCCGTGCCCGTGGCCGTGTCCAAGATCCGGGAGGCGGTCACCGGCCGGTAGGCACCAGCAGTCTGGATAGTGTCGGTGACGCCGCCGGGGAGCGACACCAGTTGTTCGATGACGGCGCCGCTGCGGGTGTCGATGGGCGCGGAATTGAAGGCCCCGTAGCCGTAGGTGGTCGCCGTGCCACCGCTACTGCGGACCACGAGTCGGCCCACAGCGTCGTATGTGTACGTGGTGGTGGTTGCGTCGATCGTTGTCGAGGCGAGCCGGTCGGACGCGTCATAGGTGTAGGTCGTGTCTCCGTCCTTGGTCTGATTGCCGTGAGCGTCGTAGGCAGACGTCGAGGTGTCGACTTCCGGCTTCAGTGCCACCAGGACGCTCACCAGAGCACCGGTTGCCGAGGCGGTCGAGGTTTCGGCAGGAGTGGGCCCGGCGTCGGCCTGGGTGGCATCTGCGGAGATCGAGGTGACCGAGCCGCCGCTGGCAGCCGACGATCGCAGGTCTGTGCCGGGCGGGGCGGTCCAGGTGCTGGCGCTGCTCCCGGCCGCTCCGTCGAAGACGACGAGACGGTCGTTGGGCAGCGTCGTGGTCACACTTGGTGCGGTAACGCTCGTGCCGGAGTTGGTGATGCCGTTGGAAAGCGCGTCGATCGGATCCGATGGGTCCGTGCCCCGATACACGGCAAGGATGGCCGTCTCGGGCGCCTTTTGGCTGAAGGCGACGCTGACGCTCGACTCGGGTGTCGTGAAGGTGTGGCGGAGCAGTTCCACCGTGGCGTTCGTGCCGAGCAGTTTGCTGGTGGTGTAGGAGCCGACGACTGAGTAGCCGGTCGGGGTCGTGATGGTTGTGCCCTTGGGGACGGTGACCGCGAGCAGCGCCAGATCGCCGTCGTCGGTCCCGGATGGGTAGTCCAGTGAGATCGGCGTGTTCTGCGCGAGCAGGCCGGGGTTTTGGCCGGCTTGACTCGTCCCGACGAGCGCGATGTCGTGGCGCGCATATGCGGCAGTCAGTTGATCGGCGTCGTTATAGCAGCTGTCCGTGGCGATCGGCGTCCCACCGTGGGGTGTGACCGTCACCGTCGTCCGGTTCGTGTTCGCGCCGGCGTCGGGCTGCTGACAACCATCCGAGCCCGGGCTGACCCCGTATCCGTAGTCGGCCACCGAACCTGGCAGGTACGCCTTGGTGAGCCGGCCGGCCGCGTCATAGGTGTAATCGGTGGCGTCCGCTCCTGCAGGGTTGGGATTGGCCAGTGAGCCGCCGATGTTCTCCAGCTCACTGGTGATCCGTCCTGCTGGGGAGTCGGTCACCTGATCGCCGGTCACCAGCGAGCCGTCACTGGCCTTGGTGTAGACCAAGCTGTCCTTGCGGCCGTTGGCGTCATAGCCGATGGTCGCCTTGGTGCCGTTGGTGTAGTTCACCGCGGTCAACTGGCCGGTGCTCCCTGAGTAATGGGCGGTGGCGAGCAACTCGCCCGCGACGCTGACCTTGGAAAGATTGCCGGTGTCGGGATCGTATGCCTTGGTGATGGTGCCGTTTGGTCCATTGACGGTGACCACCTGACCGGCCTGGTCGTAGGCGACAACCGTGACCTGGGAGAAGGAGTCGGCGTACTGGCTGAGCCGGCCGCGTAGATCGACGACAGTTGAAATCGACGCGCCGTTTGCCGCGGTGTCAGATACCCGCGAGGCGAGCGGATCTCCATTCACGCCGTAGCTGTAGGTCACGGTGCGCGCAGGAGCACTTCCGAAAGCCGGCCAGGTCTGGGTGAGCAGCCGGCCACGGCTGTCACGGGTGGTGCACTGCCACTGTGAGCTGGGGATATTCGATAGCGCAGTGCCTGCCGGGCCGACCCACCGTGCCGCCTTGCGGCCGGCGGCGTCATAGACGAAGTACTGCTCGCGAGCGGCGTCCTGCGGGGTCGGAGCGGGGTCGGTCATCGACTGGAGCAGACCGCCCTCGTTCGTGCCCGCAGGAACATTGCAGATCGCGTTGGCCAGGGCCTGTGAGGCACCCCAGTAGCCGTAGGTGGTCTTGCCGCCGTCAGGGAGCGTGGTGGAGATGCGTCGCAGGTAGGTGTCCGCGCCCGGAGTCTCGTAGCTCGTCGTGGTCGGTAGCGGGTTCGGGCCCCCCACCCCGGCCGTTTTCACTGTCGGCAGGTCATACATGGCGTCGATGCCGTTGCTGGCCGTGTACCCGGTGGTGCTGACCTTGCCGTCGGGGTCGGTGACACTGGTAGCCAGCGCATAGTTCGGATCGGTGTTGCTCAGGGCGATCGGCGCGGCAGCCTCAGATCCGCCGGTCTTGAAGTCGCTGAGCGTGTATGCGGTCTGCTGGCCGCTGTCCCCGAGGATGTCGAGTTCGATCGTGTGTTCGCCTGCGTCCAGGCTCACCTGCTGGCTGAATGTGGCCTTGACGCTCTGCACGGCGCCGGTGGGGCTGTAGACAACGTTGGTCCCCGCCGGGGCGCCGTCGATGAGAAGGCTCATCGCCTGGTTGTCGGCGCCGTCGAACTCATAGGTTCCCGATGAAGGTATCGAGAGATCTCCGGTGAGCTTCATACTCCAATTGCCTTGTGCGTCGGTACTGCCCGGACTTGTGCCGGCTGGCCAACTCGCACATAGCGAGTCGTTGCTCGTGCCGGAGTTGGCATCGATGCAGGACGCGCCGGAGTCGTTCCCGATCCCGTTTCCGGTGCCATGCTTCGCCGGCGAGCCCGCGAAGCTGCCATTTGCCCAATAGACGACGCCCAACCCTGTGATGCCGCCATCGAAGGTCGTGTGCCGGTGTGGCACCGTGGTCTGGCACCCGGCGGCGTTCTGTGGGTCCGAGACCGGAAGATAGCCCTCGATCGGGGCGGGTGGGCTCGCATAGGACGTATCGGTCGGCCATGGGTTCGCCGACCCGGCGGCGAAGCAGGCCGACGGCGCCGGCCCGTAGGTGTCGGTGGCGTTGGAGTTGACGTCGTAGACCGTGCTGGTTTGCTCGCCGCTCGCATCGACTTGAATGATCGGACGGTCCTGGTCGTCCCAGACCGTCCTCGATGACAGCCCGTCAGAGGAGGTCTTCCTAGTCACTCGGGACTGGCTGTCATAGGTTTCGCTGGAGGCATAACCGGCGGGGATGCTGCTGTTCCCGCTGGGGTCGAACCCTGCGATTGTCAGGAAGGTGGTGCCCGCGCCCGGTGTCGACGTCGAGGGCTGATAGGTGTAAGTGCGAGTCGGGGTCGGAGGGCCATTGATGGGCTCGGGTGCTGGCTGAGCGACCGACTTGACCCGACCGGAGCTGTCATAATCGATCACCGTGTCGAATGGACAGGTGGTGGCGCTGGTGGACGGTGTGCACGCGGAGCTTCCCGGTTGCCCCGCTGTGATGTAGTCGTTGGCCAGGCTGTCGCGGATCGCGTCGAGTTGGTTGGCGCTCGTGTAGGCGAACAGGGTAGCGGCGCCTCCCGGGTTGAGCACTTCGGAGAGCTGCTGGTTCGCGTTGTAGAGAATCTCGGTCGACGTGCCATCCCAGAAGTCGACTTCGCAGAGCATCCCATCGGGTGCAGCGTTGGCAGAGGGGCATGCGCCATCGCCGCCGTAGCGGAGGTCGATCTGCCGGCTCGAGACCGGGTCGGTGATGGTCTGAAGCACGACCGGGCTGCCGTCGGCCGACGTCGCCGGACCGTATCCATACTTGAGGGCTGCCGGGTGGCGGTCATCGTCGGCCGAGGTCACCGATTGGAGCGCGCCATCGCTATTGAACACGTAGACGTAACCCGTGGCCGTCGACAATTGGAGCGTGCCATCACCAGAGGTCAGGGAGTCGTCGTCACCTGGAGGAGCGAGGTAGCCGCCGCCGTCGTCGGTGCGGGTGAACGTAGCCGTTGCCCCGGTCACCGCATGTAGCACGACCTGCGCGCCCAGGTCGGACGCGCTGGTCCAGATTGAGGCGTCACTCGACAGGCTCCAACCGGGCGGGAGACCGAGCGCAGACGTTGTGAGCCATGCTGACGGGATCAGGAACTCGGCGTGCGTCCCGTCGGGGAACTTCTCGTTGACCCACAACTTGCTCCTGGTCACTGAAGCATCGTTGGGATCCCACAAGTCCACCTCCGCAGCAGCCGCGGTCCCCGGGGAGAATGCACCGGTCCCGAACCCACGGCTTCCGCTGGGCGCAGAAGTGCCGTCCCAGTCGTCGTACACCGTCGCGCCACCAAACTTGATCCGCATCCCGCCGGTGGTCGTGCCGCCGATGTTGACGGTGGTCCCCGACGGGACCGCCGCCGAGGTCGTAGGCAGGCTCAGCCGGCCGACCCACCGAACCATGTAGCCCGCACCCGCAGTACCCCAATCGGGCGCGATCCCGCCGATCGGGGTCGTCCCATATCCGCCGAGGAAGTTGATCATCGGGTCGATCCGCGTACCGGCCGGGCTGCTCGCAGGGAAGTCGTGGCTGCCATCGTCGTGGTAGTACTCGCCCCTTAACCCATAGTTGGACCCGCCAGCAGCTGCGGTGCCGGACGTCGAGGACTGGATCGAGTCATAGTGGAGCTTGATACCCGCCTGGCCGCCGACCGCCTCCATCTGGGGCGTTCCCACCGACGCTGCCAGATCGCCGGTCGCCATGTTCACCGTCTCACTCGACGCTGAGCTACCCGGAGAAGGCATGCCCGAACTGGGCGCAGGGCTACTACCCGGCAGCGAGCCGACCGTGTCGGTCGGCGAGGGCCCACCGGCGCCCAGTCTGAGCTTGACCTTGAATGAGACCTCCCCGATGTAAGGCGGCGTGATCAGGATGCGACCATCGACGGCGTCACTGGGATAGAGGATCAGATTGTTCGTGATCGCCACCCACGCGTAGTAGGTGGCCCCGTCGACCAGCGACCCCGGAGGGACACGCCACTGCGGCGTTCCCAGGGTGAAGTCGCCATTCTGGGCCTCGGTATATGGCCCCTCGAGCCATCCGGAGTCCACCACTGTCGCGCCCGCCTGCCCGTGCGGCGCGGTGCTGATCGTGAAGTCGTAGTTGACGTTGTATGGCTCATCGCAGGTGGTTCCGCTGCCGATGGACGCACAGATCTGCCTGTCGGTCACGTTGGTTTTCAGCAGCGGCGTGGTCGTAGCGATCACGCTGCCATCTGCCGGCGAAGTCAGCTTCGTTGGCGGCGGCAACTCGTAGTAGATGTAATCGAAATGCATGTCGCTGTAGGGAACCTGCACATACGCGCCAGACGGGTCGTTCGCCCTCACACCTAGCCACGGGCGGTTGCCATTGGCATAGGTGGAGTTGCCGGCGAACAGGTACAACTGATCGAAGCTCCCATCGAAGTGCGCCGGCACCACTCCCCCCGACTGCACCGATCCATAGCTCGTCGGCTCGCTCGCTTCGTTATAGGCGTAGATATCGCTCAGCGCGCAGGCGCTCGGACACGAGATCACCATCGCCGCGTACCCGAGCTGCCACGGCTGGCTGTTCTGCTCAGCCGGCGGCGCAGGCAGCGGAACCTTGATCGCGGAGTCCCACGGCCCCTCAGCGTTGGCCCCGAGTCTCACCGAGCCGGTGGCCAACGTGCCGTCCTTGGCGTAGGCGTGAACGCTCGAGGACGCCGGTGCGAAACCGTAGGGCTGGTAGGTGGGATCGATGCTCACTGGAAAGGCCGACCGTGGCAACGACGCCAGCCAGCCAGAATCGATCGAGATCTGCAGCGATCCGTTCGCAGCAGACAGGGTGACACTGGACCGCTCGGTCGCATCCGATGAGCCAGCAGCCGTGACGCTCGGAGCAGGAACCGAGCCGAGGGCCTTCCCGCCCGAAACGATTTTCGCGCCGCCGCTTCCATCGGGCCGCGCCACCGCACCGGTCAGATCGAAGGTATAGCTCGACGGCGCTGAGGGCCCGGTAAGAACGATGCTCTCCTTGATACCAGTTGCGGTGACCTCGTCGGCCACCTCCGTGCCCGGCCACGCCCCCGCATACTGCGCGGTCGATCCTGTCACGGACGGCTGCACACCCGCCGTTGCTCCCACCGGCGTGAAGCTGAAATGAACGCCATCCTGGTCGATCTGCTCCGCGCCATCCCCATCGCCCGTCGACGCGAAGGTGGCGCGCCAACTGTTCCCATCAGCGGTCCAGGTCCCGTCCTTGCCCGCAACACGGGACAACTTGGTGTCGATCGGCCGCCAGCGCCCATCGCTGGCCTTGTAATAGCGCGGAGCGAGATACTTCTCGACGGTCAGAGATCCGTCTGCGTCACGCCACGTAGAAGAGGTCGCAGTCCGATCTCGAACCAGCTCCCGGACCCTCTTCGGTGGCGCCGGCCTCGCACTGGACCGGCCATGGCGCGGGCCCGTCTGCTTCGGCGCACGCACGCGAGGCGACACCAGCCGAGCAATGTGGCTGCGCCGGCGCGCGTGCGAAGAACGGCCCGATCGTGCGGCGACGGATGCATAGCTGGGTTGTCGGCGGCGCTCGAAAATTGGCTCTCCTGACGTACCTGTGGGTGCCTGAGCGCGCCTGAACGAGCCACACGCCGCTTCCTGTCTAGGTTTCTGAGCTGTCTAGGAACAGGAACCAGGTGCACAGGAGAGCGGCGTGCGTGATGTCAGCCTATGGCGGGGCGTGTTCGGGGTCGAGAAGACGGTGATCGAGCGGGTCGAGTTCGACGAGGACGACCAGGTGCTGGTCGCCTACGTGCGGCCGACCAAGCGGCAGCGTGGCCGCTGCGGGCGTTGTCGGCGACGCTGTCCGGGTTATGACGCCGGTGCGGGCAGGAGGCGTTGGCGGGCGCTGGACCTGGGCACGATGGTCGCGATGGTCGAGGCTGACGCGCCGCGGGTGACCTGCCGGGCCCATGGCGTGGTGGTCGCCCACGTGCCCTGGGCCCGCCACGACGCCGGCCACACGCTGAGCTTCGATGATCAGGTGGCATGGCTGGCCACCCAGGCCTCGAAGTCATGCGTGGTCGAGCTGATGCGGATCGCCTGGCGCACCGTGGGTTCGATCATCTCCCGGGTCTGGGCCGACATCGAGACCCAGCACGACCGCTTCGCCGGGCTGCGGCGCATCGGGATCGACGAGATCAGCTACAAGCGCGGGCACAAGTACTTGATGGTCGTCGTCGACCACGACCAGCGGCGACTGGTCTGGGCCGCACCGGGACGCAACAGCGCCACCGTCGCTGAGTTCTTCGATCTCCTCGGCGAAGAACGCTGCAAGCTGATCACCCACGTCTCGGCTGATGGGGCCGACTTCATCGACACCATCGTCGCCGGGCGGTGCCCGAACGCGGTCCGGGTGGCCGATCCGTTCCACATCGTCAAATGGGCGACCGAGGCGCTCGATGAGGTCCGGCGTGAGGCGTGGAACGACGCCCGCAAGCAGGCCAGAACCGAACCCAAGCGGCCGCGTGGACGTCCTCGCGCCGACGCACCGCCGCGACCGGGCAGCGAACGGGCCAAGTCGTTGAAGGGAGCCCGCTACTCGTTGTGGAAGAACCCCGAAGATCTCACCGAGAACCAGCAGACCAAGCTGGCTTGGATCGCGGCCACCGATCCGCGGTTGTATCGCGCCTATCTGCTCAAAGAAGGCCTGCGGCTGGTCTTCCGACTACCCCACGCGGCAGCCGCCGAGGCCCTGGACCGGTGGATCAGCTGGGCGCGACGCTGCCGGATCCCGGCGTTCGTGAAACTGCAGAAGAGCATCGTCAAGCACCGTTCCCGGATCCTCGCCGCGATCGAGCACAACCTGTCCAACGGGCTGATCGAGTCGACCAACACCAAGATCCGGCTGCTGACCAGGATGGCGTTCGGGTTCCACTCCGCCGAGGCATTGATCGCGCTGGCGATGCTCACCCTCGGCGGGCACCGACCCGCCCTCCCGGGCCGCAACTAACCCACAGATCAGTCAGGAGGGCCCGAAAATTGAACAGTTTCGGCGGTGAAAAGTGAACACTCAACGATTGGAGTGTGATCACTTTGGAGGACTGGGCGCTGATCAGGAGGCTGGCTGCTGAGGGGGTGCCGAAGGCACGGATCGCGGCACGGTTGGGGATCTCGCGGACCACGGTCATCAAGGCGGTGAACTCTGAGGCGCCGCCCCGCTATGAGCGGACGCCGAAGGCGTCGTCGTTCGCGGTGTTCGAGCCGCGGGTGCGGGAGTTGCTCGAGGTGACGCCGGATATGCCTGCCACGGTGTTGGCCGAGCGGGTCGGCTGGACGGGATCGATCCGCTGGTTCTCCGAGAACGTGAAGCGGCTGCGTCCCGAGCATCGGCCGGTGGATCCGGCGGATCGGCTCGTCTGGGCGCCGGGTGATGCGGCGCAGTGTGATCTGTGGTTCCCGCCGAGGCGGATCCCGCTGGAGGACGGCACCACCAAGCTGTTGCCGGTGCTGGTGATCACCGCCGCGCACTCGAGGTTCATCACCGCGAAGATGATCCCTACCCGCAAGACTGAGGACCTGCTGCTGGGTTCGTGGGAGTTGATCCAGCAACTGGGACGGGTGCCACGACGCCTGATCTGGGACAACGAGCCTGGCATCGGCCGCGGACACCGCCGCGCCGAAGGCGTCGAGCAGTTCATGGGCACCTTGGCCACCAAGCTGGTCTTGCTGCCGCCCAGGGATCCGGAATCCAAGGGATTGGTGGAACGCCGCAATGGCTGGTTCGAGACCTCCTTCATGCCCGGACGCACCTTCGGCTCCCCGGTCGACTTCAACGACCAGTTCGGCGACTGGCTGCTGAAGGCGAACGCGCGGACGGTGCGCACCATCAAGGCATCCCCGGTTGATCTGGTCGAGGCCGACCGGGCCGCGATGCTGCCGCTGCCACCAATCCCGTTGCATCTGGGTTGGCGCAACCGGATCCGACTGGGCCGCGACTACTACGTGCGTCTGGACACCAACGACTACTCCGTGGACCCGACCCTGATCGGCCGCCTCGTCGACGTGTCCGCCGACCTGGAGCACGTCCGGGTCCACGCCGAGGGACGGCTGGTCACCGAGCACACCCGAATCTGGGCCAGGGGCGCTACCGTCACCGACCCCGCCCATGTCGAGACCGCTGCCTGGCTGCGCAAACGGTTCCAGCAACCACGCCCAGTCAGTGCAGCGACAACTGGCGATGACCTTCTGCGCGATCTGAGTGACTACGACCGCGCCTTCGGTCTGCTCGGCAACGACGAGGGAGCGATGAGCTGATGGCCACCGCGAAGAACACCAAGGCTGCCGCGAGCACCGAAGCACTCAAGCAGATCACCTACCTGGCTTCGGCGTTAAAGGCACCCAGGATCACCGAAGCAGCAGGACGGCTTGCCGACCAAGCCCGTGACGCCGGCTGGACCCATGAGGACTACCTCGCCGCCGTCCTGGAACGCGAAGTCGCAGCCAGGAACGCTTCCGGAGCCCACCTGCGGATCCGGGCTGCCGGGTTCGGGACCGTCAAGACCATCGAGGACTTCGACTTCGACGCCCAACCCGGCATCCGGCAACAGATCGCAGCACTGGCCTCAGGCGGCTTTCTGGCCGAGGCCCGCAACGTTGTTCTGCTGGGACCGCCCGGCACCGGGAAGACCCACCTGGCCACCGCCCTGGGCGTCACCGCCGCCCAGACCGGGCATCGGGTCCTGTTCGCGACCGCCACCGACTGGGTCACCCGACTCACCGAGGCCCACCGGCAGGGACGACTGCCCCAAGAGCTCGCCCGGCTACGCCGTTACGGGCTGATTGTGGTCGACGAGGTCGGCTACCTGCCCTTCGAACAAGACGCCGCGAACCTCTTCTTCCAGCTGGTCTCATCCCGCTACGAACACGCCTCGCTCGTGCTCACCTCGAATCTGCCGTTCTCCAGCTGGGGTGGCGTGTTCGGAGACCAAGCCGTCGCCGCGGCCATGATCGACCGCATCGTCCACCACGCCGACGTCCTCACATTGAAGGGCGCCAGCTACAGGCTCCGCGGACGCGGCATCGACAGCCTCCCCAGCATCCGCACCACCACAGCAGAAGACGAGTCCTAGACTCACCCAAACCGTTCACTTTTCAGGCGCCGGAATCGACCAGTTTTGGAGCGCCGCCGACATGGGTGGCGCAGCCGCTAACGCAAGGCCCACCGCCACCGCGGTCAGCAGGCCGACGCGCCCGCGGCAGCTCCTCATGGACGCGCTTCGGGTCCTCTTCGACACCGCATGCTCCATTCCTCGAGCCAGCATCACCATAGGTTCAGTGACGAGGAGGGCGCTCGGAGGCCGAGCCCTCCGAGGCGACCGTAGCCGACATCACACCCAAATCGGAAGGACCTCGCACGGATGCCGGAAGCAACCAGATCACCCAGCCCGCGAGCAGGGGCCGAGCCGCCATCGCCACCTTGGCACCGACCACCCCGACTCGGCCAAGGCTCGCGAACTGCTCGACGAACTCGACTGCGGCGCCATCATCGCAAGGATTCCCGCTCCAAGTCGACCGTCGATGGCGGGTAATCAAAGCGACTCAACGCCTGGCACGACCACGGCTTCAGGAGGCACCAGGTCCGCGTTTGCCGGCAACGCTCGAATATGAGACCGATCCGACGCTATGGCCTCGCCTTCAAGCGTCGTCGACGGTCCGCGCACGCGACTCGGGCGCGGCATCACGCCAATTCGGGCCGTCCCAGCCGTTGACAAGAGGCACCGCAAATTCAGCGCTGACGACGATTGGACAACGTGTTGACCGTGCCGCATGATCACCATCCCGACACGGTCGTCGAGATCGACTTGACGGCCGGGGCCTCGACGCGACTACGACGGCATCGGCGAGGTCGGCATCGGCGTCCGCACCCGTCCAGGTGGAACTTTCTCAGGCGCCCGGAGATCGGCAAGATCCGGACGCTTCGAGGTTCTGCAGCGTCGCAGCGGTGGCTGCGATGAGACTGGCATCGACCCGTCGCTGCAGTACGCACCGGTCCCTGACTCCCTTTCCTTCCATCCCTTTTTTCACCACCCATCACTACCAACCATTCCCATCCCCCCATCACCTTTCCTTCGCCATCTCATTCCCCATAAGAGCCTTTCTCTCCTTCCAATCTGCGGCACGCATGCTACGGTATTGACGTATATCGGCTCGCCCTTCAGGGCGGGCCATCACGCATTTAATGGGCATTGTTTGTTGTTATTGGCGGTTGATGGAAAATGCATGGCGGGATGAAGGTCTACCGCGGCAGCCCCGGTGCGGCGCGGGCGTATGTGGAGGCTGATCGGTCGCGTGCTGATGACTACTACCTGGCCGAGGGCACCGGGCTGGCGCAGCGTTATGTCGCCTCACCACCGGCCAGCCCGCTGGCAGGACACGCGGGGGAACGTGCCGGGGAACGCGCGGGGGAACGTGCCGGGGACCCCGCAGGTCACGGGGTCCGGTGTGGGGGAACGTTGGACGGGGAGGCCTATGAGTCCTGGGTGGCCGGCTACGACGAGACCGGGGCGTCGAAGGGGCGGTTGCGGGCCGATGCGCGGGGGGTGCGGTTCGTCGAGGTGGTGGTCAACGGTCCGAAGACCTGGTCGTTGGCCGCGGCGCTGTCCCCGGAGATCGCCGCCGCCTACGACGCGGCGCAGGAGCGGGCGGCGGTGCAGATCATCGGCTGGTTGGCCGCCCATGCCACTACCCGGGTGGGCCCGCGGGGCCGTCAGGTGCAGGTCCCGGTGCAGGAGATCGAGGCTGCGGTGATCCGGCACCACACCTCACGGGCCGGGGATCCGCACCGTCATCTGCACGTGCAGGTCAACGCCAGGGTGTTCGCCGAGGGCGGCTGGCGGGGGCTGCACACCGTCGGGGTCCGGGACAGTCTGGACGCGCTCAATGGGATCGGCCATGCCGCGGTGGCATGTGATCCGGGGTTCCGGGCGGCGCTGGCCGCCTGCGGCTACAGCCTCGACCCCGAGACCGGGGAGGTGGCCGAGCTCGCGCCGTACGTGGGGGCGTTCAGTGCCCGGGCCGCGCAGATCGGCCGCAACCTCGACCGCTACGAGGCCGAGTGGCGCACCGCGAACCCCGGGCAGGAGCCGGGGCCGCGGCTGCGCCGCTCCTGGGATGCGCGGGCGTGGGCCGATGCCCGTCCCGACAAGGTCGTGCCCACCGATGGCGCCGAGCTGGCGGCGCGGTGGGTCCAGGAGCTGCACGACCTCGGCTGCCCGACACCGGGGACATCCCAGCGGCCCGCGGCGCGGCCTACTGCTGCTGTGCCGATGGTGCGGGTCGGTGGGCTGGACCGGGCCGGGGCGGTGGACACGGTGCTGGCCCGTTTGGGGGCGCGGCGGTCGGGGTGGAACGCCGCCGATGTGCGTGGTGAGGTCGAGCAGCTGATCGCCCGCACCGGCCTGATCGCCGATGCTCGGGTGCGGGTCGAGCTGGCCGAGGACCTGACCGCCCGCACCCTCACGGCCTGTGTGCCGTTGCTGGACCAGCCGGTGCAGCACAGGGTGCCGGAGCACATCCGGGCGCTGAGTTCACCCGAGGTGCTCGCGGTCGAGGCCGAGTTGACCAGCCGGCTGATCGCCCGCACCCAGACCACCCGGACGCCGGCCGGGCCGGTTCCCGCCACGACCGGCGGCGTCGACGGGCTGGTAGGGCTGGACGTGGCGCAGCGGGAGGTGGTGGCCGGGCTGGCCGGGCCACGGCGGCTGGTGGTGGTCGAGGGCGCGGCCGGGGCGGGCAAGACCACCACCCTGGCCGCCACCCGGGCAGCGGTGGAGGCCCAGCGGCACCGGTTGGTGGTGGTGACCCCGACCCTGAAGGCCGCCGGTGTCGCGGCCCAGCAGATCGGCACCCGGGCGTTCTCCGCGGCCTGGCTGGCCGCCCAGCACGGGTGGCGCTGGGACGAAAACGGCCACTGGCACCACCAGGCCGCAACACCTGGCCCGGAGGCGGTGCTGCGGCCCGGTGACCTGCTGGTGATCGATGAGGCCGGAATGTTGGACCAGGACACCGCCCGCGCCCTACTCAGGATCGCCGACCGGACCGGTGCCCGGGTCGGGTTGGTCGGGGACCGGCACCAGCTGCCCGCGGTGGGCCGCGGCGGGGTGCTGGACCTGGCCGCCCGCTGGGCCGACCCCGAAGCCCACCTGGCGTTGGACACCGTGCACCGGTTCACCGACCCCGACTACGCCGCGTTGAGCCTGGCGATGCGCACCGGCCAGGACCCCGGGCAGGTGTTCGACACCCTGCTGGCCCGCGGCCAGATCCGCATCCACCCCAGCCAGGCCGAACGCACCCAGGCCCTCGCCGAAACCGCGGTCGGCAACAGTGGTGGTCGCGACGGTGAGCCAAGCCCCCGCGATGGTCGGGTGCTGGTGGTCGCCGACACCCGCGAGCAGGTCGGCGTGTTGAACGCCGCGATCCGCGACCGGCTGGTGGCTGCGGGGCGTGTGGACGACGCGGCGGCGGTGACCACCGCGGCCGGGGAGCGGATCGGGGTCGGTGACCGGGTCGCGACGCGGCGCAACGACCCGGCCCTGGGAGTGGCGAACCGGGAGACCTGGACCGTCACCGACGTTCGTCTCGACGGCGGCCTCACCCTGGCCCCGGCGGGCAACCGGCGGGTGCGCCCGCGCTGTGGCGGGCCCGGTGGTGAGCCGGGTGGTGAGCGGGTTGGTGAGCGCGGTGGTGAGCCGGGTGGTGCGGTGTGCGTGCCGGCCGCGTACGTCGACCGGTGGGTGGAGCTGGCCTATGCCAGCACCGGCTACGGCGCCCAGGGCGAGACCGTCGAGGCCGCGCATCTGGTCCTCGGGGAGCACACCGGCGGCGGCGCCGCGTATGTGGCGATGACCCGGGGCCGCGGAGCCAACACCGCCCACCTGGTCGCCGAAGACCTCGACGACGCCCGCAACCAGTGGATCGGGGCGTTCGCCCGGGATCGGGCCGACCTCGGCCCCGGCCACGC
Source organism: Nocardioides marmorisolisilvae (assembly GCF_031656915.1). Taxonomy (NCBI): domain Bacteria; kingdom Bacillati; phylum Actinomycetota; class Actinomycetes; order Propionibacteriales; family Nocardioidaceae; genus Nocardioides; species Nocardioides terrisoli. The sequence goes on along the minus strand of NZ_CP134227.1, from coordinate 4,023,190 downwards.
CGCCCAGCTCGCCGCCGCCGAGGCCGCCCACTACGCTCCGGCCCGGCCGTTGGGCCGGGTCCTGGCCGACCTGCGTGCGGCCTGGACCCAGCACGCCGACCTCGCCGAACAGCACCGGAGCCTGGCCTGGGCCCGGGACGGCTACCGGCACGCCGCGGCGGTCCGGGCCCGCTACCAACCAGCACTGACCCGCCTGGCCAACCTCGAGGAATCGGCACGAGACCGGTGGCTGACCGCACGGACGCGGGCCGAGGACCTCGAGACCACCCTCACCGCCGAACGCAAACAGCTCCAGGCGTCCACCTGGGGGGCCTGGCACGCCGACCAACCCCGAGCCCACCGAGCGGCCGCCACCATCCGAGGTGGCACCGGCAGACTCGGCCAACACCGCAGCCAGGTCCGCCAAGCCAAGGCCGACCTGACCGCCTGGGCCGACAAGTGGCGCCCGATCCTGCCCGACCTGGCCACCGACCCCAACCAGGTCGCCGCCGACCTCGGCCGGGGGATCCGCAGGGACCGCCTCGAGGAGGCCATCGAGACCGACATCACCGCCGTCCTCGCCGCCGCCCACCCCGACGCCGACCAGATCCACACCGAGGCCCAGAACACCTGGCAGCCCTACCTCGACGCCGAGCAGGCCCAAGAAGCCCACACCCACGCGTACTTCAAGCAGCTGCACCCCTACGAACACCTCCACCGACACACCGACCTCGACACCGCGCTCGACGAGGCCGAGACCGCCCTGGCCGGCCTGGAACAAGACCTGACCACCGCAACCCGGCGCATCAACGCCCTGAGCGCCGAGCCCGCCATCCGGGCGCTGCCGATCGGGCGCCTGGCCACCGAGCACGACACCTGGCACACCCACCGAAACCAAGACCGCCGCCACCGAGCCCAAACAGCAGCCGCGGCCGCCATCGAACGGTCCACCGCCAGGCTCCACCACCCCGTCGAGATGGGTGCACCCGGACCCAGCCACGACCGTCGCGGCCCCGGCATCGGACGCTGACAACCCCTTGGCCTGGGCACCGGCACCGACACCGAGGAAGACCGGTGGCACAACCCCCGGCCCGGGCCGTCCGACCACAGCAAGTGGCCGTTGCCTCTCCACGGCCAGTGGCAGCGTTCGGGCGCTGCTGTCCACCAACAGCACCAACAAGCGCCTGTGGGAAGTGAACACCAAACACCCAACGCCTGCCCTATGGGGGTAAGACCGCCCCCCGGGCAGGCCGGGGCGCACGCACCGACAACAAGAAGGAGACCCAACGATGAGCACCACCAGCTACCGCACCGAGACCCCACACGAACACGACGAACTACTCACCATCAAAGAAGTCGCCGCCATCGTCCGCGTCCCCGAAGCCACCCTGCGCTACTGGCGCCACCTCAACACCGGACCCCACAGCTTCCGCATCGGCCGCTCCGTGCGGTACTGGCACAACGACGTCCTCGAATGGCTCGAAACCCAGTCCAACAACCCACAACCGCACCGCTGAGCCTCGCCGGTGTCGGTGAGGAGAAGGAAGATGAGACATGGCCAGCATCGAGAAGCGGACTCGCAACGGGCAGAAGACCTGGCGCGCCCACTACCGCACCCCCGCGGGCACCCAGCGCAACAAGACCTTCACCCGCAAGATCGACGCCGAGCGGTTCCTCGCCAGCGTCGAGAACTCGAAGGTCACTGGCTCCTACGTCGACCCGGCACTGTCCAAGATGACGATCGGTGACTGGGCCGACCGCTGGCTCGCCGGACAGGCCCATTTGAAGCCCTCGACACAAGAACGGTACGCAGGGATCCTGCGCAAGCACATCGGACCGAGATGGGGCAAGGTCAAGCTCGGCAACCTCTCCCACGCCGACGTACAGGCCTGGGTCACCCTCCTGTCCAAGGCCCACTCCCCCGCCACCGTCCAAAAGATCCACCGAGTGCTCTCGCTGATCCTCGACATGGCCGTCAAGGACGGCAGGCTGGCTCGCAACGTCGCCACCGGCGTCAACCTGCCACGCACCACCAAGCACGAACACCGCTACCTCACCCACGACCAGGTCGATGACCTCGCCCAAGCGACCGGCTACCCAGCCAATGCCAACAAGCACAGCAGCTACGACACCCGCACCAACGAGACCTACCGGCTCGTGGTGCTGTTCCTCGCCTACACCGGCGTCCGGTTCGGCGAGATGGCCGCACTGCGCGTAGGTCGCCTCGACCTCCAACGACACCGGGCAACCATCGCCGCGTCGGTGACCCCGGTGCAGGGCCAAGGCCTCGTCTGGGGAACACCGAAATCGCACAAGCGCCGCGAGGTGCCGATCCCTGCATTCCTCAGCGCCGAGTTCGCCGAGTTCCTCCAAGGCAAGGACCCCGACGACCTGGTCTTCGCCGGCATCCGCAACGGCCAACCGCTGCGGGTCAGCACCTTCCGCACACCGTTCGGCACCGCCGCCGCTGCCATCGGGCTCCCCGGTCTGCACCCGCACCAACTCCGGCACACCGCCGCCAGCCTGGCCATCGCCAGCGGCGCCGACGTCAAGGTCGTCCAACAGATGCTCGGCCACGCCTCGGCAACCATGACGCTCGACACCTACGGCCACCTCTTCGAGGACCGCCTCGACGAGGTCGGCAACGCCATGGACGCCGCACGGAAGGCCGCCCAAGAACGCCGGGCAACACAACGCGCTCATCCTGCTGTTGCCCCAGTGTTGCCCCAGCCCTCAACACACCCAAACGCTGAAGCAGCCCCTCCCCGCGTTTCCGCTGGTCAGGACCGCTTTTCCGACTGGTACCCCCGACCGGATTCGAACCGGCGCTACCGCCTTGAGAGGGCGGCGTGCTAGGCCACTACACAACGGGGGCAAGGATGCTGCATGGAGCGCCGAAACCTTAGCGTTTCCGCAGATCAGCCGTCCAATCGGACGGCTGTGAGTCGGCTCTCGCTGGGATACAAGGACTCGAACCTTGACTAACTGGACCAGAACCAGTCGTGCTGCCAATTACACCATATCCCAATGGCTCAGCGGCTCCGTGGATCCTGCAGCGGAGCCCGTCGGGCCGAAGCGAAACTTTACACGGGCGTCGATTGCTCCACCAAAACGGGCGGCCTGGTGCGGTTGTCCAGGCCCATGCGCTTGGCCACCAACAGGACCAGGATCAGGTAGACGCCGTTCTGGGTCACGGTGAGCGGGAGGTTCCACCACGACGCCGAGGTCGCCGTCAACTGCTGCTGGATATCGCCGAAGGCGAGACCGAACCCGAAGGCGACGAGGTTGTTCCAGACGTGGAGCGCGATGCCCGCCTCGAGCCCGCCGGTGCGCAGCACCAGATAGCCGGCGAGCAGGCCGAAGGCGAAGCGGTCGGCGTACAACGGGAAGTTCTGCTTGCCGTGCGCGGCAGTGAACAGCACGGCCGAGAGCAGGATCGCGAACCAGGGCGACCTTGTCAGGGACCCGAACGCCTGCATCGCGTAGCCACGGAAGGCGTACTCCTCCCCCATCGCCTGCAGCGGCGTGGTCAGGAGGATCACGATCGCGAAGGCGAGCGTCTGCCAGGTGGGGTGGTGCAGGTGCCCGGTCAGGTCGTTGGCGTCGGCGGGCAGGAGGCTCCCGACGATGAGCTGCGCGATGATCGCCACCACTGAAAGGCCCAGGCAGATGCCGAAGAACCTCCAGCGGATGCCGGGGCGCACCGACATGAGCCACCGCGGGCGCATCCGGTGCACCCAGCGCATCAGCGCCCAGGTCACCAGCACCATTCCGGCCAGGGTCAGGTTCAGGTAGAGCATCGACGCCGGCGTCAGCTTCGTCTGGTCGAGTGCCTTGGTGAGCTCTGTGCTGAAGTCGCCGCCCTGGATCTTGATGCCGATCGCAAGAACCGGCACGAGCACCAGCGGTAGGAACGCCAGCGCTCCGACCAGAAGCAGCAGCAGCCCGACGAGGGGACGCCACGGCGCATAGGTCCAGGTCCGCAGCATCAACGGGTACGACGTCGGCTGACGATGAGGGTGCATCGCCACCGGCTCGGGCACCACTGGCGGCGTGCTCACCGGGGGACGGATCCGAGGCGGGCCAGCGACTTCTCCCGCCCGAGGAGCTCCAGCGACTCGAACAGCGGCGGTGAGATCCGCCGCCCGGTCACGGCGACCCGCACCGGGCCGAAGGCGACCCGCGGCTTGAGGCCCAGCCCGTCGATGAGCGCCTCCCGCAGCGCCGACTCGATCTCCTCGTGTCCCCAGGTGCTCACACCCTCGAGCGCGGCGCGCGCTGCATCGACCACCTCGACGCCGGTCGGGTCGAGGATCTTCGCGACGTCGGCCTCGTCGTAGCCGACCTCGTCGTGGAAGAGGAAGCCAAGCATGTCCACGGCCTCGGTGAGCTTGTTGATCCGCTCACCGACCAGCGGCATGGCCCTGACCAACAGGTCGGCCTGCTCGGCGGTCACCGGGTCGGACAGGATCCCAGCACGCTGGAGGTACGGCGTGACCCGCTCGGTCATCTCCTCGGATGAGAGCAGCCGCATGTGCGCGGCGTTGATCGCCTCGGCCTTCTTCAGGTCGAAGCGTGCCGGGTTGGGGTTGACGTCGGCGATCTCGAACGCCGCCACCATCTCGTCGAGGGAGAACACGTCGCGGTCCGCCGCGATCGACCAGCCGAGCAGCGCCAGGTAGTTCAACAGCCCCTCGGGCAGGAAGCCGTCGTCGCGGTAGGCCAGCAGATGTGCCTCGGGATCGCGCTTGGACAGCTTCTTGTTGCCCTCGCCCATCACGTAGGGAAGGTGACCGAACCGGGGCGTCGTCTCGGCCACCCCGATCGCCTTCAGCGCGTCGTAGAGCGCGATCTGGCGCGGCGTGCTGGACAGCAGGTCCTCGCCGCGCAGCACGTGCGTGATCTTCATCATCGCGTCGTCGACCGGCGCCACCAAGGTGTAGAGCGGGTCGCCGTTCGCACGGGCCAGGGCGAAGTCGGGGACGTGGTCGCTGTGGAAGGTGACCGTGCCACGCACCAGGTCGTCGAAGGAGATCTCTCCCTCGGGCATCCGGAAGCGTACGACGGGCGCACGTCCCTCAGCCCGGAACGCCTCGACCTGGGCGTCGGTGAGCTCGCGGCAGAAGCCGTCGTACCCCATCGTCTTCGAGCCGCTCTCCAGCCGGCGGGCGGCTACCTCGTCGGTGGTGCAGTAGCAGTCGTAGCTCCACCCGCCCTCACGCAGCCGAGCGAGGACGTCGCTGTAGATGTCACTGCGCTCGCTCTGCCGGTACGGCGCGTAGGGCCCACCCACGTCGGGCCCCTCGTCCCAGGACAGCCCGAGCCACGCCATCACCTCGAACAGCGAGTCGTAGGACTCCTGGGTGTTGCGCTCCTTGTCGGTGTCCTCGATGCGGAACACGAAGGTGGCGTCGGCGCCCTGGAGCGCGGCGTGTCGCGCGAAGGCCCAGTTGTAGAGCGCCGTACGGGCCAGTCCCACGTGGGGAGACCCGGTCGGAGACGGGGCCATCCGGACACGCACAGTCCCGGTTGAGGACTCAGTCACGCCGTACCACCTTGTTGGTCAGGGAGCCGATGCCTTCGACGAAGACCTCGACCTCGTCGCCCGGCTCCATCGGGCCGACACCCTCGGGGGTGCCGGTGAGAATGACGTCGCCGGGCAGCAGCGTCATCACCGAGGTGACATGCGCGACCAGCGCCGGCACGTCGAAGATCATGTCGGACGTCGAGCCGTCCTGCTTCAGGTCGCCGTTGAGCCAGGTCTGCACCCGCAGGCTGCTGACGTCCAGCTCGGTCTCGATCCAGGGGCCCAAGGGGCAGAACGAGTCGAAGCCCTTGGCCCTGGTGAACTGCACGTCGCCGCGCTGCAGGTCGCGGGCCGTCACATCGTTGCCGACGGTGTAGCCGTGCACCACGTCGGCAACCTTCTCCCTGGGCACGTCACGACAGATCCGGCCGATCACGACGGCGAGCTCGCCCTCGTAGTGGACCTCATTGCTCTGCTCGGGGTAGAAGACCGGGTCGTTCGGGCCGACCACCGAGGTGTTCGGCTTGAGGAACATCAGGGGCTCGGGGGGTACCTCGCCGCCCATCTCGGCGGCGTGCGCCGCGTAGTTCTTCCCGATGCCGACGACCTTGCTGCGGGGCAGCACCGGCGCCAGCAGCCGAACGTCCTCGAGCGCGTACTCCTTACTAGACAGGTGGACGCCGACGTAGAGCGGGTCGCCGTTGAGGGCCACCACGACGCAGCCCTCGTCGGGGATGCCATGGACGTCGACGTCACCGGTCAGGACGCCATACTGGGGGTCCTCGCCGGTGGTGAACCTCACGATGCGCACCCGCAGAGTCTACGGAGCCGATTCGCCATGGTCGTCGTCGGCCGGGTCGACGTACCCTCGACGCCGTGATCGTGGACCTCGAAGCCTGGCGCGCCCGCGAGGCTGCCCACCAGCATCGGGTCGACGTGTGGGTCCAGCCGCACCTCGAGCGCCGCCATCGGGGCGAGAAGCACCCGGTGCACGACTTCCTGTTCACCTACTATTCGCACCGGCCCTCCGCGTTGCGGCGCTGGCACCCCGGATACGGCGTCGACCTGGTCGGCGGGAGCAACCCGGCCACGGTGACACTGCTGGCGCAGCGACGGCCCCTGATCGAGCGGATCCGGCGGCTCCTGGTCGCCACCGCGTCGCGGTCGCCGACGCTCGGCTGCTTCGGGTTGCACGAGTGGGCCATGGTGCACCGCACCGACGCGACCCGGCACGACTGGCCGCTCCGGCTCGGCCCAGCCGGCACGGACACGGTGGTGGAGTCACACCGGATCGCCTGCTCGCACTTCGACGCCTTCCGGTTCTTCACGCCCTCCGCCCGGCCACTGAACACGCTGCATCCCAGCCGGGACGACAGGGAGGCGCTCGAGCAGCCGGGCTGTCTGCATGCCGGGATGGACCTCTACAAGCACGCCTTCCGGCTCAGTCCGCTCATCGCCTCGGAGCTGGTGGCGGACGCGTTCGAGCTCGCGTGGGACATCCGGATCATGGACATGAGGGCTGCGCCGTACGACCTGTCGGGCCTCGTCCTCGATCCGAGCGGTGAGGAGTGGACTCCCGTCAAGATCGAGACGCCGGAGGGCAAGCGCGAGTACGCCGACCGCCAACGGCACTACTCCGAGCGCGGCGGTCCGATCCGCCAGCGACTCATCGACGAATGCGAGCGTCTCCTCAGCGCGACCGAGGCCTGAACGCCTGCTCGCTAATGGCGCGCCACAAGGAACACAACCACCAGGATCAGCACCAAGACGGCCCACGATGTCGGACGCGCCAGATTGAGCGTCCGACCAAGGCGGGAACCGAGCCTCTTGGGCACGAGGATCCGAGGATCCTTCGGGTTGAAGTAGATCGTCCCGACGAGCCAGTGCCGGTCGTCATCCGGGTCGTCAGTCACGACATCCAGCCTAGTCTCGTCGCGAGCCTCAAGCACTCCGGTCAAGAGGGTCACTGGCACACCGGTGACGTCGCTCCCCGGCCCCGACTCGAGGATGGCGCTAACGTGCTCGGCATGGACACCGACGTGCTCGGCAGGTTCGTCCAGGACGGCCGGCTGGTGGTGATGCCCACGAAGCGGTCGAAGCGTCTCATCGTGCTCGATCACATCGCGCAGGCCTTCGAGCCGGGCCGGACCTACGCGGAGTACGACGTGAACCGCGTGCTGCACGGCTTCCACGACGACTACGCCGCGCTGCGCCGCTACCTGGTCGATGAGCAGTTCCTGACCCGCGAGGGCAACGTCTACTGGCGCTCCGGTGGGACGGTCACGGGCTGACGCCTGGATGTCGGTGCCCGCACCTAGCGTGGATCATCACCGAGATGCTGTTCGAAGAGGAGATCCTGCCATGGACATCGTGATGGTCGCCGGCCTCTGGCTGGACGGGTCGGCCTGGGATGCCGTCGTACCCGAGCTCGAGTCACTGGGGCACCGGCCGGTCGTCGTGACGCTGCCCGGGCAGGGCGACGGCTCGACGACTGCGGGCCTCGATGACCAGGTGGCGGCGCTCGTCGCCGCCGTGGACGCCGCCGTCGAGCCCACGGTGGTGGGCCACTCCGCTGCCTGCACGTTGGCCTGGATGGCCGCGGACGCGCGTCCGGACGATGTGGCCCGCGTCGTCCTCATCGGGGGGTTCCCGTGCGCCGACGGGGAGAAGTACGCCGACTTCCTCGAGCCGGTCGAGGGCCTGGTGCCGTTCCCCGGGTGGGAGCCGTTCGAGGGACCGGACGCCGATGACCTCGACGAGCAGGCCCGTCGGCGGTTCGAAGCCGCAGCCATCCCGGTGCCCGAGTCGGTGACCCGAGGCATCGTCCGGCTCAGCGACGAACGTCGCTTCGACGTGCCGGTCACGGTGGTCTGCCCCGAGTTCAGCCCCGGGCAGGCGCGGGAGTGGATCGACGCCGGTGACGTTCCCGAGCTGTCCCACGCAGCACAGGTGGAGCTCGTCGACCTCGACTCCGGGCATTGGCCGATGTTCACCCGGCCGGCCGAGCTTGCCCGGCTGATCGGCTCCCTCTGAGGATCACCAGCAGCCGGGGTGGCGGTCCACCCACGGCGCGGCGGACTCGACCTGCGCAGACAGCGCGAGCAGCTCCTGCTCCCCCGCGGGCCGTCCGGCCAGCATCACCCCGACCGGCAGCCCGTCGGCCGTGTAGTGCAGCGGCAGGGACACCGCCGGGCTCCCGGTGACGTTCCACATCGACGTCCACGGCGTGAACCGGGTCTGCGCGACGAAGTCCGACTCGGGATCGGCGTCGTCGCGTAGCGCTCCGACCGGCAGCGGCGGGCTGGCCAGGGTCGGAGTCAGCACGGCGTCGTACGGCGCGATTGCGGCCAGGGTCCGCGCCGCCACCCGACGCATCTCACCGAGGGCGAGGCCGAAGGTGGGACCGCTCACCGCCTCGCCCTTGGCGCCGAGCCAACGGGTCATCGGCTGCAGCTGCTCCTTCTGCTCGGTCGAGAGCCCGACGGTGGACAGCGCGGTGAGCACGGCCCAGCAGGTCTCGAAGACCGGGACCGCGTCACGCGGCATCGGCGCCTCGATGTCCACGACCTCGTGGCCCAGGGACTCGAGCAGCCGGCTCGCGCTCTCCCACGCCAGCACGCACTCCGGGTCGACGGCGGTATCGGCCAGCACCGGCGTGATGAACCGGGCGATGCGGAGCCGCGCGGGGGCACGATCGCAGGCTTCGAGAAAGCTGACCTCGGGCTCCGGTGCCCAGCTTGGGTCACCGAGCGAGGGGCCTGCCATCACGTCGAGGAAGGCAGCGGCGTCCCTGACCGTCCGTGCGATCGGGCCGGCGGTGGCCAGACCGGTCACCTCGCCGTACGAAGGGGCTCCCGAGATGCGCCCCCGGCTCGGTTTGAGGCCGACCAGTCCGCAGCAGCTGGCCGGGATCCGGATCGACCCCCCGCCGTCCGATCCCTGGGCGAGAGGGACCAGTCCGCCGGCTACCGCCGCCGCCGCGCCGCCGCTCGAGCCCCCTGCCATCCGCCCGGTGTCCCACGGTGTGACCGCGGGCGGCGCGATGGAGGGGTCCGGCTCGGTGTAGCAGGGTGAGCCGAACTCCGGGGTGTTGGTCTTGCCGAGACTGATCATCCCCGCGGCCTCGATGCGCAGCACGAGCTCGTCGGACCAGTCCGGCACGAAGTCACGCATCAGCACCGACCCGAACGCCGTACGGACGCCTGCGGTGGCGTTGAGGTCCTTGATCGCGGTGGGGACGCCGGCGAGCGGGCCTGCTCCGGTCATCCCTGTGGCGCGGGCCCGCGCCTGCTCGGCCGTCACCGTCACGAATGCACCGAGCTCCTCGGAGAGCCGCGCGATCCGAGCCAGGTAATGCTCGACGAGCTCTGCGCTCGACACCTCACCCGACCGGATCGCCGCCCCCTGCTCCAGCGCCGTCAGCTCGTGCAACTCTGCCATCTGGGCACCGTATCCGCCGACACGCCCCAAATGGTCGCCGAGTGGTCCCTTGCTGCACGCGAGTGGTCACATCCTGCACGCGAGTGGTCAGATCTGGTGTACGGCGACACGATCGGCCGGCCACCATTTGCGACCACTCGCACGCAATCTGGGACCACTCGCGCGTCATTTGCGACCACTCGCGCACAATCTGGGACCACTCGCGGAAGAAGGGGGCGGGGTCAGGCGGAGTGGCGGCGCAGACCGAAGGCGAGGCTGTCGAGGAGGGAGCGCCACGAGGCCTCGATGACGTTGTGGCCGACGCCGACCGTCACCCAGGAGGACTCGCCGTCGGAGGTCTCGATCAGCACCCTGGTGATTGCGTCGGTGCCGTGGCCCTGGTCGAGGATCCGGACCTTGTAGTCGATCAGCTCGAACTTCACCACTTCGGGATAGAGCTGCTCGATGGCCTGTCGCAGCGCGTGGTCGAGTGCGTTCACCGGCCCGTTGCCCTCGCCGGTGACGACGATCCGGGCGCCTCCGGCGAGCAGCTTCACCGTCGCCTCGGAGATGGCCTCATCGCCCGGTCGGGTCTCGGTGATCACCCGCCAGGACTCAACGTCGAAGTACGACGGACGGGCCCCCTCGACCTGCTCCACCAGCAGCAGCTCGAACGAGGCGTCAGCTGCCTCGAAGGTGTAGCCCTTCGACTCGAGCTCCTTGACCCGAGCGGTCACGCTCCGGATCTGGTCGTCGTCGAGCTCGAATCCGAGCTGCCTGCCCTTCAGCTCGATGGACGCCCGGCCGGCCATGTCGGAGACGAGCAGCCGCATGTCGTTGCCGACGCCTGCCGGGTCCATGTGCTGGTACAGGTTCGGGTCGACCTTGATCGCGCTGGCATGCAGGCCCGCCTTATGGGCGAAGGCCGACACCCCGACGTACGGCTGCCGCGACGCCGGCGGCACGTTGGTCACCTCGGCGACCGCATGGGCGATCCGGGTCGCCTCACGGAGCAGTCCAGCGGGCAGCACGGTCCGTCCGAGCTTCAGCTCCAAGTTGGCCACCACCGAGACCAGGTCGGCGTTGCCGGTGCGCTCGCCGTACCCGTTGAGGGTGCCCTGCACATGGGTCGCGCCCGCGTCAACGGCCGCGAGCGTGTTGGCGACCGCGCAGCCGGTGTCGTTGTGGCAGTGGATCCCGACGTGTACGGCGTCGCCTGCAACCGAGCTGCGCACGTCGTCGACGACGTCCGAGACCCAGCCCGGCAGCATCCCGCCGTTGGTGTCGCACAACGCGATCACCTCGGCGCCGGACTCCGCCGCGACGCGCAGCACCTCCAACGCGTAGTCCCGGTTGTCCCGGTAGCCGTCGAAGAAGTGCTCGGCGTCGAGGAACACCCGCTGCCCCTCGGCGCGCAGGTGGCTGACGGTGTCGCGCACCATCGCGAGGTTCTCCGCCAATGTCGTGCGCAGTGCCTTCTCGACATGTCGGTCGTGGGACTTGGCCACCAGAGTGACCACGCCAGCACCTGAGTCCCGGAGCGCCGCCACGAGCGGGTCGTCGGCGGCCCGAGTGCCGGCGCGGCGGGTCGACCCGAAGGCCGCCAGCTGCGCGTTGCGCAGCGTGAGCTCCTCGGCGGCCCGCCGGAAGAACTCGGTGTCCTTGGGGTTCGCGCCCGGCCAGCCGCCCTCGATGTAGCCGACCCCGAGACCGTCGATCTGCCGGGCAATCGCCAGCTTGTCCGCGACGGAGAGGTTCAGCCCCTCCTGCTGGGCCCCGTCACGAAGGGTCGTGTCGTAGACCTGGAACGCCTCGCCGGCGGTACCGCTGTCCATCTGCTCTTCCTTGTCGACTGGTGCGCTCGCCGGTCCCGCAGCCGGGTCCGGCAACAAAAAAACCTCTCGAGGGACGAGAGGTTGGCGCGACGGGACTTCCCGACGCGCTAGACGATGATGATGCTCTGCTGCACGTCCTCGAGTCTGCCAGAGCGGTCCGCCACGTGGAAGGCCATCTCGTAACGTGGTCGCATGACGACTGCACTAGTGCTCGGTGGCGGCGGCGTGACCGGGATCGGCTGGGAGATCGGCGTCCTCGAGGGTCTGGCCCGCGCCGGCGTCCACCTCGCCGACGCCGACATCGTCATCGGCACCTCGGCAGGGTCGGTCGTCGGCACCCAGCTGACCGGCGGACTGCCCACCTCGACCCTGTACGACGACCAGCTCGCGCCGCCCGACGCCGAGATCGGATCCGTCATGGCCATGTCGACGATGCTGCGGATCGCCCTGCCGATGCTGCTCCCCGGCTCGCCGGAAGCCAGACTCCGCCGGCTCGGACGTGCGGCTCTGCGCGCCCATCCCGAGTCCGCAGAGCAACGGCTCGAGGTGATCCGCAGCCGGATCGGGGTCACCAGCTGGCCGGCCGGCCGCGACCTGCGGATCACGGCGATCAACGCCGCGACGGGTCAGTTCCGCGCGTTCACGGGCAGCGCCGGGGTCGACCTGGTCGCCGCCGTGGGCGCGAGCTGCGCCGTACCGATGGTGTGGCCGCCGGTGCCCATCGACGGTGCCCCGCACATCGATGGTGGGATGCGCTCGGTGGCCAACGCCGACCTCGCCGCCGGTGCGGACCGGGTCGTGGTGCTGGCACCGCTGCCACGCTCGGTGGACCGTCACCACGCGATCCCTGCCCAGCTCGGCCGGCTCGGCGCCCATGTCCAGTCGGCGGTGCTCAGCCCGGACCGCGAGGCGCTGGCCGCGATCGGAAAGAACCTGCTCGACCCCGCGCGGCGAGCCGACGCCGCACGGTCCGGTCTGCGACAGGGGGCCGCCGCCGCAGCCGATGTGCGCGCCGCGTGGGCCGACGCCTGAGTCGGAGCCCCGTCATCGCCCCCACGCCTGGACCCGGGCGAGCCATCCGTCGGCCCACGGCGCATGGGTCATCGGGATCCACAGCGGCCCCAGGTCGGACATCACCGCCAGGAGTACGACGCACGCCAGCGCACCGATGAGCAGCAGCACGGGCCCGGTGCGGGTCGGCCGCGCCAGCCGCCCGGTCAGCCGGCGCCCGGCCTGACGGACCCGACGCGAGCCCGGCCCCCACCAGAGGCAGAGGACGTAGGCCAGCGCAGTCACCGCCAGGCCGACATCGAGGGGCGCGCCCGCGAGCAGCAGCACCAAGGCGGTGACGACGACGAGCACGACTGCACTCAGCCACAGCACCGCGGTGCCGACGAGGCTGAACAGCAGATAGGCGGGGGCGGAGACGGTCGACGCAGGAACGTCGTACCACCGCGGCCGGCCGCGCATCTGCCGGCGGAGCGTATGCCGCTCGAACGTCACCGAGCCGAACCGAAGGATCCCCGCCAGCACGGCGAGCACCGCCGCTCCGACGTACGGCGCCCACGCGACCAGCCCGACCCCGACCAGCCCGAGGCCGAGGAGTCCGGCCACCCGACGACCCCGGCGCGGCGAGGGCTCCGCGCCGATCGGCGCCGTTTCCGAAGGAGGCTGGTCGGGCTCGACCCGCTCGCGGGCCGGGTCACCGAGGAGCCGGGTGCGGTCGAGGGCGAGTGTCGGCTCGGCGGCGGGCAGCGGTGGCGCCCCTGCGTCCAGCTCGCCCAGCAGCTGGTCGACACCCGGTCGATGGGACGGTTCCTCGGCGAGGCAGCGGCTCAGCAGCCCGACGATCGAGGCGGGGACGCCGGCGAGGTCGAACTCACCGCGGCGAACCCGGTCCATGATGGCCATCGCGGGCCCGGTCCCTGCTGGCGGTCGACCCGTGGCTGCGAACACCACCGTCGCGGCCCAGGCGTGCACGTCGGAGGCCGGGGTCGCCTCGTCGCCGTACAGGATCTCGGGGGCGAGGTATCCGGGCGTCCCGAGAAGCCAGCCGGTCGCGGTCAGGTGCGGGTCCTCGGCCATCCGGGCCAGCCCGAAGTCGATCAGCACCGGCTCGCCGTCCTCGACCAGCACGTTGCCCGGCTTGATGTCGCGATGCAGCACGCCCACGGAGTGCACCGCCGCGAGGGCCTCGGCCAGACCCGCGGCGAAGCGCAGCAGCGCGGGCTCGTCGAGGGGACCGTGCTCGCGGACGTGCCGGTGCAGCGGTAGGCCTCTGACGAGCCGGGTCACGACGTACGGCTGCGCGCCCCACGGGTCCGCGTCGAGCACCTCGGCGACGCGGGGGCTGGTCACCCGACTCAGCGAGGTGACCTCGCGGGCGAGCCGGTCGCGAGCCTCCTCGTCACCGACGATGTGCGGCCGGAGCACCTTCAGCGCCACCTCCGGAGCCGAGGGGCGCCCCGCCCGCCGGGCGAGGTGGACGACGCCCATGCCGCCTTCGCCGAGCAGCGCGAGCAGCTCGTAGTCCCCGACCCGCGCTGGGGCGGTCTCGTCCGTGACCGTCACCCGTCGAATGTACCCATCGCCCGCGGGCGCAGGCTCAGACGACGCGGTGCATCCAGCCGAAGACGTCCTCGGACCGGCCGAACTGGATGTCGACGAGCTGCTTGCGAAGCTGGAGGGTCAGCGGGCCGCCCTCGCCCTGGTTGCTGCCGACCTCGCCGTCGGGCCACATCAGCTTGCCGACGGGCGTGACGACGGCCGCGGTGCCGCACGCGAACACCTCGGTGATCTCGCCGCTGGCCACGCCCCCGCGCCACTCGTCGACGGAGAACTTGCGCTCCTCCACCGTGTGCCCGGCCTTCTGGGCGAGCTCGATGATGGCGCTGCGGGTGATCCCCTCGAGGATGGTGCCGGTCTCGGGGGTGACCACCCGGCCGTCGGCATGGACGAAGTACATGTTCATCCCGCCGAGCTCCTCGACGTAGCGCCCCTCCTGCGCGTCGAGGAAGACGACCTGGTCACAGCCGTGCTCGATGGCCTCCTGCTGGGCCACCAAGGAGGAGGCATAGTTCCCGCCTGTCTTGGCAGCTCCCATCCCGCCACGGCCGGCACGGGTGTACTCGGTGGTGAGCCACAGGGACAGCGGCTTGATCCCGCCCTTGAAGTAGGCGCCGGCCGGGCTGGCGATCACCATGAACGTGACGTGCTGCGCCGGACGCACGCCCAAGAAGACCTCCGAGGCGATCATGAACGGTCGGACGTAGAGGCTCTTCTCGCCCCCGGTCCCGGAGTTGTCGGGGACCCACCGCTGGTCGACCTCGACCAGCGCATCGACCGCCTGCACGAAGTCCTCCGGCTCGAGCACCGGGAAGGCCAGTCGATGGCTGGACCGCACCATCCGCTGGGCGTTCTGCTCGGGCCGGAACGTCCAGACCGAGCCGTCGGCGTGCCGGTAGGCCTTCATCCCCTCGAAGGTCTCCTGCGCGTAGTGCAGGACGGCGGTCGCGGGATCCAGCGTCAGCGGCGCGTACGGCGTGATCCGGGCGTCGTGCCAGCCCTTCTCCGGGGTCCACTCGACGGTGAACATGTGGTCGGTGAAGTGCATCCCGAAGCCGGGGTTGGCCAAGATCTCGGCGAGCTCGGCGTCGCTGCGAGGGTGATCTGACCGGGTGATGCTGATGTCGAGGGTCATGGACGGCACGCTATCTCGTGGGTCGGCGTTGGTCGGGGTCGGACTTTCCCAGGTTAAGAACCCCGAGGACTGGTTCACACAGGAGAGTCGGTGTGTGAAGAGGACCTTTGAGCACTTAACCTGGGAAAGTCCTCAGCCCGCTACGCGAGCGGCGATCGCGTCGCCGATCTCGGCGGTACGACGGGCCTGCTGCGGGTCGCGGGCGGCGAGGTCGGCCACCACGGCGTCGCTCACCCGGCGAGCCGCGCCCTCCAGACCGAGGTGGTCCAGGAGCAGCGCGGCCGAGAGGATCGCGGCGGTGGGGTCGGCCTTCTGCTGGCCCGCAATGTCCGGCGCCGAGCCGTGTACCGGCTCGAACATCGACGGGGTGGTCCGGTCCGGGTTGATGTTCCCGGACGCGGCCAGCCCGATGCCGCCGGTGATCGCTGCGGCCAGGTCGGTGACGATGTCGCCGAAGAGGTTGTCGGTGACGATGACGTCGAACCGCTGGGGGTTGGTGGTCAGGTGGATCATCGCGGCGTCGATATGCATGTAGTCGGTGCTGACCGCGGGATGCTCGGTCGCGACCTGCTCGAAGAGTCGCCACCACAGCGAGCCCGCGTGCACCAGCACGTTGGTCTTGTGCACCAGGGTGAGGTGCTTGCGCTCCCGACGCTCGGCGCGGGCGAAGGCGTCACGCACGACCCGCTCGACCCCGTAGGCGGTATTGACCGACACCTCGGTCGCCACCTCGGCCGGCGTACCGACCCGCAGGGCACCGCCGTTGCCGGTGTAAGGGCCCTCGGTGCCCTCGCGCACGACCACGAAGTCGACCTCGCCCGTTGCGAGGACCTCCTGGGCCAGGGGCGACACCGAGCCGGGGAAGATCCGGGACGGTCGCAGGTTGACGTAGTGGTCCAGCTCGAAGCGCAGCCGGAGCAGGAGCCCGCGCTCGAGGATGCCCGGCGGCAGGTTGGGATCGTTCGGCCTGCCGCCCACGGCACCGAGCAGGATGGCGTCCTGCCCGCGGATCTCGTCCAGCACGGAGTCGGGCAGCACCTCGCCGGTGGCCAGATAGCGCTCGGCGCCGAGGTCGTAGCGGGTCGTCTCGAACTTGGCGCCGGTCTCGGTGGCCTCCAGTACCTTCAGCGCCTCGGCCGTCACCTCCGCACCGATCCCGTCACCGGGGATCACCGCGAGGCGGTAGGAGTCCTGCGCTGTCTGCTGCGTCTGCGGAGCCATGCAGCGAAGGCTAGTTGTCGTCCGGGCGCTCGCCGCCGTTGTCTCGCAGGTCAAGAGCCTCCTGCACGGCCTGGTGGCTGAACCGGCTCTCCGGGTTGTTCCTGGCCGGGCCCCAGTCGGGGTACATGTCGTACATCGCATTCTTCCTTCGGTGATGAGGGCTGCCACCGGCCTGCGCAGTCGCCGGGGTGCGGACGGATCGGACTGCGCCACGGGTCACGTGGGAGCGAGTCGCGGATCCGGAGGAAGAAGCTGGTGGTTCTTCGCTGCTCACCGGCGGCCAGTCGAACTGGCACTGCGCAAGGCCGGTGGCGGGGGACGCCGAACTCCGCGGCGAGGTGGCCTTACTTGTCAGGCCTCGCCACGGCGATCGATGAGTACGAAGATCCTCCGCATGATGTGACGAGAGTACGGCGAAGCCGTCGAACTGTCCTGAGTCTCGCCCAGGCGTCCCATGATGCGAGACGGACGTCCGCGCAGCGAGCGTCCTCACGGGTCCTGACGAACACTGGGCCCATGAGCGCTCCCCCGGACCTGCCGCCGATCGTCGCGCGCGCCTTCGAGGTCTCCCGCAAGGCCGGCTACGTGTCCTTCTGCCGCAACGAGACCGGTCGGCTGCTGGCCGCGCTGGCCGCCACCCGCCAGGGGACGATGGCCGAGTTCGGCACCGGCTGCGGCGTCGGTACGGCGTGGCTGCGCTCGGGAGCCCGCCCCGGCGCAGCGATCCTGAGCGCCGAGCTCGACGAGAAGCTCGCGGTCGCCGCCCAGGAGATCTTCACCGACGACCCCCAGGTCGAGGTGCTCGCGGCCGATTGGTCCACGCTGCGCAACAAGGGCCCGTACTCGCTGTTGTTCCTCGACGCCTCCTCCCCCGAGGATGCCTCGGTGGACTCGGTCGCCGACCTGGTCGAGCCGGGCGGCCTGGTGGTGATGGACGACTTCGAGCCGTGTGCGGTCTGGCCACCGATCACCTACGGGCGAGTGGACACGCTTCGTGAGTCCTGGCTGACCGACGAGCGGTTCACGGCCGCCGAGGTGATGGTGGCTGCGGACGCCTCAGCCCTGGTCGCCACCCGCCGCTAGCGGGACCACGAAGAGCGGGAGCAGCCGCTGGACCAGCGGGCCGATGGCCACGGCGTAGATCAGCGTGCCGAAGCCGAGCACGCCGCCGAGGAAGAACCCGACCACCACCACGGTGACCTCGATGCCGGTGCGGACCGGCCCAATGGGCACGCCGGTCCGACGGTTCAGCCCGGTCATCAACCCGTCACGCGGGCCCGGCCCGAGCTGGGCGCCGATGTAGCAGGCGGTCGCCACCGCGTTGCCGATCACTCCCGCCAGGGTCATCAGGATCCGCAGCTGGATCGCCCGCGGCTCATGCATCAGCGAGAGACCGAGGTCGGCGGCGAGCCCGATCACCACCGCGTTGGAGAGCGTGCCCAATCCCGGCACCTCGCGCAGCGGGATCCACAGCAGCAGCACCAGGAAGCTCACCGCGATCACGGCCTGGCCGATGCTGATCGGCAGATGGTCGGCGAGCCCTTGGTGCAGCACGTCCCAGGGCGCGTTCCCCAAGTGTGCACGGATCAGCAGGGCCAAGGTCAGCCCGTAGGCCACCAGCCCCACGTACAGCTGCACGAGCCGGCGCAGCAGTCGCCCCGCGCGCAGCTGACCGAGGGGCGACAGCCGGGCCAGCTGACGGGGCGCAGGGAGCGACGACGTACTCATGCGGGACAGTTCACCGCATGTGACTCGTCCTCGGCAGCCTCATTTCCATACGCGGACGTAGTCGACGTCCATGGTCGCGGGCAGCGCGCTGGCGGAGGTGGGTGCGTTGGCGCCGGTTCCGACCGCCTGGTTGAGGATCATGAAGAAGGGCTGGTCGAACGGCTGCGGGCTGACCAGCGGCGCGGCCGGTGTCCACGCTGTCGACCAGCAGGTCTGGCCGTCGTAGATCATCGAGATCTGGTCCGAGGACCACTCCAGCACGTAGTCGTGGAAGTCGGCGGGGCTGGAGATCCGGCACGTCGGCCGAGGCGTGCGCGTGGTGTCCTGATCCTCACCGGCGTAGTGCAGGTTGTAGTTGACCCACCGCGGCCAGGCGCTGTAGTGCTCGGCGAGGTCGATCTCGCCTGAGGCCGGCCACGCCCCATAGGCCGGGCTCTCCGGATAGAGCCAGAGCCCGTCGTACAGACCGGCCGTGGCGAGGTCGGGAAAGCGGGCGCGGATCTCGAACCTGCCATAGGCCTGGGAGAACACGCCCTTGCTGGTGACCGCACCCGAGATGTACGACGTGGTGTAGCTGCCCCATGGGGTGTTGCACACCACCGGCTTGCGGGTCGACTGCGTGGTCAAGTGCAGTTCACCGGAGCGGACGCGGATCGTCTGCGGCGAGTCCACCAGACACTCCGGGCCACCGTGGAATCCACCCTGGGCGGTGGTGAGAACCTGCCAGTGACTCGGATCGAGCGACGTGCCATCGAACTCGTCGTCGAAGGTGCATGTCCACTCGCCTCCGCCCGCGCGGGGAACGTCGGGACACGTCGACGACACCGGCGTCTGGCCGCTGTCCGTAGCGCCGTTGCCGTGCGCGGCGATCGACGGGGCAGCGAGCCCGACCGTGGCCGCGAGGGCGAGCGCGAGACCCCCTGTCAGGGACGTCAACGACATACGTGTACGCAAGGCGGATCCTCCTCCAAGTTGTCCCGATCCTGCCCACAGGACGCGAAGTCATGCCCCAGAACCCTCCCAAGTTCCGACGCTCGCGTCGCTGGCTAGCCCCATGGATACCCGACCACGCGGAGGTCGCGCAGCCGATTGCCCAAAATGTCGTAACGCGATGCAACCTAGCGCCACACCCGGACGTAGTCGATGGCGGCCGTGGCCGGCAGCCGGAGGCCATCGGGGCGGTTCACCCCGATGCCGACCGCTTGGTTGATCACTAGATAGAACGGCTTGTCGAAGGGCTGCGGGCTGCGCAGCGGCGGCGCCGGACGCCACGTCGTGGTCCAGCACAACTGGCCGTCGTACGCCATCGTGATCCGGCTCGGGGTCCAGAGGAGGACGTAGGTGTGGAAGCTGGCAGGATCACTGATCCTGCAGGTCCGCCGCGGCGTCCGCGTGTCTTCGACGGCGCGGTCGTAGTGCAGCTGATGGTTGATCACGGTGGGCCACACGCTGTAGTGCTCGGCCAGGTCGATCTCCCCAGACGCGGGCCAACGGCCGTAGCTGAGCTTGCTGGGATAGAGCCAGAGCCCGTCGTACAGACCGGGACCGCCAGCGTCGGGGAACCGCGCCCTGATCTCGAAGCGACCGTAGGTCTGCTCGAAGATTCCCCGCGTGCTGACCGCGCCGGAGGTGTACGCGCTGCGGTAGTTGCCGGTGTTCGTCGCGCATGTGAACGGAGCGCTCGTGCGTCGCGTCGTCAGGAGCAGCGACCCGTCCCGCACCGACACGTTCCCGGGACGATCGACGAGGCACTCGGGGCCACCGTGGAAGCCGGTCGCCGAGGTGGTGGTGACGGTCCAGGACGAACGCCGCAGGCTCGAGCCGTCGAACTCGTCGTCGAACGTGCACGTCCATGCCTTGCCATCGGGCTTGGTGAGTGCCTCACGACCACAGGAGAGGGAACCGCGGTGATCCCTGGAGACCACGACGACAACGAGCACGGCAAGCAGGAGCACCACACCCGCCACCGCCCACCGTCGGACGGACCCGATCCTCATGGGCCGGCGGTCAGGTCGATCCCCCGGACGCTGGTCGCCGACATCGCCGACTGGATCTTCTCCAGGACGTCGACAGGCACCTCGGAATCGACCGACATCGCGACCAAGGCCTGGCCGCCCCTCTCGTCACGGGAGACCTGCATGCCCGCGATGTTCACCTCCGCCGCGCCGAGGATCTGGCCGACGGTGCCCACCATCCCGGGACGGTCCTGATAGAGGAAGAAGGCGAGGTGCTCGGTGGGCTCGAGGTCGACGACGAAGCCGTTCACCTCGACCAGGCGCTCCTTCTGCCCGATCCCGACGAGCGTGCCGGAGACCGACACCTGGACCCCGTCGGGAAGGGTGCCGCGGATCGTGATCAGGTTGCGGTGGTCGGGGCTCTCCGGGTCGGTCACCAGGCGCACCTCGGTGCCACGCTCGGCGGCGAGCAGCGGCGCGTTGACGTAGGAGACGTCGTGCTCGACGACGTCGGTGAACACGCCCTTGAGCGCTGCCAGCTCGAGCACGGTGACGTCGTACGCCGTGATCTCGCCGCGTACCTCGACGTCGATCGATTGGGCGACCTCACCGGCCAGCGCGGTGAAGATCCGGCCGAGCTTCTCGGCGAGGGGGATGCCGGGACGCACGTCCTCGGCGATCACGCCGCCCTGCACGTTGACGGCGTCCGGGACGAGCTCACCGGCCAGCGCGAGTACCACCGACCTCGCGACCGCGATGCCTGCCTTCTCCTGGGCCTCCACGGTCGAAGCGCCCAGGTGCGGTGTCGCCACCACGTTGTCGAGTTCGAACAGCGGGCTGTCCGTGCACGGCTCGGTGGCGTAGACGTCCAGGCCGGCTGCCGTGATCCGCCCGTCCTTGAGCGCGTCGTACAGCGCGTGCTCATCGACGATCCCGCCGCGCGCCGCGTTGACCAGGACGAGGCCCGGCTTGGCCACGGCCAGCTGCTCGGCACCGATCAGACCCGTTGTCTCCGCGGTCTTCGGCAGGTGCACGGTCAAGAAGTCGGAGTCGGCCATCAGCTCGTCCAGACCGACCATCCGCACCCCCATCTGGGCGGCGCGCCCGGCCTGCACATAGGGGTCGTAGGCGATGATCTCCATGCCGAAGGCGGCCAGCCGCTGCGCGACCAGCACCCCGATGCGACCGAGTCCCACGATCCCGAGCGTCTTGTCGAGGAGCTCGGTGCCGGTGAACTGCGAGCGCTTCCACTCTCCGTGACGCAGC
This sequence comes from Nocardioides marmorisolisilvae, assembly GCF_031656915.1. Lineage (NCBI taxonomy): Bacteria > Bacillati > Actinomycetota > Actinomycetes > Propionibacteriales > Nocardioidaceae > Nocardioides > Nocardioides terrisoli. The sequence continues at coordinate 4,001,560 of NZ_CP134227.1, read as the reverse complement.
GTGGCGTGGGCCGGGCTGATGTGCCGGGCGGCCGCGAGCAGCAGCCCGATCGCCAGCTCCGCGGCGCTCACGATGTTCGACGTCGGCGCGTTGACCACCATGACGCCGTGCTGGGTGGCGCTGCGGACATCGACGTTGTCGAGCCCCACCCCGGCACGGGCCACCACCCGCAGCCGCGGTGCCGCGGCGAGTACCTCGGCGTCGACCTGGGTGGCGGACCGGACCAGGATCGCGTCCGCGTCGGCCACTGCGGCGAGCAGCGCGGCGCGGTCGCTTCCGTCGCACTGCCGGATCTCGAAGTCCGGACCGAGGGCCGCGACCGTCGCAGGGCTCAGCTCCTCGGCGAGCAGCACGACAGGGCGGCGGGCGGCGACTCCCGGTGGCACGGTCACGGGCGGTTCCTCGCTGGTCGGACGGTCACACAGCACGAGTGGTTCGGCGGTGAGCCGACCCTAGCCGTTAATGCGTTGCAGAACAGGGAGCCGTCTCGGACGATGAGGGCATGGAGCTCTGAGTGCCGCCGCCGTCCCCGCCCATCACCCCTGCGAGGCACTCCTTGTCCACCTTTCACTCCCCTGCCGTCCGGCTGTCTGCGGTCGACTTCGCCTGGCCCGACGGGACGCCCCTGTTCGAACGCCTCGATCTGGAGATCCCAGCCGGTCGGACCGGCCTCGTCGGCAGCAACGGCTCCGGCAAGTCGACGCTCGTCCGGTTGCTGGTGGGTGCGCTGCTGCCCGACCACGGATCGGTGGCGGCGCACGGCCGGCTCGGCCACCTCCCTCAGGACCTCACCCAACGATCCGACGAGTGGGTCGACGTACACCTCGGCATCGACGGGGTGCGCCGAGCGCTGGCCGCCCTCGAGGCGGGTGATGCGTCGGAGGCGGTGTACGACGCCATCGGCGACCGCTGGGACGTCGAACAGCGGGCCGAGGCACAGCTGGCGCGCGTCGGGCTTCCCGCCGGCGTCATCGACCGTCGTCTCGGCGAGCTCTCCGGCGGCGAGGTGGTCCAGCTCGGACTCGCTCGGCTGCTGCTCGACGGCTGCGACATCCTGGTCCTCGACGAGCCCACGAACAATCTCGACCGGGCGGCTCGTGAGCGGCTGTACGACGTGGTCTCGGGCTGGGCGGGCGCCCTGCTGGTGGTCAGCCACGACCGTGACCTGCTCGAGCGGATGGACCGGATCGCCGAGCTGCACAACGGCGAGGTGCGTTGGTTCGGGGGCGGCTTCTCGTCGTACGTCGCCCAGCGCGATGCGGAGCTGGCGGCTGCCGAGCAGGCCGTCGTGTCGGCACGCCAGGAGCTACGCCGGCGGCGTACTGAGCGTCGGGCCGCCGAGCGTGCGATCGCCCAGCGCCGTCGGGTCGGTGACCGAAGCGCCCGCGCCGGAGGCCTCGGTCGGGCGGAGATCAACTTCCAGCGGAACCGCTCCGAGCGGTCGGCTGCGTCCGCGCGGCACGTGCACGATGCCCGGATGAGCGCCGCGCGCGAGCGACTCGATGCGGCCGAGTCGCGGGTGCGCGACGACCAGATCCGGGTGGATCTGCCGCAGACCGCCGTACCCGGACGGCGCGAGGTGCTGCGCACCGATGCTGTGCTGCGCAACGGACTCCAGGTGACGCTGCGGTTGGACGGCCCCGAGCGGGTGGCCGTGGTGGGCGCGAACGGCAGCGGGAAGTCCACGCTGCTGCACACGCTCGCCGGGACGATCGCGCCCCGGTCCGGCACCGTCGACGTCAAGGTCCCGGTGAGGCTGCTCCCGCAGCGGCTCGACATACTCGACGACGATCTGAGCGTGGTCGAGAACCTACGTCGGTTCGCGCCGGACGCCGCCCCGAGAACGGTGCACGCCGGGCTCGCACGGTTCCTGATCCGCGCCGCAGCAGCCGACCGACCGGTGCACTCGCTCTCCGGCGGCGAGCGCTTCCGCGCGACCCTGGCGGCGCTGCTGCTCGCCGACCCCGCGCCCCAGTTGCTGCTGCTCGACGAGCCGACCAACTCACTCGACCTGGCCAGCACCACCCAGCTGGTCTCCGCCCTCACGTCCTACCGCGGCGCTCTCCTCGTCGCATCGCACGACGAGCGGTTCCTCGCCGACGTCGGCATCGAGCGGCGGATCCAACTGCGTTGAGTTGGGGGAAACCGACCGTCGAGTTTGGGGAAACCGACCGTTGAGTTGGGGGATGTATCCCGGATCGGACCGTACGCCGGTCCCGCCACCGACACATACCCCGGACTCACCGGACCACGAGGCACAACTGAACGGGCAGGTCAGTCGGTGCCGAGCTCCATGGCCGCGGAGTCGAGGGCGTCGACGGTCTGGTCGTCGGCGGCCGCGGGGTTGCTGGCAATCTGCTCGCCGCCCCCCTGCTCGATCTCTCCGAAGAGGGTCCCGTTCTCGACGAGCACCTGGCCCTGGTGGACCGGCTGCCCGGCGTACTGCTCCAGCAGCGAACGCGAGTCGGCGATGTCGAGGTTGCGCATGGTCAGCTGGCCGATCCGGTCGGTCGGCCCGAAGGCTGCGGACTCGGTCCGCTCCATCGACAGCTTGTCGGGGTGGTAGGACAGCGCCGGCCCGTCGGTGCGCAGTACCGAGTAGTCCTCACCGCGACGCAGCCGCAGGGTGACCTCACCGGTGACGACGGAGGCGATCCAACGCTGGATCGACTCGCGCAGCATCAGCGCCTGCGGGTCGAGCCACCTGCCCTCGTAGAGCAACCGGCCGAGCCGCCGGCCCTCGGCGTGGTAGTTCGCGATGGTGTCCTCGTTGTGGATCGCGTTGAGCAGTCGCTCGTAGGCGATCCACAGCAGAGCCATGCCGGGGGCCTCGTAGATGCCGCGTGACTTCGCCTCGATGATCCGGTTCTCGATCTGGTCGGACATCCCCAGCCCGTGCCGGCCCCCGATCGCGTTGGCCGCCAGCACCAGGTCCACGCCGGACCCGAACCGCTCCCCGTTGACGGAGGTCGGTCGACCCTGCTCGAAGCCGATCGTGACGTCCTCGACGTCGATGTGGACCGAGGGGTCCCAGAACTTGACTCCCATGATCGGCTCGACCGTCTCCAACGACACGTCGAGATGCTCCAGCGTCTTCGCTTCGTGGGTGGCGCCCCAGATGTTGGCATCGGTGGAGTAGGCCTTCTCCGTGCTGTCGCGGTACGGCAGGTCATGCGCGACCAGCCACTCCGACATCTCCTTGCGACCACCGAGCTCGGTGACGAAGTCCGCGTCCAGCCAGGGCTTGTAGATCCGCAGGTTGGGATTGGCGAGCAGCCCGTAGCGGTAGAACCGCTCGATGTCATTGCCCTTGAAGGTGGAGCCGTCGCCCCAGATGTCGACGCCGTCGGCGTGCATCGCCCGCACGAGCAGGGTCCCGGTGACGGCCCGGCCGAGCGGGGTGGTGTTGAAGTAAGCGCGGCCGGCACTGCGGATGTGGAAGGCACCACAGGCGAGCGCGGCCAGCCCCTCCTCGACCAACGGCGGCTTGCAGTCGACATGCCGGGCGATCTCCGCGCCGTACTGCCGGGCTCGCGACGGTACGCCGGCGATGTCGGGCTCGTCGTACTGGCCGATGTCGGCGGTGTAGGTGCAGGGAACGGCCCCCTTATCGCGCATCCACGCGACCGCGACGGAGGTGTCGAGCCCTCCGGAGAAGGCGATGCCGACGCGCTCGCCGACGGGCAGAGAGGTGAGGACCTTGGACACGAGATGAAGTATGCAGGACTATGCATGATCATGCAAAATGACGAGACTTACGGCACGCGACGTACCGGAAGTTTGTCTCCTCGCCCCCATCTGTGATGGGTTGGAGCGTCTCGGGGCGCTGTCCGCTTGGTCCGTCTCGCGCCCGGGACAACCACGCAGACCAAAGACAAGGGGGCACCTGTGCCAGCCATCGAGGCGCGTCATCTCTACAAGATCTTCGGCCGCCGCGGACGGGACGGAGTGGACCGGCTCGAGGCCGGCGCCAGCACCGAGGACCTGCGCAGCAGCGGACTCACAGCCGCGGTGATCGACGCGTCGTTCACCGTCGAGGAGGGTGAGATCTTCGTCGTGATGGGCCTGTCCGGCTCGGGGAAGTCCACCCTGATCCGGATGGTGAACGGGCTGCACGAGCCCACCTCCGGCCACGTCGAGGTGTACGGCGACAACCTCACCGCGATGAAGCCCGCCCAGCTGCGGGCCGCCCGGCGCGACAAGATCAGCATGGTCTTCCAGCACTTCGCCCTGCTCCCGCACCGGAGCGTTGTCGAGAACGCCGCCTACGGGCTGGAGATCAAGGGCGTGCCGAAGGACGAGCGCCGCGAGCGCGCCAGCCGCGCGTTGGAGATGTGCGGGCTCAAGGGCTGGGACGACTACCGACCCGACGAGCTCTCCGGCGGGATGCGCCAGCGCGTCGGACTGGCTCGGGCGCTGGCCGCGGACACCCCGGTCCTGCTGATGGACGAGGCCTTCAGCGCACTCGACCCGCTCATCCGGCGGGAGATGCAGGATCAGCTGATCGAGCTGCAGCACGAGCTCGGCAAGACCATCCTCTTCATCACCCACGACCTGAACGAGGCGATGCGGCTCGGCGACCGGATCGCAATGATGCGCGACGGCCGCATCGTGCAGATCGGCACCGCGGAGGAGATCCTCACCGACCCCGCCAACGACTACGTTGCTCGGTTCGTCGCCGATGTCGACCGCACCCGGGTCCTGACGGCATCCTCGGTGATGGAGCCACCGGTCGCTGTCCTCGGAAGCGAGCAGGGGCCGCGGGTCGCCCACCGGCTGATGCGCGAGCACCAGCAGCGCGGCCTCTATGTCACCAGCCGCTCCCGGGAGCTCATCGGCTACGTGATGGAGCACAGGGTGGCTGGTGATCTCGACGCCCAGACGATCAAGCCCGTGACCGAGCCGATCACCATGGCGGTGCCGGCCGACACACCGCTCTCCGAGCTGTTCACGCCGTCGGCCGAGACGCTGCTGCCGCTCCCGGTCGTCGACGGCGACAGGCGCCTGCTCGGGGTGATCCCCCGAGTGACCCTGCTGTCCGCCCTCGGCGAGCAGACCGAGCCCTCGGATCGCACGGGGGCGGACGACGCCCCGACCGACTCCACGCCGGAGGAGACCGCCCATGTCTGACATCTTCACCCTGCTCAACCTCGTCCCCCGCAACCGCCTCGGAGACTGGATCAACAGCCTCGTCGAGTGGCTCACCCACCACTGGAGCGGCTTCTTCGGCGGCATCGCCAACGGCATCAACCAGAGCGTGGCGTGGATCCAGGACCTGCTCCAGTCACTGCCGATCGTGGCCGTCGTGATCGTCCTGGCCGTGATCGCCCTCCTCGCCCGCGGCCTGCTGGCCGCCGTGCTCTCCGCTGCGGGCCTGCTGCTGATCGACTCGTTCGACCAGTGGTCCAATGCGATGGACACCCTTGCCCTGGTCGTCTTCGCCAGCGTCGTGGCCGTGCTCGTGTCCATCCCCTTGGGCATCATCGCGGCGAAGTCGCGCACCGTGTCGGTGGTGACCAAGCCGGCGATGGACTTCATGCAGACGCTGCCCTCGTTCGTCTACCTGCTGCCGGCGATGTTCTTCTTCAGCATCGGCGCGACCACGGCGATCGTGGCGACCATCGTCTTCGCGATCCCGCCGGGGGTTCGCCTCGCCGAGCTCGGCATCCGTCAGGTCGACCCCGAGATGGTCGAGGCTGGCCAGGCGTTCGGGGCACGCTCCGGCACGGTGCTCCGCGGCATCCAGATCCCGCTGGCGATGCCGACCATCATGGCGGGCGTCAACCAGGTGATCATGCTGTCGCTGTCGATGACCGTGATCGCCGGACTGGTCGGAGCCGGCGGCCTCGGCGGCGCCGTGGTCGAGGCGCTGCAGACCCTGGACATCAAGCTCAGCGTCGACTCCGGTGTGTCCGTGGTCATCCTGGCCATCTACCTCGACCGCATCACCGCGGGGCTGGCCGGCGGCCACCGATCGTTCCTCACCAGGCTGCGCGAGGACGTCGGCCGCCGGTTGCGGCCCACGCACGACACGGCACAACCCGACCCCGCATCGGAGGAGACCGCGCACGCAGCTGCCTGATCCACGAACAGATACGAACCCGACGTGAACACGAACCCAGAGAGAGGCAACCAGGATGAGGACGAGAACTGTCAGGTGGGCCGGAGCAGTGGCCGCCGTACTGGCGATGCTGGTGACCACCAGCGCCTGCGCTAGCGGCAACAGCGAGACCGGCAGGTCGGGCTCCGGCGGCCAGTCGGGCAAGGCGATCACCATCGGCTACATCAACTGGGATGAGGACATCGCCGTCACGCACCTGTGGCAGAAGGTGCTCCAGGACAAGGGCTACGACGTCAAGATCCAGCAGGTCTCCGATGCGGGGCCGACGTTCATCGGCCTGGACAAGGGCAGCCTCGACCTGTTCTTCGACGCTTGGCTGCCGTCCACGCACAAGACGTACTGGGACAAGTACGGCCACGACCTCACCGATATCAGCACCTGGTACGACCACGCACCGTTGACCATCGCAGTGCCGAACTACGTGGACGTGAAGTCGATGGCGGAACTGCGGTCCCACGGCGCGGAGTTCGACAAGACCATCATCGGCATCGAGCCGGGAGCCGGGCTGACCCGGGTGACCAAGGGCTCGATGATGCCGAAGTACGGGTTGGGCGACTGGAGCCTGAAGACGTCCTCGACCCCGGCGATGCTGGCCACGTTGAAGAAGGACATCGCCGCGAAGAAGCCCGTGGTCGTGACCCTGTGGCGCCCGCACTGGGCCTACAACGCGTTCCCGATCAGGGACCTCACCGACCCGAAGGGCGCGATGGGCAAGCCCGACAGCCTCCACGCCGTGGGCACCGGCAGCTTTGCGAAGGACTTCCCGACGGTCGACGCCATGGTGAAGAAGTTCCACATGGGTGACAAGGAGCTGGGGTCGCTCGAGCAGTCCGTCCTGGTCAAGCACAAGGGCGACCCTGCTGCCGGGGTCGACGAGTGGCTCAAGGCCCACCCGGACTTCGTGACGTCACTGGGCTGACCTGCCCTGCGGCCCGGGCCTGCGCGGTCTGCTCAGATCGCGCAGCCGTCCGGGCCGCAGGCGTCCGCACCGTTCGTCATCTGCAGCACCGGATGCGCCTCCGACCAGGCCCGCTCGAGGACCTGACCGAACACCTCGGCGGGCTGGGCGCCGGAGACGCCGTACTTGCGGTCGACCACGAAGAACGGCACGCCCGTGGCGCCCAGCGACGCCGCCTCGCGGATGTCCGCCTCGACGTCGTCGGCGTACTCGTCGCTTGCCAGCACCGCACGGATCCGGCCCTCGTCAAGGCCGACCCCGACCGCGATCCGCGCCAGGGTCTCGTGGTCGGCGACGTTCTCGGTCTCCACGAAGTACGCCGACAGAAGCGCCTCCTTCAGGTCCGCCTGGCGTCCTTCCTCACGCGCCAGGTGCAGCAGCCGGTGGGCGTCGACGGTGTTGACCCGTAGCGACTGGTGATGCCGGAAGAGGAGGCCCTCCTCGGCTGCCACCGCCTCGACGCGGTCGACCATCTGCCGGCCGGCCTCCGCGCCGCCGCCGTACTTGCGACCCAGCGCCTCGGCCACGGTCTCGGTCGGCACGGTGGGGGCCGAGGGATCCAGCTGGAATGAGCGGTAGACGATCTCGACGTCGTCGGCGTGCTCGAAGCCGGCCAACGCCTTCTCCAGGCGGCGCTTCCCGATGTAGCACCACGGGCAGACGACGTCGGACCAGATCTCGATCTCCATGTCCGTGGCAACCCGCAGGACGGCCGGGTTGTTCCGCGACGGCTGGTCAGGGGCCGGTCAGGGGAAGGTGAGGCCGCCCACGCCCTCCGGCGCGTGTGCCACCTCCCAGCGGAACCCGTCCGGGTCCGCGAAGTATCCGGAGTATCCACCCCAGTCGCGACGTACGCCGGGCTGCACCTGCGCCCCCGCCGCTCGCGCGTCCTCCAGGACCCGATCGACGTCCTCGGGCGAGCCGCAGTTGTGCGCGAGCGTGACGGGGGCCGTGCCACCGCGGACTACCGGGCCGATCTCGTCGACCGCGCGCTCCTCCGCCCACAGGGACAGCACGAGCTTGGTGCCGACCTCGAACATCAGCACCTCGCCCGGCACGTCGATCAGCGGCCGCCAGCCCAGCGCGTCTCGGTAGAACCGGCGCGAGTCGTCGAGGTCCGTCACGACCAGCGTCACCACATTGAGTCGTTGTTCCATCGGACCACCGTGCCAGACTGCATCGACATGACCCAACGCATGGCCCCGGCGATGGATCTGGAGACCGATCGGCTGCGGATCCGGCCCTGGGGCACTCAGGAGGCAGCCCGGGTGCTCGACATCCAGAGCCGTCCCGAGGTGGTCAAGTGGCTCGGCGACGGCCCGCCTCAGCTGATGCGCACCCTTGGGGAGGCACGCGAGCGGATCACGTCGTACCACCGGCGGTCGGCCCTGCCGCCACGCGGATTCTGGGCGATCGAGGTCAGGGAGACCGGAGTGGTCGCGGGATCGGTGATCCTGCTGACGCTGCCGAACGCCGAGCACGACGAGGTCGAGATCGGCTGGCACCTGCACCCCGACTCGTGGGGGCGCGGTTACGCGACCGAGGCGGCCGCCGCCGTCCTGGCCCGGGGGTTCGCGCACGGGCTGCCCGAGATCTTCGCGCTCACCCATACCGACAACATGCCGTCCCAGGCGGTCTGCCGCAGGATCGGGATGCGGGATCTCGGTGTGCGGGAGAAGTGGTACGACGGTCCGTCGCAGGTGTTCGGGTTGACCGCGGAGGAGTACGCCGGCCGCGCCTGAGCGCCCGGCCCCGCCTGCCACCGCCCCACGTGGCACAGCGCTCGTCACCCGCCGACTTCACCCAGGAAGGGTCACGTTCACACACCGACTCTCCTGTGTGAACGTGACCCTTCGGTTCTGAACCTGGGAAAGTCCGCCGCGGACTCAGCGCGTGGCGGTGCCCTCGGTGTAGTCGGAGTCGTGCGACTTCACCCAGGCCATCAGCTTGCGGAGCTCACGGCCGGTGGCCTCGATCGGGTGCTGCTCGCCCTTGGCGCGCAGCGCCTCGAACTCGGGGCTGCCGGCGTCCTGGTCCTTGATGAACCGCTCGGCGAAGGAGCCGTTCTTGATGTCGGCGAGGACGTCCTTCATGTTCTCCTTCACCTGCGGGGTGATCACCCGGGGGCCCGAGACGTAGTCGCCGTACTCCGCGGTGTCGGAGACGCTCCAGCGCTGCTTGGCGATGCCGCCCTCGTACATCAGGTCGACGATCAGCTTGAGCTCGTGCAGGCACTCGAAGTAGGCGACCTCGGGCTGGTAGCCGGCCTCAGTGAGCACCTCGAAGCCATACTGGACCAGCTGCGACGCACCTCCGCAGAGCACGGCCTGCTCGCCGAACAGGTCGGTCTCGGTCTCCTCGGTGAAGGTCGTCTTGATGCCGCCGGCACGCAGGCCGCCGATGCCCTTGGCGTAGGAGAGCGCGAGGTCCCAGGCCTTGCCCGAGGCGTCCTTCTCGACCGCGACCAGCACGGGCACACCGCGGCCGTCGACGTACTCACGACGAACCAGGTGACCGGGGCCCTTGGGCGCGATCATGATGACGTCGACGCCCTCAGGAGGCTTGATGTAACCGAAGCGGATGTTGAAGCCGTGCCCGAAGACCAGGGTGTCGCCCGGGGTCAGGTTGGGCTCGATCTCCTCGGCGTAGAGCTTGCGCTGGTGCTGGTCCGGGGCGAGGATCACGACGACGTCGGACTCCTCGACCGCCTCGGCCGGGGTGAGCACCCGCAGCCCCTCGGCCTCGGCCTTGGCGCGGCTCTTCGACTCCGGCTGCAGGCCGATCCTGACGTCGACCCCGGAGTCCCGCAGCGAGAGCGCGTGCGCATGTCCCTGGCTGCCGTAGCCGATCACCGCCACGTGCTTGCCCTGGATCAGGGACAGGTCGGCGTCGTCGTCGTAGAACATTTCAGCCACGGGTGGCTCCTTCTGTGTGTTCGGATTTCGGTGGAGTTCGACGGGAGTGTTGGCCGGCCGCTGGTCAGCCGGCTCAGGCCCTGCGGGCGGGGACCGGGACCGGGACGGGGACGGGCCGCAGGGTCCGCTCGGTGATCGACCGGCTGCCCCGGCCGATGGCGACCAGGCCGGACTGGACGAGCTCGCGGACCCCGAAGGGCTCGAGCACCCGCAGGAAGTCAGCCAGCTTGTCGGCGTTGCCGGTCACCTCGACGGTGATCGCGTCGGTCGTCACGTCGACGACCTTCGCCTTGAAGAGCTGGACGGCGTCCAGCACCTGGCCGCGGGTGTCGGCATCGGCCTTCACCTTGACCAGCAGGAGCTCGCGCTCGATGGACTCTCGGTCCTCCAGCTCGACGATCTTGATCACCTCGACCAACTTGTTGAGCTGCTTGGTGACCTGCTCGAGCGGCGAGGACTCGACGTTGACCACGATCGTCATCCGCGATATGTCCCGGTGCTCGGTCGGCCCCACCGCGAGGCTGTCGATGTTGAAGCCGCGCCGTGAGAACAGGCCCGCGATCCGCGCGAGGACGCCCGGCTTGTTCTCGACCAGGACGGACAGGGTGTGCACGCTCATGTCAGAGATCGTCCTCCTCGAAGTCGGGAGCCAGGTCCCGGGCGTACTTGATGTCGTCGTTGGACGTGCCCGCGGCGACCATCGGCCACACCATCGCGTCCCGGTGGACACGGAAGTCCACGACCACCGGCACGTCGTCGATCTCCATCGCCTTGTTGATCGTCGCGTCGACGTCGGCGGCGGAGTCGCAGGAGAGCCCGACGGCGCCGTACGCCTCCGCGAGCTTGACGAAGTCCGGGACACGCTTGCTCTGCAGGTCGGTGCTGGAGTACCGGCCGCCGTAGAAGAGGGTCTGCCACTGCCGGACCATGCCGAGCGACTCGTTGTTGATCACCGCGACCTTGATCGGGATCCCCTCGATCGTGCAGGTCGCCAGCTCCTGGTTGGTCATCTGGAAGCAGCCGTCGCCGTCGATCGACCAGACGGTGGTGTCCGGACAGGCGACCTTGGCGCCCATCGCCGCCGGCACCGAGAAGCCCATCGTGCCCAGCCCACCGGAGTTGATCCAGGTGTTCGGGTTCTCGTACTGCACGAAGTGGGTGGCCCACATCTGGTGCTGGCCGACACCGGCGACGTAGATGGACTCCGGTCCACTGATCCGGCCGAGGCGCTCGATGACGTACTGCGGAGCCAGGCCGTCGGCGGGAGTGTCGTAACCGAGCGGGTAGCGCGACTTCACCCCGGCCAGGAACTTCACCCAGCCCTCGTAGTCCCCGGTGTTGCCCGCGTCCTGCTCGGCCTGCAGCGCGACGATGAGGTCGGCGATCACCTCCCGGACGTCGCCGACGATCGGCACGTCTACCTCGCGGTTCTTGCCGATCTCGGCCGGGTCGATGTCCGCGTGCACGACGCGGGCTCCCGGGGCGAACGAGTCGAGGTTGCCGGTCACCCGGTCGTCGAATCGCGCACCCAGAGCGACGATCAGGTCGCTCTTCTGCAAGCCGGCCACCGCCGCCACAGTGCCGTGCATGCCAGGCATCCCGAGGTGCTGCGGGTGGCTGTCCGGGAACGCACCGCGTGCCATCAGCGTGGTGACGACCGGGATCCCTGTCATCTCGGCGAGCACCTTCAGCTCGCGCGAGGCCTGCGCCCGGATCGCGCCGCCGCCGACGTACAGCACCGGTCGCCGCGACTCGCGGATGAGCCGGGTCGCCTCCCGGATCTGCTTGGAGTGCGGGTGGGTCACCGGCCGGTAGCCGGGCAGGCTCAGCTCGGTCGGCCAGGCGAAGGTGGTCTCGGCCTGCATCGCCGACTTCGCCACGTCGACGAGGACCGGACCGGGACGTCCGGTGGAGGCGAGGTAGAAGGCCTCGGCGATGGTCCGCGGGATCTCGGCGGGGTCGGTGACCAGGAAGTTGTGCTTGGTGACGGGCATCGTGATGCCGCGGATGTCCGCCTCCTGGAAGGCGTCGGTCCCGATCATCGCGGCGCCGACCTGCCCGGTGATCGCGACCATCGGGACCGAGTCCATGTAGGCGTCGGCCAGCGGCGTGACCAGGTTGGTCGCACCCGGCCCCGAGGTCGCCATGCAGACCCCGACGCGACGACCCGCGACGGCGTACCCCTGGGCGGCGTGCCCCGCCCCCTGCTCGTGGCGCACCAGGATGTGCCGGATCGGCGAGTCGTAGAGCGGGTCGTACGCCGGCAGGATGGCCCCTCCGGGGATGCCGAAGATGTGCTCGACCCCCGCGTGCTCCAGCGACCTGATCAGGCTCTGTGCACCGCTGACGGTGCCCTGGCCCACGTCCGCCGACGGATCGGCCTGCTCGCTCATTCGTCCCACCTCTGGTCGTGCCCCGCGGTGGTGCGGCAGCGCCTCACCACCAGAAGATCCCAACAAAAAACCCCTCGAGCCGGATGGCGGGCGAGGGGTCGACGCGTGTGCAACGGCAGTGTGGCCGTCAGCGTGCGCGTCGCGTGCGTACGAGAATGTCCAGACGCATGCGCACAGCATGCCCCTCGCTCCCGCCGGGGCTCAACTCAGTGTTGCACGGGTCTCACCATGTGAGCCGTCCGTCCCACGATCCGTCGCTCTCGTCTGTCAGCAGCGGCGACTGTACGCGTAGATGACTCGGGCGCTGACCGGGTACTTTCCGCCGCTGCCGGCGAGGTAGTTGCGTCCGCAGTGCCCATTGGCCGACCACTCGATGCTGGTGCGTGAGGAGTAGCCGGTCTGAGCGTTCAGAGCCAACCCGGCGAGCTCGACTCCGGCACCGAACTCGTGGTTCTTCGCCGTCGAGGTGGAGAAGGTGTCGTTGCGACGCGCAAGTCCGATGTGGGTCGAGGGGATCGACGACGGCTGGGACTGCCGCGTCGAGCCGTAGGTGAGCCCACCGGTCCATGAGTAGGGCTTCCAGTAGTCGGAGGTCCACTGCGAGCAGGACCCGCACGGGATGCAGTCGAGCTCGTAGTGGTGGTACTTGTGGAAGACGTACTTGGCCAGCATCACGCGGTTGAAGACGCCGTCGAAGGTGCGCGAGTGCGTCGACTCGCGAGCGGTGGACTCCTCGGCCCAGCCGTTCACCTTCCACGCGCCGCCGTCGTAGCTGAAGGCGATCTGCACCCTGGTGTCGCGACCCTTGGCCATCGTGAACTTCACGTTGGTGCCGCGCGAGCTGTGCAGGATCGCCATCTTCACCATCCGCGTGGTGCTCGCGGTGTGCTTGGTGTAGTTGCCCGGCACCATCGACCGGGCATCGGCGGGCACGCCGGCGAGGTCGCGGTCGACCGCGGTGCTCGTCATCGCCAGCCGCGCTGAGGAGTCCGGGGCGGTTCGACGAGCGGCCGGTACGGCGTACCGCAGCGGCAGCCGGGCCCGGTGTCGACCGTGCAGCGACCACACTTCGTTGCCGGCTCCGACTCGGGCGCCCCGTGCGGTCAACGCACTGAGCTGCAGGTTGACCGCGTGGCCGGCTGCGCGGCGCGCCATCCGTCGGGCCTTGACGTGGTCGGCGAGGTCGAAGCCGAAGACACCGCGGGCGTCGGTGAAGCCCTCGGCGATGACCGGCGGATGCGTGCTCGACGAGCTCCCGTAGGGGACCAGGCGCACGCGCACGTAGGCGCCCGGCACCCGGTGGCCGCGGCGTGCCACGACGACGTGGTCGGGCTGCGCCCGCACGGACGTCGTCGACGGGATCGTCGGCCGGCACGCCGGGCTGTCGGCCACGACCGTGCCGTAGGCGGCTGTCTGGAGCATCGACGCGGTGCAGGCAAGTGCGCCGACGGTCGCGACGACACGGATCTTCCTCATGGTGTCCCCCGAGAAGAGGAGTGGTCGGGCTGGTCGCCCCCGGCATTACAGGCACGATCCCGCGGCGCTGTCAACGGTTGTCGACGCCGAAACGCGGGCTTGACCCCGGGGGCGGGGACTGTGACAGGTTGGTTGCCCATGACGACAAGGACGACAGAGGCGGCGGACGAGCCGCGACTACGGCGGCACATCGGCGTCACCGGCCTGCTGTTCGCCAGCGTCGGGTCGATCATCGGCTCGGGATGGCTCTTCGGAGCGCTCAACTCGGCGAAGCAGGCCGGCCCGGCAGCGATGATCTCCTGGGCGCTCGGCGGGGTGATGATCCTGCTGATCGCCCTGGTGTACGCCGAGCTGGGCACGATGTTCCCGCTCTCCGGCGGAGTGGTGCGCTACCCCCACATGTCCTTCGGGTCCTTCGCCAGCTACACCACCGGCTGGATCACCTGGGTGGCGGTGGCCACTACCGCGCCGATCGAGGTCGAGGGCGCGCTCCAGTACGCGACCAAGTACGCCCCGTTCACCCATACCCACTGCGTCGCCGCGTGCGGCACCAAGCAGCCGGTCGACGTGCACACCCTGACCGCGTTGGGCTACGTGACCGCGGTGGTCCTGATGGCCGTGTTCGTGGTGGTGAACTACTTCGGGATCCGCTGGTTCGCGCGGATCAACAACGTCCTGGTCGGCTGGAAGCTGTTCATGATCACCCTGGTCGTGATCGCGTTCCTGGCGACCGCGTTCCACGCTCACAACTTCACCCAGCTCGGGTACCGCCCCTATGGCTGGCACGGCGTGTTCAGTGCGATCGCCACGGGCGGCATCGTCTTCTCCTACCTCGGCTTCCGACAGGGCATCGAGCTCGCCGGGGAGACCGACAACCCGCGGCGCAACGTACCGCTGGCGGTGATCGGCTCGGTCCTGATCACCGGCGTGCTCTACGTGCTGCTGCAGGTCGCCTTCATCGCGGCGCTCGACCCGAGCATCCTCACCAAGGCGGGGGCATGGGGCAGCCTGTCGTACGGCGGCGACTTCGGCCCGCTCGCCTCCCTCGCCACCCTGCTGGGGCTGGGCTGGCTGGCGGTCCTGCTCTACATCGACGCGATCATCTCCCCCGGCGACACCGGCCTGATCTACACCACGATCACCTCCCGGATCTCCTACGCGATGGCCCGCAACGGCAACGCGCCACGAGCGCTGCAGCGGACCACCGACCGCGGCGTGCCGCTGGTCAGCCTCGTCGTGACCTTCGTCGTCGGGCTGGTGGTCTTCCTGCCGTTCCCCAGCTGGCAGCAACTGGTCGGGTTCATCACCTCCGCGACGGTGATGTCGTTCGCGTCCGGGCCGCTCGTGCTGTCCGCACTGCGCAAGCAGCAGCCCGACCAGGAGCGCCCCTTCCGGTTGCCCGGGGGTCACATCATCCCGGTGCTCGCGTTCTGGGCGTCGAACATGATCGTCTACTGGTCCGGCTGGGACGTGGTGTGGAAGCTGATGGTCGCGGTGCTGCTCGGGTTCCTGCTGCTGGGGGCCTTCATGCTGTCGGGCCAGGTGCGCCTCCCTGACCTCGAGCTCCCCTCCGGCGCGGCCTGGATCGTTCCGTGGCTCGGCGGGGTCACCCTGATCTCCTGGCTCGGCAGCTTCCCGGAGCCGGCGGCCGGCAACCGGATGGAGCTGGGCTTCGGGACCTCGGCCGGGATCATGCTCGTGCTCTCGGTCGTCGTCTACGTGCTCGCGCACCGGTTCCGGCTCAGCCCGGAGCAGGCCGCCCGGCACATCGCCGAGACCGAGAAGGAGGCCGCCGTCACCGACGAGCAGCTGGCGGACTGACCGCGCGCAGCTGCGCCAGGCTGCGACGCTGGCGCCCCGAGTCGTCGAAGTTGTCGGGGTCGAGCCAGGCGTCGTACGCCGGGCGCAGCTGTTGCCACTCGGCGTCGGTGATCGAGAACCACGCGGTGTCCCGGCTGCGCCCCTTGTAGACGACGGCGTTGCGGAACGTGCCCTCGGCAGTGAACCCCAGCCGGACTGCTGCCCGGCACGAGGGCTCGTTCAGGCTGTCGCACTTCCACTCGAAGCGCCGGTAGCCGAGGTCGTCGAACGCGTGCCGCATCATCAGGAGAACCGCCTCGGTGGCGGCGGTGGTGCGCTGCAGTGCGGGCGCCCACGACACCGCCCCCACCTCGGTCGAGCCGTGTTGAACCGCGGTGTTGAGGAAGCACGCGATCCCCACCTCGTCGGGGGCCAGCACCACCATCGGGTGGCCCAGTTCCCGAAGCTGTCCGAGGTAGTCGTCGAACCCCGCGCGGTCGGAGAAGGGGCCACCCGAGAGGTAGGTCCACAGGGACGGCGGCGCATCGACGGCGAGCACGTCGTACAGCCGGTCGAGGTCGGCCCCGTCCAGGCTGACCAGGGAGCACCAACGACCGCTGAGTCGGGCCGGCTCGGGAGCGAGGCGCGGGGACCACCGTGGCAACGCTGTCCCGATCGGCTGGTCGAATTCGTTGCGCGGCACCCGCCGGACTCTACCCAGCGACCTGGATCGGCACGGCGAGGACGATCGCGCGTCCGGCGTCACTGGAAGCTGACGAAGCTCACCCGTGGGCGGATGTGGAGAACCCGCTTGGCGCTCATTCGACGGACATCCTGGCGGTAGAACAGCTTGAAGCCCTCGTGGAAGATCCGCGGCCTGATGACGGCGTGGTACGTCGCCAGCTTCTGTCCGGGGGTGCCGAAGCCGTCGACGTGCTGGACCAGGGCCAGTCCCGGTCGCGGCCTGACGTGCTGGATGCCGCGAATCATGTCGGTGCGGAACTGGTGCAGCATGAACACCTTCTGCGGGAGGTGCCCGCGGATCGTGAGCGCGGAGAGCCAGGCGCTCACCCGGTTGACCTCGGCGGCCCGGACGTGGCCGATCACCGTCGCCGGGACCTGCCCCGGCCCCATCCGCCACTCCGGGTCGAGCGCCAGCCCGACCCAGGGGTCCTTCAGCGCCCACGCCCAGTGCCGCGCCTTGCTGAGGAAGTCCGAGCGTCCCGGCTGGATGTCGAGGATGACCAGCGCACCGTGACGATGGGCGGCCCGGATGTACTCGCGCACGGCGGCGCGCGGGATCGATGCGCTGAAGTCGCCGTCGGGACCCGGCGTGCCGGTGGCCACGTCGACGATCAGCTCGAAGACCGGCTGCAACCGGTGGCCCGGCGTGGCGAACGGGCGACCGGCGCGCACCAGCCGGGGCCAGATCTCGTCGGGCGGGGCGTCGCCGAGGACTCCGAGCGCACCCGTGCCCGCCGTCCCGTAGTAGGCGACGAGGACGTGGCCGTCGAACACCCTCTTCCGCCCGCCGGGGAGCGCGAGGTGCGGCGCCGGTGCTGCCTCCGCGGCCGGCATGTGCGCCAGGCCGGAGTGGACGTGCTCAGGCACCGGCGACGCGCTCGGCGAGCTGGGTGACCGGCGCGGTGACGGGACCGGAGAGTGCGTCCGTGAGCTGCCGGCGCTCGGCGTGGCGCGGGGGCTCGAGGTGGATGCCGAGTGGCCCGCGCCGGGCGTCGGTGACCCGCTCGGGGCGCGCGCCGGGGCGTGAGTGGGGGCGGGGGTCGGCGTAGGGCCAGCCGGATTCGGGCCTGCGCCGCCTCCCGAGGCCAGGTCGACGCCGGCGATCACGAGCAGCACGACGCACCACGCCGCGAACACCACCAGGATCGCGGACCAGCGTCCCTGCCTCACGGCGTCACCGGGTCGTGGTCGAACGCGGGCAGGCCGTCGATGCTGACGCGGTTCTTCTCGACCCGATAGTCGATGACGCTGGGCTTGCGCTCCATGGAGGCGATCAGCAGGTCACGCTCGCGGATGTCGCCGGCAAGCGGTACGCCGTAGCCGCACGAGTCGCTGACCCGACTGACGTCGACGACGATCACCGCACGTGCCACGGGCGTGTGCGGGAACGGGGCCGATGCCTCGCTCCAGGCGTCGTCGTACGGCGTCACCACCCGGCCGTGGCCGTGCAGCCGCAGCACCTTGGGGGTGCGGTCGAACGAGCAGAACATCAGCGTGATGCGACCGTTCTCGCGGAGGTGGGCGATGGTCTCGGCGCCGCTGGCGGTGAGGTCGAGGTAGGCGACGGTGTGCTCGTCGAGGATGGCGAGCGTCCCGTCGACGCCCTTGGGGCTGAGGTTGACGTGCCCGTCACCGGCAAGCGGCGCGGTGGCCACGAAGAAGACCCGCTGGGCCTCGACGAACTCACGAAGGCGTGCGTCGAGGCCGCCGTACACCTTGCCCATGGTGGGATTCTCTCAGGCGCTCGGCTCCGACGACGGCCGGACCCGCCGCGGTCGGCGGCTCGTGGTCAGATCGCCCGCGGGCCGGTCGACGAAGGGATGGCGTGCTCAGCCGCAGATGGCGCCGTGGGAGGCCGACTGCACCAGCTTGGCGTACTTGCCCAGGACGCCGCTGGTGAACTTGGGCGGGTTCGGCACCCAGCCCTGCCTGCGGGCGTCCAGCTCGTCGGCGTCGACGTGCAGCTCGAGGGTGCGGTTGGGGATGTCCAACGTGATCTGATCACCGTCGCGGACGAAGGCGATCGGCCCGCCCACGGTCGCCTCGGGCGCCACGTGGCCGATGCACGGCCCCGTTGTGCCGCCGGAGAAGCGGCCGTCGGTGATCAGCAGGACGTCCTTGCCCAGCCCGGCACCCTTGATCGCGCCGGTGATCGCCAGCATCTCTCGCATCCCGGGTCCGCCTGCCGGGCCCTCATAGCGGATGATCACTGCGTCGCCGGCCTTGATCTCACCGGCCGCCAGTGCGTCCAGGGCGGCCCGTTCGCGGTCGTAGACCCGCGCGGTGGCGGTGACCACCTCGGCGTCGAAGCCGGCGCTCTTGATCACCGAGCCCTCGGGCGCCAGCGTGCCCTTGAGGATGGTCAGGCCGCCGGTGCGGTGGATCGGCTCGGACAGGGAGTGGATCACACTGCCGTCGGCAGCGCGCGGCGCGAGCTCCTCGAGGTTCTCCGCGAGCGTCCTGCCGGTCACGGTCAGCGCGTCGCCGTGCATCAGGCCCGCGTCCAGCAGTGCCTTCATCACCACCGGGATGCCACCGATCCGGTCGACGTCGGTCATCACGTAGCGGCCGAAGGGCTTCATGTCGGCCAGGTGCGGGACCTTGTCGCCGATCCGGTTGAAGTCGTCGATGGTCAGGTCGACCTCGGCCTCGCGGGCGATCGCGAGCAGGTGCAGCACGGCGTTGGTCGAGCCGCCGAGCGCCATCACGACCGCGATGGCGTTCTCGAACGCGTCCAGCGTCATGATCTGTCGGGCGGTGATGCCCTGGCGCAGCATCTCCACGACGGCCTCGCCCGAGCGGTGCGCGAAGCCGTCCCGGCGCCGGTCCACCGCCGGCGGCGCCGCCGAGCCCGGCAGGCTCATCCCGAGCGCCTCGCCCACCGACGCCATCGTGTTCGCGGTGTACATCCCGCCGCAGGCGCCCTCGCCCGGACAGATCGCCCGCTCGACCCGGTCCACCTCGGCGCGGGTGATCTTCCCGGCCAGGCAGGCCCCGACCGCCTCGAAGGCATCGATGATGGTCACGTCTTTGCCGTCGACCTGGCCGGGCATCGTGGAGCCGGCGTACAGGAACACCGAGGCGAGGTCGAGCCGGGCGGCTGCCATCAACATGCCGGGCAGCGACTTGTCGCAGCCCGCGAGCAGAACCGAGCCGTCCAGGCGCTCGGCCATCATCACGGTCTCGACCGAGTCGGCGATGACCTCGCGCGAGACCAGCGAGAAGTGCATCCCGTCATGGCCCATCGAGATGCCGTCGGACACCGAGATGGTGCCGAACTCCAGCGGGTAGCCGCCGGCCGCGTGCACGCCGTTCTTGACCGCCTTGGCCAGCCGGTCCAGCGACAGGTTGCAGGGGGTGATCTCGTTCCAGCTCGACGCGACACCGATCTGCGGCTTGGTGAAGTCGTCGTCGTCCATGCCCACCGCGCGCAGCATCCCGCGGGACGCGGCCTTCTCGAGGCCGTCGGTGACCTCGCGGCTGCGAGGCTTGATGTCAGGACGTTCGCTCATGTCCAGAAGGTTAGTTGCTGCGGCGGTACCGTTCCGCCGTGACCCAGTGGTTGAGCGGCCGACCCTCGGCGCGGTCGACCGTCGCGGCCGGGCTGCGCATGCCGCGGCTGCCGAGCCTCTGGTGGGTGCGCGGGCTGCTCGCCGTGCTGCTGATCCTGGTGAACCTCAGCGGCTCGGTGATCGTCTTCTGCCTGGCGGCGCTCGTCGTCCCGATGCCGGCGATCGCACACCAGGACGGTCTGCGCGTGGAGAACCTCGTGCTGGCGGGGGTCTACGTCCTCGTCGCGATCGTGATCGGGGTGGTGCGGGGCGCGATGATCACGAGCTCCGCCACCGGCTGGCTCCGCGCCGACCGTGCTCCCGTCGACGCCGACCGACGTGCGGTGCTGCGCGCGCCCGGACGCCTTGCGGTGATGCAGGCCGCACTCTGGTGCGTGGGGGCGGCCGGCTTCGGCGCCTTCAATGCACGCGTCTCCGTGCGCCTGGGACTGCTGGTCGTGGTGATCGTGCTGCTCGCCGGCCTCGCGAACTCGGCGGTCGCCTACCTGGTCGCCGAGCGGGCGCTCCGGCCCTATGCGCGGCTGGCACTGGCCTCCGGCGTTCCGCCCCGGGTCGGCATCCGCTGGGGGGTGCGGACCCTGCTCTCGTGGGCCCTGGGGTCGGGCATCATCAGCCTGGGCATCTGCCTGGCCGGGCTGACGTCGCTGACGATCCGGGACGTCACCACAACCCGGCTCGCCCTGACCATGGTCGTCCTCGGTGGGACCGGCTTCCTCGCCGGCGGCCTCCCGATCCTGCTGGCCACCAAGGCGGGCTCGGACCCGGTCCGCTCGCTGCGCGCGGCGATCACTCAGGTCAATGATGGGAACTTCGACGCGGACGTGCCGATCTACGACGCCACCGAGCTCGGCGTGCTCCAGGCCGGCTTCAACGACATGCTGCGCGGGCTGCGCGAGCGCGAGACGATCCGCGACCTGTTCGGCCGGCACGTCGGGGACGACGTCGCCCGGTCCGCGCTGGCCAGCGGCGTCCAGCTCGGTGGCGAGGTACGTCGGGTGGGCGTGCTGTTCGTCGACATCGTCGGCTCCACCAGCCTGGCGGGCAACCGACCCCCCGACGAGGTGGTCGCGCTGCTGAACCGGTTCTTCGACGTGGTGATCGAGGTCGTCCATCGGAACGGCGGCTGGATCAACAAGTTCGAGGGCGACGCGGCGCTGGCGGTGTGGGGTGCGCCGGTGCCGATCGAGGACATGGAGACAGCCGTGCTGCGCACCGCGCGGGAGCTCGGCGTACGCCTGCAGGAGGCGGTGCCGGAGCTCCGGGCCGGCATCGGTGTCTCCGCCGGTGACGCGGTCGCCGGCAACGTCGGCGCGGCCCGGCGCTACGAGTACACCGTGATCGGTGACCCCGTGAACGAGGCCGCACGCCTCACCGACCTGGCCAAGGACGTCCCGGCCATGGTGCTCGCCAATGCCACGATGCTCGAGGCCGCACCCGACGAGGCGGCGCACTGGGAGGGCTTGGCGCCCGTCGTGGTCCGCGGACGGTCCACGGCCACCGAGATCGCCACCCCGCGTGCGGGCTGAGCACTCCCGGGTCAGATCGCCGCGGCGCGGACCACCATCACGTCGGGGAGGTTCGCGATCGCCTGGGACCAGCTCTCGCCGGTGTCGGCCGACGCCCACACCGAGCCGTTGCGTCCGCCGAAGTACAGGCCGGCCACGTCGTTGTCGTCGACCGACATCGCGTCGCGCATCACCCCGACGTAGAAGTTGTCGGGGAGTCCCTTGGCCAGCGCCTCCCAGCTGGCACCGGCATCGCGCGAGCGCCAGACCGACGCGGTGGCGTCGACCGGATAGCGCTGCCCGCTGCCCTGCAGAGGGAAGGTGAAGATCGTGTCCGGCTCATGGGGGTGCACCACCATCGCGAAGCCGAACCTGGCGGGAAGCCCGGCCTCGATCGGCTGCCACGACGCGGCGTGGTCGTCGGACCGGTAGACCCCACCGTGGTTCTGCAGGAAGAGCCGGTCCGGCGCCGACGGGTGTCGGGCGATCTTGTGCACGCATTGGCCGAACTCGGGGTACTGCTGACCCTCCGGCATGAACTCCGCCTGCACCCCGACGTTGGAGGGAGTCCAGGTCTGGCCGCCGTCCGTGGTCCGGTACGCGCCACCCGAGGAGATCGCCACCACCATGGACTGCGGGTCGGTCGGGTGCGCCAGCACGGTGTGGAAGGCCTGGCCGCCGAAGCCGGCTCCCCACTGCTCGCGGTGCGGGTGGTTCCACAGTCCCTCGAGCAGGCTGTAGGTCTCGCCCTCGTCGTCGGACCGGAAGATCGCGCCGGGCTGCGTGCCGGCGTACACCACGTTGTCCTCGGTGCCCGGGGCGAGCTGCCAGACCCGTTCGACGGAGGCATCGACCGATGCCGGGAAGTGCACGCCCTTGGTCTCCTGCCAGCTCGCGCCGAGGTCGTCGGAGCGCATCACCTGCGGTCCGGTCCAGGGCGAGGAGGCACCGACCAGGAGCCGCTTGCGGCCGGCTCGCTTGTCGACCATCACGGAGTAGACCTCCATCATGTCGAAGTGCGGGCCGGTCCAGGCCCAGTCGCGCCGGTCGGTCGAGCGACCGATCCACAGTCCCTTGCGAGTGCCGACGAGCAAGATGGTGTCCACGGTGGTCTCCCCAGTCGTTGTTCCTAAAAGGAATAGTACGCTGGAGGGGCTATGGGTCAAGAGCTTCCAGTCACCTCCTACGCGCTGCTCGGGCTGCTCACGTTCGGCGACGAGCTGACCGGCTATGAGCTCAAGCAGCGGGCCGACTCGACGCTGCGCTTCTACTGGCGGTCGCCCGCGATGAGCCAGGTGTACTCCGAGCTCGGCCGGCTGGCCGATCTGCGGCTGGTGCGCGCGTCGTCCAGCGAGCCCACGCGGTACCGGATCACCGCGGCCGGACGACGGAGGCTCGAGACATGGATGCGCACCTCCCCCGCCCGGTTCCCGGTGCTCAAGCACCCCGTCGCGCTCCGGCTGCTGATGGGCCACGTCGTCGACATCGACGAGACCATCGCCATGCTCGAGGAGTACGCCGTAGCGCTGGCCGAGCGGCGTACCCAGCTGCAGGCGGTGCGGGACTCGCTGGGCGGTCGGGACGCTCCCGGGGAGCCGTTCCGCAACCCTGCCCTCGTCGCCGACTGGGGGCTGGCGCACTACGAGAGCGAGGCCCGGATCACCGCGGAGACGATCAGCCGGCTCCGCGAGGGGCGCTGAGCCGGGCCGGTGACATCGGCCACGAATCCCGCGCAAGGACTGGGGTTTCGGGCACACTGACGCCCATGCCCCGAGCCGCCCTGAGCGTCGTACCCGATCCAGCGCCCGATGACCTCGTCCGCTTCTACGACGTCACCAGCGCCGACGGCACCCGGCTGCGCGCGTGGACGAACGACCTCGACGGCACCAGGGCGGCCTCCCCCACCACGCCCACGGTGCTGCTGTGCAACGGGCTCGGCACCAGCCCCTACACCTGGCCGGCGCTGCTGGATCCGCAGTGCGGCGTGCGCGTGATCTCCTGGAACCACCGAGGTGTCGGCGGCTCGGACTGCCCCGCGGATCCCGCTCGCTGCGGCATCGACGCCTTCGTCGAGGACGCCCTCGCCGTGATGGACGACGCTGGGATCGACGCCTGCCCGTTGATGGGCTGGTCGATGGGGGTGAACACCGCCTTCGAGCTTGCCTACCTCCACCCCGAACGCGTGACCGGGCTGTTCGCGGTCGCCGGAGTGCCCGGCGGCACGTTCTCGTCGATGCTGGCCCCGATGTTCGTTCCCCGTCCCCTGCGCCCGCTGATCACGGTGAACGCCGCGCGTGCGATGAAGCTGGCCGGCAAGCCCTTGTCGGTGGTGGCCCGCAACCTGCCGGTCGGCCCCGTCACGGGCGAGGTCATCACCCACTCGGGGTTCATGCTGCCCACCCCCGACCTCGCGATGACCCGGCGTGCGGTCAAGGAGTTCCTCACCACGCCGATCGACTGGTACATGCATCTGGCGCTCGCCACCGCCAAGCACGTGCGGGTCTCGCTGCGCAACGTCCGCGTGCCGACGACGTTCGTCGCGGGGAGGTACGACGTGCTCGCGTCCTCCGCCGACATGCGCACCGCCGCCGACCGGATCGAGGGCGCGGTGTACGTCGAGCTCAAGGGCACCCACTTCGTGGCGATGGAGCGACCGGCGGAGGTCCACGACCTGCTGCTCGACCTGCTGGACCGCGTCGGCTGACCACCTCGCCTACGCTGGACCGATGAGGTCCGCGCCGACCGTCCTCGCCGTCGCATTCCTGGTGGTCGGGCTGACCGGGTGCGGCGGCAGCACCCACCCCGGATCCACCGAGCCGCCGCGGACGGCCAGTCCCCAACCCACGCAGTCATCACCGACCACGGCCTCCACCGCGGTCGACCGGGCAGGGCCGCCTCGCATCATCGGCACGATCGCGACCGGCCTCGTCGTGCCGTGGGGCATCGCGTTCCTGCCCGACGGCTCCGCCCTGGTGACCGAGCGCGACAGCGGCCGGGTGCTGCACCTCAGCCCGCCGCACTCGGACGAACGCCACGGCCGGTGGCGGAGCGCCACCGTCGGCCACATCGGTGAGTCCGACCAACCGGGCGGGGAGGCGGGACTGCTCGGAGTTGCCGTGTCGCCGTCGTACTCCCGTGATCACCGAGTGTTCTTCTATGTCAGCAGCGACCATGACAACCGCATCCTGCGGGCGACGTACGACGGCGGACGGCTCGGCCCCCCGCGTGCCATCCTCACCGGGATCCCCCGGGGCGTGATCCACGACGGCGGACGGCTCGCGTTCGGCCCGGACGGCTACCTCTACGCGTCTACCGGCGAGACCGGTGACCGCGCCCTGGCCCAGGACCCGCACTCGCTCGGCGGGAAGATCCTGCGGATCACCCAGTCGGGTCGGCCCGCACCGGGTGACCCACACCCGGGATCATCCGTGTGGACGCTCGGGCATCGCAACGTGCAGGGTCTCGCGTGGAGCCCCGGAGGACACCTGTGGGCCTCGGAGTTCGGCGATCAGACCTGGGACGAGCTGAACCTGATCGTCAGGGGCGCGAACTACGGCTGGCCGACCGTCGAGGGGCGGAGCACGCTCAGCCGCTTCCGCAATCCGGTCGCGGTGTGGCACACCGACCAGGCCTCACCGTCCGGACTCGCCTACGACGCCGGCTCGCTGTGGCTCGGTGCGCTGCATGGCGAACGGCTGTGGCGAGTGCCCGTTCGCGGCACAAGGATCGGCGACCCGAAGGACTACTTCGTCGGCTCCTACGGCCGGATGCGCACGGTGGTGACCGCCCCGGACGGGAAGCTCTGGGTGACCACGTCCAACCGGGACGGGCGCGGAGCGCCGCGCCCCGGCGACGACCGGATCCTGCTGGTGCAGCCCTGAACCGCACTGCGGTTCGCCGCCCCCGGCGCCGACCTCAGCCCCGCGCCGGCGCCGGCGAAACCGTCACGGTGGCGCGCCGCGCGGCCCGACGCAGCGTGGTGAGCACGGCAGGGCCCAGCAGCACGATCGCCACGGCGTTGGTGACCGCCCGACCGGCGTCGAAACTCCCGGTCGAGGTCAGCAACGTGTAGACCACGAAGCGGTGGAGGTTGTCCCACAACGGCGCACCCGGCACGAACGAGAGCGAGCCGGTGTGTCCGGGGACGTCGATGCCGAGGGTGAACGGCCAGCTCGACAGGTTGAGCAGCAGCCCGTAGGCGAACGCAGCGAGCACGCCGTACAGCACCAGGACCGCGATCTCCACCCTGCCGGAGGCACGTCGCGGCAGCAGCCCAGCGGCCATCCCGACCCAGGCCGAGGCGAGCATCTGGTAGGGCAGCCACGGACCCACGCCGCCGGTGAGCAGGGCGGACGCGAACAACGACGTACACCCCAGGGCGAAGCCGAAGCCAGCGCCGAAGACCCGCCCCCCGAGGATCAGCAGGAAGAACACCAGCTCGATCCCGCCGGTGCCGGCGGAGAGTCCGCGCAGCACCGCATTGATCGCGGTGAGCACGCCGAGCAGGGCGAGCACCTTCGCGTCCATGCCGCCCTCGCTGAACTCCGCGAGCACCACCACGATCAGCACCGGGAGCAGCGCCAGGAACAGGAACGGCGGCTGGACCTCGTCGTGCGGGTGCTGCACGTGCAGCAGCAGCGGCCAGCAGAACATCATCAGCCCGGCCAGCGATGCGACGCCCAGCACGGCTGCGGACCGTGGTCGCAGGGGTACGGCGTTCACCGCGCGCCCTCGCCAGCCGGGTCCGGATCGACGGACCTGCCTGCCGATGCCTGAGCGGCGGCGACCTGGTCGACCGTCAGCCATCCGTCGCCGAGGATCTTGTGCACCTGCGGTGCGAAGGCCGGCGACTCGGCCACGACCCGCTCGGTCGGGCCCGAGGAGACCACCTCGCCATCGGCCAGCACGACCACCCGGTCGGCGACCTCGGCGACGAACTCGACGTCGTGGGTGGCCAGGACGACGGCACGACCGTCGCCGGCGAGCTGGCGCAGGATCTCGGCCAGCGCACGCTTTCCGGGATAGTCCAGCCCGCGGGTGGGCTCGTCGAGCGCGACGACCGCAGGCTCGCCGACCAGGACGATCGCGAGGACCAGCGCGAGCCGCTGCCCCTCGGAGAGGTCACGCGGATGCGACGCAGGATCGACTCCCGGGGCCAGCCGTTCCAGCAGCCTGCGGGACGCGCCGGGCGCCCCCGCGGAGCGGTCGGCAGCGGCACACTCCTGCGCGACCGACTCCAGGTAGAGCAGGTCGGCCGCGGTCTGCGGGACCAGCCCGACCAGGCCGTTGCGGGTCGCCGCGGACACCTTGGCGGTGTCGCGGCCCTGCACCAACACACGGCCGCCGTCCCGCCGTCCGCTGCCCTGGAGCGCCCACAACAACGATGACTTGCCGGATCCGTTGCGGCCCATCAGCGCCGTCACGGTCCCGCCGGTCAGGTCGACGTCCACCCCCGCGACCGCCACCCGAGCGCCGTACCTCACCCGCACGCCACGCGCGGCGAGCACGCTCGGTGCGCCGTCCCCTGCTGCACATTCACGCCGCCTCGGCGGGTTCTCCTTGCAAAGCTGCGCCGCCTCGGCGGAGTGGCGGGCGGCACGGCGCGCGTCCCGGACCGACAGCGGCAGGGGGTCCCAGCCGAGCCGTCGGCCCAGCTCGACGATCGGTGGCGCGACCGGGGAGTCGGCGAGGACCGCGGCCGGTGGGCCGGTCTGCAGGGTGCCGGTCCCGGTGAGCAGCGCCATCCGGTCGGCGAACGGCACCACCCTCTCCAGCCGGTGCTCGGCGAGGACCACGCTCAGCCCGACGTCGTGCACCAGGCGGGTCAGGGTGGCCAGCACCTCCTCCGCGGCTGTGGGGTCCAGTGCGGAGGTCGGTTCGTCGAGGACCAGCAGCCGCGGGTGCATGGTGAGCACCGAGCCGACCGCCACCCGCTGCTGCTGGCCGCCGGACAGCGTCCGCAGGTCCCGCCCGCGCAGGTCGACGATGCCGAGCAGGTCGAGGGTCTCCTCCACTCGGCGTCGCATGGTGGCCTGGTCGAGGCCCAGCTGCTCCATCCCGTAGGCGAGCTCCTCCTCGACCGTGTCGGTGACGAAGCCGCTGGACGGGTCCTGGCCGACGTACCCGACGAGGTGGGCGCGCTCGCGCGGCGGCCGGTGCGCCACGCTCTCGCCGTCGAGGAGGACGTCTCCGCTGAGCCGGCCACCGGTGAAGGCCGGGACGAGCCCGTTGAAGACGCCGAGCAGGGTCGACTTGCCCACCCCGGTGCGCCCCGCGACCACGACCAGCTCGCCTTCGTCCACGCTCAGGTCGACATCGCGCAGCACGGTGGTGCCGTCGTACCCGACGGTGACCCCGCGCAGCTCGACCAGTGGCGTCATGCCGCCACGTCCTCGACGGGCGCGGACCCGAGTGTCCCGACGGAGTCGCGATTGCCCAGCGCCGGAGGGGGCGCGACCACCGCCGGCAGCAGCCCGACGAGTACGACGCACAGCGCCGCAACCGTGACCGACGGCCAGCCGGTGACGTCCGGCTCCAGCAACAGGGGATCGCGACCGAGCACGTGGATGCCGATCGCCACCGCGATCCCGGAGGCCGCCACCGCCAGCTCGGGCAGGCGCCAGTGATCGGCCCGGTAGCGGGTCCGGCGGACCCGGCTGCCCGCCGAGATGAACCCTCCGGCCGCGAGCAGCAGCCCGGCCGCCATCATCGGCGTCGACAGCCACCGTGGCGCAGTCTGGTCCAGCAGTGCGTAGGTGCCGACGCAGATGCCCACCAGCCCGGCCAGCATCAGCGTGCCCGTCCACCACCGTCGACCGCGCCCCAGGCCGCCCGACCGGCCGTAGCCGCGCGCGTCCATCCCGGCGGCCAGCGCGATCGACCGCTCCAGCGCATCCTCGAGAACGGGGATCACCACGCCGCGGAACCGGCGCAATCGGCCGCCCTCGGCACCGCGCAGCCGGCGAGCGGCACGGACCCGGCGAAGGCTGTCGGCCAGCTGGGGCAGCAGCGCCACCGCCACCACCACCGAGGTGCCGATCTCGTAGAGCGCGGGCGGCATCGACTTGAGCAGCCGCTTGGGGTTCGCGAGCGCGTTGGCCGCCCCGATACAGATCACCAGAGCGGCCAGCCGCAGCCCGTCGTACAGGCCGGCGAGCAGCGACTCGCGGGTGAGCGGCCCGAGCAGCCGGATGCCCGCGACCCAGTGCGGCAGCGGGATCGCAGGCAGATCGAGGAGCACGTGACCGTCGTACCCGCTGCCGAGCAGGATCCGGAAGCCGACCCGGATCAGCACGATCACCACGCCAAGGCCCAGATAGAGCCGGAAGGACAGCGACCAGCTGTGGTCCGAGCGGCGCATCGCGACCACGAGTCCGGCCACCGCCACCACCAGCAACAGCAGGAATGGGTTGGTGGTCAGGGTCGCGGCGACGGCAAGCCCCAGCGCCCAGATCCACCAGGCGCCCGGGTGCAGGTCCCTCCGGCTGCTCACCGTCGTCGCCGCTCCCCCGCCGTCAGCCCTGCGTCATTCGGCGCCGCCACACGGCGGCACCGGCGCCGCCGCCCAGCACCACGATGACGACCACCGGTACCCACCACGGGGTGCCTCCGGGGTCCTGGTTCTCCGACGACGACGCCGGCGCCGCGACCGGGGTCGCACTGGCGGAGGGCGCCGCCCGAGTGGGCAGGCCGGTCGGGCCGACCCGCGGCGGCGCCGGCTTCTTGCCTCCCTGCCAGGACAGCGCCACCACGTCGCCGTTCGCGACCTTCAGCTGCTTGGCACCCTTGGATGCGTAGCCCCACTTCCTGCCCTGGGCCACGTAGAGGGACCAATAGGCGTCGGCGGGCGGCATCGAGGCGCAGGACGCCTTCGCAGGCAGGCCGTCGACCCGACAGATCCCGCCGGCGAACTTGCTGAGCTCGGTCAGCCTCACTCCGGCCTTGCCGAAGGCGTCCCACGCGACGTGGGCGCCCTGAGCGCACCCGAGCAGCACCCCGCCTCCGAGCTGGTGGAAGTCGACCACGACATCAACGCCGCTGCCCGTGCAGGCGGACCCGTGGGGGCTGATCGCACGCGCGACGACGGGTGCTGCGGCCGAGAGGCGCCGGGGCCGCTTGCTCGCCGTCGTGGACGGGCTGGCGGACGGGCTGGGAGACGCGGTCGCGGCGGTCGAGGACTCCGTGGGAGCGGGGCTCGTGGTCCGGTCGGACGGGTGCGCGTCGTGGTGGCGTGGCGCGCTGCTCGCGGTCGGAGCCGGCGCCGGACTCGGGGTCGGTGACGCCGTACGTCGGGCCGCGGGAGCCGTGTGCGGGTTGGTATGGCTGGCGGTGCTCTGCCAGGCGAACGCCACCGTGTCGCCATCGTGCATCGTGATCGAGTCGACGCCGACCGAGCTGTAGCTCCACCCCGAGCCATTCGAGGAGAACAGCCCCCAGTAGGCGTCGGTGGGTGGCATGTCCGCGCACGACGCCGAGGATGGCTGGTGCTCGACCCGGCACACGGCGCCCGGGTAGCGCTGCACCCGGTCGAGCGGGATGCCCAGGTCGTGATAGACCGCGGAGGCGGACTTCCCGTCGCCGCCGGGGTCGCAGTACTTCTGCAGCCCTCCGCCGAGCGCACCGAAGTCGACCACCGCGTTCACCCCCGCGCCGGTGCAGTAGCCCGACGCGGCGTTCGCGGCCGGAGGCGCGATGCCGAGCGCCGCGACCACCAGCGCCAGTACGCCGATCCAGCGACTCATCGGGTCACTCGCAGTGACGCTCGAGCCTCTCGTCCGTCGGAGTCGACGACCGTCACAGCGCGGTGTCGCTTCCCGGCCGGCACCTTGACCTTCACCGTGGTCCGTCCACGCACGCCGACCGACGCGGCCTTGCGGTGCTTACCGATCCGCACACAGACCATGGAGTACGGCGCCGCGTGCCGGACGTGGACCCGGACCCGCCTGCCCGCGCGGACGCGGGTCTTCGCGGGGGCGACGCTGATGTCCTTGGACGCACGAGGCAGCAGGGTGAGCCCGATCAGCGCCTGGGTCGTGGTCCGCCGCCACTGGTCCCGAGTGGCCACGGTGATGCCCGCCTTGAGACCCGCTCGCATCGTCGACGTGTCATAGGCGACCGCTCCACGGCTCGCGCTGAGCCTGGTGTGGCAACCAGCAGCATCTCGGACCTGGTGCTTGCGCAACCACACAGCGCCTCGGTGCGCTGCGGCGCCACTGCCGAGGGCCCACGTGGCCAGCCCGGTGCTGTTGGCGTTCGCCGCTGTGGTCGAGGTCCCGCCGCCCCAGGCACCACTGGTCTTCTGCTTGCGCTTCAGCCAGGCCTGGGCCTTGTCGATCGCGGAGCTGACCGCGGCGCTCCGGTGGCCCATGCCCTGCAGCTGGATCACGACGTACGACGTGGCGTCGGTGTCCGGGGCCGCACCGCGACCAGTGCAGGTCTGCGTCGCGCTCGCCTTGTCCTTGTTGAAGTCCAGCGTGAAGTATCCGGCCGCGCACTGCTGCCCGAGGAGGAACCGGCGCACCGGCCCGGCATCGGCCGAGTGCGCATCCGTGAGCGCCCGCGCGGCGAGGGCCTGGCCGAGAACGTTGGCGTCGCCGAAGGAGTCGTTCTGGTCCTGCATCCTGCCCCGGATCGGCGCATCCTGCGCGACCTCGCTCTCGAGCAACGCGATGAGGTCGGTACCGCCGTACGAGTGCGGGTCCAGACCGGCGACCTGCGCAAGGACAGCTGCCTTTGCCACCGAGCCCGCGTAGGTCGTGGTCACTCCACCGTAGGTGGACCTGTACCACTTCGTAGCGGCCTGCGGGGCGAGCGCCTTGGCGATGGTGAGCGCCTGCTTGTGCCGACCGAGCGTCGCGAGCTCCAGTCCGCTGTCCGCGGTCAGGCCGTAGTCATCGAAGTCGTACTGGGCGTTGTGCATCAGGTGCCCGCTGTTGAGCTGGCCATAGAGCCAGGTAGCGCCCTGGCGTGCCGGAACCGGATCGTGGCCGGCCGCCTCGGCAGGGCCGGCGAGTCCGGCGGCGACGACGACCGCGGTGATCGCCGCGATCAGGGGCTTTCGCATGGGGGGTCCTTCCCGCTGCACAGCGGTGACCCGGGGACGGCCCCCGCTGCTTTTCCTCGACAGCGATCGATGAGGACGCGTGAG
Source organism: Nocardioides marmorisolisilvae (assembly GCF_031656915.1). Classification (NCBI taxonomy): domain Bacteria; kingdom Bacillati; phylum Actinomycetota; class Actinomycetes; order Propionibacteriales; family Nocardioidaceae; genus Nocardioides; species Nocardioides terrisoli. The sequence goes on along the minus strand of NZ_CP134227.1, from coordinate 3,969,929 downwards.
GCGGGTGCTCCGGCTCGCCGTCATCATCGACGGCCTACGGTTGCGGGTCAGCGCCGGACTTCGACCGGCTTCCCCCAACCCCACACGTGGTTGGTTGTGTGGCGGTCACGCTACCAGTGGTCCTCCCGCGGCAGGGTGCCGCGTTCGCGGTGCGAGCCGGTGCCAGCCGGTGCCAGCCGGTGACACCGGAAACGCGGCGCACGAGCCAGGGTCAGGTGAGCCGCTCGAGGACCAGCTCGCGGACCCGGCCGGCGTCGGCCTGCCCACGCATGTCCTTCATCACCGCGCCGATCAGCGCGCCGGCGGCCGCCACCTTGCCGTCGCGGATCTTCTGCGCGACGTCGGGGTTGGCCCCGATCGCGCGATCGACCGCCGCAGTCAGGGCACCGTCGTCGGAGACGATCGCCAGTCCACGCCGCTCGACGATCTCGGTCGGGGACCCCTCCCCGGCGTACAGGCCCTCGAAGACCTGCCGGGCGAGCTTGTCGTTGATGTCGCCGCGGTCGATCAGCTCCTGGACCGAGACGACGTCGGCCGGGGTGACGCCCAGTGCGGCGATGTCGGCGCCGGTCTCGTTGGCGCGGCGGGCCATCTCGCTGAGCCACCACTTCCGGGCGACCTGGGGAGACGCACCTGCCTCGATGGTCTCCTCGACCAGGCCCAGCGCGCCGGCACCGACGGTGTCGCGCATCTCGAGGTCGGAGAAGCCCCAGGCGGCCTGGAGCCGGTTGCGGCGCTCGCGTGGGTGCTCCGGAAGCGACTGGCGCAGTGCCCGCAGCCACTCCGCGTCCGGAGCGACCGGCACCAGGTCAGGCTCGGGGAAGTAGCGGTAGTCGTCCGCGTCGGACTTCTCGCGTCCGGCGATGGTGATGCCTGCGTCCTCCTGCCAGTGTCGGGTCTCCTGCAGGATCTTCTGGCCCGACTCGAGCACCGCGGCCTGACGACGGATCTCATAGGTCACCGCGCGCTCGACGGAGCGCAGCGAGTTGACGTTCTTGGTCTCCGTGCGGGTGCCGAGCTCCCCCGACCCGCGAGGAGCCAACGACAGGTTCACGTCGGCGCGGATCGAGCCCTGGTCCATCCGGGCGTCGGAGACCCCGAGCGCGACAATCAGCTCGCGCAGCTGCGCGACGTACGCCTTGGCGACCTCGGCGGCGTGCTCGCGGGTGCCCAGGATCGGCCGGGTGACGATCTCGATGAGCGGGATGCCGGCGCGGTTGTAGTCGACCAGCGAGTGGTCCGCGCCCTGGAGGCGACCGGTGGCACCGCCGACGTGCAGCGACTTGCCGGTGTCCTCCTCCATGTGTGCCCGCTCGATCTGCACCCTGACGATCTCCCCGTCGGAGAGCTCGACGTCCATCCAGCCGTCGAAGGCGATCGGCTCGTCGTACTGCGAGGTCTGGAAGTTCTTCGGCATGTCCGGGTAGAAGTAGTTCTTCCGGGCGAAGCGGCACCACTCGGCGATCGAGCAGTTCAGTGCCATCCCGATCCGGATCGCGGACTCCACAGCGGTGCGGTTGACCACCGGCATCGACCCGGGCAGGCCCAGGCAGGTGGGGCACGTCTGGGTGTTGGGCTCGGCGCCGAACTCCGTGGGGCAGCCGCAGAACATCTTCGTCGCGGTGTTCAGCTCGACGTGGACCTCCAGGCCCATGGCCGGGTCGTACCTCTCGAGCGCCTCGTCGAGGGTGAGCAGGGCGTCGGTCACGATGCGGCTCCTTCCAGGGCCGGGGCCCGGTCGAGCAGCGGTCCGCCCCACTGCGCCTGCAGCAATGCCTCGGCCGCGGCGCCGACGCGGTAGACCCGGTCGTCGGCCAGCGCCGGCGCGAGGACCTGCAGGCCGACCGGCAGGCCGTCCTCGGGCGCGAGCCCGGCCGGCACCGAGATCCCCGGGACGCCGGCCAGGTTGGCCGGGATGGTGGCGATGTCGTTGAGGTACATCGCGAGCGGGTCGTCGAGCTTCTCCCCGATGGGGAACGCGGTCGTCGGCGCCGTCGGCGACACCAGGACGTCGGCCTTCTCGAAGGCCGCGTCGAAGTCCCGGCTGATCAGCGTGCGGACCTTCTGCGCCTGCCCGTAGTACGCGTCGTAGTAGCCGCTGGACAGCGCATAGGTGCCCAGGATGATCCGCCGCTTGACCTCGGCGCCGAAGCCCGCATCGCGCGTTGCCCTCATCACCTGCTCGGCACTGGGTGCGTCCACGCCGTCGGGCAGCACCCGCAGCCCGTAGCGCATCGCATCGAACCGGGCCAGGTTCGACGACGCCTCGGCCGGCAGGATCAGGTAGTAGGCCGCCAGCGCGTGCACGAAGTGGGGGCAGGAGACCTCGACGACCTCAGCACCGGCGCCCACGAGCAGTTGCACCGCCTCGTCGAATCGCTGTCGCACGCCGGCCTGGTAGCCGTCCCCGGAGAGCTCGCGCACCACACCGACGCGGACCCCGGTCAGATCGCCCGAGGCACCACGGCGGGCCGCCGCGACCAGCGGCGGGAGCGGCTGGTCGATGCTGGTGGAGTCACGGGGGTCGTGGCCGCCGATCACCTCGTGCAGCAGGGCGCTGTCGAGCACCGTCCGGGTGACCGGGCCAGCCTGGTCGAGCGAGTTGGCGAGGGCCACCAGCCCGTAGCGGCTCACCCCGCCGTACGTCGGCTTCACGCCGACCGTTCCCGTGACCGCTCCGGGCTGGCGGATCGAGCCCCCGGTGTCGGTGCCGATCGCCAGCGGTGCCTCGAACGCGGCCACCGCTGCCGCGGAGCCACCGCCCGAGCCGCCCGGGATCCGATCGAGGTCCCACGGGTTGTGGGTCGGTCCGTAGGCGGAGTGCTCGGTGGAGGAGCCCATCGCGAACTCGTCCATGTTGGTCTTTCCGAGGATCGGCAGCCCTGCGGCGCGCAGCCGCGTCACCACGGTGGCGTCGTACGGCGGCACCCAGCCCTCGAGGATCCGCGACCCGCACGTGGTCGGCACGCCCTCGGTGGTGACCAGATCCTTCACCGCGATCAGGACGCCGTCGAGCGGCGAGGCCGGCTCGCCGCGGGAACGGCGTGCGTCCGACTCGGCCGCCTGGGCCAGGGCACCGTCGGAGTCGACGTGCAGGAACGCGTGCACCGCCGGGTCCACCTCGGCGATCCGGTCGAGGTGGGCCTGCGTCAGGGCAACGCTGGTGACCTCGCCGGCCGCCAGCGCAGCGGCCATCTCGGCCGCGGTCGACCGCGTGCTCACTGCTGTGGTCACTGCTCCTCCCCGAGGATCCGCGGGACCGAGAATCGCTGTTGGTCCTGCTCGGGTGCACCGGAGAGTGCCTGATCGGCGGTCAGGGACGGCTGCACGACGTCGTCGCGGAAGACGTTGGTCAGCGGGATGGCATGCGACGTCGGCGGGATGTCCTCGGCCGCGACGGTGCTGATCGAGGCGACCGACTCGAGGATCACCGCCAGCTGCGGCGCCAGCTGGTCCAGCTCGTCGTCGTCGAGCTCGATCCGGGCGAGGTCGGCGAGATGGCGCACCTCGGCACGGGTGATCACGTCGTCGGGCTCAGCGCGTCGCTCAGACATGCGGCCAATCCTAGGGTGCCGGGATCGGCCGGCCGGCGGCTGCCCGTCAGCGAACGGACCGGGGGCTGTGGGTCGGCCTCCGGGTCGGCGTCGCGGCCTGGGTCGGCCTGCTGGTCGGCTTCGCGGTCGGCGTCGCGGCCTGGGTGGGCTTGCTGGTCGGCTTCGCGGTCGGCGTCGCGGCCTGCGTCGGCCGGCTGCTCGGTCGGCCGGTCGAAGACGCAGCTCGGGTGGGCCGGGGCGTAGAGCTGGTGCGCGCCCGGTTCGTCACGGCCGCGCGCGTGGGCGAGGCCGCCGCGGTGGTCAGGACGGAGGAGGGTGCGAGCGGGACGGGCGTGGGGTGCTGCGTTCCCGGCACCGGACTCGGGGTGGGGGTGCGGTGCGGCGCACGCGGGTGGGCCCGCCCGGGATGGTCCGGCACTGCCTCGTGCGCGAGCCCTGAGACCGGCGGTCCCCCGACCGGATTGGCCAGCACCACGAGGGCGGCCACCGCGACGGCCGCGACGAGCACCGGGCCGAGGCCCCAACGACGAACCCCTGGACGAACCCGGGTCCAGGACAACCGGGCATCCCGGCGGCGACGGCGCAGCTCGGGGGTGAGGTCGGCCCGGACGGCGGCCAGTGAGTTGGCCGGCGCGGCGGCGTACCCCACCGCCTGGACCAGGAGCAGCACCGCGACCGCGGCACCACCCAGGCGGCCACCCACCGCGCCGATCGTGCCCAGCGCCACGCCCACAAGGCACACCAGCGCGAGCGCGGTCTCGATCAGGTTGCCACGCAGCGCATCACGCCAACCGACGTCGCCACGGGTCTTCGGGGTACGCAGGAAGGCGCCCTCCCGTGCGACCAGGCCGCGCACGGAGGCGAAGGCCACACACCAGCCGAGGCTGAGCCAGAGCAGGAACGCACCGAAGGCGTCACGCCAGCGGGTGGCCCCGGTACGACGCAGCAGCGCGACCGAACGCAGCGGACCGAGCAGCACCAGTCCGACGACGCAGAACAACAGCGGACCGGACAGCTGTCGCAGGGCAGCGCCGTGGCCGAGCGCAGTGCTGACCGCGCCGACCAGCAGGAAGGCGGTGAACACCAGGCTGGCCAGATCCCCGAACCACTGCAGGCCGCCGACCAGGTAGGCCCAGCGTTGGGACATGCTGAGTCGGTTCTCGCCGCGGCCCCACGGCAGCAATGAGCGCCAGTGCATGCGCAGGATCTGCACCCCACCGAAGCACCAGCGGAACCGCTGCCGCTTGAGCGCCTCGAAGGTCAGCGGCATGATGCCGGCGCCGAAGGACTCAGGCACGTGTGTGCCGTTCCAGCCCGCCCGCAGCAGCCGCAGGCTGAGCTCGGCGTCCTCGGTGATGCACCATTCGTCCCAGGCGCCGACCTCGATGAGTGCCGATCGACGGATCAGACCCATCGTTCCGCCGAAGATGGCGCCGTTGCGCTCGTTGCGCGAGCGCTGGGAGACCTCGAAGAAGTAGGCGTAGGAGTAGTAGAGCCGGCGGAAGTACGGGTCGGTCTGCCAGTCTCGGTAGTCCTGGGGCGACTGCATGAAAGCCAGCCGATCGTCGGCGAACAACGGCGCGCAGCGGGCCAGGAAGTCCGGCTGCACCTGGTAGTCGGCGTCGACGACGCCGATCACCTCGGCGCGCGGGTCGGTGATCGTGAGCCCGTAGTTCAGCGCGCCCGACTTATAGCCCGGCCAGTCGTCCAGGTGGACGAACCTCAGACGCCGGTGGCCCTCGCAGAACGCCTCGACCGGACGCCACAGCGCCTCGTCGTCGGTGTTGTTGTCAAGCAGCAGCACCTCGTAGTCGTCGTAGTCCAAGTCCAGTAGCGACTGCAGGGTGGCGATCACCAGGTCGGGCGGCTCATTGTGGGTGGGGACGTGCAGGCTCACGAACGGCCCGGCGTCTCGGCCCGGCGCCTCTGCCCCGTCGATGGCGAGCTCCTCCACGCGAGCCTCGGCCCGCTGGGTGCGCCGCCAGTCCCAGCGCGCCAACACGTCCACCAGCTCCCAGACATAGCCGAGGGCGAGCACGTAGACGAACAGCTCCAGCAGCCACAGCAGCCAGCCCCCGACCGCGACCGCGATGGAGTGCGGCGTCACCACGAGCCAGTGGGCGACGTACACCAGATAGGCCGCGCCGACAGCGATCGTCAGCGACCACACCGCGAGGCCCCGCAACGTCCAGGGCGCAGCCGCCGGCACGTTGACGAGGACGGCAACCGCGAGCACCACCGCAACGGCGACGCTCCGGGTCGGAGTCGCCTCCGCCGCGAGCCCGATGATCAGCGCCACCAGCGCGGTGCCTACCGCGAGCAGCGCGCCGCGCAACGAGGCCGATATCCGCGGCTGGCCGGCGTGCCCGGCGAGGAGGGCGACTGTGGCGGGGACCGCCAGCACAAGGGCGGTGAGGAGCAGCTGGGCGAGGAAGGCTGACAACCGGGTCTCCGAGAACCTGCGGGTGAACGACCCGATGATGATAGGCGCCGCCCGGGATCGCGAGCATCCCGACGACGCCAACCCGGCCGGCCACCACCCGGTCATCACCCGGGCGGTGCGCGCACGTGTCCTAGTGTCGACCTCGATCGCCGTCGACCGAGAGGACAGGGTGGGCGCACACATCCGGGCACGCCGTCCGAGCGCGCTGCTGCTCGCCGCGATGATGCTGCTGGCCGGTTGTGGGAGCAGCCCTCCTGCCAGCCGGCACGACGCCCCGCGGCTTGCGTCCTATGTCGCCCTCGGGGACTCCTATACGGCCGCGCCGCTGGTGCCGCGAACCAACCTGGACAACGGCTGCCTGCGGTCCACGCACAACTACCCCTCCCTCGTGGCCCGGGACCTGGACGTCGCCGACTTCGCCGACCGCAGCTGCAGCGGCGCCAGCACCACCGACCTCACCTCCGCACAGCGCGCAGGAGTGCCGCCCCAGCTCGACGCCCTGAACCGGCGTACCGACCTGGTGACCGTGGGCATCGGCGGCAACGACTTCCACGTCTTCGGCACGATCGTCGACGGCTGCACCCGGGACCGCGCCGCGGATCCGGCCGGGGCCCCGTGCCGCGCGCAGATGCGGGCGTCGGGAAGCGACCGGCTCCTCGCCGTGATGCCCCGGATCACCGCCGCCGTCACCTCCGCGCTCGCCGAGATCCGTCGACGCGCACCGCAGGCGAAGGTCGTCGTGGTCGGCTACCCGCAGATCGTGCCTCGCTCGGCGCCCCCTGCGGGCGCCTGTCCGCAGCTGCCGCTCGCCCGTGGGGACTTCAGCTACGCCTATGGGGTCAACCGTGCGCTGGACGCTGCCGTCCGGGCAGCGGCGACCGCAACCGGCAGCACTTGGGTCGACATCTGGTCCGCGAGCCGGGGCCACGACATCTGCTCACCGCATCCATGGATCAACGGCTCGGTGACCCAGCCCGACCGCGCTGCGGCCTATCACCCGTTCGGTGTGGAGCAGCGGGCCGTGGCACGGCTGGTCGAGCGGGCCGTCTCCTAACGACCACCCGCCCCCCGCAGCCCGCCCAAGACCGACGGTGCGCGTCGTTGCCCGAGTTGCTCACTCGCCGCTCGGGCCATGCTCGAGCAGGTCCTCGAAGGCCGCCTCGTCGAGGATCGGCACTCCGAGCTGATCGGCCTTCTCCGCCTTGGAGCCCGGGCTCTCCCCGACGACGACGTAGTCGGTCTTCTTCGACACCGAGCCGGAGGCCTTCCCGCCCCGCGCGATGATCGCCTCCTTGACCGAGTCGCGGGTGAACCGCTGCAGCGAGCCGGTCACCACCAGGGTGAGTCCCTCCAGGGTGCGCGGCAAGGACTCGGGCCGCTCGTCCGCCATGCGTACGCCGGCGGCGGCCCACCGGTCGACGATCGCCCGGTGCCAGTCGACGGTGAACCACTCGATGACCGCCTCGGCGATCGTCGGGCCCACCCCCTCCGCAGCGGCGAGCTGCTCGCGGCTCGCGGACCGGATCGCGTTCATCGAGCCGAACTCGGCGGCCAGCGCTCGCGCCGCGGTCGGGCCTACGTGTCGGATCGACAGCGCCACCAGCACCCGCCACAGGGGCTGGTCGCAGGCGGTGTGGAGGTTGTCCAGGAGCTTGTGGCCGTTGGCGGTCAACGCTCTCGTACCGTCCGCACTGAGGGGGACCCCGTCCTCGCCCTTCTTCGCGGCACGGGTGAACAGCGGCGTGCGGAGCAGCTTGTCGGCATCGAGGTCGAAGACGTCGCCCTCGTTGGTGATCACGCCCGACTCCAGCAGCGCGACCGCGGCCTCGTAGCCGAGCCCTTCGATGTCGAAGGCCCCGCGGGAGGCCACGTGGAAGACCCGCTCGCGGACCTGCGCGGGGCAGTGCTCGTGATCGGGGCAGCGCAGGTCCTTGTCGCCCTCGCGCTCCTGGACCAGCGTGGTGCCGCAGGCCGGGCACACCGTCGGCATCTCCCACTCCGGCAGACCCTCGGGACGCAGCCCGAGCACCGGCCCGACGATCTCGGGGATCACGTCACCCGCCTTGCGGAGGATCACCGTGTCCCCCGGCCGGACGTCCTTGCGGCGGACCTCGTGAGCGTTGTGCAGGGTGGCCATCTCGACCGTGGAGCCGGCGACCTTCGTCGGCTCCATCCGGCCGAATGGGGTGACGCGGCCGGTCCGACCGGTGTTGACCTCGATCGCCAGTAGCCGGGCGTTGACCTCCTCGGGCGGGTACTTGTACGCGATCGCCCAGCGCGGCGCCCGCGAGGTGGAGCCGAGGCGCCGCTGCAGCGCGACGTCGTCCACCTTCACCACGACGCCGTCGATCTCATGCTCGACGTCGTGGCGGTGCTCGCCGTAGTGCGCGATGTAGTCCCTCACCCCGGCCAGGTCCGGCACCACCCGGACCCTGTCGGAGGTGGGCAGGCCCCAGGCGCGCAGGGCGTCGTACGCATGCGACTGGGCGGTGGGCTCGAAGCCCACCCGGGCCCCGATGCCGTGGCACACCATGTCCAGCGCCCGGGTCGCGGTGACCCGCGGGTCCTTCTGCCGCAGCGATCCGGCCGCGGCGTTGCGCGGATTGGCGAAGACCGGCTTGCCGGCGTCGGCCATCGACTCGTTGAGACGCTCGAAGGCCAGCACCGGCAAGAACACCTCGCCGCGGACCTCGATCCGCTCGGGAACAGGGAACTCGTCGGTGCCGGTCAGGCGGTGCGGGATCGAGTCGATCGTCCGCACGTTGGGGGTGACATCCTCACCGGTGCGCCCGTCGCCGCGAGTGAGGGCACGCACCAGGCGGCCGTCCTCGTAGAGGATGTTGATGGCCAGGCCGTCGACCTTGAGCTCGCAGAGGTACGACGGGTCGGTGACCCCGTCGCGCGCCAGCCGCGCCACCCAGGACTCGACCTCTTCGAAGGTGAACGCGTTGTCGAGGCTCTCCATCCGCTCCAGGTGGTCGACAGCGGTGAACAGCGTGGAGACCGCGCCGCCGACCTTCTGGGTCGGCGAGTCCGGGGTGCGCAGCTCGGGGAAGGACTCCTCGAGCTCCTCGAGACGTCGCATCGCCCGGTCGAACTCCGCGTCCGACATCGTCGGGTCGTCCAGCACGTAGTAGCGCCAGCGCGCATCCTCGACCTTCTCGGCGAGCTCGCGGTGCTCTTGGAGGTGCGCATCCTGCGCGTCATCGATCGCTTCTGCCACGGCTCCATCCTGCCCGCTCCCACCCCCCGTGGCTCAACCAGCGAGCCGGCCACGGTCACGCAATCCACCGGGCCGGTCGGCTCCGAACCTGCAGGACACGGGAGGATCCAGTCATGCGCACGCTGTTCACCATGCGACCCGACCGGACCGGCACCGCGGCCGACGGGGTCGTGCTGATGCTGCACGGGGGCGCTGAGCACGGTCGGGGCGAGGTCGACTCGCGCTCGCGCGCGCTGTGGCGGACCCGGCTGATGGCCCGTCAGATCGAGGATCAGGTCACCACGGCCGGACATGCGCTGGTGGTGCTCCGCTTCTCCGTCCGGGGGTGGAACGGCGCCGAGGCGTCCCCGGTCGCCGACGCCCGCTGGGCCCTGGAGGAGCTGCGTGGACGGTACGGCGAGGTGCCCGTCGTACTCGTGGGGCACTCGATGGGCGCCCGCACCGCCCTCCATGCGGCGGACGACCCCGGTGTGGTCGGGGTCGTCGGCCTGGCCCCGTGGTTCCCCGTCGACGAAGACCTCGCCCCGCTGACCGGACGGCATCTCGTGGCTGCACACGGCCATCTGGACCGGATCACCAGCGCCCGCGCCACGCGAGCGGTGGTCGGACGGGCAGAGACGGTCGCCGCCTCGTCCCGGTTCATCGACATGGGTGCGGTGGGTCACTACATGCTCGCGCGGATGCGCGCCTGGAACGATGTGGCCGCACAGCAGTCCCTTGCCCTGCTGGCCAAGGCCCGGGCCTGAGCGACTCGGTCACGGCCGGCCAGAGACCCCGCAGTGGCGGGGCTCACGTCGCCGAAGAGGAACCCCGGCGCCCGCGCGAACGTCAGTCAGTGCGAAAGGTCCTCGACCCGGAAGCCGTCATGCCCGACACCAGCCAGATCGACCGTCCCGACGTCACCGACTCCCACGTCACCGACTCCGAAGGCACCAGTCCCGCCCGCGCCCGCCGGGCCCCGCGGCTCGGCATCAGCCCGGCCCAGGTCGTCGCAGGAGCGACGGCTGCCGTTGTCGCGACCGCCATCGCCGCTTCCTTCGGCCTGACCGGCACCGCGATCGGAGCCGGCCTCGCGAGCGTGATCGCCACCGTGGTGAGCGCCACATCCCACCACTCGCTGCGACGCTGGCCCCGGACCGCAGCCGTCGCGCTGGTGGCCCTCGCGGTGGCGGTCGTCGGGCTCACCGGCGTCCAGCATGTCTTCCACGGGCACCCGCCCGCAGCGCTGGATCTCGCCCATCCGGTGCACGCGGCGCTCGACCGGTTGAGCAGCCTCGGCACGGACGTGGCGCGGGACACGGCGCACGACCTCGCCAGGTCGGTGGCGCAGTTCGCCGCGCAGCGCGGCGGCACCCCGGGCCACTGATCCTCGCGGCGGGGGAATGGATTTCCCTCGCCGCCGGTTGCGTCCTATGCTGACGATGAAACGAAACGGTTTCGTTCTATCCATCGCCTGTCCCCGAACCGCAGAGGAGCAACCGATGAGCCCGACCGCGCGGCCTCGCATCGAGGGTGACCGCGAGGACGAGATCCTCGAAGCCGCCGTCGAGCTGCTGCTCGAGGTCGGCTACGACCGGCTGACCATGGACGCCGTCGCACGGACGGCGCACGCCTCCAAGGCCACCCTGTACCGCCGCTGGGAGTCCAAGCCCGCGCTGGTGATCGATGCGCTGATGCGCGCCAAGGGGATGCCCGACCCACAGCTGCACGACACCGGCAGCCTGCGCGGCGATCTGATGTCGACCTTCTGCGGCCACGGCGGTCTCGTGGGGTCCCGGGCCAGCGCCGTGATGGGCGCGCTGATCACGGCAGTCAGCACCGATCCCGAGTTCGCCGAGCTGTTCCGCGCGACCTTCATCGCGCCCAAGATCGCGATCTCCCAGGAGATCTTCGGTCGCGCGGTCGAGCGCGGCGAGATCTCCGGTGATCTCGACATCGACATCATCGGACCCGCGCTCGCGGGCGTCGTACTGCACCGGATGTATGTCCTCGGCTCGCCCCCGGACGACGCCGTCGTCGAACGCGTCGTCGACCACCTCATCCTGCCTGCCGTCCACTACGGCACCGCCACCGCTGAGAAGACCGCAACCTCCAAAGACCCAGAAGCCCCGAAGGCACGGAAAGCAAGGACCAGCTCATGACAGACACCTCCACGACGGCGACGTCGTCCCGGCCCGGGCACGGCCACACCCACCTGGGATGGGCGCTCGTGCTCATCACGATGGCACAGCTGATGGTCGTGCTCGACAGCACGATCGCCAACATCGCGCTGCCGAACATCGGCCGCGATCTGCACATCACCGAGGCGAACCTGCAGTGGATCGTCACCGGGTACGCGCTGGCCTTCGGCGGACTGCTGCTGCTCGGTGGCCGACTCGGCGACCTGTTCGGCCGACGTCGGATCTTCACGATCGGCCTCGTCATCTTCGTGGTCGCGTCCTTCGCCGGCGGCTTCGCCCAGGACGAGATCATGCTGATCGGCTCCCGTGGCCTGCAGGGCCTGGGCGCCGCGCTCGCCTCCCCCGCCGCGCTCGCGCTGATCACCACCACCTTCCCGGCCGGGCCACCCCGCAACCGCGCGTTCTCGGTGTACGCCGCCATGTCCGGCGTCGGTGCCGCCGTCGGCCTGCTGCTCGGCGGCTGGCTCACCGGCAGCAACCCGCACCTGGGCAGCTGGGCCGTCGAGGGCTGGCGGCTGACGTTCTTCATCAACGTCCCGCTCGGACTGGTCGCCGCGTTCTTCGCCAAGAGGGTCCTCGCCGAGAGCGAGCCGCACCCCGGTGAGCTCGACCTGCCCGGCGCCGTCACCGGTACGGCGGGCCTGATGGCACTGGTCTACGGGATCACCCGGGCCGGTGACCACCGCTACGGATGGAGCAACGACTGGACGCTGGTCGCGCTGGCCGCCGGCGTACTCCTGCTGGCGCTGTTCATCTTCGTCGAGAGCCGCGTCGAGCACCCGCTGGTCCCGTTCCGGATCTTCCAGAGCCGCACCCGGGCGACCGCCTTCATCGCGATGATGATGGTCCCCGCGGCCATGTTCGCGATGTTCTTCTTCCTCTCGCTGTTCGTCCAGAACGTGATGGGCTACTCCCCGATGCGCACCGGCCTCGCGTTCGTGCCGTTCAGCTTCGGGATGGTGTTCTCCGCGACCGTGGCCTCCAAGCTGATCAACCGGATCGACCCCCGCTTCATCGCCGGCGTCGGCACGATCCTCGCCGGCACCGCTCTGTTCGCCTTCTCCCGGCTGTCGGTCGACCAGTCGGCCGGGCACGTGGCGCGGGTGATCGCCTCGGGCGGCCACCTCGGCGACTCGGTGAACTACTGGACCCAGGTGTTCCCGTTCATCATCTTGATGGCAGTCGGCATGGGCGCCACCTTCGTGCCGATGACGCTGTCGGCGGTCCACGGCGTCGGTGCCAGGGACTCGGGCATCGGCTCCGGCGTCCTCAACACGATGCAGCAGGTCGGTGGCGCGCTCGGACTGGCGACGCTGTCCACGGTCGCGGTGCACTTCAACCAGTCCGCCGCGGACCAGCTCTTCCCGAAGCTGCGGGCGCTGATCCCGGTCGGGCCACATACCGACGACCGTTCGCTGCACCTGGTCAGCCAGGTCGCGACCTTCACGGAAGGAGCCGGCCACGCCTTCCTGACCGGGGCGTTCATGATCTGGGCGGCCAGCGCGATCGTCTGGATCTTCCTCAACGCCCGGCACGAGGAGTTGGCCACCGAGGACATCGACACGATCGTGGTGGGCGACGTCGCGGGGCCAGCGGACTCCGGGGAAGACTCCGGCACGGTGGCCGAGCCGGCCTTGGTCTGAGTCGGGCTCCGGTCCGGCCGACTTCACCCAGGAAGGTCCCTCTTCACACACCGACTCTGGTGTGTGAAGAGGGACTTCGGGTTCTTAACCTGGGAAGAGTCGCGCCGCCTCCCGCAGCAACCGCAGGGCGTCGCGGGCGTACGACGGGGAGGCGCCGGCCAGTCCGCAGGCCGGAGTGAGGACCAGCCGCCCGGCGACCGCGTCCGGGTCGAAGCCGAGCATGTCCAGCAGCCGGAGCACCCGGTCGGCGACCGCGCGGGCGGCTGCGCTCGCGGCGGCCGCACCGCTCGAGCGACCCGTTGAGCCCGACGGGTCGACCGCCGGCAGCACCCCCAACAGCACCCGCTGTCCCGCATCCAGCGTGGTGCCGAGGTCGTCGTAGGCCGAGGCGGCGAGCACGGCGAGGTCCACCGAGACGGCGCCGGCGCCGGCCCCGCGCAGCAGACCGACCGGCACGTCGGCCGCACAGCAGTGCGCCACCGACTCGGCTCCGGCTTCGGCGACAGCGGCGAACGCCCACTCCAGCGCCTCCGAGGCTCGCGGGGTGTCCACCGCGCGGTGCCGGTGGAAGCCCGAGGAGGTCGGCACCTGCCCGGCCAGCACCCCGGGCAGCGCGGGCTCGTCGAGCTGCACCAGCACCGAAGCGCCCGGCACCCGCCGGCGTACGTCGGCGACGTGCTCGCCGATCCCCAGCGCGAGTGCCTGGGCCAGCTCGCGGCGCGCACCGACATCGCCCAGCACCCGGTCACCCCGAGGTCGCTCCACCGTCGCGGCGAGGGTCCACGGGCCGGCCAGCTGGAGCTTCAACGGCCCCACGTACCCCTCGGTGAGGTCCTCCAGCGTGTCAAGGTCCTGCGCGAGCAGCGAGCGAGCACGCCGGTGGTCCACACCGGACGCGTCGGTGAGCCGCCACCCGGCAGGCTGCAGGTCGAAGCCGAGCTCCGACACCACGGCCAGGGTCCGACCGGGCATCGCTGCGGTGACCCCCCGAGCCGGGAGCTCGGGCAGGTGGGGAAGGTCGGGCAGCTCGCCGAACACCGTGCGGACCGCCTCGGCGAAGTCCTCGCCGGGCATCGAACCGATCCCCGTGGCCGCCGCCCCGCGGGCCTGCGTGGGCTCGTCCCCTGGCGGTGCGCCTGTCTCCGGTCGGGGTTCGCTGCTCATGGCGCTGACGATAACCACCGCCTCGCCACCCATCCGGTGCGGTGTCGGCTCCGAACCACTCCCATGCATCGACCGCCCGCCCGACCTGACCTCAGCGGGCGGTCCCCCGCGACCCTCGCCGCCCTCGGTGGCGTCCTCGCCGCGCTCGTCGGAAGCGCAGCCGGCCAACTCGTCGCCGCAGTGACCGACCCGGCCTCGGCCCCGGTGCTCGCCGTCGGATCGACCGTGATCGACCTGACGCCCACCCCGGTCAAGGAGTGGGCGGTCAGCCACTTCGGCACCCACGACAAGACGATCCTGGTCGGCAGCGTGCTGGTCGGCACCCTGGTGCTGGCCGCCATCGCCGGACTGATCGCCCGACGCAGGTTCGTCCGCGGAGCCGCGCTGCTGGTGCTGCTGGTCGCGATGGCCGGCGCCGCCGCCGTACGGCGACCCACCGGATCGGCGGCGGACCTGGTGCCCGCCGTGGTGACGGCCATCGTGGGCGTGGTCGCCCTCTGGCTGCTCCGTCGTGCGGCCGACCGCGCCGGACGACCGACCGGCACCGACGCCACCGAGCCCGCGCAGTCAGCACCGGCCCCGAACCGTCGCGTCTTCCTGGTCGGTGCCGGGGTCACTGTCGTGCTCGCGGCCGGACTGGCCGGCGCCGGCCGGGCAATCAGCGTTGCCCGCAGCCGGCTCTCCGACATCGTGCTGCCCAGGGCCGCCAAGCCATTGCCGCCGCTGCCGGCCGGCCTGGAGCGCCAGTATCCCGGGATCTCCGCGCTGGCCACGCCCAACCGCGAGTTCTACCGTGTGGACACCAACCTGACCGTCCCCGTCGTGGACCAGGGCGGCTGGTCCCTGGTGGTGGACGGCGACGTGGCCCGCCGCATCGAGCTCAGCTACGACGACCTCCTCGGCATGCCCCTCGTCGAGCACGGCATCACTCTCACCTGCGTCTCCAACGAGGTCGGCGGGCAGTACGTCGGGGCGGCCCGCTGGCTCGGCGTCCCGCTGGCCGCCCTGATGGACCGGGCTGGGGTCGACACCGGGAACCTTCCGAGCCGTGGCCAACTGCTGTCCACGGCGGTGGACGGCTTCACGATCAGCACACCGCTCGACGTGGCACTCGACGGCCGCGACACGATGATCGCGGTCGGTATGAACGGCGCCGCGCTCCCTCGCGAGCACGGCTTTCCGGCGCGGCTCGTCACCCCGGGCGTCTACGGGTTCGTCGGCGCCACCAAGTGGCTGACCCGGCTCACGCTCACCTCGTACGGCGAGCACCGCGCCTACTGGACCCGCCGCGGGTGGGCCACCCAGGCACCCATCAAGATCTCCAGCAGGATCGACACCCCGAGCCCCCTCTCGCGAATCAAGCCGGGCGACCACGTGATCGGCGGGGTCGCCTGGGCGCAGGAGCACGGGATCGCACGGGTCGAGGTCAGCATCGACGGCGGCGCCTGGCGCACCGCCCGGCTCGGCCCCGACGTCGGCATCGACTACTGGCGCCAGTGGTACCTGCCCTGGCACGCCGCCCCTGGCCAGCACGAGCTGGCCGTACGGGCGACCAGCGCGGACGGCGTGGTCCAGACGCCCGTGCGCGCCACGCCCTTCCCTGCCGGCTCGAGCGGGATCCAGAAGATCGTGGTGACGGCCGCATGACCAGAAACGTCGGCAATCGACCAATCCGGTCCCGGACCGGTGCCGAACAACCCATGACAGTCACCCGACCAAGCCGAAAGGCCATCATCATGAAGACCACCACCCTCCGACGTACCGGGGCCCTGGCCCTCGCCGCCGCGCTGTCCCTCGGCGTCAGCGCCTGCGGCAGCAGCAGCTCCGACAACTCGCCGGCCAACGCTTCGGCCAAGTCGGGCTCGAGCAGCACGATGGCCGAGAACGCCGGCACCCAGACCTTCGGTCCGGGCTGCAAGCTGATCCCCAAGAACGGCGCCGGATCCTTCAACGGCATGGCCACCGCACCGGTCGCCACCGCCGCGAGCGCCAACCCGCTGCTGACGACCCTGGTCGCCGCAGTCGGCAAGGCCGGCCTGGCCGACACCCTCAACTCGGCCAAGTCGCTCACCGTCTTCGCGCCGACCGACGACGCCTTCAACAAGATCCCCAAGAAGGCACTCGCCGGCGTACTCGCCGACAAGGCGACGCTGACCAAGATCCTGACCCACCACGTGATCGCCGGAAAGCTCTCCCCGAGCCAGCTCGCGGGCACCCACAAGACCCTCGCGGGCGACACCGTCACCGTGAAGGGCTCAGGCAGCAACTTCACCGTCGACGGCGCCAAGGTGCTGTGTGGGAACATCCCGACCGCGAACGCCACGGTCTACGTCATCGACTCGGTGTTGATGCCCTGATCCACGATCAGGACACGCAAGGATCAGACCGATGCCTCCACTCCGCCCCGTTCCCTCCGGCGACCCGTCGCCGGAGGGAAAGGCGACGCCCACACCACTCGCTGACCTGCTCGTCCGGTCCGCCCGAGGCGACGAGTCCGCGTTCGCGACGCTGTACGACGCGACCGCAGCGCGCGCCCACGGCCTCGTGCTCCGGGTCGTGCGCGACCCGGCCCAGGCCGAGGAGGTCACCCAGGAGGTGTACCTCGAGATCTGGCGTACGGCGTCCCGGTTCGACCCCAGCCGGGGCAGTGCCCTCTCATGGCTACTCACCATCGCGCACCGACGCGCGGTGGACCGGGTGCGATCCGCGGAGGCCGCGAGCCGGAACGACACGACCTACCACCGCCAGAGCGGCGTCATCGAGCACGACGAGACCGCCGAGAGGGCGGAGGCCTCGATGGAGGCCCGTCGGGTGCGCAGCGTGCTGCAGTCGCTCACCGACGTGCAACGAGAAGCCGTGGAGCTCGCCTACTTCGGCGGCTACACGCATACAGAAGTGGCCCGCATGCTCGACCTTCCCGTCGGCACGGCCAAGACCCGCATCCGAGACGGCCTGATCCGGATGCGCGACGCGATGGGGGTGGCCCAGTGAACGCCGACCAGCCAGGCTCGATCCACGCTCTGTCCGGCGCCTACGCGGTGGACGCGCTCGACGATCTCGAGAGGGCCCGGTTCGAGGTGCACCTCGCCGAGTGCGCGGACTGCCGCGCCGAGGTGGACAGTCTGCGCGAGGCCGCCGCCGGGCTCGCCGAGCTCGCCCCCGTCCCGCCGCCAGCCGGTCTGCGCGACCGGGTGCTCGCCGATGTCGCCCGGGTGCGCCCGCTGCCGCCCCTCGAGGCCCACCCGAGCACCAGCAGCGATGCCGGGAGCACCGGGCTCCGCCGGCACCCCCGAGCCCGTCGGGCCCTGCACTGGCCACTGCTGGCCGCGGCCGCGATGGTGCTTGCCATCGTCGGCTTCGGCTCGGTCGTCCAGCCGTGGCAGCACGACACCAACCAGGGCCGCATCTCCGCGGTCGACCAGGTTCTTCGCGCCACCGACGCCCAGCGGGTCGCCAGCACGCTGCCCGACGGCGGCCGGGCCACCCTGGTCCGCTCGGTCTCCCAGCGCAGAGCGGTGCTGCTCACCCACGATCTCCGGCCCGCTCCGGGTGGCCACGTCTACGAGCTCTGGCTGCAGTCGCCCGACGGGAGGATGGAGCCGGCTGGGCTGATGTCCTCCGGTGGCGACCGGGCCGTCCTGCTGCACGGCGATGCCGCCGTGGCCAAGGCGGCGGGAATCACCATCGAACCGGCCGGGGGATCCGCACAGCCGACGACCCAGCCCATCGCGCTGTTCGACCTGGGGACGGCGTCGTGACCGTCGTCCCCCGCGTCGGGGCACGGGTGGCGGTCATCGGCAGCGGGGTTGCCGGGCTGAGTGCGGCCTACGCCGCCTCGGTCCGGCACCCGGTCACCCTGTTCGAGGCCGACGATCGTCTCGGCGGCCACGCGGACACGCATGTCGTCGACGACCAAGGCCGTGAGCTGGCGGTCGACACCGGCTTCATCGTGCACAACGAGCGCACCTATCCCACCCTGACGAGGATGTTCCGCGAGCTCGGTGTCCACACCCAGGAGGCCGACATGTCGCTGTCGGTCCGCTCCGACACCGCGCACGGCGGCGCCGGTCTGGAGTACGCCGGTGCCCGCGGACCGGCCGGCCTGTTCGCCCAGCCGCGGAACCTGCTCCGACCGGCGTACCTGCGGATGCTCACCGAGGTCCCGCGCTTCCACCGGATGGCCCGCCGCGCGCTCGACGGCACCCGGGCGGCCCACGACACTGCCGCCGAGACGCTCGGGGAGTTCCTGGACCGCGGCCGCTTCTCGACCTACTTCCGTCGGCACTTCGCCGCACCGCTCGTCGCGGCGGTCTGGTCGTGCGACCCCGCGCTGGCCCTGGACTACCCGGCCGGCTACCTCTTCGCCTTCTTGCACAACCACGGCATGCTGTCGGTCTCCGGCTCACCGCAGTGGCGCACCGTCACGGGGGGCTCGCGGGAGTACGTCGCCCGGGTGGCCGACGCTGTCCGGGACCGCGGCGGCGAGATCCTGGTGGACACCAAGGTCACCTCGGTGCTCGAGACCGAGGACGGCGTCGAGATCACCGACGGCAACGGTGTGGTGCGGGTCTTCGACCAGGTGGTGGTCGCGACCCACCCCGGCCAGGCCCTGGCGATGCTGGCCGAGCCCACGCCCGCGCAGAGCGAGGTTCTGGCCGCGATGCCGTACTCGAGGAACCTCGCCCAACTGCACACCGACACCGCGCTGCTCCCCCGCTCGCCGCGCGCCCGTGCGTCGTGGAACCATCTCGAGCGGCCCGGGTACGACGGGGTCACCGTGACCTACGACCTGACCCGGCTGATGCGGCTGCCTACGTCGACCCGCTACCTGGTCACGCTGGGCGCTACGGACCTCGTCGACCAGGCCACGGTGATCGCGACGATGGACTACGAGCACCCGATCTACACACCGGCGTCCGTGGCCGCCCAGGGCCGAGCATCCGAGCTGGCCACCGAGCAGGTCGCCTTCGCCGGGGCCTGGCTGGGCTGGGGGTTCCACGAGGACGGCGCTCGCTCCGGGGTCGAGGCAGTCGCTCGCCTCGGCCTCGGCGGCGACGTCCCCGCGGACGCCGCAGCACCCGGCCTCTACCGCACCACCATCACGCACACCCGTCGTACGCCGTGGACGCGGCGGTTCACCGATCGGTCGTGGACCTGGCTGGTGGATCTCGACGACCTGCCCCGCCGCGGCGGTCCCGCGGGTCCGCGGCTGCGCTCCGCTCCGGGCCTCGTGCGGCGCTTCTTCCTCGGCAGCTTCGAGGGCCGCGACCACCTCGGCGATCCCGACCGGAGCATCCGCGCCAACGTCGAGACGTTCCTGGCCGGGCATGGCATCGACGTGTCCGGCGGCAGGATCCTGATGGCGGCGCAGCCACGCGCCTTCGGCTACTGCTTCAACCCCATCACGGTGTTCTGGTGCCGTGACCGAGCCGGCGTGCCGGTCGCCACCGTGGTCGAGGTGCACAACACCTACGGCGACCGGCACGCCTACCTGATCCATCCGGACGCCGAGGGACGTGCACGCGTCGACAAGCAGATGTACGTCTCGCCGTTCCACGACACCGACGGTCACTACGACCTGGTCGTCCCCGAGCCGGCGGACCGTCTCGAGGTCGCGGTCCGACTCATCACCGACGACGGTGTGCGCTTCGACGCCAGCCTGCGCGGCCGACGTCACGGCGAGGGCCGTCCCGGCGATGCTCTGCGCGCCGCGCCCGCAGCCGCCGTGAACGCGGCGCGCATCCGGCGGCACGGCATCGCGCTGTGGCTGCGGCGGCTGCCGGTCCGGCCACGACCGCCCCATCAGCGACAGGAGAACGTGCAGTGAGCAGCTCCACCCTCGAGGTGACCACTAGACACCCGGTGAGCCGCCAGGCCTGGGCCGGGCTCGGCGACGTGCCATCCGGCGCCCGCGCCCGGCTCGCGGGCCCCGTGGCCCGGCTCCTCGTCGAGCGGACAGCCCGTCGACTGGGCGTCACCGTCGGGCCCGAGCCAGCGGCCGACCTCGTGCTGCACCGGCCCGACGAGTTCTACGCACGCCTGGGCACCGATGGGCTGATCGGCTTCGGCGAGGGCTACCTCACCGGTGCCTGGGACGCCGCCGACCTGACCGGCACGCTGACCACGCTGTGCTCCAGCATCGACTCACTGGTGCCTGCCTGGATGCAGCGGATGCGAGCGGCGTACGTCGCACGGCCGCCTCGCACGGAGCACAACAGCATCAACCACGCCCGCGACAACATCGCCCGTCACTACGACCTCTCGAACGCGCTGTTCCGGACCTTCCTCGACTCGACGATGAGCTACTCAGCGGCCCTCTTCGACGCCGCCGTGCACGATCGGGGCGACCATCTCCTGGCCGGCGCGCCGAACACCGACGAGCCGTTCGAGGACGCCCAGGCCCGCAAGATCGAGCGGATCCTGGACCAGGCCCGGGTGGGTCCGGGCTCCCGGGTCCTGGAGATCGGCACCGGGTGGGGCGAGCTCGCCGTCCGTGCGGCGGCCCGCGGGGCCCGAGTCCGCACCGTGACGTTGTCCAGCTCCCAGCAGAACACGGCCCGGCGTCGCGTCCTGGCAGCCGGGTACGCCGACGTGGTCGACGTCGACCTCGCCGACTACCGCACCGTCACCGGCAGCTATGACGCCATCGTCTCGGTCGAGATGATCGAGGCGGTCGGACACGAGTTCTGGGCGACGTACTTCAAGAAGATCGACGACCTCCTCGCCCCTGGCGGCTCGGTGGCGATCCAGGCGATCACGATGCCGCACCAGCGGATGCTGGCCACTCGCAACACCTGGACCTGGATCAACAAGTACATCTTCCCCGGTGGCTTCCTGCCCTCGGTGCAGGCCATCGAGGAGGTCACGCGCACGCACACCACACTGCAGGTCACCGACCGGTTGTCCTTCGGCGGGCACTACGCCGAGACGCTGCGGCGGTGGGACGAGGCGTTCCTGGCCGCCGAGGAGCGGGTCGCCGACCTGGGCTTCGACGACGTCTTCCGCCGGATGTGGCACTTCTACCTGTGCTACTCCCGGGCCGGCTTCGCCTCGGGCTACCTCGACGTGCAACAGCTCACCTTGAGCCGGGAGGGCAGATGAGCGCCCTCCTCGACACGCGCACCGACCGACACGGGGGCGTGGCCGCCGAGCTCGCCAGGGCGCTGCGGCCGGTCACCGGTGGGGAGCTCCCGGTGCGGCTGCGGGCCTGGGACGGCTCCGAGGCAGGTCCGCAGGGCGCTCCCCGGGTCACGATCACCTCTCCGACCGCGCTGCGACGGGTGCTCTGGCACCCCGGCGAGCTGGGCGCGGCCCAGGCTTACGTGCGCGGCGAGATCATCGTGGAGGGCGACCTCGACGCCACCTTGACCCATGTCCGGTCGGTGGTCGCCGAGCGGAGCCTCGCGGGCACCCGGCCGCCGGTCGGAGGCCTGCTGACCGCCCTCCGCACCGCCGCCCGCCTCGGCGCGCTGGGGCCCCGCCCGCCGTCGCCGGCGTCCCAGTCCCACGTCCGAGGACGCCTGCACACCCGCGAGCGGGACCGCTCCGCGATCAGCCACCACTACGACTTGTCCAACGCGTTCTACGCCACCATCCTCGACGAGCGCATGGCCTACTCCTCGGCGTACTGGACCAGCGAGGACGCCGACCAGACCCTCGAGGAGGCTCAGGCCGACAAGCTGGCCCTGGTCTGTCGCAAGGTCGGATTGGTGCCCGGCAGCCGACTGCTCGACGTCGGCTGCGGCTGGGGCTCGCTGTCCCTGTTCGCCGCCGAGCACTTCGACGCCCAAGTGACCGGCGTGACGATCTCGGCGGAGCAGAAGGCGTTCATCGACGCACGGATCGCCGAGCGTGGGCTGGACGAACGGGTCGAGATCCGGCTGCAGGACTACCGCGACGCGCTGACCGATCCGCGCACCGGCCCCGGCAGCTTCGATGCCGTCGCCTCCATCGAGATGGGTGAGCACGTCGGGCGCGACAACTACCCGACGTACGTCGGAGTGCTTCGCGACGCCGTTCGGCCCGGCGGTCGGGTCCTCATCCAGCAGATGTCCCGTCGTGGACGGCATCCCGGAGGCGGACCGTTCATCGAGTCCTTCATCGCGCCGGACATGCACATGCGGCCGGTCGGCGAGACGGTCGCGTTGATCGAGGCCGGCGGGCTGGAGGTGCGCGACGTGCACGCGCTGCGCGAGCACTACGTGCGCACCGTCGATCACTGGCTGCGGCGGTTCGAGGCGCACCTGGACGACCTGCGTGCGCTGGTGCCCGAGGAGGTGATCCGGGTCTGGCGGCTCTACCTCGTCGGTGGCCGGATGGCCTTCCGCGACGGCCGGATGGGGGTCGACCAGATCCTCGCGATCCGGCCCGGCGACCACGACCTGCCGCAGGTCCGGTCGTGGTGACCGGACTCTGGCTGGTCAGCGGCAGCACCGCCGCCCTTGCGGTGCTCGCGATGGCGCTCACCGCCGTCGCTGCCCGTCGCGCCGGTCGGGTCTCGGTGGTCGACACGACCTGGGGCATCGCCCTGACCGTGACCGCCGTCCTCGCCGCCGTGCTCGGTGCGCTCGTCGGGGACGGCGACCACTGGCGCAGCGTGCTGCTGGTGGTGCTCACCGCGATCTGGGGCCTGCGGCTGTCCTGGCATGTCGGGAGCCGCAGCGGGGGCGCCGGGGAGGACCCGCGGTACGCCGACCTGCTCGCCCGCGGACCAGGCGGCGCACTGCGCAAGGTCTGGCTCCCGCAGGGGGCGGCGATCTGGCTGGTCTCCCTCCCGTTGCAGGTCGCGGCGGTGACCTCGGCCCGCGGACCGGCCACCCCGGCGCTGGTCGGCGTCGGGTGCGCGGTCTGGCTCGCGGGAGTCGCCTTCGAGGCGATCGGGGACGCGCAGCTCGCGGCGTACAAGCGTGACCCCGACCGGGGCCCGGTGATGGACCGCGGCCTCTGGCGCTACACGCGGCACCCGAACTACTTCGGCGACGCCTGCGTCTGGTGGGGAATCTGGCTGGTGGCCGCCTCGGCCTGGCCCGGCGTCCTGACCGTGGTCTCACCGCTCGCGATGACCTGGTTCCTGGCCTTCGTCACCGGCGCGAAGCTGCTCGAGGAGACGATGATGAAGCGCCCCGGCTACCCCGAGTACGCCGCCCGCACGTCCATGTTCGTGCCACTGCCGCCCAAGCGCTGAGTGCAGTCACAGCGGCGGCAGCACGCCTGCAGCGAGGAGCAGGGCATAGGCCGCCAGAGACTTCGCATCCGCAAGCGATCCGTCGACGATCATCTGCTCGACCTCAGCGCGGGTGAACCACGCCGACCGCATGTCCTGTTCCTCGAGCTCCCGCTGAGGCGCGCCAGCGGCCAGCTCAGTCGCCAGGAAGACACTGCAGCTCTGGGTCAGAGTGCTCGGCGTGACGTCGAACCTGCCGACGAGGCTGAGCCCGCCGGTGACAAGTCCGGTCTCCTCACGCAGCTCGCGGGTCGCTGTCGTCGCCGGGTCCGGATCCGCACGGTCGACCGTCCCCGACGGGAACTCCCAGGACCGACGACCAATCGGGTGCCGGTCCTGCTCCACGAGATGAAGTCGCTTCCCGTCCAGGGGCACGACAAGCGCGATGTCCGCACTGTCGACGAGCCAGTACTGGCCGATCGATCCGTCCCGGCGCCGGATGGTGTCCTGCCGCACAGCGAACCATGGGTTCTCATGCACCTGAGCACTGTCGATCGTCTCCACGTCGGTCAGTCTGCTCGATGTCGGACCCAACGCCGCGTGCGCGCGTGGCTGTGACCCCGCAGGCCTCGGTCTGCGGGGTGTGAGTCAGCTGGTTCGTCGTTCGGGTGGATCGCCGGGTGGATCGACCGGGAGGCGGGTGAGGTCGGTGGTGCCGGAGGCGTCGCGGAGCCAGGTGTGGCCGTGGGGTGAGTGCCACAGGAACACGCCCGGCTCGACCGTCGTGTAGGTCCAGGCGGCATGGGTCTTCATCCGGTGGTGCAGCCGGCACTGGGGCGCCAGGTTCTCGGTGCTGGTCTGGCCGGGTGCGCCACCGTCGGCCATGTTCACGTAGGGGTCGATGTGGTCCAGGTCGCAGGAGCGGGCGGGGCGGTTGCACCACGGGAAGATGCAGGTGCGGTCGCGCAGCCGGACGTGTTCGGCGATCGGCTCGGGCACCTGGTAGCCGTCGACTGCCCGGGTCTGGTGCAGGTCGATGACCGGCTTCACGGTCACCGTGTTGGTGTCGGGCCGTCCGCACCACTCGGCGATCTGCCCGGCGGTGAGCAGCCGACCACCGGCGTCCTCCAGCCAGACCGGCGCATCCGCCGCACCTGACCGGAGGGTGTCCTCGGACAGGTGGACATAGAGCACGATCTCCCGCGACCTGACGCGAGACATCGGCGTCTCGTCCCCCTCAAAGGCCAATGCCTGTTCGCCGCGGGCAAGCATCCCGACCGCAGCGGCACGCCGCACATCCAGTGGGTCCGGACAACCCAGCTGCACCAGCTGGGCGGCGCCGGCGCGGACGGCGTCTTCGAGGTCGAGGGCGTCGACGAGGTCGAGCTCGCCGTGGACCCGGGCGGTGCCGGCGAAGGAGACCTGGTCGGCATCGATGGTGAAGTAGCGCTGCTCGGCGGCCCGGTCGCGCTGCTCGGCCGCATGGTCGGGCATGAACCGGGCGATCGCGGACTCCACGGTCCGCTGCACTTGCGCCGGGCCGGTCGTGTGCGCGAACGGCGCCACCTGGGCATCGACCCACGCTGCCGCTTCGAGGCTGATCGTGATGGTCTGCTCGGCTATCCGCCGCGCCCGCCACGACGCCAGCGACCCGTCCTGGACCCTTGCCCACGTCTTCGGCAACCGGTGGCGCAGCTCCAGCGCCTGCCCGACCAGGTTGCGACCCGATGCGGCACTGATCCCAAGCGCCGCAGCGAACTCCGCCACCGCGAACTCACTGACCAGCGGTGCGCCGGGCCCGGCGATCGGGATCCCGGTGTCATAGCCACGACTGTCCAGCCACGTCGCCGCCAGATCCGGCTCCTCGACCCGATGGATCCGGCACCACTCGACCGCCTGGACCAGCACGCCGGCCTCGGCTGCGTTCGCCTCCCGCCGCAACCGGCGCGCGGCAGCCAACACCGCTGACGCATCAACGGTCGAGCTGGCTGGGTTCATGGCTCTGAATCTAGAGGAGACCACCGACAAGAACGGCCCGGTTTCCCCTTACTGGTATGGGAATGCGGAACTCAGCGAGAGTCTTTGCCAGGCTGGTCGGTGCACCTTGAGACGCGAGCAACGGTGAGGCTCAGCGCTCCGTCGCTGCGATCGTTCCCGACCCGACGACCTTCGTGCCGTCGTACACCACGCACGCCTGACCCGGCGCGATCCCGGACGCACCATCGCGCAGCGAGACGGAGAAGCCCGAGGACGACGGCACCACCACCGCCTGCAGCTCCTCACCATGAGCCCGCAGCTGCACGGTGCACTCGAGTGGGCCCGACGGCGCGGCGCCGCACCAGAGCGGACGGATGCAGGACAGGCCCGAGACCGTGAGTGCCTCGCGGGTCCCGACCGTCACCGTGCCCGACACCGGCTCGATGTCGAGGACGTAGCGCGGACGTCCGTCTGCCGCGGGCCGGCCGATCCGCAGGCCCTTGCGCTGACCGATCGTGAAGCGCCACGAGCCTTCGTGGCTGCCCAGCACCTCACCGGACTCGGCGTCGACGATCTCACCGGACCGGTTGACCCCGTCGCCCAGCTTCTCGGCCAGCCACCCGCCGGTGTCGCCGTCGCTGATGAAGCAGATGTCGTGGCTGTCAGGCTTCGCCGCGACCCGCAGCCCACGTCGTGCGGCCTCCTCGCGTACGGCGGACTTCGGCGAGTCGCCGAGTGGGAACATCGCGTGCGCCAGCTGGTCCTGGGTGAGCACGCCGAGCACGTAGGACTGGTCCTTGCCGTGGTCCACGGCGCGGTGCATCTCGATCAGCCCGTCGACGCCGTCGCGCAGCTGCGCGTAGTGGCCGGTCGCGACGGCGTCGAAGCCCAGCGCCAGAGCCCGGTCCAGGACCGCGGCGAACTTGATCTTCTCGTTGCACCGCAGGCACGGGTTGGGGGTGCGGCCGGCGGCGTACTCGGCCGTGAAGTCGGCGACCACGTCCTCGTGGAAGCGATCGCTCAGATCCCAGACGTAGAAGGGGATCCCGATCACGTCCGCGGCCCGGCGCGCATCTCCGGCGTCCTCGATCGTGCAACAGCCACGGGCACCGGTCCGATAGGACTGCGGGTTGCGCGACAGCGCGAGATGGATGCCGGTGACGTCGTGGCCGGCCTCTGCGGCGCGGGCGGCCGCCACCGCCGAGTCGACGCCGCCCGACATCGCTGCCAGGACCCGCATCAGCTGGCCCTGCCCGCCTGTGCGGTCAGTCCGGCCGCGCGGGCCCGCTCCACGACCGGACCGATCGCCTCGAGGAGCGCCTCGACGTCGGCCCCGGTCGAGGTGTGACCCAAGGAGAAGCGCAGCGATGCGCGCGCCTCCTCCTCGCTCGCGCCCATCGCCAGCAGCACGTGCGAGGCCTGAGGGACACCGGCATTGCACGCGGACCCCGTCGAGCACTCGATGCCGCGCGCGTCCAGGAGCATCAGCAGCGAGTCGCCCTCGCAGCCCGGAAAGGTCAGGTGGGCATTGCCGGGGAGGCGGTGCACCGGGTCGCCGTTGTACGTCGCGTCCGGCACCAGCCTCTGGACGCCCGCCACCAGGTCGTCCCGCAGTGCGCCCAGCCGAGTCGCCAGCGCGGGCTGGCTGCGCACCGCCAGCTCGCAGGCGGTGGCGAACCCGACGATCGCCGGGGTATCCAGCGTCCCCGACCGGATGTCGCGCTCCTGGCCGCCGCCGTGCAGCAGCGGCATCGGGGCCAGCTCGCGCCGCATCAGCAGGGCGCCAACGCCGTACGGCCCGCCGACCTTGTGGCCGGTCAAGGCCATCGCATCGACCCCGGACGCGGCGAAGTCCACCGGAAGCTGGCCGACGGCCTGGACGGCGTCGGTGTGCACCGGGATCCCGTGGGCGCCCGCGATCTCGACGACCTCGCTCAGCGGCTGCACCGTGCCGACCTCGTTGTTCGCCCACATCACCGAGACCAGTGCAACGGACGCAGGATCCTGCTCGACCACGCGCCGCAGCTCCTCGACGTCGATCCGGCCCAGCTCATCGACACCGACGAGGTGCACGAGCGCGCCCTCTTCGGCCTCGAGCCAGTGCAGCGGATCGAGCACGGCATGGTGCTCGACGGCCGTCGAGATCACCCGGGTCCGCCGGCCGTCCTCTCGGCGACGCGCCCAGAACAGGCCCTTGAGCGCGAGATTGTCCGACTCGGTGCCACCGGAGGTGAACACCACCTCACCGGGACGACAGCCGAGTGCGGCGGCCACCG
Organism: Nocardioides marmorisolisilvae; assembly: GCF_031656915.1. Taxonomy (NCBI): domain Bacteria; kingdom Bacillati; phylum Actinomycetota; class Actinomycetes; order Propionibacteriales; family Nocardioidaceae; genus Nocardioides; species Nocardioides terrisoli. The sequence continues at coordinate 3,942,306 of NZ_CP134227.1, read as the reverse complement.
TCTCGCGGGACTCCTCGACAGCGCGGCGCGCGGCCCGCCCGCTGGCGTGCAGCGACGACGGGTTGCCGGTCAGGCCGAGTTGCCGGGTCATCGCTGCGGCAACCTCGGGCTGGATCGGGGTCGTCGCCGCATGGTCGAGATAGACGGTCATCACCGCCAAGCCTACGGGGCTGCCCCGACGTGCTGCGCGCACGGTCGAGGGACGACCCGATGGGGTCACTCGTCGGCCAGCTGGACCACCAGGGCACGGTGGTCGGTGCCGGGCACGGCCGCGGTACTGGTGCGGATCGCCTCGAAGGAGCGGTCGAGGAGCACATGGTCGATCGCGACCAGTCCGATCCGGCGGAGCAGCGGCGGGCCCGCGTCACCGGGCCAGGTGGGCTGCCACCCCGAGTCCGCCTCCTCGGCCGCATCGCGCAGCCCGGCCGACATCAGCTGGCGCAGCGGTCGATTCTGCACGGTCGCGTTGAGGTCGCCGGCCACCAGGCACGGCCCTGCGGTGCGCGTCACCGCGCCTCGGAGCACGGCCAGGTCCCGCGCCCACCCGGGCGCATCGACGAGCGGCTGGCCGGCGTGGCCGATGATCATCGTGAACGGGCGCGGAGCGGCCACCCGAGTGATCCACCCGCCGCGGCTCACGGCGAGCGGCTCACCGGTGGAGAGGGGGTAGCGGCTGAACGCCATCACCCCGTAGCGGCTCGGCTCGGGCAGGCCGCTCTCGAACGGCAGCACCCGGGAGAGCCCCGCGGACCGCAGCCGGACCAGCTCGTAGGGGGTGATCTCGGTCATCACCAGCACGTCGGCGGTGGTACGACGGGCCAGGGCGACCGTCGTCCGCGGGTCGGCCAGGCCGAAGTGCGCGTTGAGCTCCATCACGGTCAGGTCCGGCCGGCCGTGCGCGTGGCCGCCGACGTACGCCGGAGCCAGCCAGTAGCCCAGCTGCACCAGCGCGACCCCGCTGACCACCAGGATCACGAGGGCGATCCTGCGCACGACCCTGAGCAACAGCGCGCCACCGATCCCGGCGAGCAGCAGCAACGGGACAGCCCAGGACACCAGCGAGGTCAGGACGGTGGGGATCCGACCATCGGAGGGGCAGTACCGCGCCAGCACGAGCGTCAGGCCGAGGACCAGGAGCAGCACCACGACGCCCGTGCCGAGCATGCTCGCCGGCCCATCGACGACCCGGGAGTTGCGACGGCCCCCGCGACCGTAGTCGCGGGGGCCGTCGGCAGCGGGATGCGTCACCGGTGGAGTGGGAATCCTCAGCCCTTCCGGGCGTTGATCTTCTCCGTGGCGGCAGGCAGCACGGTGTGCAGGTCGCCCACCACACCGAAGTCGACCAGCTCGAAGATCGGAGCCTCTTCGTCCTTGTTGACCGCGACGATGTTCTTCGAGGTCTGCATGCCGGCGCGGTGCTGGATCGCGCCGGAGATGCCGTTGGCGACGTAGAGCTGCGGCGACACGGTCTTGCCGGTCTGGCCGATCTGGAAGGCGTGCGGCTTCCAGCCCGAGTCGACGGCGGCACGCGAGGCGCCGACGGCGGCACCCAGGGCGTCGGCGAAGTCCTCCACCTCGGAGAAGTCGCCACCGGTGCCACGACCGCCGGAGACCACGATCGCGGCCTCGGTCAGCTCGGGGCGCCCCGAGGACTCACGCGGCTGGGAGGCGACGACCTGCGCCTTCTTGGCCGAGTCCGACAGGGACACGGAGACCTGCTCGACCGCGCCGGCACCGGTCGACTCCTCGGGAGTCGCGGCGTTGGGCTTCACGGTGATGATCGGGGTCCCGTGGGTGACCTTCGCGCGCACGGTGTAGCTGCCGGCGAACACGGACTGGGTGGTCTCGGGGCCACCGTTGTCCTGCACGTCGACCGCGTCGGTGATGACGCCGGAGTCGAGCTTGACCGCCAGGCGGCCGGCGATCTCCTTGCCCTCCGCGGAGGAGGTGATCAGGATCGCCGACGGGCTCGCCTGGCCGGCGATCTGCTGCAGCGCCTCGGCCTTGGGGGCGACCAGGTAGCCCTTGATCTCGGTGTCGTCGACGACGTACACCTTCTCGGCGCCGTACTTCTTGACGGCCTCGACTGCGGCATCGGCCGCCTCGGCCGGGCCGATGAACACCGCGGACGGCTCACCGAGCCGCTTGGCGATGGTCAACAGCTCGTACGCCGGCTTGCGCACCGCGCCGTCGACGTGGTCGATCAGGACGAGAACTTCAGACATGTCTTGGCGCTCCTCAGATGAACTTCTTGGAAGCGAGGAACTCCACGAGCGCGGTGGCGCCCGAGCCGTCCTCGTCGGTCACGATCTCGCCCTGCGTGCGCGGCGGGCGGGCGTCTGCGGCCTCGACCTTGGTCCACGCGGCGGAGAGGCCGACCTCGCCGGCGTCGACACCGAGGTCGCCCAGCGACCAGGTCTCCATGGGCTTCTTCTTGGCCGCCATGATGCCCTTGAACGAGGGGTAGCGCGCCTCACCGGACTGGTCGGTCACCGACAGCACGAGGGGTGCGGTGGCACCGAGCACGTCGGTGGAGGTGTCGCCGTCACGCTTGACGCGGAACTGGTCGCCCTGGAACTCGACGACCGACGCCAGGGTGAGCTGGGGCAGGTCGAGGCGCTCGGCGAGCATCGCCGGGACGACGGACATCGCACCGTCGGTCGACGCCATGCCGCACATCACCACGTCGACGTCACCGGCCTTCTTCACGGCGGCAGCGAGCACCTTCGAGGTCGCGAGCGCGTCCGAGCCGGCGATCGAGTCGTCGGCGACGTGAATGCCCTTGTCGGCGCCCATCTGCAGCGCCTTGCGCACCGCGTCGACGGCCTCGGCCGGGCCGACGCACAGCGCGGTCACCTCAACGGACTCGGGGTTCTCGGACTTCTCCTTGATCTGGAGCGCCTGCTCGACGGCGTACTCGTCGAGCTCCGACAGCAGACCGGGAACAGCAGCGCGGTCGACGGTCAGGTCGTCCTCGAACTTCTGGTCGGCGGTGGCGTCGGGAACGTACTTCACACAGACAACAATGTTCATGCTTCGCTCGGCCCGGTGACGGGCCCCTCCTGAACTAGAGATGGTGGGTCGAGACTATCGGCGGTGCTGAGCAGGTGACACCTCCGGGCGGGGTGGGTTCGATCACAGCGCTGAGGAGCGTGGCCGCATCAGCTTGCGGAGCAGGTTCCCGATCACCATGTAGACGACCGCGCCCAGCCCCCAGTTGACGATCGCGTCGAGCTTGGCGGCGTTCTTCCCGGTGAAGACGAACACGCCGTTGTCCCGGGAGAACGGCCCGTCGAAGAAGTTGTCGACGTGCCAGACCAGCCGGACCAGTGCGTTGTCGGTGCTGATGTGGTCACCGGCCACCACCAGCAGCGCACCGAGCGCGAGGAACAGCGCGATCACCGTGAACACGATCTTGACCAGCGCCGCCATCCGCAGCCGCAGATCCGCGATCTCGCGCTCGTGCTGGGCCTTCCGATCGGGGAACGGCTCCTCCGACGACCTCACCTTGGGCACCGCGACCCCCCTCCCGAAATCAGCGACCGACGAACCGGGCCCTGCCCGGTCCGTTCTCAACGAACGACCCCATGCCGATGCTACGGTCCTCCGTCGCGAACAGCGCGGCGAACTGCTGCCGTTCGATCTCCAGGCCGGTCTCGAGGTCGACCTCGAGTCCGCGGTCGATGGCCTCCTTCGCCGCCCGGACGGCGTACGTCGCCGCTGCGCTGAACTGGCTCGCCCAACGGACCGCCTCGTCGTAGACGTCGGCCGCGGGCACCACCTTGTCGGCCAGCCCGATGGCAAGCGCCTCGTCCGCCTTGACGAAACGGCCGCTGAAGATGATGTCCTTCGCTCGGCTCGGGCCGACCAGCCGGGTCAATCGCTGGGTGCCGCCGGCCCCGGGGATGATGCCGAGCAGGATCTCGGGTTGGCCGAAGGTCGCATCGGTGGCGGCGATCCTGATGTCGGCGCACATCGACAGCTCACAGCCACCGCCGAGGGCGTAGCCGTTCACCGCGGCGACGACCGGCTTGGGGATCCGGGCCACGGCGGTGAACGCGGTGGTGAGCCCGGTCGAGCGCTTGACCATGTCCGTGTAGGACATGTCGGCCATCTCCTTGACGTCCGCCCCGGCGGCGAACACGCGCTCGCCACCCCAGACGACGACGGCCTTGACGTCGTCCCGGTCGGATGCCTCCGCGGCGGCCGCCCGGACCTCCTCCTGCATCTGGGCGTTCAACGCGTTCATCTTCGGTCGGTCGAGCCGGAGCGTGCCGACGCCGTCGGCAACCTCGAGACGCACGAACTCAGCCATGTCAGTGCCCTTTCGTGGACGGTGGACCGGTGGTCGGACGGGCGGTGGTCCGACCGGATCGTTCGTCGAGCGTAGTCGAGCCGGGTTCCCGTCGGGCGCCGGCTCCGGGCCGCACCTCGAACACGTCAGGTGCGGCGAAGCCGTGGCGGTCGAACGCGGCGCGGACCTCCTCCTCGACGGCGGCTGACGAGTCGGCGAGCGCGATCGCGCTGCCACCGAAGCCACCCCCGGTCATCCGGGCGCCGCGCGCCCCCGCGGCCAGCGCCGCCGCGACCGCAACGTCGAGCTCCGGACAGCTCACCTCGTAGTCATCGCGCAGTGACGCGTGCGAGGCGGTCAGCAGCGGGCCGATGTCGCCGAGCCGTCCGGCCCGGAGCATCACCACGACCTCGAGCACCCGCTGGTTCTCGGTGATGACGTGGCGCGCACGGCGGCGGAGCAGGTCGTCGCCCAGCAGGTCGAGGTCGGCTGCGCCGGCGTCGCGGAGGCTGCCCAGCCCGAGCGCACGTGCGGCCCGGGCGCACTCGTCGCGCCGGTCCCCGTACTGGCCGTCGGTGAGCTGGTGATGGGCGCGGGTGTCGATCACCAGCAGGTGCAGGCCGCTCGCCGCGGGGTCGAAGGGGACCTGCTCGGTGCTCTGGTCGCGACAGTCCAGCAGCAGGGCGTGGCCGGCCGTGCACAGCAGGCTCGCGGACTGGTCCAAGATCCCGGTAGGCGCGCCGACGAACTCGTTCTCCGCCCGCTGGGCGATGCGGGCCAGCACGGTCCGTGGCAGCCCGAGGCCGACCAGGTCGTTGATGGCCAGGGCGATCGCGCACTCGAGCGCGGCCGATGAGGACAGCCCCGCCCCGATGGGCACGTCGCTGTCCACCGAGATGTCCGCGCCCGGCACGTCGTACGACTCGGCGCGGAAGGCAGCGAGCACGCCGACGGCATACTCACCGCCGCGGTCGCCCGCGGTCGACCGGAACCGGACCTCGTCGTCGCTGCGCAACCGGACCCGGGCGCGGGTCGTGTGCTCCAGTGCGATCGGCAGGCAGAAGCCGCCGTTGTAGTCGGTGTGCTCGCCGATCAGGTTGACCCGTCCCGGCGCCACCCACGTCCCCGATCTGTTCAGCACGCTCCCAGCGTGTCACGGACGACGGGACGGACCTGGCCATCCGAGGCAAATGCCGGATATGCCAGACATGCGCAGCATGCGGGTCTAGCGTGCGGATTCAGAGCGCGTCCCATCTGCGAGAGCCGACAATGCCCACCACACACCCATGGCGGCGCGCACTCGCGACCGCCGTCGCCCTGGCCACCACCGGTGCGACCGGCCTCGCACTCGCAGGCATCGCTGTGCCCTCCGCCGCGGCCGCCGCCCCGACCACGCGGTATGTGGCCCCCAGCGGCAGCAACACCACCAATGAGTGCACCGATGGGGCGGCTCCCTGCCAGACGATCCAGTACGCCGTGGATCACGCCGACCCCGGCGACACCATCTCGATCGGGCCCGGCACCTACCCCGAGAACGTCCAGATCGACGTCTCGCTCACGCTCAGCGGGACCGGCGCCAACACGACGATCTCCGGCAACGGCTCGGCGGCCCCGAGCATCTCCGTAGACGGCACCGGTTCCGCGACACCGCCGTTCGTCGCGCTGACCGGCCTCGACGTCTCGGACAACCACGACTCCGGCAGCCCGGCGTCCGTCGGCATCTCGCTCGAATCGGCGACCGCCCGGATCACCGACAGCACCGTGTCCGCCAACGACAGCCACGGCGTTCACATCGACAAGGGCAGCAGCGCGACCATCACCAGCAGCACCGTGTCCGGCAATGAGGCGGCCGGTGTGTACGTCGGCGGCGGCAGCATCGCCACCATCACCGACAGCACCGTGTCGAACAACGCCGCGGCGGGCATCTTCCTCGTCCCGGACTCCGCGAACCCTCCGAAGGCGACCGTCCACAGCTCGACGATCAATGGGAACGGGCAGGGCGGGGTGGTCGTCGACACCGGCCACGCGGACATCGACACCACGACCCTCGACGGCAATGCCTTTGCCGGACTCATGCTCAGCGGCGATGGGGCCAGCGCGTCGCTCCATTCGAGCACCGTGTCTCACACCAAGGCGATTTCGGGCCAGGCGCCAACGCTCGGCGCCGGCGTGGTCGTGTATTTGAAAGCGAGCGTGTCGATCGCCAACTCCACCATCGACGCCAACACCGGCCAGGGCATCCTGAACTCGAGCGGAACGGTCACCGTCGAGGACTCCACGATCGCGGACACCGAGCCCGGGCAGAACGAGAACGGGTTCTCTGACGGCGCCGTGGTGGTCAACACGGAGAGCGGCCCTGCGACGACGAACCTCAGCGGCACGATCCTCGCCCGCAATCCGTACATGCGCGCCTGCAACGGCATTGTTGCCGACAAGGGGTTCAACCTGGCCTCGGACACCAGCTGCAGCCTTGATGCCGGCGGCAGCCTGAACAACACCGCCGCGAAGCTCGGAATGTTGGCCGACAACGGCGGGCCCACCAAGACCATGGCCCCGGAGGCGGTCAGCCGGGCGGTCAACGCCATCCCCAACGGCGTTGCTCCCTGCACCGCGGGCGCCAAGGATCAGCGCGGCCTCACCCGCCCCCAGGGATTGCGCTGCGACATCGGCGCGGTCGAGCTGGCCGCCCGGGCCACTCCCCACCTCGCCCTGGCGAAGACCACGATCGGATACGGCCACCAGGCCCGTGCGCGGGTGAGTGTTCCGGGCGCCGGCACCGGGACTGTCACCGTCAGAACCTCAGGATTCCGGCACACCGCTGCTCTCAGCGGCGGGGCTGCCACGGTCCGCCTCCCCGCGGGGCTCTCGGTCGGCCCGCACACCGTCACCGCGACGTACGACGGCACCACGCGAATCATCTCCAGCGCCCCTGCCCAGGCGGCACTGCGGGTGGTCAAGCAGAAGACCCGCACCACCGTGAAGCTTGCAAAGAAGTCGGTCAAGGCGGGGAGGACGGCGACGCTGCACGTGAGGGTCCGCGGTCACGCCGGCGGAGCCTTCCCGGCCGGCCAGGTCCGGGTCACCCTGAAGGTCGGCCACCACAAGGTGACTCGCAAGGCGACGCTCCATAAACGCGACAAGGGCGCGCTGCGCGTGAAGGTCAAGACGCCGAGACATCGCGGCTCCGCCAGGGTGGTTGTGCACTACAGCGGCGATCACCACTACACGAAGAGCACCTCCAAACCACAGACCGTCCAGCTGCGCTGACTGGCGCTTGAGGATCACGGTGCCCGTCAGGTGCGGGCTCCGTGTGACCACCGACCTGAACTAGGGGTCCCCGCGCGTGCTCCGCCGCCCGGAACGCCGCACCCGGGTGGATGGTGCTCACGGACCCAGCGTTCCACGACCGCGCAGGCGATTCGGCATGATGGCCCGGTGACTGTGCTGGAAGAGACCGCGTCCGCGACGATCTGGCCGGGCCGGAACTGGCCCCTGGGATCCACGTGGACGACCGAGGCCACCAACTTCGCCGTGCACGCCCCGGAGGCCGGCGCCGTGTGGGTGTGCATCTTCGATGACGACGACAACGAGACCCGACACCAGCTCACCGAGTACAGCCTCGGCATCTGGCACGGCGAGATCCCCGGCGTGGCCGTCGGAACCCGCTACGGCTACCGGGTCGACGGCCCGTGGCTCCCCCAGCAGGGGCTGCGCTTCAACGTCCACAAGCTGCTGCTGGACCCCTACGCCCGAGCGATCAGCGGCACCACCGAGAGCGGGACCGAGAAGAGCGGCGGCGCGCTGTTCGCCCACGATCTCGCCGATCCCACGAAGCCGTCCACGGTGGACGCGGCACCCGCGACGGCCCGCAGCGTGGTGGTCAACGACGAGTTCGACTGGGGGGACGACCGGCCGATGCGTCGACGGTGGCGCGACTCTGTCATCTACGAGCTGCACGCCAAGGGCTTCACCCAGCTGCACGACCGGGTCCCCGAGGACTTGCGGGGCACGTACGCCGGCCTCGGCCACCAGGTCGTCACCGACTACCTGCTGGACCTCGGCGTCACCGCCGTCGAGCTCCTCCCGATCCACCAGTTCGTCTCCGAGCCCGAGCTCGTCGACCGTGGGCTGGTGAACTACTGGGGCTACAACTCGATCGGCTACTTCGCACCGCACGCGGCGTACAGCGCCAGCGGCGATCGCGGGCAACAGGTCACCGAGTTCAAGCAGATGGTGAAGAGCTTCCACGCCGCCGGCATCGAGGTGATCCTCGACGTGGTCTACAACCACACGGCCGAGGCCGGCGCCCTCGGTCCGACGCTCAGCTTTCGCGGGCTCGACGACCGCGGCATGTACAAGCGGGTCACCACCGAGGGAGCCGTGCCGCACGAGTTCGACGACACCTACTGGGACGTGACCGGCTGCGGCAACACCGTCAACGCCGACAATGCGGCGGCACTGCGGCTGATCCTCGACTCACTGCGCTACTGGGTCACCGAGATGCACGTCGACGGCTTCCGGTTCGACCTGCTGTCCGCACTGACCCGCACCGGGTACGACGTGGACATGCGCGGACACCTGCTCACCACCATCGGCCAGGACCCGGTCCTGCGGCACGTGAAGCTGATCGCCGAGCCCTGGGACGCCTCCATGGACGGCTACCGTCTCGGCGAGTACCCACCCCCGTGGGTGGAGTGGAACGACCAGTTCCGCGACACCATGCGGGACTTCTGGCGCGGCCAGTCCGACGGGATCCGCACGGTGGCGACCCGGCTCGCCGGATCCTCCGACCTGTACGCCGACGACGGCCGCTCGCCGTACGCATCGGTGAACTTCGTGACCGCCCACGACGGCTTCACGTTGCGCGACCTGGTCTCCTACGAGAACAAGCACAACGAGGACAACGGCGAGGACAACAAGGACGGCACCGACAACAACCGCTCCTGGAACTGCGGCGTCGAGGGCGAGACCGACGACAAGGACGTGCTCACCCTTCGGCACCGGATCGCGGCCAACCTCATCACGACGCTCTGCTTCGCCAACGGCGTACCGATGATCACCGCCGGCGACGAGCGCGGACGCACTCAGCACGGCAACAACAACGCGTTCTGCCAGGACAACGAGACCTCGTGGATCGACTGGTCCCCCGACGACGCGTGGCTCGACATCTACGACATCGTCAAGACCGCGCTGCGGATCCGGCGCGAGCATCCCGCGCTGCGGCAACGGCACTGGTTCGAGGGTCGCCCCACCGTCAAGGGCGGCCCGAAGGACCTGGCCTGGATCCACCCGACCGGCCGCGAGATGACTGGCGACGATTGGTCCGACGGGCTGCTGCGGGTGATCGGCATGTTCGTCTCCGCCTCGCCCCTGCGCTCCCCGGGCCCTCGGGGGGAGGTGCAGCGCGACTCGTCGTTCCTGTTGTGGCTCAACGGCTCCGAGCACCCCGCCGACTGCACGCTGCCCGAGAACGACTGGGTAAGCGCCGGCACGGTGGTGCTCTCGACCGACCCCGAGATGCCCCAGGGCACCACCGTCAAGGCCGGTGAGGTCATCCGGGTGGACGCCCGGTCGCTGGTCGTGCTGCAGGAGAGCTGACCGACGCCGCCGGCCGTCCGGCCGGCGTCGTCACGTCAGGGCGTTGCGACCAGGCCCAGCTCGGCCGGCGAGGCAAGCCTCTCGTGGCGCGGAAGGACGCGCACGGTGTAGCCGAACGGGCCGGTGTGGTCCAAGGTGAGCGTGCCGTCGAACCGATGCCGGCCCGCCTCATAGGACTCGGCGAGCGCCAACGACGAGACCTCGGGGTCGAACAGGTCGTCCTCGCCGCGGACCCGCCCGTGCAGCACCTGCACGTCGACGTCGTCCGGCGACAGTCCACCCAACGACACGAACACCCGCAGGTCCACCGACCCGCCCACCTCGGGCACCTCGGCGATGCCCGACGACTCCACGTGGTCGATGCGGACCTCCGACCACCCGGACCGGACCCGCCCCTTCCACGCCGCCAGCTGGCTCGCGCCCTCGTAGGACCCGTTCAGCGCCCGCGCCGATGCGGCGGCCGGCGCGTACAGCAGCTCGACGTACTCGCGCACCATCCGGCTGGAGAGCACCTTCGGGCCCAGTGACTTCAGCGTGTGCCGGACCATCTCGATCCAGCGCACCGGGACGCCCGAGCTGTCGTGGTCGTAGAACCGGGGCGTGACGTCCTTCTCGAGCAGGTCGTAGAGGGCGGCGGCCTCGATGTCGTCGCGCTTGTCGGGGTCCTCGACCCCGTCGGCCGACGGAATGGCCCAGCCGTTGTCGCCGTCGTACCACTCGTCCCACCAGCCGTCGAGGATCGAGAGGTTCAGGCCGCCGTTCAGGGCCGCCTTCATGCCGGAGGTGCCGCAGGCCTCGTAGGGCCGCAGCGGGTTGTTCAGCCACACGTCGCAGCCGGGATAGAGCGGCTGCGCCATCGCGATGTCGTAGTTGGGCAGGAACACGATGCGGTGCCGCACCTCAGGGTCGTCGGCGAACCGCACGATGTCCTGGATCAGCCTCTTGCCGCCGTCGTCGGCGGGATGCGCCTTGCCGGCGATCACCAGCTGGATCGGCCGCTCGGGATCGAGCAGCAGCCGCTTGAGCCGCTCGGGCTCGCGGAGCATCAAGGTGAGCCGCTTGTACGACGGCACCCGGCGCGCGAACCCGATCGTGAGCACGTCGGGGTCCAGGCAGGAGTCGATCCAGCCGAGCTCTGCGGGGGTGGCGCCACGGGTGAGCCAGGACCGGCGCAGTCGCGCCCGGGCGTCCTCGACGAGCCGGGCGCGCAGGTCGCGCTTGGTGGCCCACAGCTGGTCGGCGGGCACCTTGTCGACGATGCTCCACAGGTCGGGGTCGTCGCTGTCGGTGTCGGCTCCCAGTCGGTTGGCGAGCTCGAAGACCTCGCGGCCGACCCAGGTGGGGGCGTGCACGCCGTTGGTGATCGACGTGATCGGCACCTCGCCCTCGTCGAAAGCGGGCCACAGTCCGTGGAACATGCCGCGGCTGACGTGGCCGTGCAGCAAGGAGACGCCGTTGGCTCGCTGGGCCAGTCGGAAGCCCATCACCGCCATGTTGAACACGCCCTCGTCGCCACCGTCGAAGTCCTCGGCGCCCAGGGCGAGGATCCGGTCGACCGGCACGCCGGCCGCCGGACTGTGGCCGGCGAAGTACTGCTCGACGAGGTCTCTCGGGAACCGGTCGATGCCGGCGGGCACCGGGGTGTGCGTGGTGAACACGGTGCCGGATCGGGTGAGCTCGAGGGCGGTGTCGAAGTCGAGGGCTGGCCCGCCGGGGGCCACGGTCAGCTCCCGGATCCGCTCGACGCCCAGGAACCCCGCATGTCCCTCGTTGGCGTGGAAGACCTCGGGGGCGGAAGCTCCGGTGATCCGTGACCAGGCACGCAGGGCCCGGACTCCGCCGATCCCCAGCAGCAGCTCCTGCTGCAGACGGTGCTCGGTGGTGCCGCCGTACAGCCGGTCGGTGACCGCACGCAGCTCGCCGGGGTTCTCCTCGAGGTCGGAGTCGAGCAGCAGCAACGGCACCCGCCCGACGTGCGCCACCCAGATCCGGGCCAGCAGACGCTGCCCGTCGGGCACGTCGAGCTCCACGGTCGCCGGGGTGCCGTCGTCCTCTCTGAGCAGGCTGATCGGCAGTCCGTCGGGGTCCAGGACCGGGTAGGTCTCCTGCTGCCAGCCCTCGCGTGACAGCGACTGCCGGAAATAGCCGTGCCGATAGAGCAGGCCCACACCGGTCAGCGGCACCCCGAGGTCGCTCGCGGTCTTGAGGTGGTCGCCGGCCAGGATGCCCAGGCCTCCGGAGTACTGGGGCAGCACCGAGGTGATGCCGAACTCGGAGGAGAAGTAGGCGATCGCATGGACGTCGGGCCGGGCCTTCTGGAACCAGCGGTCGCCGGTGAGGTAGTCGTCGAGGTCGGCCGCGGCGAGCTCGAGTCGGCGCAGGAACTTCTTGTCGCCGGCCAGCTCCTCCAGCCGTGCGGCCGACACCGCACCGAGCGTGCGGACGGGATCGTGCCCACTGGAGGCCCACGCCTCGGTGTCGAGGGCGGCGAAGACGTCCTGGGTCTCCGAGTGCCACGACCAGCGCAGGTTGGTCGCCAGCGTGGAGAGGGCAGCCAGCGGCGCGGGCAGGACGGGACGGACCGTGAAGCGTCGAATGGCACGCATGGGATGGACGGTAGCCCACGATGCTTGGATCGATCCAATATTTGCCTTGATCGGCTCACTCTTCGGCAGGCGCGGCGACGGAGTCGTTTGCATAGTCGCCCGGGGTTCGGGAATGTGGTCCCCATGGTCGGCCGCATTCCTGTCATGGATGTCACCCCCGTGGTCGAGCACGGCCGCTATCCCGCCAAGGCCGTCGTCGGCGAGGCCTTCGACGTGACTGCGCTGGTGTTCCGCGAGGGGCACGACGAGCTGGGCGCCGACGTGGTGCTGACCGACCCCTCCGGCGTACGACGGCCGCCACTGCGCATGAGCGAGGTGCCCGACGACGTCTCGCGGATGCGGGCGACCGTCCGGCCCGACACGGAGGGCGCCTGGCAGTTCGAGGTGCACTCCTGGAGCGACCCGCTGGCAACGTGGCTCCACCACACCGGGATCAAGGTGCGCGCCGGCGTCGACGTCGAGCTGATGTTCGCCGAAGGGGTGCTGCTGCTGAGGCGCTGGCTGGAGACCGTCAATGCGCCGGACGGCACCACCGTGGTGAAGGATGCGATCAAGGCGCTGAGGGACAAGAAGCGTCCGGTCGAGGCACGTCTGGCGGTGGCGGAGTCGCCCGAGCTGACGACCCTGCTGCGCGCGCACCCGTTGCGCGACCTGCTCGCAAGCACCGACCCCTACCCGCTCTTCGTGGATCGCCGCCGGGCGCTGTTCTCGGCCTGGTACGAGTTCTTCCCCCGCTCCGAGGGCGCGGTCGTCGACGCGGACGGGACCGTGACCACCGGCACCTTCGCCACCGCGGCGCAACGGCTGCCCGCCGTGGCGGCCATGGGGTTCGACATCATCTACCTCCCGCCGATCCATCCGATCGGCGAGGTGAACCGCAAGGGTCGCAACAACAGCCTCGATCCCGGACCCGACGACGTCGGCTCCCCCTGGGCGATCGGCTCCCGGTACGGCGGCCACGACGCGATCCACCCCGACCTCGGCACGATCGAGGACTTCGAGGCCTTCGTGGCGGCAGCCCGGGCGAACGGCCTCGAGGTGGCCATCGACTTCGCCCTGCAGGCGGCGCCGGACCACCCTTGGGTCACCAGCCACCCGGAGTGGTTCACCACGCGCGCGGACGGCAGCATCGCCTACGCCGAGAACCCCCCGAAGAAGTATCAGGACATCTACCCGATCAACTTCGACAACGATCCCGAGGGGATCTACGCCGAGGCCGAGCGCGTGCTCCGGCACTGGATGGCGCACGGCGTCCGGATCTTCCGCGTCGACAACCCACACACCAAGCCGGTCGCGTTCTGGGAGTGGCTGCTCGGCCGGATCCGGGCGACCGATCCCGACGTCCTGTTCCTGTCCGAGGCGTTCACCAAGCCTCCGATGATGCGCGCCCTGGCTACGGTGGGCTTCCACCAGAGCTACACCTACTTCACCTGGCGCAACAACCGGCCCGAGATCGAGAGCTACTTCACGGAGGTGGCCCACGAGACCGCACACGTGCTGCGCCCGAGCTTCTGGGTGAACACCCCCGACATCCTGCACGCCTACCTGCAGTACGGCGGTCCGGCCGCCTTCCGCATCCGCGCGGTGCTCGCGGCGACCGGATCCCCGAGCTGGGGCGTCTACGCGGGCTACGAGCTGTTCGAGCACGTCGCCCTCCGCCCAGGCAGCGAGGAGTACCTCGACTCCGAGAAGTACCAGATCCGGATCCGCGACTGGGCCGGCGCGGAGGCCGAGGGGCGGTCGCTGGCGCCGTACCTCACCCGGCTGAACGCGATCCGGCGTGCCCACCCGGCGCTGCAGCAGCTGCGCGACCTCGCGGTGCACTCATCCGACGACGACTCGATCGTCGTCTACTCCAAGCGGGCGGTGGACGACGGGCTCGACGACACCGTGATCGTGGTGGTGAATCTCGACCCCCACGGCACCCGGGAGACCACCGTCCACCTCGACCTGCCGGCCCTGGGCCTGGAGTGGTCGGACACGGTCGAGGTGTACGACGAGCTCTCCGGCCATACCTGGCACTGGGGCGCGCACAACTACGTTCGCTTGGACCCCTACGTCGAGCCCGCGCACGTCCTTTCGGTGAGGAGCCCCCGATGAGCCGCGAAGAGAATCCGGCGGACCGGGACGGCTCGTCGAGCAGCGCGACCGAGATCGAGCCGCGCGCGACTCAGCCCGAGTGGTTCAAGACCGCGGTGTTCTACGAGGTGCTGGTGCGCTCGTTCAAGGACTCCAACGGTGACGGCACCGGCGACTTCAAGGGTCTGACCGAGAAGCTCGACTACCTCAAGTGGCTCGGCGTCGACTGCCTCTGGGTGCCGCCGTTCTTCTCGTCGCCGCTGCGCGATGGCGGGTACGACGTCTCCGACTACACCGACATCCTCCCCGAGTGCGGCACCGTCGAGGACTTCGAGGAGTTCGTCACGCAGGCGCACCAGCGCGACATCAAGGTGATCATCGACTTCGTGATGAACCACACCAGCGACCAGCACCCGTGGTTCCAGGCGAGTCGCGAGGACCCGGACGGGCCGTTCGGCGACTTCTACGTGTGGTCCGACACCGACGAGCTCTACCAAGACGCCCGGATCATCTTCGTCGACACCGAGCCGTCGAACTGGACCTGGGACCCGGTCCGCCAGCAGTACTTCTGGCACCGCTTCTTCTCCCACCAGCCAGACCTGAACTTCGACAACCCCAAGGTCCACGAGGCGATGCTCGAGGCGATGGGGTTCTGGCTGGAGATGGGCCTGGACGGCTTCCGGCTTGACGCCGTGCCCTACCTCTACGAGCGCCCGGGCACCAACGGCGAGAACCTCCCGGAGACGCACCAGTTCTTGAAGAAGGTGCGCTCCTTCGTCGATCAGCACTACCCCGGGACCGTGCTGCTGTGCGAGGCGAACCAGTGGCCCGGCGACGTGGTCGAGTACTTCGGCGGGCGCATGGACGAGGAGACCGGACAGTGGGTCGGCGACGAGTGCCACATGGCGTTCCATTTCCCGGTGATGCCGCGCATCTTCATGGCCGTGCGCCGCGAGCAGCGGATGCCGATCTCGGAGATCATGGAGCAGACGCCCGCGATCCCGGCTGGCTGCCAGTGGGGCATCTTCCTGCGCAACCACGACGAGCTGACCCTGGAGATGGTCACCGACGAGGACCGCGACTACATGTGGGGCGAGTACGCCAAGGACCCCCGGATGAAGGCCAACATCGGGATCCGCCGGCGGTTGGCGCCCCTGCTCGACAACGACGACAACCGGATGGAGCTGTTCACCGCACTCCTGCTGTCCCTGCCCGGCTCCCCGGTGCTCTACTACGGCGACGAGATCGGGATGGGCGACAACATCTGGCTGGGCGACCGCGACGGGGTGCGCACCCCGATGCAGTGGACTCCCGACCGCAACGCGGGTTTCTCGTCGGCGAACCCGGGCCGACTGACGCTGCCGGCCATCCAGGACCCGGTCTTCGGCTACCAACGGGTCAACGTCGAGTCGCAGATGGACGACTCGTCCTCGCTGCTGCACTGGACCCGCCGGATGATCCACGCCCGCAAGCAGCATGCCTGTTTCGGCCAGGGCGAGTTCCTCGACCTCGGCGGGTCCAACCCGTCCGTGCTCTCCTATGTCCGGATGGCGGAGCTGCCCGACGGCAGCACCGACGCCGTACTCTGCGTGAACAACCTGTCCCGCTTCCCCCAGCCGGTGGAGCTGGACCTGCGTCGCTGGGAGGGCGTGCATCCGATCGAACTGCTCGGCGGCGTGCGCTTCCCCCGGATCGGAGAGCTGCCGTATCTGTTGACGCTGGGTGGGTACGGGTTCTACTGGATCCGGCTGCCCGACCCCGAGGGAGTGACGCATGACGCGTGAGGAGGCGCTGCACGCCTTCATCGCCGAGGCCAGGTGGTTCGGCGGGAAGGACCGCCCCTTCACCGTCACCGCGGTCCGGGAGCTCGCCTTGGGCATCCATCTCGTCGACGTCGCCTACGATCCGCCGACGAGCTCGGGACGGGCGACGGTCGACACCTACCAGCTGCCGATCTCGTCGTACGACGAGCCGCAGGAGCGGATCAACCACGCGTTCATCGGCGAGTGGGGAGGCGCCTTCCACTACGACGCCGTGCACGATCGGGAGTCGATGGCCCGGTGGCTGGAGGCGTTCCGCGACGCCCGCAGGCTCGACGGGGTCACCTTCCACGCCCTGCCCGGCCACGACCTCGACACCACCTCGCACTCGACGCTCTTCTCGGGCGAGCAGAGCAACTCCTCGGTGGCGTTCGGGGACGACAGCCTGATGAAGGTGTTCCGCCGGGTGACTGCGGGCGCCAACCCCGACATCGAGATCCACCGCGTGCTTACCGAGGCCGGCAGCGAGCATGTCGCCCGACTGTTCGGCTGGGTGGACGCGACGTCGGACGACCACGACACTGCACCGGTCCAGCTGGCGATGCTGCAACAGTTCCTGCGCACCGTGGCGGAGGGCTGGGACTTCGCCCTGACGAGCGTGCGCAACCTCTTCGCCGAGGCCGACCTCTACCCGGACGAGGTGGGCGGGGACTTCGCCGCGGAGGCCGAGCGCCTCGGAGTGGCGGTGGCCGAGGTGCACGCCGTGCTGCGCGAGCACTTCCCGACCGAGCCGCTGGACCTCGCCGCGACGGCTGCCGCGATGCACCGCCGCCTCGACGAGGCGTCCGCCGAGATCCCCGAGCTCGCCGCCGTGCGGGCCCCCGCCGCCGAGGCGTTCGACCGACTCGCCGCGCTCGACGTGAAGGCGGTCGCCCAGCGGGTGCACGGCGACCTGCACCTTGGACAGACCCTGCGCACGTCGCTGGGCTGGAAGCTGGTCGACTTCGAGGGCGAGCCGGCCAAGCCGCTCCCGGAACGGGCGCTGCCCGACTCCTGCTGGCGCGACGTCGCCGGGATGCTGCGGTCGTTCGACTACGCGGCGCGAACGGTGCTGCGTGACCTGGCGGCCGACCCCGACACCAACGCCCAACTGGCCTATCGAGCCGAGGAATGGGTGCAGCGGAACCGTACGGCGTTCCTCGAGGGCTACGCGAGCGCCACGGCGCCACTGACCGAGCCGGACCAGATCATGATCGACGCCTATGAGCTCGACAAGGCCGTCTACGAGGTCGGCTACGAGCGACGGAACCGGCCGACCTGGCTGGACATCCCGTTGGCCGCGATCGCACGGGCGGGTGAGGGACGATGACGCGACCGGAGCTGGACCCGACCGACTTCGACAGCGCCGAGCTCGACCTGCTGATCGCCGGCAGCCATGACCAGCCGCACCGCATCCTCGGTCCGCACATCACCGCCGACGGGGTCGTGGTCCGTGCCTACAAGCCACTGGCGGAGTCGGTGACGGCGCTGGTGATCGACGGCGACGGCACCGAGCACCGCTCCGAGCTGGTGCACCAGTACGGCGGCATCTGGTCGGCGACGCTGCCCGACCCCGAGGTGCCCGACTATCGACTCGAGGTGATCTACCCCGGCTCGCCGACGTACACCGTCGACGATCCCTACCGGTTCCTGCCCACCCTCGGCGACGTCGACGTGCACCTGATCGGCGAGGGCCGACACGAGCAGCTCTGGCAGGTGCTGGGCTCGCGCGTGCACCACTACCCCTCGTCCACCGGATCGATCAGCGGGGCGTCCTTCGCGGTCTGGGCGCCGCACGCCCGCGGGGTCCGGATCAAGGGCGACTTCAACAACTGGGACGGGCGAGAGCACCCGATGCGCCAGCTCGGCTCCTCCGGCGTCTGGGAGCTGTTCGTGCCCGGCGCCGGGTCCGGCACCGGCTACAAGTTCGCCATCCTGGGCGCCGACGGCGACTGGCGCGAGAAGGCCGACCCGATGGCGTTCCACACCGAGGTGCCTCCCGCGACGTCGTCGGTCGTGTTCGAGAGCACGCACGAGTGGAGCGACGACGAGTGGATGACGCGTCGCGCTGCCGGCACCGGCGCGCACGCTGCGCCGATGTCGGTCTACGAGGTGCACCTGGGCTCGTGGCGGCGAGGCCTCTCCTACGACGGACTGGCCGAGCAGCTCACGGCGTACGTCACCGAGATGGGCTTCACCCACGTCGAGTTCCTCCCGGTGATGGAGCATCCCTTCGGGGGCTCCTGGGGCTACCAGGTCACGTCGTACTACGCGCCGACGGCTCGCTTCGGCGACCCCGACGGCTTCCGGCGGCTCGTCGACCGGCTGCACAACGCCGGCATCGGGGTGATCCTCGACTGGGTGCCCGCGCACTTCCCCAAGGACGAGTTCGCCCTGGCCCGCTTCGACGGCACCCCCCTCTACGAGGACCCCAACCCGAGTCGCGGGGAGCACCCCGACTGGGGCACCTACGTCTTCAACTTCGGCCGCCGCGAGGTGCGCAACTTCCTGGTCGCCAACGCGCTCTACTGGCTCGAGGAGTTCCACGTCGACGGCATCCGGGTCGACGCAGTCGCGTCGATGCTCTACCTGGACTACTCGCGCGAGGACGGGCAGTGGCAGCCCAACGTACGCGGCGGCCGGGAGAACCTCGAGGCGATGCAGTTCCTGCAGGAGATGAACGCCACCGTCTACAAGCGGGTGCCCGGCGCGATCACCGTGGCCGAGGAGTCGACCTCGTGGCCCGGCGTCACCCGACCGACGGACGTCGACGGGCTGGGGTTCGGCTTCAAGTGGAACATGGGGTGGATGCACGACAGCCTGCGCTACCTGGCCCACGACCCGGTGCACCGCAGCCACCACCACGGAGAGCTCACCTTCTCACTGGTCTACGCCTTCTCCGAGAACTACGTGCTGCCCATCAGCCACGACGAGGTGGTGCACGGCAAGGGGTCGCTGCTTCGCAAGATGCCCGGCGACCGGTGGCAGCAGCTGGCCAACCTGCGGGCGTTCCTGTCCTACATGTGGGCCCACCCGGGCAAGCAGCTGCTGTTCATGGGCTGCGAGTTCGGCCAGGAGGCGGAGTGGGCCGAGCAACGCGAGCTGGACTGGTGGCTGCTCGACCACCCCGAGCACGCCGGCGTACGTCGGCTGGTCAGCGATCTGAATACCGTCTACCGCAACAGCCCGGCGCTGTGGAGCCGGGACAACGACCCCGACTCGTTCGAGTGGCTCGACGCCAACGATGCCGGGAACAACACGATCGCGTTCGTGCGCTGGGCACCCCCCTCCCCCGCGCTGCCCTTGGCCGAGCCGGGGTCGAGCGCGGCCGAGCCGCTGGTGGCGATCACCAACTTCGCCGCGGTCCCGCACGAGGGCTACCGCATCGGGCTCCCTCGCGCGGGCGAGTGGGCCGAGGTGATCAACACCGACGCCGAGACCTACGGCGGCTCGGGGGTGGGCAATCTCGGCAGCGTCTCCGCCGTCGATGAGCCGTACGCCGACCAGCCCGCCTCAGCCACCGTGCGCGTACCTCCGCTGGGGACCCTCTGGCTCCGACCGATGTGAGGCCGCTGGCCGGGGGTGACCTCGAACCGAAAACCGGTCGCGCCGGCTGAGCCGAACGACGACGCTGGTCTGGTGCACAACTACTTCGACGCCCCGGTCGCCGCGCAGTACGACGACCCGGCGGACCCGATGTTCGATCCCGGACTGTTGGATCGGACCACCGCCTTCCTGGCCGAGCAGGCCGAGGGTGGACCGGCCCTCGAGTTCGCGATCGGGACCGGAAGGGTCGCCCTGCCGCTGGCCGCACGCGGGATCACCGTCAGCGGGATCGAGTACTCACCCGCGATGGTTGCCTTGCTGCGGGCGAAGGCTGGGGGCGACGACCTCCCGGTCACGATCGGCGACATGGCCACGACCCGGCTACCCGGATCCTTCGCGCTGGTCTACCTCGTCTTCAACTCGCTGCCCAACCTCGTCACCCAGGAGCGGCAGGTCGCGTGCTTCCGCAACGCGGCCGCCCACCTGCGACCTGGTGGACGCTTCGTGCTGGAGATCGGTGTACCGATCGTGCAGCACGTGCCGATCGGGCAGACGATGCACGTCTTCGACCGCGGCGCGCGTCACGTCGGCATCGACGAGATCGACGTCGTGACCCAGCAGATGTGGTCTCACCACTACTCCTTCGATGTCTCCGGCGAGTCAGCCGGCCCGAGCTACCGACTCGACTCGGTGCCCTTCCGCTACGTCTGGCCCAGCGAACTCGACCTGATGGCCCAGCTCGCAGGCCTCGAGAAGGTCGGTAGGTGGGCGGACTGGGAGCGTCATGAGTTCACCGCGACCAGCACCAGCCACGTCTCGGTCTGGCGCAGGCCCGGCTGATCGGCCTCGTCTAGGCTCGTGCAGTGGCCGAACTGAGCGAGACCGCCCCCGGTGTGGCCCGACTGACCTGGACGCCGCAGCTGCAGTCGAGCGGACTGCGGCCAGCCGCCGACGAGGTCCGCCGGGCCGTCGACTCGGCGTTCGCCGACGGCTACCACCGGGTCGAGACGCTGGTCGACCCGGCGGACCAGGCGGCGCAGCGGATCGCCACCTTCAGCGGACTGATGCGTGAAGGGATCGCTCGGGGCATCGACTCCGGTCAGGACCGGATCGTGTACGCGCGGCTGGTCGACGACGTACCACTCGAGGATCCAGCCGGGTTCCGCTCGCTGCTGAACTCGTTCCTGCCCCGCAAGCGCGCCATCGGACAGATGCTGATCAGGGCCGCCCCCGATGAGGAGGGCGGCGCCGATCGGGTGCTGCTGTGCCAGCTGACCTACAAGCGTGACTACGACCTGCCCGGCGGCGTGGTCGAGGTCGGCGAGTCCCCGCGCGAGGCGACGGCCCGCGAGGTCACCGAGGAGCTCGGTCTCGAGGTACCGGCGGGGCGGCTGCTGCTCACCGACTGGCTGCCGCCCTGGGGCGGCTGGGACGACGCGGTCTGCCTGGTCTTCGACGGCGGGGTGCACGACCCGGGGATCATCGACTCAGTCGTGCGTCAGGAGCGGGAGATCCGTTCGGCCGGCTTCCACACCCTCGACGAAGTGAGTGCCCTCGCGGCCGACTTCACCACCCGGCGGATCGCCGCGGCGCTGGCCGGTCTCGCACGCTCCGGGCCCGAGTACACCGAGAGCGGGCGCTGAGGCCCGGTGGAGTCTGCTCCCGTGGCCTCCCCCGGCACGACACACCACTCAGGCAGGTTCGGCTTCCTCGCCGGCCTGCGCTCGGTGGCGACCGGCGTCCTGGGGGCGGGACTGCTCACCTACCTGTTCCTCAGTCTCGCCGGCCGGATCCTCGGTCCGGCCCGGTTCGCCCCGGTCTCCACGTTGTGGGCCCTGGTGTTCATCATCGGTCCGGGCATCTTCGTGCCGCTGCAGCAGGAGCTCGGCCGGGTGATCGCCGCGCAGCGGGCCGAGCGGGGTGGCGGCACCGCCGTACGTCGGGCGTCACAGCTCACGGCCGGTGTGGGCGTGGTGACCCTGCTGGCCGGCGTGGCCGCCAGTCGATGGCTCGTCGACCAGCTCTTCGAGGGGCAGTGGGCGCTGTTCTGGTGCTTCGAGGGCGCCGTGCTGGCCTATGCGATCACCTACCTGGTCCGCGGCGTGCTGTCTGGCCTGGGCGACTTCGCCGACTTCGGCCGACTGGTCGCCTACGAGTCGGTGGCGCGCCTGTTGATCGCCGGGATCCTGGTCGCGCTGGGGATCCGGTCGGCGGCAGCCTTCGGGGCAGCGATCGCGATCGCGCCCCTGCTCTCCTGCGGCTGGGTCACCCGGATGGGGCGCCGGCTCCGACTGACGGCAGGAACGCCGGCCGCATGGCGCGAGCTGACCCGGGCGTTCGGATGGCTTGTCACCGGGTCGCTCTTCGCCCAGTTCCTGGCCAACGCGGGCCCCCTCGCTGTCCAACTCCTCGCGACCAGCAGCCAGCACGCCGAGGCGGGTCGCTTCCTCAGCGCCCTGGTGATCGCGCGGATCAGCCTGTACCTGTTCCAGGCGGTGCAGGCGACGATCCTGCCCAACCTCGCCGAGTTGGCCGCCCAGCGTCGTACGACGGAGCTTCGGGCCGCGATCCGCCGGCTCACCCTCGCCTGCCTCGTGCTCATCGTCGCGTCCACGGTAGGGGCGTTCCTGCTCGGACCACTGGCGGTCCGGATCCTGTTCGGCGCCGACTTCGCGATCACCGCCCGCACGATGGCCATCCTGGCCGCGGCGAGTGCGATCTACGTGCTCGCAGCGGCGCTCAACGGCGCCTCGATCGCGGCGGCGAGCCACCGGCTGACCGCCGGCTGCTGGGTGGTCGGGTGTGTCGTCTTCGGCCTGGGCACCCTCCTCAGCCACGACCTGTTCCTCCGGGTCGAGCTGGGCTACCTGCTCGGATCGTGCGCCGCGGTGGTCGTGCTGCTGATCGGCCTCCCCGCCAGCATCCGGCGCCACGACGCGGACCCGGTCGACGCGGGGGCGCCGTTCGAGGACCTGCCGGGCGCCAGCGGCCCCGGGCCCGGCTAGCAGCCGTGCTCGGCCCGGCGATCGGCGGCCCAGCAGGACGATCCGATCGGATGTCGCCATTTTCGCTCCGTCGGACGGACTGCGAATGTATTTGCGATTGTGTCGGTGTTCGGGCCTAGGGTTGTTTCATGGTCTCGGGGAGCAGCGTTCGCAGCGATGTGTCGGTTGCGGGTGCGGTGCTGGCCGGGATCCGGGCGGATCAGCAGGCCGCGCAGGCGGCTGAGGCGTCCAAGCTCGCCGGAGTGCTGACCTGGTGTGAGCTGCACGTGACCGAGGACCCGGACCGGGCAGCCACCTGGGGTGGGGCCCCGGTCCGGCTCGGGGGCGTCGGGTGTCCGTGGGTCGGTGAGTTCACCCTCACCGAGCTCGCGGCCGGGTTGGGGATGAGCCCGACCGGGGCCCGGGCGCTGGTGGCCGACGTGCTCGAGCTGGCGTTCCGGCTGCCCCGGCTGTGGGCCGCGGTGCAGACCGGGCGAGTGCCCGCCTGGCGGGCCCGGCGGATCGCCGAGCAGACCCAGATCCTCACCATCGAGGCCGCCGGGTTCCTCGACGCCCAGGTCGCCGGGTTCGCCGCTCGGATGGGCGCCACCGCGGTGGACCGGCTCCTCGCCGAGGCGGTGGCCCGGTTCATGCCCGACCTGGCACGCGAGCAGCGCGAGCAGGCAGCGGATGCTCGCCGGTTCGACATCGACCACGCCCGGGTCTCCTTCGCCGGGACCAGCCGGGTCGAGGCCGAGCTGGACCTGGCCGACGCGCTGGACCTGGACGCCGCGATCGCCGCACTCGCCGAGGAGCTGAAGCAGCTCGGCGCCGACCTCGGCCTGGACCAGCGCCGGGCGCTGGCAGCCGGGGAGCTGGCCCGCCGCCAACTCGCCCTGCACCTGAACACCACCGACACCGACACGGGTACCAGCACCGGCACCGGCACCGGCACCGATACCAGTACCGGCACCGTGGAGCCCGAGGACACTGCGTCCACTGCCCGACCCGCCCAGCCCGCCCGGCCCGTGCGGCCGGTCCGGGGCCGCGGTCGCCGGGACCTGACCCTGTACGCACACCTGTCCGCCGACCCAGCCCCCGGCGCCCTCGCGGGCGCGACCGTCAGCCTGGAGGGACACCACGATCCGGTGATCACCCTGGACACCCTGCGGGACTGGCTCACGATCCCCGCAGACATCCATGTCACGATCCGCCCGATCATCGACCTCAACGCCGACCTGACCAGCACCACCCGATTCGCCACCGGCCTGCATCGCGAACAGATCACCCTGCGCGACCGCACCTGCACCGCACCCCACTGCAGCCGCCCAGCCCGCCACCTCGACCTGGACCACACCACGGCCTGGGACGACCACGGCCCACCCGACCAGACCAGATCCACCAACCTCGCCGCGCTATGCCGACACCACCACCGAGCCAAAACGCTGACCAGCTGGACCTACCAACAGCTGCTCCCCGGAGTGTTCCTCTGGCACACCCCCCACGGGCTGCGCTACCTCACCACCACCGGCCACACCATCGACCTGAACTGACCGGCACGTCGGCCTGAGGACGGCAGACGGCCATCGGGCTGGGGCGCGCCGTCCGCCTGTGTCCGGGCTCAGAAGAGGGCGGAGGCCAGATCGCGGCGAGCCCGCTGGACGCGCGGGTCCTCGTTGCCGACCGCACCGAAGAGACCGATCAGGTGGGTGCGCGCCTTGTCCCGGTCACCCTCGCTGGTCCGACGCACCAGGTCG
Organism: Nocardioides marmorisolisilvae; assembly: GCF_031656915.1. Taxonomy (NCBI): domain Bacteria; kingdom Bacillati; phylum Actinomycetota; class Actinomycetes; order Propionibacteriales; family Nocardioidaceae; genus Nocardioides; species Nocardioides terrisoli. The sequence continues at coordinate 3,917,643 of NZ_CP134227.1, read as the reverse complement.
ATCAGCCGGTTGAAGGCGTCGTCGACGTGGCCGCCGAGCAGGTCCAGGTCGGCCACCATCGTCTGCGCGTCGACGTCGTCCGGGCGCGCCGCGGCGGCCTCGCGTGCTTGGTTGAGGTCGACTCCCTGGGTCCTCTTCAGCAGCTGCGCCATCGCGAGCCCGGCCGCAGCCTCACTGTCGGCGGGATTGGCGTCGATGAGCTTCTGGTACTCCGCGACGGCCGCGTCGACGTCACCCCGCTCGAGGGCATCCTGAGCCGGGGCGTAACGGGGGTCGAGAGCCTCCTCGCCGGTCTCGGCGTCGACCTCGCCCGAGCGGGGCTGGTGACGTCCGGAGAAGCCGCTGGCGGTGAGCTGCTGGAGCACCTGGGTGAGTGCGGCGCGCAGGTCGTCGATGGGCGCCGACTGCTGGAACAGCGGCATCGGGCGGCCTTGGGCCACCAGGACGACGAGCGGAACCGAGGGGATCTGCATCGCCTGGGCGATCTGCGGCGAGCGATCGATGTCCACTCGACCGAGCAGGAACCGGCCCTCGAACTCGTTGGAGAGCACCTGCATGGTGTCGGCGAGCGTGACGCTCTCCGCGGACCGGCTCGGGCTGAGGAACGCCAGGACCACCGGCGCGCTCATCGAGCTCTCGAGGACCGACTGGAAGTTCTGCTCGTCGACGTAGACGGAGTAGGCGCCGCTCACCGCTCCGGATGCACCCCCGCCGGCCGGCTGCTGCAGGCCGGACAGGTCGACGGCACCGGGGCGCGAGAACTTCTGTTCACTCATGAGCGCCATTGTTCCAAACCCCCGCGCATCGCGCCGCCCCGCATCCGCTCAGAAGCGCGCCGGCTCGCGGTACTCGCCCCACTCCGCGCGCAACGCGTCGCAGATCTCGCCGAGCGTTGCCTCCGCCCGGCAGGCCTCGAGCATCGGCGGGACCATGTTGGCGCCCTCACGGGCCGCGGTCAGCATGGCCTCGATCGTGCGGTCCACCGCGGCCTGGTCACGCCCGGCGCGGCGCCGTCCGAGCACGGCCACCTGCTCGACCTCAACCTCGTGGGAGACGCGCAGGATCTCCAGCTCGGAGGTGACGGACTCGGTGTGGCAGTTGACGCCGACGACCTTCTTGTCGCCCTTCTCCAGCGCCACCTGGTAGGCGAACGCGGCCTCCGCGATCTCCGACATGAACCAGCCGTCCTCGATGCCGCGCAGCAGCCCTCGGGTGACCGGGTTCGCGCCGTCCCGAGTCGCCTCGGCGAGCCCGGACGTATCCGCGCTGCTGAGGGTGGAGCCCCCCATTGCCAGGATCCGATCGAAGATCTTGTTCGCCTCGGCCTCGATCTGGTCGGTGAGGGCCTCGACGTACCACGATCCGCCCAGCGGGTCGGCGACGTTGGTCACCCCGGTCTCCTCCATGATCACCTGCTGGGTGCGCAACGCGATCTCCGCAGCCTGTTCGCTGGGCAGCGCGAGTGTCTCGTCGAGGGCGTTGGTGTGCAGCGAGTTGGTGCCGCCGAGAACCGCGGCCAGCGCCTCGACGCCGGTACGCACCACGTTGTTGTACGGCTGCTGGGCCGTCAGGGACACCCCCGCGGTCTGGGTGTGGAACCGCAGCCACTGCGCCTTCTCGGTCTTCGCGCCGTAGACGTCGCGCATCCAACGCGCCCAGATCCGGCGGGCCGCGCGGAACTTGGCGATCTCCTCGAAGAAGTCGAGGTGGCTGTCGAAGAAGAAGCTCAGGCCGGGCGCGAACACGTCGACGTCGAGGCCACGGGACAGTCCCAGCTCGACGTACCCGAACCCGTCGGCGAGGGTGAAGGCGAGCTCCTGCGCCGCGGTGGAGCCGGCCTCGCGGATGTGGTAGCCGCTGACCGAGAGCGGCTTGTACGCCGGGATGTTCTCCGCGCAGTACTCCATCAGGTCACCGATCAGCCGCAGGTGCGGCTCCGGCCCGAAGAGCCACTCCTTCTGCGCGATGTACTCCTTGAAGATGTCGGTCTGCAGGGTGCCGTTGAGGGTGGTGGTGTCGACGCCCGCGCGCTCGGCCGCCACCAGCATCATGCAGAAGACGGGTACGGCGGGGCCGCTGATCGTCATGCTCGTGGTGACCGAGCCGAGGTCGATCCCGTCGAAGAGCACCTCCATGTCCGCCGCCGAGTCGATCGCGACGCCACAGTGCCCGACCTCGCCGAGGCTGCGTGGGTCGTCGGAGTCACGGCCCATCAGGGTGGGCATGTCGAACGCGACCGACAGCCCGCCGCCACCGCGGCCGAGGATCATCTGGTAGCGCTCGTTGGTCTGCTGGGCGTTGCCGAAGCCGGCGAACTGCCTGATCGTCCACGTGCGGCCGCGGTTGCCGGTGGGGTGCAGCCCGCGAGTGAACGGGAACTCGCCGGGCCACTCCGAGTCGTCGGTGCCGTAGGCCGGCTCCACCTCCATGCCGCTGAGCGTGGTGAAGTCCGCGTCACGCTTGTGCGCCGCGTCGTAGCGCTGCTGCCAGCGCTGGCGGGCGTTGCCTGTCGTCTCCGAGGTCATGGACAAATACTAGGACGTCCTACTAAATCCGCCAAACGGCCGGACCCGGCAGTGGAGCGCACCGACCGTGGCCCGTGACCCACCGCCGGGTCCGACGGATCAGCTCTTGAACCTGACGTCGGTGGCGCCGGTCCCGAGCCGCGGGTGGTGGTCGAAGACCGACGTGTGCAGTGCGGAGTCGAGAGCCTTCTGGCCGGCGGCGGTCAGCCTCACCGGATAGTCGCCGAACTGGACCTCGCCGGGCCCACCGTTGCCGCTCTGCGGTGCGCCCAGCTTGAACGCCACGATCTTCCGGTGGCGGATCACCGCCGAGCCAGTGTTCTTCTTCGTGTTGAACACGATCCCGGTCACCGTGGTGGAGCGCGCACCCTTGGCGAACCGGAAGCCACCCTTGTACTGGGTGACATAGGTCGGCGGCGTGGCGGTTCCACCGGTGATCCGCATCGTCAGGACGCCGCCCTTCACGGTGGCCCGCGAGATGCCCGAGACCAAGATGTGCTTCGCCCTCAGGGCCTTGGCGGTGGCCGGTGCGAGCTGGATCGTCGTGGAGCCGCCAGTGACGGCAGTACCGGTGGCGAATGCGGCCGGGACGGCAGTCATGGCCACGGCCGCGGCGACCGCGGCTGCGACGCCTGACGCCGCGACGCGGCGTCCAGAGTTGAACAGCATTGGAGTTCCCTCCCCAGGAAGATGGTGCTGGCTCGGCCGGGTCCGGCGATTCCGGACCGCGCTACCGGGCCCGGTGCAGGTTATGCGCGAAGTCCGGCCACCGCAGCCGAATGGCCGGGTCTCGTGGGCGGACCGCCCGGATCCTCGCGCCTCGCCGCACACCTCGGCCTCCAGGCAGGACCTGGGACCCGGGCGCAGCAGCGCCTCAGGCGTAGTCGCCGGCGTCCCTGCGGATCGGTCGGAGCACCTCCGAGAGCTCCCGCAACCCCGCATCGTCCAACGCACCCAGACCGAAGTCGGCGTGCAGCAGGGCGGCCGTCGCCGTCTCGACGAGCTTCCGGCCGGCGGGAGTGATCTCGGCGAGCACCGCGCGACCGTCGTCGGGATGCGGCAGCCTGCGGACCAGGCCGGCGGCCTCGAGGCGGTCGACGATCGAGGTGACCGACGTCGGATGCACCTGGAGACGCTCCCCCATCTTGCCCAAGGGCAAGGACCCGCGGGACGAGAAGGTGAGCAGCACCAGGGCCTCGTAGCGGGCGAAGGTCAGCCCGTGCGGCCGCAGCACCGCGTCCAGCCTGCCCAGCACGATCTGCTGAGCCCGCATCAGCGAGGTGACCGCGTGCATCGCCGGCACACCCGACCAGTGTCGCCCCCACTGCCGGGCGGCCTCGTCGATCGGATCGAAGTCCAGCATGGTGCCCGAGCCTAGGGCACCACCGCCCCGCCGCGCGGCCGGAGCCTCAGTTGACCACGCGGGGTCCGCGCAGGCCGGACCGCTGTACGACGCGCTGGATCGCGAGGTCGCGCTCGTCGGGATGCCCGACGTACCGGATCTCCCTGAGGCCCTGGTCCTGCGCAGCCGACTCGAAGGTGAAGTGACCGAACCCCAGCAGCCGCCCGTGCAGCGGTCGCACCACGGTGATGTCGAGGATCCGGCCGAGCGGCATCGTGGCCAGGGATCGAGCGAGCACACCACGCACGCGGAAGACCCGCATGTTGGTGATCACGAAACAGTCCAGGGCCGCGGACAACGCCCGCCAGGCGGCGTACAGCGAGAGCACGGTGGCCACGCCCATCGGCAGCATCGCCCACCGCACCGGGACCATCCAGAAGATCCACCAGAACACCAGGGCGAGCAGTGCAACCGCGGCCGGCAGCAGGTAGACGACCCAGTGCTTGCGCACCACGTCGACGATCACCTCGCCCTCCTCGCGCAGCAGGTGCCTGCCGATGTCGGGATCGGTCAGCGCCCGGGGCAACAGTGCCATCGGGGCGACTTCAGTGGGACACGTCGTTGAGGAACGTGATCACGGCCGAGAAGAGGCTGCTCAGACCGTCCCACACGTGGCCGCCACCCGCCCTGGTGAAGGACGCGAGGCCGTGCGGGTCGGTGAACAGGTAGAAGCCGATGAAGATGACCACGAGAAGGAACAGGCCCTTCCTCAGCGCGCCGGTCATGACTGCTCCTTGCGTGTGCGCCACTCCCACGAGTGGCCCGAGACGTCACAGCAGCCACATGTGTAACACAGCCGCGGACGGTCACCAGGGAGGCGCGCGGTATCAGTGCGGGGTCGCTGCCAGCAGCTCGTCCGCGGCCGCGTAGGGGTCGAGCGTGCCGGCGACGACCCTCTCGGCGAGCTCGTCGAGCTCGGTGCGCTCGTGCACGTCACGCCACTGCTCGCGCAGCGAGGTCACCGCGATGGCCTCCACCTCGTCGCGGGCACGGCGCGTACGGCGGACCTGGAGCTGACCGGAGTCGGCCAGCCATCCCCGGTGCCTCTCGATGGCGGTGGCGACCTCGTCCACGCCCTCACCGGTGTGGGCGACCGTCTTGATGATGTCGGGCTTCCAGGCGCCCTCGGCGCGCTCGGCCAGGGCGAGCATCGAGCGCAGCTCCCGGCGTACCTGGTCGGCGCCGTCCCGGTCGGACTTGTTGATCACGTAGAGGTCGCCGATCTCCAGGATGCCGGCCTTCGCGGCCTGGATGCCGTCGCCCATGCCTGGCGCGAGAAGCACCAGCGTGGTGTCGGCCATCCCGGCGATCTCGACCTCGCTCTGACCCACGCCGACCGTCTCGACGAGGATCACGTCGCACCCCGCCGCGTCGAGGACCCGGAGGGCCTGGGGAGCGGCCCAGCTCAGGCCGCCCAGATGTCCGCGGGAGGCCATCGACCGGATGTAGACCTCACGGTCCAGCGCGTGGTCCTGCATCCGGATCCGGTCGCCGAGCAGGGCCCCGCCCGAGAACGGTGAGGACGGATCGACCGCGAGCACGCCGACCCGCTTGCCCTCGTTGCGCAGCGCTGCCACCAGGGCGTTGGTCGATGTCGACTTCCCCACTCCCGGAGACCCGGTGATGCCGACGATGTGTGCCCGACCGGCGTGGGGCGCGAGCGCGGCCATCACCTCACGCAGGTCCGGTGAGGCGTCCTCAACGAGGGAGATCAGCCGGGCAACCGAACGAGCGTCCCCGGCCCTGGCCCTCTCGACCAGTCCGGGGACGTCCGGGGAACCGCGTCGGCCCTTCGACAAGCTCGGTGGCCGCTCAGGCCTGCGGGACGCGGACCAGCAGCGCGTCGCCCTGGCCGCCACCGCCGCAGAGCGCGGCCGCGCCGAGGCCGCCGCCGCGACGCTTGAGCTCGAGCGCGAGGTGCAACACGATCCGGGCGCCGGACATGCCGACCGGGTGGCCGAGCGCGATCGCGCCACCGTTGACGTTGACGACATCGTCGGAGATGCCCAGCTCGCGGGCGGACTCGATGCCGACGGCGGCGAAGGCCTCGTTGAGCTCGAAGAGGTCGATGTCGGAGATCTCGACGCCCTCCTTCGCCGCGGCCTTCCGGATCGCGTTGGCAGGCTGGGCCTGCAGCGTCGAGTCGGGGCCGGCGACCTGGCCGGAGGCGCCGATCTCGGCGAGCCAGGTGAGTCCGAGCTCCTCGGCCTTGGCCTTGCTCATCACCACCACGGCGCAGGCGCCGTCGGAGATCTGGGAGGACGAGCCGGCGGTGATGGTGCCGTCCTTGGAGAACGCCGGGCGCAGCTTGGACAGCGACTCGACGGTGGTGTCGCCCCGCACCCCCTCGTCAGCGGTCACCACGATCGGGTCGCCCTTCCGCTGCGGGATGGACACCGGCACGATCTCGTCGTCGAAGACGCCGTTCTTGGCGGCCTCCGCGGCGCGCTGGTGGGACTGCGCCGAGAAGGCGTCCTGCTCCTCGCGGGTGAGGTTGTCCACGTTCGCGTTGCGCGCCTCGGTCAGCCCGCCCATCGCCTGGGTGGTGAACTGGTCGTACAGCGCGTCATAGGCCATCGAGTCGACCAGCGTGGTGTCGCCGTACTTGATCCCCTCGCGCGACTTCGGCAGCAGGTGGGGAGCGTTGGTCATCGACTCCATCCCGCCGGCGACGACGATCTCGTGCTCGCCCGCGCGGATCAGCTGGTCGGCCAGCGCGATGGCGTTCATCCCCGAGAGGCACACCTTGTTGATCGTCAGCGAGGGGACGTCCATCGGGATGCCGCCCTTGACCGCGGCCTGGCGCGCGGTGATCTGGCCGGCACCGGCCTGGATCACGTGGCCCATGATCACGTAGTCGACCTGGTCGCCCGAGACGCCTGCCCTCTCGAGCGCGCCCTTGATGGCGACCCCGCCGAGGTCGGCGGCGGACAGCGACTTGAGCCCGCCGAGGAGGCGACCGATCGGGGTGCGGGCACCGGCGACGATGACGGATCCGGACATGATGTGACTCCTTCGAGGCGGAACGTGATGTCCACGTGGACGGCGGCGCCGAGTGGGCAGCGCCCCGGTTCCGACACTACCCAGAGTCCCGCCGCCGGAGCAGGGGGGTCCGCGGACCGGTTGTGTCGACCGTGTCACACCGCGTTGAGGCGATCTCTCCCGCTCGGGGAGGATGAGCCCATGACCTCAGCCCCCCTGGACATCCCCGAGCACCTGTTCGTCTGCATCGACCACGTCGGCGTCGCCGTACCCGACCTCGACGAGGCGAAGCGGCTCTACACCGAGACCTTCGGCATGGTGGTGGTGCACGAGGAGGTCAACGAGGAGCAGGGCGTCCACGAGGCGATGGTCCAGATCAACGCGGCGGGCGGTGACACCGCATCGCAGTGCATCCAGCTCCTCGCGCCACTGAACGAGGAGTCCACGATCGCCAAGTTCCTGGACCGCTCCGGGCCGGGCCTGCAGCAGCTGGCCTACCGGGTCGTCGACGTCGAGCAGGTCTCCGCGGTGCTGCGCGAGCGCGGCGTCCGGCTGCTGTACGACGAGCCGCGACGCGGTACGGCGGGCAGCCGGATCAACTTCGTCCACCCCAAGGACGCCGGCGGCGTGCTCGTCGAGCTGGTCCAGCCTGCGAGCCAGCCGACCGCACATTGATCTACCGACCGGTAACCTCGTAGCAGCCTTCACCCACAGGAGACCCTTCATGCAGCAGATCCTCGACGCCATCGTCAACGACGCCTCCAGCGAGGACTTCGCGGCCCTCGAGGTGCCCGAGTCCTACCGCGCGGCCTTCGTGAAGAAGGACGAGGTCGACCTCTTCGAGGGGCAGACCAGCAAGGACAAGGACCCCCGCAAGTCACTGCACGTCGACGAGGTTCCGGTCCCCGAGCTGGGGCCGGGCGAGGCGCTGGTCGCGGTGATGGCCAGCGCGATCAACTACAACACGGTCTGGACCTCGATCTTCGAGCCGATGCCCACCTTCGGCTTCCTCGAGCGCTACGGGCGCACCTCCCCGCTGGCCAAGCGCCACGACCTGCCCTACCACGTGGTCGGCTCCGACCTCGCGGGCGTGGTGCTCGCCACCGGCATCGGCGTGCACAACTGGAAGCCGGGCGACCGCGTCGTCGCGCACTGCCTCTCGGTGGAGCTCGAGCACCCGGACGGGCACAACGACACCATGCTCGACCCGGAACAGCGGATCTGGGGCTTCGAGACCAACTTCGGTGGTCTCGCCGACGTCGCCCTGGTCAAGGCCAACCAGCTGATGCCCAAGCCGGAGCACCTCACCTGGGAGGAGGCCGCCTCGCCCGGCCTGGTCAACTGCACGGCCTACCGCCAGCTGGTCAGCAAGAACGGCGGCGACATGAAGCAGGGCGACAACGTGCTGATCTGGGGCGCCTCCGGCGGCCTGGGCGGGTTCGCCACCCAGTACGCCCTCAACGGCGGCGCCACCCCGATCTGCGTGGTCTCCAGTGAGGACAAGGCGGAGATCTGCCGCAAGATGGGCGCCGAGCTGATCATCAACCGCCGTGAGGAGGACTACCGGTTCTGGAACGACGAGGGCACCCAGCAGAATCCCAAGGAGTGGAAGCGCTTCGGTGCCAAGATCCGTGAGCTGACCGGCGGCGAGGACATCGACATCGTCTTCGAGCACCCCGGGCGCGAGACCTTCGGCGCGAGCGTGTTCGTCACCCGCAAGGGCGGCACGATCACCACCTGCGCCTCGACGAGCGGCTTCATGCACGAGTACGACAACCGCTACCTGTGGATGAGCCTCAAGCGGATCATCAGCTCGCACTTCGCCAACTACCGCGAGTCGTGGGAGGCCAACCGGCTGATCTCCAAGGGCATGATCCACCCGACCCTGTCCCGCACCTACCGCCTCGACGAGGTCGGCCAGGCCACCCTCGACGTCCACCAGAACAAGCACCAGGGCAAGGTCGGCGTGCTCTGCCTCGCCCCCGAGGAGGGCATGGGCGTGCGGAACCACGAGCTCCGTGAGCAGCACCTCGACAAGATCAACGTCTTCCGCGGGGTCTGATCCCCCGCGCACTGCTGAAAGCGGCCGCCCGGCGGCGCGAATCGCCCTTGTCCACAAGGGAAATCGTGTCGCGGGGCGGCCGCTGCCGTGTCTTGACGGCAATCGCCACCACCCATCGGGAACACTGGTCACATGAGCGACGACCAGGGCCTTTCCATCTTCGAAGACGCGACCGACCAGACCGAGGCGAAGTCCGCGGCTCCAGGCCCGAACCCCACGGCGCAGGGCCAGCAGCGGCCCGCCCAGCAGGCGACCCAGCAGGCGACCCAGCAGCCGGTCCAGGCGCCGGGCGTGCCCCGGCAGCCCACCGACGACGAGCCGACGCAGGTGATCCCGAGGGTCCAGTCGGAGCCCGCGAAGCCGGCCCGAGTGCTGCCTCCGCCCGTGGAGCCCACCCCGACCCGCGCCAGTACGCCGGCCGCCCGCCCGGCCTCGCCGCGCCCCGCCACGTCGACCGCCACGTCGAGCACGCCCTCGGCCGCGGCCCCCACCGCCGTGTCGTCAGCGGCCTCGACAGCGCCCGTCGCACCCCTTCCCCAGCTGCCCACCGCCCGGCGGGGCGGCTACGACAAGGACGCCGTCGACAGGCACCTGCGCACGACCCACGCCGAGCGGGCTGGCCTGACCGCCAGCCTGACCGAGGCCCAGGAGCGGATCCGCCGGCTCGAGGCCGAGGCGGCGACGCTCAAGGAGAAGCTCGCCGAGAACGAGCGGCCGTCGTACGCCGGCCTCGGCGGTCGCGCCAGCGAGCTGCTCCGACTTGCCGAGGAGGAGGCCGACGAGGTGCTTGCCGAGGCGAATGCCCAGGCAGCCCAGATCCGCGCCCAGGCCGTCAAGGACGCTGCCGCCACGAAGGCTCAGGCCGAGAGTGACGCCGAGGACATGCGGGTGGTGCAGCTCGGCGAGCTCGACGACCACCGCAGCCGGACGATGGCCGAGCTCGAGGGCGAGCGCAAGCGCTTGCTCTCCGAGGCCGAGGACACCCTCGCCGCAGCCAAGCGCGAGGCCGACCAGCACCGGCTGGCCGCCCAGCAGGAGACCAACGCGCAGCGCACCGCCGCGGCCCGGGAGGCCGAGCAGGCTCGCGCCGCCGCCGACCGCGAGGTCGCCGAGGCGCGCCGGGTGCTCTCCCTGGAGAAGGAGCGGCTGACCCGCGAGGCGGCCGAGCACCACAGCACGGCGATGGCGGAGACCGAGCGGCTGGTCCGCGAGGCGGAGGAGCGCGCCAACGCCGCCGAGGAGCGCGCCCGACAGGCCACCGGCGCCGCCAACGCGCACCGCGAGCAGGTCACCAACGAGGCCGACCAGCTGTTGGTCCGGGCCCGCCGGGAGGCCGAGCAGCTGGTCGCGTCGGCCAAGAAGCAGGCGGAGGCGATCCGCAGCAGCGGGCACGCCGACTCCGAGCGCGAGCTCGCCGCGATCAAGGCCGAGGTCGATCGGCTCACCAAGCGCCGCGACGCCATCACCGCACAGCTCGGCGCCCTGCGCGACGTGGTCGCCGGGTTCGGTGACGACGACTGACCGGCAGCGCGACGGAGTAGGTTCTGCGGGCATGACGCCCGACGCGCCCCACACTCTCGCGGACCAGCCCGAGGAGGCCGCCGCCGCGCCTCCGCCGGAGCCGCCCTTCGGCAGGCCGGGCCCGCCCTTGGAGCACACGCCCTTCTATGTGGGCCTCCTCGGTGGGCTGGGCCTGGCACTGGCGATCTGGCTGGCGACCCGGGTGATGATCGTCAGCTCCTCGCTGATCCTCATCGTGGTCGCCTTCTTCATCGCGGTCGGACTCAGCCCCGCTGTGGAGTTCTTCATCCGGCACGGGCTCAAGCGGGCGTGGGCGCTGATCGTGGTGATCTGCTGCGTGCTCGCGGCGATCGCTCTGTTCTCGGTCGCGATCGTGCCGGTGATCAGTGACCAGGTGGGCACTATCACCTCGAACGCACCGGCCTGGCTGGACCAGCTCGAGCACAACAAGCTGATCCTGCGGCTCAACGAGAAGTACGACCTGATCGGCAAGCTCAAGGACTACATCAGCTCCGGACACCTGTGGACGAGCCTGTTCGGCGGCGCCATCAACGTGGGGCTGAAGATCCTCGGGCTGCTGGCCAGCACCTTCGTGGTCGTCGTGCTGACGCTCTACTTCCTCGCCTCACTGGACACGATCAAGCGGGCCGCCTACAGCCTGGCGCCCGCCTCGCGTCGCCCGCGGGTCAGCCGCCTGGGTGACGAGATCCTGCGCGGGGTCGGCGGGTACGTGTCGGGCGCCTTCATGGTGGCGATGTGTGCCGGCATCAGCACCTTGATCTTCCTGTTCATCGTCGGCATGGGTCAGTACGCCGTCGCCCTGGCCGTGGTGGTCGCGTTGCTCGACGTCATCCCGATGATCGGGGCGACCCTGGGAGCCGTGATCGTGTGCGCGATCGGCTTCGCGACCGATGTGAAGATCGGCATCGCCTGCGTGATCTTCTACATCGTCTACCAGCAGATCGAGAACTACCTCATCTACCCGAAGGTGATGTCCCGCTCCGTGGAGATCCCGGGCTCGGTGACGGTGATCGCCGCCCTGATCGGCGCCGGGCTCCTCGGTGTGGTCGGCGCCCTGTTGGCGATCCCGACCGCCGCGGCGATCCTGCTGCTGGTGCGCGAGGTCTTCATCAAGCGGCAGGACGCCCGCTGAGGGACGCCTTCGGTGAGGTCGGGGCCGAGGTCGGCTCCGCCAGCTTGACCAGGACGACGCCTGCCACCACCAGCGCGCCGCCGGCCAGCTGGACGGTCCGCGGCACCTGGTCGAGCAACAGCCAGGCGAAGACCAGGGCCGCCAGCACCTCGCTCAGCGCGACGAACGAGGCAAGCCGCGAGCCGAGCCGGCGCCCTGCCGCGATGCCGGTCGTGTAGGCGAGTGCGGCGGTGACCAGGCCGAGCGCGAGCACCGGCAGCCACCAGGGCACCGCGCGGCCGGCGTACGTCGGAGAGACGGAGGCGACCGCCATCGGGAGGACCCCGACCGCAGCGGCCACGAGCAGCGCCACCGCGGCGACGCAGAGCCCACCAGCGGCGAGCACCAGCGGTGGGAGGCCGTTCGTCTCGTCGGCCGACACGACGAAATAGGTCGCTGCGCCGACCATCGCGCCCAGCGCCCACAGCGCGCCGACCAGGTTGACGTCGGCCCCCGAGACCAGGTCGAGGACCAGGACCAGCCCGACCGCCGCGACACCCGCACCAGCGAGCATCAGCACGCCGGGGCGCTCACCACGTCGCAGCCACAGCCACGCCACCACGGCCACCGGCGCGGTGTACTCGATCAGCAGGGCCACCCCCACCTGCAGGTGCGCCACGGCGTAGAAGTAGCACAGCTGCGCCCCGGCGACGGCGAGCAGGCCGTAGCCGACCAACGTCGGAAGGTTGCGTGCGAGCAGGCTCCAGCGACCATCCAGGGCGCGCAGCGCGGGCCAGAGCAGCACCCCCGCGGCGAGCAGGATCCGCACCGAGACCGCTGCCCCGGGACTCCACCCGGCGACGATCAGGCCACTGGCCAGTGCGCCGGAAAGGCCGAACGACACCGCAGACAGCAGCGCCAGAGCGAGTCCGCCGGCAGCGCTCCGGCGCCTCACGTCATGTGCCACTGCCGTCATGACTCATGACGCTACGGCTGCGCTGGTAATCTGTCAACATGACTTTTGCTCATGACACGGCCGTTGCGCTCACGGCTGCCGTCGCACTGGTCAACTCGGCGGTAGAGCCGGACACACTCACCCGCATCATCGACCTCGACGCGTTCTTCGCCGAGCACGACTACACCGGCTCCCACGCCCGGGACCGGGCCGAGCTTGACGAGGTGCGAGCACTGCGGGGGCCGCTCCGCGCGCTGCTCACCAGTGAGCGGGACGCCGCGGTCGACCAGGTCAACCAGATGTTGGCCGAGGCCCACGCCATCCCGAGGCTGGTGCGCCACGGCGGCCACGACTGGCACGTGCACGCCGTCGCGCAGGAGGCTCCCCTGGCGCAACGGATCCTCGTGGAGACGGCGATGGCGATGGTCGACGTGATCCGGGCCGACGAGCTGTCCCGTCTGGCCGTCTGCGCCGATCCCGACTGTGACGGCCTGGTCCTCGATCTCTCCCGGAACCGCTCTCGGAAGTTCTGCTCGGTCACCTGCGGCAACCGCAACGCCGTCGCGGCCTACCGCGCCCGGCAGGCGGCCGGCTGACCGTTCCGCACGCGGCGGGTGCACGCGGACCGGATCGGGCCACCGGCGCCGGACCGCGCGAGACGTACGCTGGGGCCCATGAGCATCCCGGTGGACCCGCAGCGGCTCGCGGAGGCGCTCGGCGACTTCGACGGTGGCTATCTGCTGAGCACGTCGGGCGACGGTCGGGTCAAGGTCGTCGCCGTCGAACCGAGAGTCGATCCGGACTCAGGTGCGCGGCTTCTGGTGGACCGCCCCGGCAAGGGATCCGCGGCGAACGTCGCAGCCAACCGGGCGGTGACGCTGCTCTTCCCCCCGCGCGCGCACCACGGCTACTCACTCATCGCCGACGGGAGTGCCGACGGGGATGCCGACCGGATGGCGGTGACTGTGTCCGGCGCAGTGCTGCACCGTCCGAGCAGCCACGCCGACGGACCGGTTCCGGCCGACGGCTGCGGGCAGGACTGCCAGCGACTCGGCTGACCGCCGTACCACCGGCCGCGGCGTGATGGCGGGCCACAGGAGGTGGGCGTAAGCATTTCGAGGCCCGACGTGTCCGACAGTCCGGTTGCCGCAAATTCCTCGCAAAACAGGTGTCATGGCTCGAGCAGGGGGTACGGACGGGCACCGAATGAGGCCGGGGAGGGAACTCACTCGCAGCCCACCGTGACCAAGAGGCCACGTCATTCGAAGGAGCCCGTCCCATGCCCAGTCCGACGATGTTCCGGCGACCCCTGACGACGCTGCCACCGCTGCTCGTCCTGGCCGTCGGCGTCCTCCTCCCGACGTCCGCACTGGCGACCCCGCCGCACCCGGTGCCGCCCGCCCATAGCCACGCCGGCGGCAACGCAAGGTCGCACGCGGCCGCAGCGACGACGCATAAGCCCCACCACGCCCACCCGGTGCACCCCACGCACCCGGCACACCCCACGCACCCGGCGCAGGGAACCGTCCCAGCAGCCGCGAACGGCCACCACGGCCACCCGACGACAGGCACTACCAGTCAGCCCACGAGGCAGCCGGCCACACACACCCATGCCGCGACCGGTGCGGGTAGCCCTCCGGGCAACAACGGCACGGTGAAGATCAAGGGCATCGGCGACCTCGGCACGATCCCGAACAACGTCCCGCACCCGGGCTGCGCGTTCGAGGTGATGTGGTACGGCTTCGACAAGGGTTCCGACGTGATCTCGACTGTCACCTTCACGATGCAGGCGCCCACCCGCGACGTCGGTCTGACGGTCCATGGGGATCGCACGGTCTTCGTCGGCGGTGACCCCGCCACCGGAGCCGGTACGCCGACCGGACTCGACGGGACGGCGACGTACCAACTCGCCTTCGCCGGCGCGCCGGCCAAGCAGGGCTACCACGTCCGCCTCACGGTGCACACGCCACACTCCCTGGGCAACGACACCAAGACGAAGGTCTTCTGGGTCAGCTCGTGCACGGCGGCGGCGTCCCCGACGTCCACGAGCGCGAGCTCGCACGCCGCCGGCACGACGGTGCACCAGGGCGGCGCGAGCGGGCACGAGAGCGGCCAGCGAGCAACCGGATCCGACACCGCCGCGAGCACCGCTGCGCGCGCCCCCATGGCGACGACCGCCGGCACCGTCCCGACCGCCGTCGAGGCCGGTGTGTCCCGCGGCGGGACGCCAGGGTTGGTGCACGCCTGGCATGGGGCTGCGCTTCCCGTGCTGCTGGTGCTCCTCGGCATGGGTACGGCGGGGGTGTCGCTCCTCGTGCGGCGTCGGGCCCATGGCACCGGGCCAGGCGCCTGAGCGCAAGGGGCGACCGCCCTCACGCGGCCTGCGTCGGCTCTCCAGCTGGGGAGTCCTGGTGGGGCTCGTGGTGGCGGCCGTCGGGGCGACCTGGTCACTGCACGCCTCGACTCCCCCTAGCGGCACGGCAGTCGCCGAGCACACGACGCAGACGGGCGCTCCGGCCGCCCCTGCGCTCGTGCCCAGGGCCGCGCTGATCGGCCGCTGGCGGCCAGGCGCGCCGCGCCGGGTCGTGATCCCCGCACTCGCGGTCGTCGCCCCCGTGGTCCCGATCCGGGTAGCGGCCGGGACGTTGGTGCCGCCGAGCGACCCCGGAGAGCTGGGCTGGTGGGCCCAGGGTGCGCTGCCGGGCGCGCGTCACGGCACCGCGCTGGTCACCGGTCACACCGTCCACGAAGGGGGCGGCGCGCTGGACCACCTGACCGACCTGCGACCCGGCGACCGGGTGCTCGTCCGCACGGACAAGGGTCGGATCCGCTACGTCGTACGTCGGGTCGCGGTGTACCGAAAGGGGACCTTGGCCGCCCGTGCCCACCGGCTGTTCGACCAGCAGGGGCGCGGCCGGCTACAAGTGGTCACCTGCGGCGACTGGAACGGCACCGTCTACCTGAGCAACGTCGTGGTCACCGCCACGCCGGTCCGCGAGCTGGGGCGCTCGGGTCAGCCGGTCGACCCGCCCCGCTCGGCGGCCAGGTAGCGCTCCACGCGTCGGTCGGGCACCAGCCAGATCATGGCGACCGCGACGTAGCAGACCTCCGCCAGCCAGGGCTCGACGAACGCCAGCCCGATTCCGCTGAGGTAGAAGACCGGGGACAGCTTGCCCTTCCAGTCACCGCCGAGGGCCGAGCGCAGTCGGTCGCCGCCAGTAGTCCGGAAGATCGCCAGCTGCAGGAGGTAGTAGGCCACGGCAGCAGCGAGCAGGTTGACGCCATAGACCACCGCCGGCGTCCGCGCCACGCCGGATTCGTCGACCCAGGCCGTGCTGAACGGGAACAGCGAGAGCCAGAACAGCAGATGCAGGTTCGCCCACAGCACGGCGCCGTCGACGTGCTCGGCCACCTGGAACATGTGGTGGTGGTTCGACCAGTAGATGCCGACGTACACGAAGCTGAGCAGGTAGGTCAGCAGGCCGACGCCGGTCGCGTCCCACAGGGCCTGCACGCTGTCGCCGTGCGGGACGTGGAGCTCCAGCACCATCACGGTGATGATCACCGCGAGGACGCCGTCGCTGAACGCCTCGAGCCGACTGCTGGTCATTCGCGGAGGCTACCGGGTGGAGTAGTCCCGGAATCCGCGCTTGGTCTTGCGGCCCAGGTAGCCGGCCGTGACCAGGTGCTCGAGCAGCGGTGCCGGGGCGAACCCCGGCTCGCGGAACTCCAGGTAGAGCTCCCGCTCGATCGCCAGCGACACGTCGTTGCCGACCACGTCGAGCAACTCGAACGGACCCATCGGCAGCGCACAGCCCTGTTTCATCGCGGTGTCGATGTCGTCGGCTGTGGCGTAGTGGGCCTCGAGCATCTTGATCGCGTCGTTGAGGTAGGGGAAGAGCAGCGCGTTGACGATGAACCCGGCTCGGTCGGTGCATGACACCGCGACCTTGCCGATCGCCGCACACAGCGCCAGCGTGGTCTCCGCGACGTCCTCGGAGGTCGAGACGGTGCTCACCACCTCGACGAGCTTCATGATCGGGGCCGGGTTGAAGAAGTGCATCCCGATGACGTCCTCGGGCCGCTTGGTCACCCGGGCGCACTCGATGATCGGCAGGGACGAGGTCGTGGTCGCCAGGATCGCCCCGTCCTTGCAGATCTCGTCGAGGTTCTCGAACAGCGTGGTCTTGACCTTCAGGTCCTCGGCGATCGCCTCGACGACGATGTCGACGGTGGCGAGGTCGTCCAGGCTTGTGGAGCCGGTCAGCCGGCCGAGCACGTCTCCCTTGGCCGACTCCTCGAGCTTGCCCCGCTGGATGGCCTTGTCCAGGGACCGCTCGATCGTCGTACGGACCCCGTCGACCTTGGCGTCGCTGCGACCGACGTACACCACGTCGTAGCCGCTCTTGGCGAACACCTCGACGATCCCGGTGGCCATGGTGCCGGTGCCGACGACACCGACCTGACGGATCTGGTGGCGAAGCTGGGGCTTGTCGTCGTCCGACGGGGTGTGCGCATCGGCGACGACAACCGGGCTGTCCGGGCCCTCGTAGGTGTAGAAGCCGCGACCGGTCTTGCGACCGAGCATGCCGGCGGTGACCATCTGCTTGAGAATGGGCGTGGGCGCATGCAGGCGGTCACGGCCCTGGCGGTACATCGTCTCGAGGATCTCGTAGGCCGTGTCCAGGCCGATCAGGTCGAGCAGCGCCAGCGGTCCCATCGGGTAGCCGCAGCCGAACCGCATCGCCGCGTCGATGTCCTCACGTGAGGCGTACCGCTGCTCGTACATCGACGCCGCGTGGTTGAGGTAGCCGAACAGCAGGGTGTTGGCAATGAACCCCGCCTTGTCCCCGCACACGACGGGGTTCTTGCCGACCTTCTCCGCGAGCGCCTCGACGTCGGAGAGCACCTCGGGATCGGTGACCACGGTGCGGACCACCTCGACGAGTCCCTGGACGGGCGCCGGGTTGAAGAAGTGCACGCCGATGACCCGTCCGGGGTGCGCGTTGGCCGTCGAGATCTCCGTTACCGAGAGCGACGAGGTGTTGGTGGCCAGGATCGCGTCGGGTCCGACGACCTCCTCCAGCCGGCGGAAGACGTCCTTCTTGGCGTCGATCGACTCCACGATCGCCTCGACGACCAGGTCGGCGCCGGCGAGGTCCTTGAGCTCGGTGCTGAACGAGATCCGACCGAGCAGCGCCTGCTGGTCCGCCTCCGACAGCTTCCCTCGCGCCACGGCGCGGCCGGTGGAGTTCTCCAGGTGCTGCCGCCCGCGGGCGACACCCTCGTCGTTGAGCTCGATGCCCACGACGTCGAAGCCGTTGCGGGCGAACACCTCCGCGATGCCTGCGCCCATGGTGCCCAGGCCGACAACGCCGATCGTCTTGAAGTCACGTGCCATGCGGCGAATCCTGCCATGCCGTGCGGCAGCGCCCGCACCGTGCTCACGAGTCAGACCATCACCGGACGTGCGGGCAGGGCCGCGTCCGCACCGCAGACACTGCCCTGTCGCGCCGTCCGTGAGAGGTTGCGCCCGGAGGGGCTGCCGAGCGCACGCCGCGCAGCCGACTTGGCCCTCCTGGCGGGACCTCTTAGCCTCGTCCCGTGAGACTCGTCGTTGCGCGCTGCCAGGTCGACTACGCCGGCAAGCTCACCGCCCACCTGCCGATGGCCACCCGGTTGCTCGTGCTCAAGGCGGACGGCTCGGTGCTGGTGCACTCGGACGGCGGGTCGTACAAGCCGCTGAACTGGATGAACCCGCCCTGCACGGTCAGGGAGGCCGCCGGCGACGACGGCACCATCGAGTGGACCGTGACCAGCAAGACGGACGACACCCTGCGGATCCTGATCGAGGAGATCTTGCACGACTCGAGCCACGAGCTCGGCGTCGACCCGGGACTGCGCAAGGACGGCGTCGAGAAGCACCTCCAGGAGCTTCTCGCCGACCACCCGGCCACGCTCGCGGACGGACTGACGCTGGTACGGCGGGAGTTCCCCACCCCGATCGGCCCTGTCGACCTGATGTGCCGCGACGCGGCCGGGGCGAGTGTGGCCGTGGAGATCAAGCGACGCGGCGAGATCGACGGCGTCGAGCAGTTGACCCGCTACCTCGAGCTGCTCAACCGTGATCCGCTCCTCAGCCCGGTGCGCGGGATCTTCGCCGCACAGGAGATCAAGCCCCAGGCCCGGGTCCTCGCGGAGGACCGGGGCATCGCTTGCGCGCTGGTTGACTATGACGCCCTCCGCGGCCTGGACGACCCCACCGAGCGACTGTTCTGACCACTCGCCGGGCTGCGCTCAGGTCAGTCCGTGCTGGGCAGGTCGAGCCGGAAGGTGATGCCGCGCCCCTCCGCGTTGTGGGCGACCAGGTTTCCGCCGTGCGCCAGCACGATGCCGCGGGCGATGGACAACCCGAGTCCGGCACCGGGGATCGCCCGCTCGACGGCGTCCTGGGTGCGGAACAGCCGGTCGAAGAGCCGGTCGAGGTCATGCTCATCGACGCCGTGGCCGTCGTCGGTCACCTCGATGAACCCCGTTGTGGCGGTCCGTCCGACGGCGACGGTCACCCGCCCCTGGGCGGCGGTGAACTTCACGGCGTTCGACAGCAGGTTGTCGAGGACCTGGCCGAGTCGACCCTGGTCACCCTCGACCGTGACCGATCCGGTCGGGACCTGCAGATCCAGCACGAGTCCGCGCTCGGTGGCCGCGGGTGCGGCACTCTCGAGCGCATCGCGAGCCAGCTGCACGAGGTCACAGGCCTCGAACTGCATCGACAGCTCCTCGCTGTCCAGCCGGACCAGGGTCAGCAGGTCGTCGACCAGGCGCAGCTCTCGCGCTGCCGAGCGGGTGATCACGTCGAGGAACTCCCGTGCCTGCTGCGGCAGGTCGGGCACCTCCTCCATCAGCTCCGCGTAGCCGATCATGCTGGTCAGCGGCGTTCGGAGCTCGTGGGAGACGCTTGCGAAGAACTCGTCCCTGATCCGGTTGGCGGCGGCCTGGATGCGCACCCGCTCGGTGATGTCCCGCACCGCGGCGGACACGAGCAGCCCCTGGTCGGTCTCGAGCGGCGCCAAGGAGATCTCGACCGGGAACTCGCTGCCGTCCTTGCGCCGGGCGAACAGCTTGCCCGCCAGCCCCATCGGACGGGTGCGCGGCTCCTGGACGTAGCCGCTGCGGAACCGGTGGTGCTCGGCCGCCGAGCGAGTCGGGACGAGCATCTCCACCCGCTGGCCGACGAGCTCCTCGCGGCGGTAGCCGAACAGGTTCTCTGTCTGGGCGTTGACGAGCACGATCCGGCCACTGTGGTCCACGATCACCATGCCGTCCGGCGCAGCCTCGAGCAGGCTGCGGAACAGCGGCGAGTCCTCCATCGTCGCCGGCAACGCCGAAGCGCCGGGCTCGATGGTCTCGTGCATGGTCACGCTCACTCCCGTCGCGTACGAGCAGCGACGCCCTCCCGGCGTACCACGTCCGCGAGGCAAGCGTAGTCGGCACCAGCGGGCGCGACCCGCCCCAAGCGGCGACGACGGATCGCGGTCTAGTCCAGCATCTCCAGGCCGTGGGCGCGCCGGATGGCCCGGACGATGCCGGCCATCGCGTCGGTGAGGCTGAAGTCCTTCGGGGTGAAGACCTCGGCGACGCCCTGCTGCTTGAGGGCCCGGGCGTCGGAGTCGGGGATGATGCCGCCGACGATCACCGGCACGTCGTCGATCCCGGCCTCGGCCATCCTCGCCAGGACGTCGGGCACCAGCTCCATGTGCGAGCCGGAGAGGATCGAGAGCCCGACACAGTGCACGTCCTCGGCGACTGCGGCGGCGACGATCTGCTCGGGAGTCAGCCGGATGCCCTGATAGACGACCTCGAAGCCGGCGTCACGGGCGCGCACGGCCACCTGCTCGGCGCCGTTGGAGTGCCCGTCGAGGCCCGGCTTGCCGACGAGCAGCCGGAGCCGCCCGCCCTCCTTGCCGGCGAGCTCCTCACCGGTGCGCCGCACCTGCTCGCGTACGGCGGCCAACGCGGACCCGGCCACGCCGACCGCCTGCGCGCCCACGGCACCTGAGACGCCCGTGGGGGCCCGGAACTCGCCGAACACCTGTCGAAGCGTGCCGGCCCACTCCCCCGTCGTCGCACCCGCGCGGGCCGCGGCGAGGGTGGCCTGCATCAGGTTCGTGCCGGTCTTCGCCTCCGCGGCGAGCCGCTCCAGTGCCTGGTCGACCTCGGCCTGATCGCGCTCGGCCCTCCATGCCTCCAGACTGGCGAGCGCCTGCCGCTCGGCCTCGGGGTCCGCGGTCTGGATCGCGGTGTCGAGGTCCGCGGTCAGCGGCGACTCCGCAGTGGTCTCGAAGCGGTTGACCCCGACGACGATCTCCTCGCCGTTCTCGATCCGTGCCCGGCGGGTGGCGTGCGAGGAGACCAGCGCTTGCTTCATGTAGCCCGACTCGACCGCTGCGACCGCGCCACCCATCGCCTGCACCCGATCGATCTCGTCCTTGGCATCGGCCACCAGCTGAGCCACCTTCGCCGCGACGACATGGGAGCCGTCGAAGATGTCGTCGTACTCGAGCAGGTCGGACTCGTAGGCGAGCACCTGCTGCAGCCGCAGCGACCATTGCTGGTCCCACGGCCGAGGCAGGCCGAGCGCCTCGTTCCAGGCGGGGAGCTGCACGGCACGCGCCCGAGCGTCCTTGCTCAACGTGACGCCGAGCATCTCGAGGACGATGCGCTGCACGTTGTTCTCCGGCTGAGCCTCAAATCACCGATCTGAGGCGGGTTAGGCGCACTCGGGCCGTTGAGGGGTTGCTGACCAGCCTCTGACGTCGGTGGTCGGGTGGAGGGCAGGAGTGTCCTGCCGGTCTGTCCGGCTTCTCCTGGGTCCTCGGGTCGTGGCGGGCGGGATGCGGGAGGTCAGCCGCTGGCGGCTGGTAGGGCGCGTAGCCGTTCGATGGCAGCGGTGATCAGTGCGGCCCAAGGCCATCGGCGGGGTAGGCGCAGGACAAGTCGTCGCCCGGTGCGGACCAGGCGGCCGGTGACGTTGTAGATCCGGCGGCGGATCTTCTTGGTCATCACCGGTGCGGTGGCCAGGCCGAGCCGGGTTGCCCATCGGGTGAGGTTGTGGGCGATGGTGTTGAGGATCAGCCAGGCTGCGTTCCCGCCGAAGCTCTTGGTCGGGAAGTGGTTCATCGCCATGTCGTGCTTGAGGTCGCGGATAGTGAGCTCGACCTCGGCGTGGCGGCGGTGGTCGGCCTCGATCTCGACGATCTCGCCGGTTCGGTCGGTGATCATCGGGTGGTAGTCGTAGATCGGGAACAGCGCTGGTTGATCGGGGTCCTGGCCGCGGTTGATTGCTTGAGCGTCGGTGAGTGGGGTGCGACGCACGATCAGCCGGACGGGATGGATTTCGCCGCGCTCGGCCAGCAGCTTGCCGCGGGGACCGCTCGCGAACGGGATGAAGGTGAATTCCGCGACCCCGGCTCCGGGCAGGAAGTAGTCGATCGGGGTCCACTCGGATTCGGCGATCGCTGCGATCTTGTCCTTCACAGCGGAGCCGATCATGCGAGCGGTGATGGAGAAGCGCACGTCGTTGTTGCGGCAGGCGGTGACCACATCGGACAGGTAGAACCCCGAGTCGGCGCGGAGCACGATCTCACCGGCCGCGCCCGCGCTGCGGAGTCGGCTGATGGTCTCCTTGATGAACACCGGTGCGCTGGTGGAGTCGCTCGACCGGCCCCGACGCATCCGGGCGTGTGCCACGACGCCGGCGATGTCAGGTGTTCCCGCGATAACGGCGAGCAGCGGGTGATAGCCCCGCAGCCCGGTGCGCATCACGCCGCGAGCACCGTCCTTCTTCAACCCGTAGGTCTCGCAGAGGGTGGAGTCGATGTCGACCGTGACCGACTCGCTGAATCCGGGATGTGCGCCGGCGGTGACGGCGCGGGCGAGCAGGCGCCGAGTCACGGCGTCGAGTTGGCGGGCGTGGCCGAACCCGAACGAGCGTAGGAAGGTGCCGACCGTCGAGGAGGCGGCGACCTTGTGCCCCAGGACCGCGCCAGTGGACCCGGCCCGTAGGGCGTTGACGTCCTCGATGCAGTCCCCACCCGCCAGGAGCGAATGGATCAACGTCAGGCACTTCCGGTCCGGGTTCGCGCCAGCGCTGCCCGGGACGGTGAGGTGTTCACGCAGCAACGGACCGAGCCCGAGCCGGTCCCCCAGGGTGGCCGCGATCAGGAGTCCGGCGTCGGACACGCCGTTCTCATCATCGGCTGTCACCCGGATGCGGTCGAGCGTGCAAGACTTCGTCACCAAGAGGGTGCTCCTTTGAAACTGCTCTGATCAAGGCGTGGTAACCATGATCGTGCAGGTCAGGAGCACCCTCTTCGCTCAGCCGCACCGACCAACGCCGTACGAATCGGTGATTTGAGGCTGAGCCTCGGTCAGGCCGAGCGAGTTGACCTGGACGCCGTACCGGAACCGACGCATCTTCGGGTCCTGCACGCCGTAACGCTCGCGGGTGATCTCGTCCCAGAGCTCGACGAAGGCGCGCATCTTGCACATCTCCTCGACGAACCGCACACCCGCGTTGACGAAGAAGGAGATCCGGCCGACCACCTGCTCGAAGTCATCCGGGGACACCTGACCTGAGTCCTTGACGGCGTCGAGCACCGCGATGGCGGTGCACAGCGCGTAGGCCAGCTCCTGCACCGGCGTCGCGCCCGCCTCCTGCAGGTGGTAGCTGCAGATGTTGATCGGGTTCCACTTGGGGATCTCGTGGACGGTGTAGCTGATCACGTCGCTGATCAGCCGCATCGAGTGCTCCGGCGGGAACACATAGGTGCCTCGGGAGAGGTACTCCTTGATGATGTCGTTCTGGGTGGTGCCGGCGAGCTGGTGGGCGACCTGCTGCTTGTCGACGCCGGGGTTCTGCTCCTCGGCCACCACTTGGTAGAGCGCCAGCAGCCACATCGCGGTCGCGTTGATCGTCATCGAGGTGTTCATCTCGACCAGCGGGATGTCCTGGAACAGTCGGCGCATCTCGCCCAAGTGCATGATGGGTACGCCGACCTTGCCGACCTCGCCGCGACTGAGCGGGCTGTCCGGGTCGTAGCCGGTCTGGGTGGGCAGGTCGAAGGCCACCGAGAGCCCGGTCTGGCCCTTCGACAGGTTGGTGCGGTAGAGCTTGTTGGACTCAGCGGCCGAGGAGTGCCCCGAGTAGGTGCGCATGATCCACGGCCGGGCCTTGGCGGGGCGGTCCGTCCGGTCCTGGCCGTTCTCGCGCTGCTGCTCGGTCGTCATGGGGCGAAGCGTAGGGCGGATCGGCTACCCGGTGGTACGAGGAGTGGGCCGTTTCACGTCAGACCGCGACCTGGTCCTCGAAGTCGATCAGGCCACGCAGGTGGCTCAGGTGCAGCAGTCGGCGCACCACCGGGGAGGCGCCGCGCAGCAGCAGATGGTGCCCGGCGAGCATCGCGCTGCGCGAGGCGACCGCGATCATCCGCAGCGCAGTGAGGTCGACGGCCTCCACGGCGGCGAGGTCGAGGACGACGTCGCCGGGCTCCTCGCGCAGCTGTGCCGCGAGCGCGTCCCTCAGCTCGGAGGTGGTACGTCCGTCAACCTGGCCCACCACCCTCAGGGTGGCTCCTTCGCGCACCAGTTCCATCTGAGTCCTCCCGCGAGCCGAGGGGGAAGTTTGCCCTCGTGGTCACTATGACGCGCTGGTACCCCGAACGGTTGCTGCCACGCGGTCACGAAATGATTTCGATACGTGCACAGCAGCAGCGACTCGTTGATCACTGCCGGCGTACGTCGGCGCCGAGCGAGCAGAGCGCCTCGTCCAGCCTCGGGTAGCCCCGGTCGACGTGATGGCTGCCCGACACGACCGTGGTCCCCTGCGCGGCCAGTCCCGCGAGCACGAGCGCGGCTCCCGCCCGGATGTCATGGGCGTCGACCGGAGCCCCGGAGAGCTCCGGTCGGCCCCGAACCACCGCGTGATGGCCGTCGGTGCGCAGGTCGGCACCGAGGCGGGCGAGCTCCTGGGCGAACATGAAACGCGCCTCGAAGACGTTCTCGGTGATCATCGAGGTCCCGTCGGAGACCGAGGCGAGCGCCATCGCGAACGGCTGCAGATCGGTCGGGAAGCCGGGATAGGGCAGCGTCGACACGTCGAAGGAGCGCAGCCGGCGATCCACCGCCACGGTGAACCCGGCCCTGGTCGTAGACACCGTCGCGCCTGCGTTGGCCAGCTTGTCGAGCACGATGTCGAGATGGTCCGCGTTGCCGCCGTCGATCCGCACCTCGCCGCCACCGATCGCGGCGGCGAAGGCCCAGGTGCCGGCGACGATCCGGTCGGCGACCGTGGTGTGCTCGACCGGGTGCAGCCGCTCGACGCCGGTGATCTCGAGCGTCGAGGAGCCGATGCCCTCGATCCGCGCACCCATCGCCACCAGCATCTGACACAGGTCGCCGATCTCCGGCTCGCGCGCGACGTTGTCGATGAGCGTGCTCCCCTCGGCGAGCACAGCGGCCATCAGGAGGTTCTCGGTCGCACCCACGCTCGGGAAGTCCAGCGCCAGCCGGGCCCCACGAAGCCGGTCGGTCACCTCGGCCACGATCTGGCCGTGCTCGACCCGCACCCGCGCGCCCAGCTCCTCCAACCCGCTCAGGTGCATGTCCAGCCCACGCGAGCCGATCGCGTCGCCGCCGGGCAGCGCCACGCTGGCGTGCCCGCACCGAGCCACCAACGGGCCGAGCACCGCGATGCTGGCGCGCAGCCGGCGCACGAGTTGGTACGGCGCCTTGCTGCCGAGCTCCTCCGGCACCGTGACCCGGCAGCTGCCCGGGTCACCCACGGTCGGACCGCCCGTCACCTCGACGGTGCAGCCGAGCTCACCGAGCAGCTGGCCCATCACCTCGACGTCGAGGATGTCCGGGACGTTGTGCACCGTGCTCGTGCCCGGGGCCAGCAGTGTGGCGGCCATCAGCTTCAGGGCGGAGTTCTTCGCACCGCCGACCACCACGGTGCCGTGCAGCGGGGTGCTCAGCGGACCCTTCGAATCCACCCGGAAGGCGTCCACGGCGCCCACCCTAGTGGCCGCCTCTAGGGTGGACCCATGGTCAACCTGACGCGCATCTACACCCGCACCGGCGATGCCGGCCAGACCAAGCTCGGTGACCTGAGCACCACCACCAAGAACGACCCCCGGCTGCACGCCTACGCCGATGTGGACGAGGCGAACGCCCAGATCGGAGTGGCGATCGCCGGCGGTGGCCTCGACGACGACGTGGCCAAGGTCCTCACCCATGTCCAGAACGACCTCTTCGACGTGGGCGCCGATCTGTGTACCCCCGTCGTACCCGACCCCACGTACCCCCCGCTGCGGATCGAGCAGGACTACGTCGACCGACTCGAGCGCTGGTGCGACCACTACAACGAGCAGCTGCCGAACCTGCGCTCGTTCATCCTCAACGGGGGTACGCCGGCGGCGGCCCAGTTGCACGTCGCGCGCACTGTCGTACGGCGGGCCGAGCGGTCCGCTTGGCTGGCCCACGAGCAGTTCGCCGACACGATGAACGTGCTGGCGATCACCTACCTCAACCGGCTCTCCGACCTGGTCTTCATCCTCGCCCGGCACGCCAACCGCGAGCAGGGCGACGTCCTCTGGGTCCCGGGCGGCGACCGCTGAGCGGTCCTCACACCGTGCGGGCGGGCGGCCGCGGCGCCAGCGCCGGGATGACCAGGAACGCCGGCAGCAGCAGCACCGCCACGATCAGGAGTGCGCGCAGCGTGCCGACCTCGGAGGCGACGAAGCCCAGCAGCGGCGGACCGGCAAGGAACGCGGTGTAGCCGATCGTGGAGACCACGCCGACCCGAGCGGCTGCGTGGGCGTGGTCGTCCGCCGCGGCACTCATCCCGACCGGGAACCCCAACGACGCACCCAGGCCCCACAGCGCGATCCCGGGTACGACGAGCCACGGCGTCGACCCGAACACGGTGAGCAGCACCCCGACCCCCGCCAGCACGATGGTGCCGAACAGCACCGGTACCCGGCCGGCACGGTCCAGGAGGGCCGGTCCGACCATCCGGCCCAGCGTCATCGCACTCACGAACAGCGCGAAGCCGAGGACGGCGACCGACCCGGCGACGTCGTACCCGTCCTTGATCGCCACGGCCAACCAGTCATTGGCGGTGCCCTCGGTCAACGCCATCACCAGCACGACGAGGCCGATCATCAGCGTCCGCGGCTCGCGCCAGGCACCCCGTGAGCCCACCGATGGCTCGGCAGGCCCCTCGGCGGCCGGCAGGAATCGGCTGGCGGCGACCAGGTTCCCGGCGGCGGCCACCACGGCAATGCCGACGAGGTGCGGCGTGACGTCGGGACCGAGGTGCGCCATCAGTGCGCCGAGGCCGGCGCCAGCGACGGTGCCCAGGCTGAACGCGGCGTGGAATCGGGGCATGATCGAGCGGCCCAGTCGACGCTCGACGTCGGCGCCCTCCACGTTCATCGCCACGTCCCACACGCTGGTCCCGATGCCGTAGCAGAACAGGAACGGCACGGTGGCTCGGACCAGCCCCACGCCGGAGACGCCCACCGCGATGCCCACCAGCGCGACGCCCACCGCCACGCAGCCCCCCCGCACGACAGCGGCCGGGCCGAAGCGGTGGACGAGGGCACCGGACAGCGGCAGCGCGAGCACCGAGCCGAGGCTCAGCCCGAGCAGCAGCAGACCCAGCGCCTGGTCGGAGAGCCCCAGGGTGTGCCGGACGTCCGGGATCCTCGAGGCCCACGAGGCGAACGCCAGGCCGTTGAGGAAGAACGAGACTGCCACCGCACGGCGTGCGGTCGTCACCGCCTCCTCGCCGCAGGATCGCTCGGCGGCGCGGCCTCCAGCCAGGATTGGAGCCCGGTCAGCGCGTCCGGGCTCATCGCGAGCTCTACCTGACCACCCGGGACCGCGCAGACCACGATCACGTGTCCGCCGTACAGCGAGAACGACTCGGGGCCGGAGGGCACCCGCTGGGACACGAACTGGAGCTCCGAGCGCTGCCAGCGACGCTTCGGTCGCGGCCAGATGCTGAAGATCCGGAACCACTCCAGGGAGTCGGCGTCGTACCGGCCCAGGCCGAGAACCCAGCCGCGACCGGCCAGCCGCGACCCGGTGTGCACGCTCAGCTCGAAGGTGCCGCCCTCACGCGAGATCCAGCGCCGGCGTACGACGAGCAGCAGGCCGTAGGCAAGGACGACGAGCAGCAGCACACCGGCTGAGTCGGCCAGCCACTGCCATACCGCCATCTATCCCTCGTTCCACCACCGAAGTGGTCAGCCCTCCCCTTGTGCGGCGAGCCGCGCATCGAGGAGCCGTTTGGCCTCCTCGAAGTTGCTCTCGTGTGAGAGCTCGGCGTTCTCGCACAACAATCGCACATGATTGTTGGCCACCGAGATGAAGCCCCCGTCGATGGCGGCGACCCAATGGCCGTCCTGGGCAGTGCGTACGTCGACCTGACCCGGAGCCAGCACCGACAGCACCGGGGTGTGGTCGGCCATCACACCGATCTCACCTTCGACGGTGCTCGCGTTCACCACGGTCGCCTCCCCGGACCACACCTCGCGGTCCGCGGCGACGAGCGACACCTGCATGTTCTTGGCCATCAGCGCTCCTCGCTACGCTCGGGCGCTGCTGCCCAAGAACCCTGGGCGCTCTGCCAATTGGCTCGCTTCGCTCGCATCAGAGGCTCTTCTGGATCTCGTCCCACTTGCGCTCAACGTCGTCCAGACCGCCGCACATGAAGAACGCCTGCTCGGCCACGTGGTCGTACTCGCCGTCGGCGATCTTGTTGAACGCCTCGATGGTGTCGGCGACCGGGACCGTCGAGCCTTCGATGCCGGTGAACTGCTTGGCCACGTAGGTGTTCTGCGAGAGGAACCGCTGGATGCGGCGCGCCCGCGACACGATGATCTTGTCCTCCTCGGACAACTCGTCGACACCGAGGATCGCGATGATGTCCTGCAGCTCCTTGTTGCGCTGCAGGATCTGCTTGATCCGGATCGCGCAGTCGTAGTGCGCCTGCCCGATGTACTGCGCGTCGAGGATCCGCGACGTCGAGGTCAGCGGGTCCACGGCCGGGTAGATGCCCAGCGAGGCGATCTCGCGGGACAGCTCGGTGGTCGCGTCGAGGTGCGCGAACGTGGTGGCCGGCGCCGGGTCGGTGTAGTCGTCCGCGGGCACGTAGATCGCCTGCATCGACGTGATCGAATGACCACGCGTGGAGGTGATCCGCTCCTGGAGCACGCCCATCTCGTCGGCGAGGTTCGGCTGGTAGCCCACCGCGGACGGCATCCGCCCGAGCAGGGTCGACACCTCCGAGCCGGCCTGGGTGAACCGGAAGATGTTGTCGATGAAGAGCAGCACGTCCTGGTTCTGCACGTCGCGGAAGTACTCCGCCATCGTCAACGCGGACAGCGCGACCCGAAGCCGGGTGCCCGGCGGCTCGTCCATCTGGCCGAAGACCAACGCGGTCTGGCCGATGACGCCGGCCTCCTCCATCTCGGCGATGAGGTCGTTGCCCTCACGGGTGCGCTCGCCGACGCCGGCGAACACCGACACACCGCCGTGGTCCTTGGCGACACGCGCGATCATCTCCTGGATCAGCACGGTCTTGCCGACGCCCGCGCCACCGAACAGGCCGATCTTGCCGCCCTGGACGTACGGCGTGAGCAGGTCGATCACCTTGATGCCGGTCTCGAACATCTGGGTCTTCGACTCCAGCTGGTCGAAGGCGGGGGCCTTGCGGTGGATCCCCCAGCGCTCGTTGACCTCGAGCTTCTCGCCCGGCTTGAGGTTCAGGCACTCGCCGAGGGTGTTGAACACGTGCCCGAGAGTCGCGTCGCCCACGGGCACCGTGATCGGCTCGCCGGTGTCGGTCACCTGTGCGCCACGGACCAGACCGTCGGTCGGCTGCAGCGAGATCGCACGGACCATGCCGTCGCCGATGTGCTGAGCGACCTCGAGCGAGAGCAGGTGCTTCTCACCGGTCAGCTCGAACTCGGTCTCGAGCTTGTTGTAGATCCCCGGCATGTGGTCGACCGGGAACTCCACGTCGACCACGGGGCCGATCACCCGGGCGATGCGGCCGGTGCTGTTACCGCCGGCAGCGGCAGCGGTGTTCTCTTCGATGGTGGCAGTCATCTCTCTCACTCACTCTGCGCGGTGGCGTCGGCGAGCGCGTTGACGCCACCGACGATTTCGCTGATTTCCTGGGTGATGCCAGCCTGGCGGGCCTGGTTGGCGATCCGGGTGAACTTCTTGATGAGCTCTTCGGCGTTGTCCGTCGCGGACTTCATCGCCTTCTGGCGGGCCGCCAGCTCCGAGGCCGAGGCCTGGAGAAGCGCGTAGAAGATCCGGCTGTCGACGTACTTGGGCAGCAGGGCGTCGAGGACCTCCTCGGCGGAAGGCTCGAACTCGTAGAGCGGGAGCACCTCGTCGGCGTCCGGCTTCTCCTCGCCCTCGACCACCTCGAGCGGCAGCAACCGCACGCTGTGCGGCTCCTGGACCAGCATCGAGCGGAACTGCGTGTAGACCAGGTGCACCTCGTCGACACCGCCCTCGACGGCCTCCCCGCCCTCGGCCGTGCCCTCGACGAAGGCCTTGATCAACGACTCGCCGATCGCCTTGGCGTTCTCGTAGCGCGGCTGGTCGGAGAAGCCCGACCAGGACTCCACGATCGGACGCTCGCGGAAGCGGTAGTAGGCCTCGCCCTTGCGCCCGGAGATGTACGCCGCGACCTGCTTGCCCTCCGAGCGCAGCCTCTCGCAGAGCCGCTCGGACTCCTTGAGGACGCTGGAGGAGTACGCGCCCGCCAGGCCACGGTCGCTGGTCACGATGAGCACGGCAGCCCGGGTGGGGTTCTCCGGCTCGGTGGTCAGCGGGTGGTCGACCGACGCATAGGTCGCCAGCGCCGAGACGGCACGGGTGAGCTCCCGGGCGTACGGCGCGGCCTCGGCGGCGCGCTGCTGCGCCTTGATGATGCGCGACGCAGCAATGAGCTCCATCGCGCGCGTGATCTTCTTCATCGACTCCGTCGACTTGATCCGCGCGCGGTACTCACGCAGCGATACAGCCATCGGTGGCTACCCCTCTCAGCGTCGCAGCAGTCATGGACAACGTCAGCCCCGCTTCTGCTTGACGATCTGCTCCTGGCCGAGCTCGTCGTCGGCGACCGGGTCGACCGCAGCCTCGGTGCCTGCCTTGATCGAGTGACCCTCGGAGGTCTCGAACTGGTCGAGGAACGTGTCGTAGGCCTGCTCGACGGACTTCTCGGTGTCGTCCTCGAACTTCTGGCTCTCGCGGATGGTGTCGAGCACCTGGCCGTGGGAGTGGCGCAGGTAGTCGATGAACTCACGCTCGAAGCGCAGCACGTCCTCGACCGGGACCCTGTCCAGGCGACCGGTGGTCCCGATCCACAGCGAGATGACCATCTCCTCGAGCGGGTACGGCGAGTACGCCGGCTGCTTGAGCAGCGCCATCAGCCGCGCGCCTCGGTCCAGCTGCTGACGCGACGCCGCGTCGAGGTCCGAGGCGAACATCGCGAACGCCTCCATCGCGCGGAACTGCGCCAGGTCGACCTTGAGGGAGCCGGTGACGGCCTTCATCGCCTTGGTCATCGCCGAGCCACCGACGCGGGAGACCGACACGCCGACGTCGATCGCCGGGCGCTGGTTGGCCGCGAACAGGTCGGACTGCAAGAAGATCTGACCGTCGGTGATGGAGATGACGTTGGTCGGGATGTAGGCCGAGACGTCGTTGGCCTTGGTCTCGATGATCGGCAGGCCGGTCATGGAGCCGTGGCCCAGGTCGTCGGAGAGCTTCGCACAACGCTCGAGCAGCCGGCTGTGCAGGTAGAACACGTCACCGGGGTAGGCCTCGCGGCCCGGCGGGCGACGCAGCAGCAGCGACACCGCACGGTAGGCCTCGGCCTGCTTGGTGAGGTCGTCGAAGACGATCAGGACGTGCTTGCCGTCGTACATCCAGTGCTGGCCGATGGCGGAGCCGGTGTAGGGGGCGAGGTACTTGAAGCCGGCACTGTCCGAGGCCGGAGACGCGACGATCGTGGTGTACTCCAGCGCGCCGGCCTCCTCCAGGGCACCCCGCACGGAGGCGATGGTCGAGCCCTTCTGACCGATGGCGACGTAGATGCAGCGCACCTGCTTGTCCGGGTCGCCGGACTCCCAGTTCTGCCGCTGGTTGATGATCGTGTCGATCGCGATGGTGGTCTTGCCGGTGGCGCGGTCGCCGATGATCAGCTGGCGCTGGCCGCGGCCGACCGGGGTCAGCGCGTCGATGGCCTTGATGCCCGTCGCCAGCGGCTCGTGCACCGACTTGCGCTGGACCACGCTGGGCGCCTGCAGCTCCAGGGCACGCCGCCCCTCGGCCTCGATCGCGCCCAGGCCGTCGATCGGGTTGCCGAGCGGGTCGATGACGCGGCCCATGAAGCCGTCACCCACGGGCACCGAGAGGATCTCGCCGGTACGGCGTACCGTCTGGCCCTCCTCGATCCCGTCGAAGTCACCCAGGATGACGACACCGATCTCGCGGGTGTCGAGGTTCAGTGCGAGACCGCGGGTGCCGTCCTCGAACTCGAGCAGCTCGTTCGCCATCGCGGAGGGCAGCCCCGCGACGCGCGCGATGCCGTCGCCGGCCTCCGCGACCGTGCCGACCTCTTCCCTCTTCGCCGTGTCGGGCTGGTAGTCGGCGACGTACTTGGCGAGCGCGTCGCGGATCTCCTCCGGACGAATCGAAAGCTCGGTCATCTTCTGCCTTCTCTCTTGCCTTGAAGTGAAAGTTCTGGTGAGTGGGCCGCTGGGCTAGCCGGCCAGCCGTCGCTGGGCGTCACTGAGCCTGCTGGCGACGGTGCCATCGATGACCTCGTCACCGATCTCGACCTGGATGCCGCCGATGGTCTCGGGGTCGATCACGATGTTGAGGTGCACCGGCTTGTCGTACTGCCGGCTGAGCACGTCGACCAACCGAAGCTGGGCGTCCTCGGACAGCGGCTGTGCCACGACGACCCGGGCCAGCAAGCGACCGCGGGCCTCGGTCACGAGCCTTGCGTAGTCCGCGAACGCGTGCCGCACCGTGGGGTAGTTGCCCACCACGGCCTGCTCGGCCAGCCGGACAGTGCCGGAACAGGCCTTGCTCGCCAGGAGCGAGCGCAGCAGCGCCTGCTTGTCCTCGACCGAGCGGGTGCGGTCGGTGAGCGCCTGCCGCAGCGCGGGGTTCTCGGAGATGACGTTGTCGAAGGTGAACATCTCTCCCTCGAGACGGTCCGCCTCGCCGGCGCTGTCCGCCGCACGAGCCACCGCGATCACACCGAGCCGCTCCAGGCTGTCGACCATGTCGACGCTCGAGGCCCATCGGGAACCGCCCGCCGTGGCCAGCACCTCGGTGGCCGCCGGCTCGAAGTGCTTGCCGAACACCTCGCGCAGCATCGCCGATCGGTTCTCGAACTCGGCAGTCGGATCGGTCGCAGCCCGCCGGAAGGACGGGTTGGACCGGAACACGGCCACCGCGGTGAACATGTTCTCGGCCATCCGCGCGGCGTCCGCACCGTCTGCGATCGCCCGGGCCTGCTGGGAGCTGATCCGGGTGAACGACTCCGCCGACGATCCACGCATCAGTGGACCCCCGACGCTCCGGCCGCTGCGCCGGCCTTGCCGTCGAGCTCATCGAGGAAGCGGTCGACGACCCGGCTCTGCCGGGCCTGGTCGTCGAGTGACTCGCCGACGATCCGACCGGCCAGCTGGGTCGCCAGCGTGCCGACCTCGCCACGCAACGTGGTGACCGCGTGCTGGCGGTCGGCCTCGATCTGCGCATGCGCGTGCTCGATGATCCGCTGAGCCTCCTGTTCGGCCTTCGCGCGTGCGTCCGCGACGATCTGGGCCCCCTGGTCGCGGGCCTCCTCACGGATGCGCGCGGCCTCGTGCTTGGCCTCCTCGAGCTGGCTCTTGTACCGCTCCTCGGCGCTGTGCGCCTCGGACTTGGCCGCGTCGAGATCCGCGAACTGCTTGCGGATCGCCTCCTGTCGAGCGGTCATCGCCTTGTTGATCGGCGGGATGACCCACTTGGCCAGGATGAACACGATGATCGCGAACGCAATCAGCTCCACCCAGAACGTGCCGTTCGGGACGAGGAAGTTGCTGGCCAGCGGAACCGGCCTCACTGCGCTGTCCATCTAGTTTCGTTCCTTTGCTGCGTGGTGCTGGTGGGAGAGAACCCGGGTCGGAACCCGGATCACTTGCCCAGCACGAAGACGAACAGCGCCATGAAGGCCAAGTTGATGAAGTACATCGCCTCGGCGAGACCGACGGTCAGGAAGAAGATCGTCTGCAGGCGGCCCTGGGCCTCCGGCTGCCGTGCGACGCCCTGGATGTACGAAGAACCAGCAAGACCGTCACCGATCGACGCACCGATGGCGCCGCCGCCGAGGGCGAGCCCACCGCCGATGAACGCACCGGCTGCCTTGACGGCGGAATCGTCTACTGCCATTGAACTGCCTCTCTGGGTTCACGCCGGGGATCCGGCGTTGCTTGTGTACCTCTGGTGCGGACTGAACCTGGTTGCTCAGGCCGCGAGTTCGGGTTGTGCCTCGTGCTCCTGGTCGTCCGCGTGCTCCTCGGCGTGGTCGTCGCCGTGACCGGCGCCAGCCATCCCGAAGTAGATGACCACCAGCAGCGCGAAGATGAAGGCCTGGATCGCGCCGATGAACATGTCGAACAGCTTCCAGACCACGTCGCCGGCCCACAGGAAGTAGAACGGCAGCACGCCGATCAGGGCGAGCATGATGCTGCCGGCGAAGATGTTGCCGAAGAGTCGCAGGGCCAGCGTGACCGGCTTGACCAGCTCTTCGATGATGTTCAGCGGCGCCAACGCCGGGAACGGCTCGAGGAAGTGCTTGAAGTACTTCCGGGCGCCCTTCTGCCGGATCCCGTAGACCCATACGCCGACCATCGCCAGAATCGCCATCGCGTAGGTCAGGTTCGTGTCGGCTGTCGGGGCGGGCAGCAGGTGCGCCTTCTTGTTCAGCTCGGTGGGGATGATCTCCAGCCAGTTCGCGACCAGGATGAAGAAGAACAGCGCGATCGCCAACGGCGCGACGAAGGGATGGATCTTGCCCAGGTTGTCCTCGACCTGGGTGTTGACCTCGTTGACGACGCCCTCCCACATCAGCTGGAGCTTGCTGGGCACATGGTCGATCTCGGGCCGGGTCAGCCGCGCCCGAACGACGAAGCCGAGGACGATCACAATGCCGCCGGCGATCAGCGTGGTCCAGATCGTGTCGATGTTGAACGTCATGCCCAGAAAGTGCCGCACGGGGTGGACCCCGGGCTTGATGTCGATCTCGAAGGGCACGAAGCCAGTCAGGAGGGCGCTCATTGCCTCTTCAGCTCCTTCAGCAGCGGGAGTGTCGTCATGACCAGGGCGATCATCCGGAAGATCGCCAGACCCAACAGCAGGCCGATGCCGTTGGGCCAGAACGCGGCCGCGGTGCCCACGGCCACGATCGAGAGGACCAGCAGTCGCACGAAGGTGGCCCTGGCCATCTCGTTGCGGGAGGGCTGGTGACCTGAGGTGATCGTGCGCAGCAGCCAGAGCTCGGTGGCGATGTGATTGGCGAGGCCGAGCACGATGCCGGCGGCGATGCAACCACCGAGCTCCCACTCGCCGAGCTGGCCGAGAATCCAGAAGTCCGCGACGATGAGCGCCACCGCGACGATCGCGGTCTTGCGCTGGTCACGCAGCACCTTGCCGAGCGAGGCACGCTCGCCGGGCTTCAGCGGGCTGTCGGTGACGTCGGGGCGCGGCAATTGGTCGGACATCATCGGACGCCTCCGACGAGAACGGTCGGCCCCATCGGCTCAGCTGCGCAGGGCAGCGCGGACCTTGAGTGCGAACGCGACACAGCCGAGGACGACACCGACGGCGACGCCGACGAGGACGCCTGCCGGCGACGTGCCGGCCAGGTGGTCGACGAGGAGTCCGATGAGCATCCCTGCGACGACGGAGCCCACGAGGAGTCCGCCGATGCCGACGAGGTCGCGGCCTCGCAGGGGTGCTTGGGGGTCGTCATCGGCCATCCAGGGTGGTCGCTTCCAGAGGGGCTTGCGGGCGTCGATCCGAGCACGTCCCGAGTCGTGGCGGACGCGCCGGCGTCCGGACGGACGCTACCACAGCGGGGACCCGGCAAAATCGGCCGGTCAGGACGCGCAACATGCCCCCTCGTGGTGGCGCGAAATGCGGTCGTCATGGGCGGCGGCCGTTTCTGTCTCGGGTGGCCCTGCGAGTGCCGGGAAGCTGGTGGTCTCCCCGTTCACGGGATGGCTTGTGAAAACTAGCACAAAGTCGCGACGCGTCGGTAACCGGGTCCTGCCTGGGCACGAGCCGCCCCCGCCCAGCAGTGCTCGGACCACGCGCTTGCGCCGTGAGGCTCAGACGGGACGGTACTCGCCCGGCCGGTGCAGCCGGGGCAGCAGGAACGTGATCGCGCAGCACAGCAGCGCAAACAACGCGACCGTCGCCCAGAACAGCGCACCCGAGTAGAGGCTCAGCCCGACCGCACCGAAGGCGATCAGGCCGGCCCACATCCACATGATCACCACCGCACGGCGCTGGCTGTGCCCGATCTCCAGCAGCCGGTGGTGCAGGTGCTCCTTGTCCGGCTGGTAGAACGCCTGCCCGCGGCGGGTACGGCGCACCACCGCGAGGACCAGGTCCAGCAGCGGGATCAGCAGGATCGAGATCGGCAGCAGGAACGGCAGCAGGGTGGGCAGGAAGCCGGGCGGGCCCAGACCGGTCCTCGTGGAGAGCTGGACGGTCGCGAACTGGCCGGTCAGGGTGAGCGCGGACCCGGAGAGCACCAGGCCCAGGAGCATCGATCCCGAGTCGCCCATGAAGATCCGGGCCGGGAAGAAGTTGTGCGGCAAGAAGCCGCAGCAGGCGCCGCCCATCGCCGCGCACAGCAGCGCGGCCGTGATCGCGAGGGACTCACCGTTGACGTCGGCCAGCTTGTAGGAGAACAGGAAGAACGCGACCGCCCCGATCAGCACCACTCCCCCGGCCAGCCCGTCCAGCCCGTCGACGAAGTTGACCGCGTTCACGGTGCCGATCACCAGCAGCATGGTCAGCACCATCGCCTGCGGGGTGAGCAGCACCAGCTGGCCGACCGAGGGCAGCTGGAACGAGTAGAGCTGCACGCCGTTGAGGACCATGTAGCCCGCGGCCACCACCTGTCCGCCGAACTTGGTCAGCGCATCGAGCTCGAACAGGTCATCGAGGGCGCCGACCGCACAGATGATCGCGCCCGCGGTCAGCACCGTCTGCGCGTCGTGGAAGACCTGCGGCTGCGAGTGGCCGAGGAACGGCAGGTGCCGGGCGATCATGATGCCCGCGGCGAGCCCGCCCAGCATCGCGATGCCGCCGAAGTAGGGGATCGGGACGTCGTGCACGTCACGGTCGCGCACCTTCGCCACCGCTCCGGAGCGGCTGGCGAGCTCCCGCGCCACCACGCAGAGCAAGTAGCTGACGACCGAGGCCACGACGAACACCAGGAGGTACTCGCGCACTCAGCTCACACCTCGGGTGCGGAGTCGGGGTCGGCGTCAGTCTCGGAGTCGGTGTCCGCCTCGGCACCGGAGCCGGAGTCGATCGTCACGTCGTGCCCGGCCAGGAAGGTGCGCAACTCGTCGATCGCCAGCGCACCCTCGCGCAGCACCCTGGGCCGCTCACCGGTGCAGTCCAGGATCGTGGACGGTACATCACCGGCGGTCGGCCCCCCGTCGAGGACGACCTCGACCGCGTCCCCGAGCATCGCCTGGGCGCCGTCGGCGTCCGTGGCCGCCGGGAGCCCGGTCAGGTTCGCCGAGGTCACCGCCATCGGCCCGGTACGACCGAGCAGCTCGAGCGCCACCGGGTCGTCGGGCATCCTCACCGCGACCGTGCCCCGCGTCTCGCCGAGATCCCAGCGCAGCGAGCCCTGCTGGTGGCAGACCAGCGTCAGCGGCCCCGGCCAGTACGACGCGACCAGCGCGCGGACCCAGTCGGGCACGCCGACCACCAGGGCGTCGAGGGTGTCGGCGGAGGCCACCAGGACCGGAGGCGGCGTCTCCCGACCGCGGCCCTTGGCCTCGAGCAGTCGAGCGACGGCCACCGGCGAGAACGCATCGGCGCCGACGCCGTAGACCGTGTCGGTGGGCAGCACCACGAGCGCGCCCTTGCGAACAGCGCCCACCGCTGCCACCAGGCCGGCCTCGCGCTGGTCGGGGTCGCCGACGTCGTACCGGTTTGCCACGGGTGTCATCGTGCCACTCCCGGATGCCCATCACGGCGCAGCCGCGCGGTGAGGTAGCGGGCGCGACCCGCCAGGTCGGGATGGTCACGCACCTGCGTCCAACGACCGGACGCACTGAACACGCCCGGCGCCGTCTCTCCCTGGGCGTCCGCGTGCTCGGCGCCGACGACCCCACCGGGCCGCAGCAGTCGCGCGGCGGCGACCTCGAGAGCGCGGAGCGCCACCAGCCCGTCGTCGCCGGACCACAGCGCCAGCGCCGGGTCGTGGTCCCTCGCCTCGGGCGCGACCGACTCCCACGCATCCAAGGGGATGTACGGCGGGT
The DNA here is from genome assembly GCF_031656915.1 of Nocardioides marmorisolisilvae. Classification (NCBI taxonomy): domain Bacteria; kingdom Bacillati; phylum Actinomycetota; class Actinomycetes; order Propionibacteriales; family Nocardioidaceae; genus Nocardioides; species Nocardioides terrisoli. The sequence goes on along the minus strand of NZ_CP134227.1, from coordinate 3,879,409 downwards.
TGCAGACCACCACGTCCACGGTGCCGTCCAGCTCGTGCAGCGCCTCGGCCATGTCGCCCTCGTGCAGCCGGACCCCCGATCCCGCGAGGTTGTCGTGCGCCCAGACCAGCGCCTTCGGATCGAGCTCGACCGCGTACACCTCCGCCTCCGGAACCTCCGTGGCCACGCTCAGTGCGATCGCCCCGGAGCCGGTGCACAGGTCGACCACGACCGGGACCTCGCCCGCCGCGCGTGCCTGCTCGACTGCCCAGCCCGCGAGCAGCTCGGTCTCGGGCCGCGGCACGAAGACGCCCGGACCGACCCGCAGCTCGACGTAGCGGAAGCCGGCGGAGCCGGTGAGGTGCTGGAGCGGCGCACGGGATGCGCGCTGCTGCACGAGCGCGTCGAAGTCCGCAGCCTGCTCGGCCGACACCGCGCGCACCAGCGGGAGCCCAGCCCGGGACACGCCGAGAACGTGGGCGAGCAGCTCCGCTGCGTCGTACGACGGGCTGGCGACCCCGGCCTGCGCCAAGACGTTCTCCGCCGCGCGGATCTGAGCGCCCGCACTGGTGGGGGACGTCGGGTCGACCTCCGGCTCACTCACCAACGGCCTCGAGCCGTGCATGGAGATCGGCCTCGACGCTGGAGGCGACGAGCGGATCGAGATCGCCGTCGAGGGCGTGGTCGAGGTTGTAGGCCTTGTAGCCGGTGCGGTGGTCGGAGATCCGGTTCTCCGGGAAGTTGTAGGTGCGGATCCGCTCGGACCGGTCCACCGTGCGGACCTGGGAACGGCGCGCGTCGGACGCCTCGGCGTCCGCGGCGTCCTCAGCGGCCTTCAGCAGTCGGGAGCGAAGGATGCGCATCGCCTGCTCCTTGTTCTGGAGCTGGGACTTCTCGTTCTGGCAGGACACCACGATGCCGGTCGGGACGTGGGTGATCCGGACCGCGGAGTCGGTGGTGTTCACCGACTGACCGCCCGGCCCCGAGGACCGGAACACGTCGATGCGCAGGTCGTTGTCGTCGATGCTCACATCGAGCGGCTCGGCCTCCGGCAGCACCAGCACGCCCGCCGCCGAGGTGTGCACCCGACCCTGGCTCTCGGTCACCGGCACCCGCTGCACGCGGTGGACGCCGGCCTCGTACTTCAGCAGCGCGTACGGCGCCTCGCCCTCGCCGGTGTGCTGCGACTTCGAGGTGGCCTTGACTGCGACGGTGACGGACTTGTAGCCGCCGAGGTCGGACTCCGTGGCGTCCAGCAGCTCGGTCTTCCAGCCGCGACGCTCCGCGTACCGGGTGTACATCCGCAGCAGGTCGGCCGCGAAGAGCGCGGACTCCTCGCCGCCCTCGCCGGACTTCACTTCGAGGATGGCGTCCTTCGCGTCGTTGGGATCACGCGGGACCAGCTGCTGGCGGAGCCGTCCCGCCACCGCCGTACGACGGGCCTCGAGCTGCTCGGCCTCGGCCGCGAACGCGGCGCCCTCTCCGTCCGGGTCCTCACCGGCCAGCTCGCGAGCGGCCCCGATGTCGCCACCGAGCTGCAGCCACTCCCGCCAGGTGGCGAGGATCGCACTGAGCTCGGCGTACCGGCGGTTCAGGGCGCGAGCCCGCGACTGGTCACCGTGCACCGTCGGGTCCGCGAGCTGTCTCTCGAGCTCGGCGTGCTCGTCGACCAGGGACTCCACGGCCTCGAACATCACGCGCTCCTAGGACTCGACGACAACTCCTCCACAGCCCGAACGCCGGCCCCGCGCGTGCGGGACCGGCGTTCGTCGCGGCTACTTCTGGTCTGCCTTCTCCGGCGCCTTCGTCTGGGCGGCCTTGGCGTACCGAGCCTCGAACCTGGCGACGCGGCCGCCGGTGTCGAGGATCTTCTGCTTGCCGGTGTAGAACGGGTGGCAGTTGGAGCACACGTCGGCGTGGATCGAGCCGCCGGTGGCCGTGCTGCGGGTGGTGAAGGTGTTGCCACAGGTGCAGGTCACCTGGGTCACCACGTACTCGGGGTGGATGTCCTTCTTCATGTGCGTCCTCTTCGGGTCGGTATGCCGCCGGGTCGTCACCGAACGGTGACGTGAACCGGAGCCAGCGGACCAGTCTGCCATCCGGCACTCGGGTCGCGCCAATCGAGGTTGTCGGTCACACAACGTCGTGCCCGGGGGGATTGTTCCCGGCGGTGGGCTCCACGTCGGCGCCCGCGGGCGGGCGGAGGGGAAGCGTGATCCGCACCTCGGTGCCGGCACCCTCGGACGAGTTCAGACTGACCGTCCCGAAGTGGTTCGCGATGATCGTCTGCACCACCCGAAGCCCCAGCCCGGTGCCGGCGATCTCGCTGCGCACCGCGTTGGAGGCCCGGAAGAACCGCGAGCCGAGCTTGCTGATCTCGCCACGAGGGATCCCGATACCGTAGTCGGTGACCGTGACCAGCACGTTCTCGTTGCCGGGCACCACGCAGACCTCGATGTCCCCGCCCTCGTGGCTGAACTTCACGGCGTTGTTCAGCACGTTGAGCAGGGCTCGCTGGATCTGGGCCGCGTCCGCCATCACGATCACGGGCTCCGCCGGGAGCTCCACGTCGATCCGGATGCCTCGGTTGGAGGCGGACAGCCGTAGGTCGCTGGCCACCACGTCGACCGAGGTGCGTAGATCGATCGGCGCCGCCGTGACGCCGCTGTGCTCGGCCCGGTCGAGCGCCAGCAGGTCCTCGATGAGGTCGCGGAGCCGCTGCACGTTGCGTTCGGTGGCGCCGAGCATCCGGGCCTGCTCCTCGTCGATGCTGCCGGCGAGCTCGTCGATGAGCAGCTCGAGGTAGCCGGTGATGATCGTCAACGGTGTCCGCAGCTCGTGGGACACGTTGGAGACGAAGCCCGACTTGGCGGCGTCCACTTCGCGCAGCTGTCGCTGGATGGCCGCCTCGACATCGCGACCGCGGTCGCTCTCGTCGGCCAGCCCGTTCAACGCCCTGCTCACCTGACGGATCTCGGGCGGACCCTCGACCTGGGCCCGCGCGGCGTGGTCGCCCCGGGCGAGCCTGTCGACGACATCGGTCAGGGAGGCCAGCGGTCGACGTACGACCTCGGTGACCCACCAGCCGAGCAGTGCAATCACCGCTCCGCCGATGACGGTGAGCGTCGCAATCAGCGCAAGCGTCGCGTTGAGCCGGGTCTGCGCGTCGTCCCTGGCCCGGGTGTACTCCGCGTCGAGCCGGGAGCCCAACGCAGCATGGATGTGCTCCACCTCGGCGAAGAGCCGCACACCCTTGTCGAACAGCGGCGCCTGGTAGGTGCCGGGCCCGCCACCGCGAGCGATCCGCGGCTCGGCGTACTCCCGGATCCAGGACCGTTCCGCAGCACGTTGCTGCACATAGAGCCCGCGGATCTTCGAGCCCGGGCTGCCGAACTGCGCCAGCGCTCGGCCGTCCGCGCGGAGCCGGCCGACGGCACGGCGGTAGTCGGCGATCGACGATCGCGTCCCGGAGATGGCGAACGCACGCACGGCTGCCTGCCCGGTGAGCATGTCCTGGTAGGTGTTCGCGTTCGCCTGCACCGCAGGGTTCACCGATTCGCTGAGGTGGTTGACCGTCTTGGTGGCGTAGACCGCCGACAGCGTGCCAGCCCCGCCGACGACCACGATCAGCCCCGCGGCCGCCACGACGAGGCCGAGCTGGAGCTGACGCAGCGAGCGACCCGCGATCATGTCGCGGCCCCGATCCCCGGGAAGGTCATGAGCCGAACCCCCGTCGCTTCATCTCTCCCCACTCGTGCCGGGTGTTACGCAGTGCGTCGATGGTGCCCCACATCCGCCACCAGGCGGTCAGCTGACGGTAGCCGACGTTCTCCTCAACGGCCGACCAGCACGCCACGAGCAGATTGCGCAGGCCGGTGTACCGGCGGAAGGAGAGCTCCTCGCCCAGCAGCGCCAGCAGGCTCATCACAATCGCGTAGGCGACCGAGGTCCCCAGCAGCAGGACCACCACGGGCAGGGCGACCAGGTCGTGCTGGAGCACGCCGACGTCCTGGAGCACCAGCAGGGTCATCACCACGACGAAGTAGGCCAGCCCGAAGATCTCCACGAACGGAGCCAGCAGCTCGAAGACGAAGAACCACGGCATGGTGACCAGGCCGATGATGCCGTACCGGCGGTGCGCCATCATGCCGCGGTGCCGGGAGAACACCTCGGTCAGTCCGCGGTGCCAGCGACGCCGCTGCTTCCCCAGCACCCCGGTGGTCTCCGGCACCTCGGTCCAGGCGACCGGCTCGGCGACGAAGACCACCCGCCCGCCGGGCATGTTGTTGCCCATCCAGCGGTGGATCCGGACCACCAGCTCGGCATCCTCGCCGATGCACTCGGTGTCCACGCCGTTGACGGTGTGCAGCACGTCGCGCCGGAACACGCCGAACGCACCGGAGATGATCAGCAGCCCCCCGATCGCCGACCAGCCCGCCCGTCCGATCATGAAGGCGCGGAGGTACTCGACCACCTGGATCCGTGGCAGCCAGCGGCCCGGCATCCGCACGTCCACGACGCGTCCGTTGGAGACGGTGCTGCCGTTCGCGACCCGGACCACACCCCCGGAGGCGACCACGTGCTCGGGGTCGTCCGCGAACGGCCGGGCCACGTGGAGGAGGGCGTCCGGGTCCAGCAGGGAGTCGGCGTCGACCATGCACACCAGCTCCTTGCGGGCGGCGTTGATGCCGACGTTGAGCGCATCGGCCTTGCCCCCGTTGGTCTTGCAGACCAGGGTCAGGTTCATCGCTCCGCGCGGGCTGACGAGGCAGCGCTCGACGTCGCCGACGGTCTCCACGGCCTTGGTCACCGCGATCGGCACCTCCACCATCGCGAACGCCGCAACCATCCGCGCCACGGTGTCGTCCTTGGAGCCGTCGTCGACGACGATGACCTCGAAGTCGGGATAGCGCAGCGACATCATCGCCTGCACCGAGGCCACGATGGTGGCGCTCTCGTTGTAGGCCGGCATCAGCACGGACACCCCGCGGGCCAGGGGCTCGCCGAAGCTCTCGTCGTACGCCGCGAAGTCCAGCCGACGGTGATAGGCGTGGTAGGACCACACTGCCAGCCCGGTCAGGATGGCGAAGCTGGTATTGATCAACACGGAGTAGGCGATGAAGAACCACCCCATCGCCTGCACCACCGCGGTGAACGCGTCGACCCAGCTCATCGCGAGGCCTTCAGGTCGGCGAGCGCGACGGCCTCGACGGCGTACGACGAGAGGCTGCCCCGAAGCACCTCCACCCCGGCCGGGCCGAGGGCGCGCAACGCGTCGGCTGCCTGACGGGAGACACCGGGATCGTCCTCCTCGACGACCTCCAGGAGCCGGGCCACCGCCGCGTCCGAGCCGAGCAGCCCGAGGGCCTGCGCGGCGGCCACCCGGATCGGTGGGCGCGGGTCGTCGAGCGTAGCGGTCAATGAGGGGATCGCGTCCGGCGACCCGATCCGCCCGAGCGCCTCGGCACACGCGAGACCGAAGCCGAGCCGCGGCGAAGAGACGCCACGGGTGAGCACAGATCCCGCCGCCACATCTCCGAGGAGTCCGAGCACGGTCGCAGCGAGGTCCGCGTGCAGGTGCCGGTCCTCGGGATGCTCTAGGCCGCTGGCCACTTCGGCCCGCAGCAACGGACCGGCGCCAGGGCCGATCCGGTGCAGCGCGTAGGTCAGGTCGCGCGAGAGCCGCGGCTCGTCGCCGATCAGCTCGAGGAGGGGTGCCGCGCCGCCGGGATCGCCGAGGTTGCCCAGCGCACGGACCGCCGTACGCCGGACCAGGAAGTGCCGGTCCCCCAGCAGTTCGACGAGACGGGACTGGGACTCCACGTCTCCGAGCACACCGAGCGCGAACGCGCCGCGGCACCGGCGTACCGCGGACACCGAGTGGGACAGCCGCCGGGCCCGCCGCACCGCTCCCCTGATCGCGAGCACCTCGACCAACCGGCCGCGGGAGTCGCCCTTGAGCTTGGGCAGCATCTCGTACACGAGATCCTCGGTGTGGTCCCAGGCGCGCCCGCCGCGGCCGAGCAGATCGGCGCGCGCCGCCTCGGCCTCCTCGGGCTCGCCCATCAGCAGGTCGAAGATGACCTCCCGATCCGCGGCCCGGCGACGGTCGGTGCGCCGGTCGATCGTCATCACGCCCAGCCGCAGGGCGAGGAGCACCACGAAGACGAGTCCGGCGACGCCGGCGAAGACCGACAGTAGGACGGTGGCGACCTGAAGCAGCCCCGGGTCCACCGGCATGGCTACCGGGCGCGGGCGAGAACCGCACCCACACGGGAGGCGAGCTCCCGCGGACTGAACGGCTTGACGATGTAGTCGTCGGCGCCGGCGTCGAACCCCTGCTCGATGTCGGACTCCTGGGCACGGGCCGTGAGCATGATGATGGGCAGGCCGGCGAGTGACTCGTCGTTGCGGATCACGCGCGCTGCGTCGAGACCGCTCATCCCCGGCATCATCACGTCGAGGATCACCAGGTCCGGCCGCTGGGCGGTGCAGGCCTCCACCGCGGCGGAGCCGTCGCCAACGGCGACCACGTCATGGCCGGAGTGGCGCAGCTTGAACGCCACCAGCTCGCGGATGTCGACGTCGTCGTCCGCGATCACAATCCTCGCCATCGTGCCCCTCCTGTCACAGCGTGAGCATAACGACCGATGGACCGCGGTCAGTCCTCCTTGCCCGCGGTCGGCGTGGTCTTCTGCACCTGCATCAGGAACTCGAGGTTGTTCTGGGACTTCTTCAGCCGCTCAAGGAGCAGCTCCAGGGCCTGCTGACCGTCGAGCCCGGAGAGCACCCGCCGGAGCTTCCAGATGATGGAGAGCTCCTCCTTGCTCATCAGGAGCTCCTCGCGCCGCGTACCCGACTGGACGGCGTCGATGGCCGGGAAGATTCGCTTGTCCGCGAAGTCGCGCCGCAGCCGGATCTCCATGTTGCCGGTGCCCTTGAACTCCTCGAAGATCACCTCGTCCATCTTCGAGCCGCTCTCGATCAGCGCCGTCGCCAGGATGGTCAGCGAGCCGCCGTCCTCGATGTTGCGCGCGGCACCGAAGAACCGCTTGGGCGGGTAGAGCGCCGCCGAGTCGACGCCGCCGGAGAGGATCCGGCCGCTCGCCGGGGCGGCGAGGTTGTAGGCACGCCCCAGCCGGGTGATGCCGTCCAGGAGCACGACCACGTCGTGACCGAGCTCGACCAGGCGCTTGGCCCGCTCGATCGCGAGCTCGGAGACCAAGGTGTGGTCGGAGGCCGGGCGGTCGAAGGTGGAGCTGATCACCTCGCCGTTGACCGAGCGCTCGAAGTCGGTGACTTCCTCGGGGCGCTCGTCGACGAGCACGACCATCAGGTGGCACTCGGGGTTGTTGGTGGTGATCGAGTTCGCGATCGACTGCATGATCATCGTCTTCCCGGCCTTGGCCGGGGAGACAATGAGGCCACGCTGGCCCTTGCCGATCGGCGCCGCGATGTCGATGACCCGTCCGATGAGGTTGGTCGCGGTGGTCTCCAGCCGCAGTCGCTCCGAAGGATAGAGCGGGGTCAGCTTGGAGAACTCGACGCGGTCCTTGGCGCTCTCTGGGTCGGCGCCGTTGACGCTGTCGACCTTGACCAGCGGGTTGAACTTCTCCTTGCGCTCACCCTCCCGGGGCTGGCGCACCTGCCCGGTGATCGCGTCGCCGCGACGCAGACCGTACTTGCGCACCGTGGACATCGCGACATACACGTCCTCGGACCCGGGGAGGTAGCCGCTGGTCCGGACGAACGCGTAGTTGTCCAGCACGTCGAGGATGCCGGCGCACGGAGTCAGCACGTCGTCCTCGAGGATGTTCAGATCCGGGTCGTTGCGACTGCCGCGACTGGGACCGCCGGGTGTGCCCTGGCCCGGGGTCCGGTCGCGTCCACGGCGGCGCCGGTTGCGCCGGCTGCCCTCCTCGTTCGCGGCGCCACCCTGTGCGGCCTGGTTCTGCGGGTTCGACTGGCTCTGCTGGCCCTGCGGGTTCGACTGGCCCTGCTGGCTCGACTGGCTCTGCTGGCCGCGGTCGTCCCGGCGCTGGTTGCCCTGGGTGTCCCGACCCTGGTTGTCCTTGGGCCGGTTGTCCTTGGCCTGGCTCTCCTTGGCTTGGTCGCCGCCCTGGTTGTCGCGGCGCTGCCGGCTGCCCTGACCCTCGCCGGTGTCCCGACGGTCGTCGGCCCGGTCGCCCGCGCGGTCCTCGGGCCGGTCCTCGCGAGCGCTGTCGTCACGGTCCGGCCGGCGACGCTGTCGCGGCTGCTCCGCGGGCTTGTCCTGCGCCTCGCTCTGCGGCCGCTCCTGCGCCGCTCCCTGAGCCCGGGCCCGGTCCGGTGCACGGTCTCGCTCCGGGGCCCGCTCGTTGCGTCGGGCCAGCGGCTCGCGGTCATCCGCCTGGTTCCCAGGCTGGTTGCCCGACGGGTTCCCCGATTGGGCAGCGCGGATCGCCGCCACCAGCTCTGCCTTCTTCATCCCGTTGGGCTTGATGCCCAGACCACCGGCGAGCTGGCGCAGCTCGGGCATCAGCATGGTGCTGAGGCCGCCGCCCTTGCGCCGGGCAGCCGAGGCCGCACCGGCGGTCGTCGCGCCCGTCTGGCCGGAGTCGCCGGGGGTGTCCATGGTTTCGGTCACGTGAGGCCCTTCCCACGTCAGTGAGCCTGGGGCGGACTCGAAGAGTCGCCCGGCTTGTCGATTCACCCCGGCCCGCCACGGATGAGCCGCACCGGCAGTCCATCGCAGTGAGGACGGGGAGGAGATGGGCGCCTGCGAGTTGCGTCGATGTCGATCCGCGATCCGCGGCGCTGCAGCAGAGACTAACACCGACCGACGCCGTAGTTGTGGGGGGCGCCAGAAGTCGCCGACGTCACCGGTCTGCGCTGACGTGGTTTCGCATCCAGCTCAGTTCGACGTACGGGCCCGCGGACGGACGCGTCGCCGCGCCGGGTCGAGCCGCGCCAGATGATCGAGCCGTCCCCATGTTGGCCAACCAGGCGCGCAAGCCCAGCCGCCACGGTGCGCTTGTCGTACTCAGTTGAGGTTGATGGTGTTGCCGGCGCAGGTGAGGTGGCGCAGCCCGTGTGGGGTCTGCCAGAGGAACACGCCGGGGAGTAGCTGCTGGTAGGTCCAGCTGGTCAGTGTCTTGGCTCGGTGGTGGTGTCGGCATAGCGCGGCGAGGTTCTTCGATCTGGTCTGCCCGGGTGGGCCGTGGTCGTCCCAGGCCTCGATGTGGTCCAGGTCGAGTCGTCGGGCCGGGCGGCTGCAGTGGGGTGCGGCGCAGGTGCGGTCGCGCAGGATGATCTGTTCGCGGTGCAGGCCGGTGGCGAACCGGCTGGTGCTGGTCAGGTCGGCGTTCAGATCGATCACCGGGCGGATCGTGATGTGGACATCGCCGGGGATCGTCAGCCAGTCCCGCAGCGTGTCCAGGGTGATCACCGGATCGCGGTGACCCTCCAGCCTGACCACCGCGCCCGCGAAGGTGCCGTCGGTCGAGGTCGGGGTGCCGTGGATCGCGTCGGCGGACAGGTGCGCGTACAGGATCAGATCCCGGCGACCGCGCCCCTGGGCGGCCCGGACATCGGGCCGAGCCTCGGCGGGCTGGTCCACCGTGTCGGCGCCAGTGCCGGCGCCAGTGCCGGCGCCGGTGCCGGTTCCCGTGTCCAGGTCCAGGGCGAGCTGGCGGCGGGCCAGCTCCCCGGCTGCCAGCGCCCGGCGCTGGTCCAACGGCAGGTCGCTGCCCAGGTCCATCAGGCGTGCGGCGAGCTCGGCGATCGCGGCGTCCAGGTCCAGGGCGTCGGCCAGGTCCAGCTCGGCCTCGACCCGGCTGGTCCCGGCGAAGGAGACCTGCTCATGATCGATGTCGAACCGGCGACCGTCCGCCGCCAGCCGCCGCTGCTCGGCGGCCAGGTCGGGCATGAACCGGCCCACCGCCTCGGCGACCAGCCGGTCCACCGCAGTGGCGCCCATCCGGGCGGCGAAGCCTGCGACCTGAGCATCGACGAACCCCGCGGCCTCGATCGAGAGGGCCTGGGTCTGCTCGGCGATCCGGCGTGCCCGCCACGCCGCCACCTCCCCGCCCTGCACCCGCGCCCACAACCGCGGGAGCCGGAACGCCAGCTCCACCACATCGGAGACCAGCGACCGGGCCGCGGTCAACGACAACCCCAACCCGGCCGCGAGCTCGGTGATGGTGAACTCACCGACCCACGGACACCCGACGCCCCCGAGCCGGACCGGGGCCTCACCCCAGGTCGCGGCCAGGTCCGGGTCATCGGTCACCTGCAGCTCACACCAAGCCAGCACATCGACCAGGACTGCGGCCTCGGCGGCATCCGCAGCCCGACGATGTTCGCGCGCCGAGGCCAACACCGCACCCGCGACCGAGCCGTCGCTGCGAACGCTGCTCACCGAGACCATGAGACGACTCTAGACGCGACCACGGACAGTATCGATCGAGCCGAATCCCCTTACCCACAAGGCGAATCCTGGTTCGCGACGCCTCGACGCGTGCCTGTCGGATGACGTCCCCAGGAGCCCGGGCCGGCGCCATCACAGCGAGCGGGTCTGCGCCGCCCGGAGCACAGATCAGAACGCCCGCGCCCCTGGGACGCCGACGGCCAGCGGCAGCGAGCGCCACTGCGGTGGGCACCAGCGCGCGAGCTCGTCGGCCGCCGGCGCACCGGCGTGCAGGGCCAGCACCGTCGGGCCCGCGCCCGAGACGAACGCGGCCATCCCTGCCGCGCGCAGGCGCTCGACCAGGTCGAGCGACTCGGGCATCGCGGGGCGACGGTACTGCTGGTGCACGAAGTCCTCGGTCGCGATCAGGAGGTGCTCGGGACTGCCGGTCAGCGCAGCCACCAGCAACGCCGCGCGCCCGGTGTTGGCGCAGGCGTCGTGGTGCGGCACCGCATCCGGCAGCAGCCCGCGGGCCACCTCGGTGTGCACGCCGTACGGCGGGACGAACGCCGTGGCCGAGATCGTCGGCTCCACGGCCAGCCGTGCCGCCCAGACCTCGTCGTCCCCATCGCGCCGGTCCTGGCCGCAGACGACGAACCCGCCGAGCAGCGCGGGCGCGACGTTGTCGGGATGGCCCTCGAGCTCGTTGGCCAGAGCCAGTGCCGCGGCGTCGTCCAGGTTGTCGGTGCCGCGCTCGACCAGGGCGCGGGCGAGCATGATGCCACCGACGATCGCGGCCGACGAGGAGCCGAGACCGCGGCTCTGCGGGATCCTGTTCACGCAGCGCAGCTGCACCCCCGTGGGTCGGAACCCCATCCGGTCCCACGCCGCGTGCATGGCGCGCACGACCAGGTGCTGCTCGTCGCGGGGCAGCTCGTCGGCGCCCTCGCCGTCGATCGCCACGTCCAGGTCACCGGAGCTCGTCGCGGTCAGGGTGTCGCGCAGGTCGAGCGCAAGACCGAGGCAGTCGAAGCCCGGGCCGAGATTGGCACTGGTCGCGGGCACCTCGACGGTGACCGGACGATCGAGGAACCTCATCAGCACCCCATCAGCGCAGGCCCGCGGCGGCCGCGGCCGCATCGACCTCGGCGTCGCAGACGGTGTCGACCAGATCGGTGAAGGTGGACAGCGCGGTGTCGATGTCCTTCAGCCCGTGACCGGTGACGGTGACCACGATCCGCTGGCCGGCGTACCGAATCCCCTCCGTCGCCTCGAGCAGCAGACCGGCGACCCCGGCCGCGGAGGCCGGCTCGACGAAGACGCCCTCCCGGCGCGCGAGCTCACGCTGAGCGGACAGGATCTCCTCATCGGTGACCGAACGGAACTTGCCGCCCGACCGGTCCGCGGCAGCCATTGCCAGGTCCCACGAGGCCGGGTTGCCGATCCGGATCGCCGAGGCGACGGTCTCGGGATCCGGCACGGGCGCGCCGGAGACCAGCGGTGCGGCGCCGGCTGCCTGCCAGCCCCGCATCACCGGGAGCCGGGTGCTGTTGCCGGCGGCGTGGTCCTCGGTGTAGCCAAGCCAGTACGCCGAGATGTTGCCCGCGTTACCGGTCGGCAGCACGTGCACGTCGGGCGCGTCGCCGAGGAACTCCACGATCTCGAAGGCAGCGGTCTTCTGCCCCTGCAGCCGCATCGGGTTCACCGAGTTGACCAACGCCACCGGGTACTGCTCGGCCAGGCCGCGGGACAGCCGGAGGCAGTCGTCGAAGTTGCCGCGCACCATGATCACCTGGGCGCCGTGCAGGATCGCCTGGGCGAGCTTGCCGGCGGCGATCTTGCCCTGCGGCACCAGCACCAGCGGCTTGATCCGGGCGCGTGCGGCGTACGCAGCCATCGAGGCGGACGTGTTGCCCGTGGAGGCACAGACCACCGCCTGGGCGCCCTGACCGACGGCCACCGACAGCGCCACCGTCATCCCGCGGTCCTTGAACGAGCCCGTGGGGTTGTCGCCCTCGACCTTGAGCCACACCTCGGCACCGGTCACCTCGGAGAGCCACTGCGAGGGCACCATCGGGGTGCCGCCCTCACGAAGGGTGAACACCGGTGTGCCGTCAGGGATGTCGAGCCGCTCGGCGTACTCCTCCAAGACGCCGCGCCACTGCCTGCTGGTGGGAGCGGTGTCACTCATCCGTCGACTCCTTCCACCCGCATCACCGACGACACGTCGCGGACGTTGGGCATGCTGCGCAGGCTCTCGACCGTCGCGGCGAGGTCCGCGTCGCTGGCGGTGTGCGAGACGACCACCAGCTGGGCGTCGTCGCCGCGGCCCTCCTGGCGGACGGTCTGGATGGAGACGTTCCGCTCGGCGAACGCGTGCGCGACCGAGGCGAGCACGCCCGGCTTGTCGTCCACGTCGACCTGCACGTGGTAGCGGGTCTGGGTGGCCCCCATTGGCAGCACCGGCAGGCCGGCGTACGCCGACTCCCCCGCGCCGCTGACCTCGGCGAGCCGGTTGCGGGCCACCGTCACCAGGTCGCCGAGCACCGCGCTCGCGGTCGGGGCGCCGCCGGCACCGGGGCCGTAGAACATCAGCTGGCCGGCGGCCCGGCTCTCGACGAACACGGCGTTGTACGCCTCCCGGACGCTGGCCAGCGGATGCGACCTGGGGATCATCGCGGGGTGCACACGCGCCGAGACAGCTGGCCCGTCGGGACCGTGCTCCAAGGCGCAGATCGCCAGCAGCTTCACCACGCAGCCCATCTCGCGAGCCGAGGCGACGTCGGCGGCGGACACCTCGGCGATTCCCTCCCGGTGCACATCCGCGGCCGTCACCCGGGTGTGGAAGGCGAGGCTGGCGAGGATCGCCGCCTTGGCCGCGGCGTCGAAGCCCTCGACGTCGGCCGTCGGGTCGGCCTCGGCGTAGCCGAGCTGCTGGGCCTCCTCGAGTGCCTCGGTGAAGCCGGTGCCGGAGGTGTCCATCCGGTCGAGGATGAAGTTCGTGGTGCCGTTGACGATGCCGATCACCCGGGTCACCTGATCGCCGGCCAGCGACTCGCGGAGCGGCCGCAGGATCGGGATCGCGCCCGCGACGGCGGCCTCGTAGTAAAGGTCCCGCCCGGCCGCCTCCGCCGCCGCGAACAGCGTGGCGCCGTCCTCGGCGAGCAGGGCCTTGTTCGCGCTCACCACGCTGGCGCCGTGCCGGAGCGCGGACAGAATCAGGCTCCGGGCCGGCTCGATGCCGCCCACGACCTCGACCACCACGTCCACGTCGTCGCGGCTGACCAGCGCCTCGGCGTCGGTGGTGAAGAGTTCCGCAGGCAGGTCGACGTCACGCTTGAGGCCCAGCCGGCGTACGGCGACGCCGACCAGCTCGACCGGCGCCCCCACCCGGGCGGCGAGATCGTCGGCCTGCTCGCTGAGCAGGCGGGCCACCTGGCTGCCGACCACACCGCAGCCGAGCAGGGCGACCCGGACCGGTGGTACGGCGGGAACGATCTGCGGGCTGGTCACGGCGCTCATCCTTCCACTCCGGCATCGAGAGCCAGGAGGTCCTCGACGGTCTCACGGCGCACCAGCACCCGGCTCGCCCCGTCGCGGACCGCCACCACGGGCGGGCGGAGGGCGTGGTTGTAGTTGCTCGCCATCGACCGGCAGTAGGCGCCGGTCCCGGGCACAGCGACCAGGTCGCCGGGAGTCAGGTCGCCCGGCAGGAACTCGTCCATCACCACGATGTCACCGGCCTCGCAGTGCATCCCCACGACGCGGGTGAGCAGCGGCGGCGCCGTCGACGCGCGGCTGGCGAGGGTGCAGGAGTAGTCGGCGTCGTAGAGGGCGGTGCGGATGTTGTCGCTCATCCCGCCGTCCACGGACACGTAGGTGCGCACGCTCTGCATGCCCGGAGCACCGTCGAGCTCGACGGCCTTGACCGTGCCCACCCGGTAGACGGTGCACGCCGAGGGCCCGACGATCGCCCGTCCGGGCTCGATGCTGAGCCGCGGGACCGCGAGCCGGCGCGCGGCGCACTCCTCGGTGATGATCCTGGTCAGCTCCGCCGCGAGCATCGCCGGCTCGGCGGGATCGTCCTGAGTCGTGTAGGCGATGCCGAAGCCGCCGCCGAGGTCCAGCTCGGGTAGCTCGGCGCCGAGCTCGTCACGGATCCTGGCATGCAGGGCGAGGACCCGGCGGGCTGCGACCTCGAAGCCTGCGGAGTCGAAGATCTGCGACCCGATGTGGGAGTGCAGACCCCGCAGCTCCAGCCCCGGGGTCTCGTGGAGCTGCCGGACGGCCTCGAATGCCGAGCCGTCGCTGATCGAGAAGCCGAACTTCTGGTCCTCGTGCGCGGTGGCGATGTACTCGTGGGTGTGCGCCTCGACGCCGGCGGTCACCCGTACGAGAACCCGCACCGGCGGCCGAGCCGTCGACCCCTGAGCCGCCGATCCCTGAGCCTGTCGAAGGGCCTCGGTGATCTCGGTCAACCGCTGCACCTCGTGGAACGAGTCGACGATGATCCGGCCGACGCCCAGCTCGACGGCGCGCTCGAGCTCGGCGTACGACTTGTTGTTGCCGTGGAAGCCGACCCTGTCCATGGGGAAGCCGGCACGTTCGGCGACGGCGAGCTCACCCCTGGAGCAGACGTCGAGGCTGAGCCCCTCCTCGGCGATCCAGCGCGCGACCGTCGTACAGAGGAACGCCTTGCCGGCGTAGTAGACGGTGTAGTCCTCGAAGGCCTCGCGGAAGGCCCGGGCCCGCGCACGGAAGTCGGCCTCGTCCAGGACGTACGCCGGGGAGCCGTGCTCGGCGACCAGGTCGGTCAGCGGGACGCCGCCCACCTCGAGGACGCCGTCGGACTTGCGTGCCGTCGACGACCAGAGCTGCGGCACGAGCGCGTTCGCGTCCTCGGGCTCGCGCAGCCACGCCGGTCCGCGCACGGAGACGGCAGCATGCGCCCAACCGGCCTCGTGTGCCCTCATGGGTGGGTCCTCACATCCGTTCCGGTGCGGAGACACCGAGCAGGTCCAGCCCGTTGGCCAGCACCACCCGGGTCGCGGCGACCAGCAGCAACCGGGCGCGGTGCAGGTCGCCCGGCTCCTCGTCACCCATCGGCAGCACACGACAGTTGTCGTAGAACCGGTGGTAGGCCGCGGCAGTGTCCTCCAGGTAGCGCGCCACCCGGTGCGGTTCGCGCAGCTGGGCCGCCGCGGCGACGACGCCGGGGAAGTCCGCGAGCGCGCGCAGCAGCTGACCCTCCCACTCGCTCGCGAGCAAGGCGGTGTCGCCACCCGGCTCGAGCCCCAGGTCGGCGGCGTTGCGCAGGATCGACGCGACCCGGGCGTGCGCGTACTGCACGTAGAACACGGGGTTGTCGCTGGACTGCTTGGCCCAGAGGACAAGGTCGAGGTCGATCGTGGAGTCCGAGCTGTATCGGGCCAAGGCATAGCGGGCGGCATCCACCCCGATGGCGCCGACCAGGTCGTCGATGGTGACCACGGTGCCGGCCCGCTTGGACATCCGCAGCGGCTGGCCGTCCCGGAGCAGGTTGACCATCTGCCCGATCAGTACCTCGAGGTTGACGTGCGGCCGATCGCCGAACGCCTGGCACATCGCCATCAACCGGGGCACGTAGCCATGGTGGTCGGCGCCGAGCATGATGAAACAGCGGTCGAAGCCCCGTCTGCGCTTGTCCAGGTAGTAGGCGAGGTCACCCGACAGGTAGGCACCCTGGCCGTCGGACTTGATGATGACCCGGTCCTTGTCGTCGCCGTACTTCTCGGTGCGCAGCCACAGCGCACCGTCCTTCTCATAGGTGTTGCCGAGCTCGGTGAGCCGCTCGACCGCCTTGTCGACCGCGCCGCTGGCGTGCAGGTCGTCCTCGTGGAAGTAGACGTCGAAGTCCACCCCGAAGTCGTGCAGGCTCTTCCTGATCTCGGCAAACATCAGGTCCACGCCGCCCGCCCGGAAGACCTCCTGCGCCTCGTCGTCGGGAAGAGCGAGGACGTCGGGATGCTGGGCGACGACCTGGCTCGCGATGTCGTCGATGTACACCCCGCCGTAGCCGTCCTCGGGGGTGGGACGACCGTGTGCGCGAGCGAGCAAGGAGGCGGAGAACCGGTCGATCTGGGCGCCGTGGTCGTTGAAGTAGTACTCCCGGGTGACCTGCGCCCCGGTCTTGGCGAAGATTCGACCGAGCGCGTCACCGACAGCGGCCCAGCGCACCCCGCCGATGTGGATCGGGCCGGTCGGATTCGCGGAGACGAACTCCAGGTTGATCTTCTCGCCGGCGAACGCGTCCGAGCCGCCGTACGACGAGCCGGCGGCGACGACCTCTGCGGCGACCCGGCCCTGGGCTCCGGCCTCGACGGTGATGTTGAGGAAGCCGGGTCCGGCGACCTCGACTCCGGCTATCGCATCGATCGAGCCCAGATGCTCGGCGAGGAGCTCGGCAAACTGTCGTGGGTTGGTGCCGGCCTTCTTGGCGAGCTGGAGGGCGACGTTGGTGGCGTAGTCGCCGTGCTCGCGATTGCGGGGCCGCTCCACCGTGACCGCCGTGGGCACCCCGTCGGGCAGCGTGATCCGGCCGGCCTCCGACAGCGCGGTCAGAGCGGTCACGATCAGTGCGGAGAGCTGCTCGGGAGTCACCGGCCAAGCCTATCGGCGGCCGCCACCGGGTTCCGACCCGTTCCAGCCGCCGGGCCGAGGGGCCCTCACACCAGCGGCAGTCCCACCAGGGCACCGAGGCACGCGATGCCGACGAAGACCCAGGCGACGTAGTCACCGACATGCCCGGTGTGCAGCCTGCGCAGCGCGTTCAGCCCCACGTGCAGCGGCCGCGCTACCCGGCGGAACCTCTCGAGATGGAGGCCCAGGACCGCGATGGCGACCGCCAGCGCGGTGCTGGCGAGACCGAGGGCGACGCCGAGCACGGTCCAGTGTGCGGCAGGCGCGGCGCTGAGCGGGCCCGCCGGGAGGCCGGAGAGCGCCCGGTCGGCATAGCCGGTGCCGTCCAGCAGCCGTTCCGCGGCATGGGCCATCGCTGCCGCCTCTCGCGGCACCACGCCGACCGCCAGTCCGCCGAGGACAAGCACCGCGATCGGGATCATCATCGTCACCGGGATCCGGACGAGGCCACCGGTGCCCGACTCCTCCTCACCGCTGGTCCCCTCCTCATCCTGCAGGGCCTCGGGCCGTGGACCGGCGCCGAGGAAGATCCGCATGCCGGCCCGCAGGACCGCTCCGCCGGTGACCGCGGAGACCAGGACGTAGAGCACCGGTCCCCAGAGGTAGCCCGCGGTGACGGTGGCGTCCTCGGCCAGGGACTTCCCGAGCGCGGTGCCGAAGGGCGGGAGCCCCGCCAGGCCCAGGGCGGCGACGAAGAAGAGCACTGCGGTGCCGCGCAGCTCGCGACCCCGGCCGTGCAGATCGATCTCGTCGACCGTGCCGAACCTGCTCAGCAGCACTCCGGCGACCAGGAACAGCGCGGACTTCACCCCGGCGTGGCCCAGGGCGTAGACCAGCGCGCCCGCGGTGCCGTCGGAGCTCAGCATCGCGAAGGCCACGGTGAACAGCCCCATGTGCGCGATCGTCGAGAACGCCAGCAGCCTCTTGAGGTGGTGCTGCCCCACGCACATCAGTGCGCCGACGACCGCCGTCAGCACACCGAGCACCAGGAAGGCCCGCCGGATGTCGTCGTACGGCAGCGCCGAGCCGTAGACCGTCCAGTACAGCCGGGCCACGCCGTACAGGCCGAGCTCGACCATCACCCCGGAGAAGAGCACGCAGACCGGGGCGGGCGCGACGGCGTGTGCGTCGGCGAGCCAGAAGTGGAACGGCACGATCGCCGCCTTGACCAGGAAGCCCGTGACGATGAGCACGAACGACGCCACGACCAGGCCGTCGGGTGCCTTGTCGCGGAGGGCGTCGGCGAGCTGGGGCAACCCGAGCTGACCGACCCGGGCGTAGAGCAAGGCGACCCCTGCGAGGGAGATATAAGCGCCCAGCGAGTTGACGATCCCGAAGTTCAGGCCACCTTCGACCGCCTCCTCGTCCTCGACCTCGAAGCCCGTCAAGGCGTACGCCGCGGCCCCCATCAGCTCGAAGAAGACCACCATGTCGAAGACGTCGCCGGAGAGCACGAAGCCCTCCATGCCAGCGAGGAAGAACAGCATCAGGGCGTGGAAGTGGCCTCCGGCGGACTCGAAGTAGCGCCATGCGAACAACAGTGCGCAGCTGCCCAGGCCGCCGATCAGTACGGCGAGCCCCGCGCTCGTCGGGTCGGCGACGAACGGGATGCTGACGGCGAGTCCGTGATGCGGGGACCACCCACCCAGCCAGGTGACCGTCCGGCCGGTGCCGGTGCCGACCAGCAGCGCGGCGCCCAGACCGGTGACGGCCAGCGCGGTGCCGGTCGCGATGATGTCCACGGCCCAGCGCGGCAGCACCGACCCGGCGGCCACCAGCAGACAGGAGACGAGGATCGGCACCGCCACGAGGATCGGCATCAAGGCGGCGGTCGTGTTCATCACCGCTCAGCCCCGCAAGGCGGTGAGCTCGTCGGGATCGACCGTGCCCTGCCGCTTGTTGACCTGGATCGCGAGCGCCAGGAGCAGGGCGGTCACGGTCGCAGAGACCACGATGTCGGTCAGGCACATCGCCTGCACGACCGGGTCGGCCACGTTCTTGTTGGGCTTGGTGGTCGAGCCGAAGACGGGAGCACTCGCTCCGGTCTGGAAGCCGACAGCCAGCAGCAACACGTAGGTCCCTGCCTGCGCCACGGACAGCGAGACCACCGCGTGCACCATGTGCCGGGACCGGACGATGCCGTAGCTGCCGACCAGGACCAGGTAGCCGGCGACGAGATAGGCGAAGATGCTCACCGCCGCACCCCCGACGCACTCGGGGTCACCGTCACGTCCTGCTCGAAGAACCCGGCGAGGAGCACCACCATCGAGCCGAACACCTCCAGGCCCACGGCGGCGTTCAGCAACGGGACCGTGCCCGACGACATCAGCTGGCCCAGCTTCCCCAGCGCGATGAAGTTGGCGAGGAACGAGCCGCTGATGGCCATCCCGGCGAGCCCGGTGGCGGCGAACACCGCCGCGCCGAAGGCCTCGCTGACGTCGAAGGCGGTCACCGGCCGCAGCCGTTCCAGCGCCGAATAGTCCCCGGTGATGTAGAGCAGGTGCAGACCGGTGGCGAGCACCACGCCGCCCTGGAACCCGCCACCCGGTGTGAGATGCCCGTGCCATACGACGTCGAGGCCCACCACGAGCGTCACCGGCAGCAGCAGGTAGCCCAGGAGGCGGGTCCCTTGGAGCGTGCGACCGGTGTCCGGCACGTGCCGTTCGGTCTCGTCGTCGCCCGGTCGGAGGAGCACAACCGCGCCGACCACCGAGGCGATCAGGATGGTCTCCTCGCCCAGCGTGTCCATCGCACGCTGGTCGAAGTTGACACTGGAGATCACGTTGGCGGCCTGGCGCGCGGTCGCCGCTGGAACGGCGAGATCACGGTTCGGATGGCTGCTGTGCCCGAACGGCGGGATCGCCACAACCGCAGCCACGAACATCACCGCCACGCCTGCGCCGCCCAGCAGGAAGAGCACCAGCCGCGCCCGCCGGTTCACCGGTCCTCACCCTCGCCGTCCGTGGCGGACTTGCTGCCCAGGTCCGCACGTCGGTCCTTGCGCATGGTGCGGATCGCGAGCAGCACCATCAACGGGACGATCACCGTCCCGACGCCGAGCTCGGAGAGTGCCACGTCCGGCGCCTCGAGGACGACGAAGGCCAGCACCAGGGCGAGCCCGAAGCCGGACAGCGTCACCGCCTGCCGCTCGGGGGCGTCGGTGAACACCACCGCGGTGCCGGCCGCGGCCACGATGGTCAGCACCATCACGATGAGCGCGGTCACTGCGGCGACTCCGGCTGGACCGAGCCGCGTCGCTGGACGATCGTCCTGGTGGTCGCGGCGGCGATCACGGGGCCGGTCAGGGCGAGGACCAGACAGCTGAAGAGGATCGCCGCGTCAGGCAGCGTCCAGCCCCCGTCCAGAGCGAGTCCCAGCCCGACCAGCGGCGCACCCAACGTCGTGGTCGGAGTGAGCAGGTGGAGACGGTCGAGCGCCTCGCGGAAGGCCAGCACCGCGACGGCGCTCACCACGACCACCGCTACCCCGGCGGCGAACAGGACGACGGCAAGGGCGTGCACGAGACCTCCCGTCTCAGGACCGCGGCGCGAGCAGCCGCGTGAAGACCAGCGATCCGGCGAAGGACAACAGCGCCGTGACCAACGGCAGGATCAGGTAGGACGACTGGCCTACGGCGTGCGCGAACGCGAGCAGCGCCAGCGTGGTGGTCACGCCGGCCAGCTCAAGACCGACGAGCCGGTCGACCGGGCTGCCCCGAGCACCTACCCAGAGCGCCACCGGGAACGGCACCCCGACCAGGACCAGGCAACCCCACAGCCACGGCGTCATCGGCGTACCGCCTTCTGCAGCGGGCCGACCGAGCCGAGCGAGTGGACGACCAAGTGGTTCTCTTCAGGGTCCGCATCCGCGACCAGACTGCCCGGTGTGGCCGAAAGCACCAGCGTGGCGAGGGCCTCGTGCCCGGCTGCCGTCCTGCCGCCCGGCTCGTCAAGAGGTACCACCTCCAGCCGACCGGTCACGGGACGGCCCGCCAGCGACGACGCGGCCGCGGCAAGCACCGCACCGAAGTCGGCCACGGCGGACACCATCAGGGGGCCGATCCAACGCAGCCAGCCCGGCCGCAGCCGCCATGACCCGCCGAGTGCCCTGCGGGTCACGCCGGCGACAGCCGCGCACGGCAACGCGCACACGATCGCGAGCACCAGGTCCTGGACGTTCACCGATGACAGGGTGAGCAGCCAGACCCCGGTGGCGACACCCCACCAGCAGACCAGCTCCACGGCCCCCTTCAGGGCATTCGGTGCTCGACCCATGGGGGCGGCGTACCCCAAGGAGCCTGCGACGAACCCGGACCCTCACGAGCCCGTCGGCGGCCGGGTCACCAGGTCCGCTATCCGGTCGCGGACGGCAAGCGGGAGCTGCAGCAGTCTGGCGAGTCCCGGCCAACCGGGCATGTCCGGGTGCGGACGAGTGGGCAGCAGCCCACCACGAGCCATCCGCCGCCCGATCGCGCCAAGATCCGCGGTGGGTTCGCGCTGGTGGCGACCGAGCAGCTCCGTCTCGTAGCCCAGCAGTGCTCGGATCTCGTCGTCCAGCTCGTCGACCACGTCATCGACCTCGGAGTCACGATCACCGAACCAATCCAGTTTGACCAGGAGGTACGCGATCCGTCGACTCCGCCGCCGCAGGTCCTTGCGGATCGGTGGTCCATCGGTCCAGCCCGCCGTCACCGGGCCCCAGAGCCAGCGGTGCCGGGCGGTGTCCTGGGCGACGAAACTGTGCCCGATCAGGTCGAGGAGCTCCCCGCGACGGCGTAACTGCCCGGCCTCGATGCGCTCGGTGACCCGAGGTTGCCGGGCCAGCTGGTCGAGCAGGTCGCGCAGTTGCTCGTGCTGCTCCCGGACCAGGAGGAAGGCGTCCGGGTCGGCTGTCAGGTCGGTTCCCACACGGGCTCGTTCCCGCTCCCGGGGGTGCCATGCCCGACATACCCCCCCGGGCACTGACTCGCCCACCCCGCGATTCGTGCGGAGCCGGCCGCTGGGGTAGCCTCTGCACGCACCAAGGCCACACGTTGGCCCCTGTAGCTCAGGGGATAGAGCACCGCCCTCCGGAGGCGGGAGCGCAGGTTCGAATCCTGCCAGGGGCGCCATGTGATGTCTCAAGACATCCCGGAGGGCCGAACCCAATAGTCGTGGGTTCGGCCCTCCTTCGTTTCAGCGTCGCGGTCCGGGTGGGCGTCCGGTTCCTTGGTAGCGCGTGGATGTGTCGAGGGTCAGCTCGCGGAGGAGTTCGCCGGTGGCAGCGTCGACGATGCGGATGTCGAGGTCGGAGACGAGGAGGATGACGCGGGTTCGGGCGTGGGTTCGGCCGACGCCGATGGAGTAGAGCTGGCCGCCGTAGCGCAGCGTCACCTTGCCGGACTTGTCGACCCGGTCCTCGCGGACGCGGTCGTGGGTGTCGTCGCTGCGGTCACCCACGGTGGCCTTGGGCCGGGCTGTGTAGGCCGTCGCAGGAGTGGCTCGGTGTGGCAGCGACCGGTGGGGACGGTGGTGGTTGTATTCCTCGACGAACGCGTCGATCAGAGCTTGGAGGTCGTCGATCGTGGCCGGCTGTTCGGGTTGGCTGCGCAGCCACTTCTTCATCGTCTGCTGGAAGCGTTCGACCTTGCCCTGGGTCTGTGGATGGTTCGGCTTGCCGTTCTTCTGGATGATCCCGAGGCGGCGTAGCTCGGTCTCCAGGTGGTTGCGGCCGCCTTTGCCGCCGGAGAGGCGGGTGGTGAAGACCATCCCGTTGTCGGTCAGCGTGGAGGCCGGGATCCCGTGCTCTGCAACGGTTTCACGGAATGTCCTAAGCACGATCGGCCCGGTGACCCGGACGTGAGCGGTGACCGAGAGGGCGTAGCGGGAGCAGTCGTCGAGCCAGGTCAGGATCTCGGTGTCGGCGCCTAGCCGGCCGTCGGGTCGGACCAGGCGGAAGTGTGTGAAGTCCTATGCCGACCTCCGAACTATGCCGATGTTCCTCAGGATGGTCTTTGCCGGTGCGGCCTTCGATGCGGCATGGTCGGCATAGTCAAAGTGCGGTGAGCCAGGTGAGGATGTCGGGCGCGGGGCGGTAGGTCCCGGGCTTCACCTCGGGTGGTCGGGTTCGGTCGAGGGCTGCTTGCTTGATGGCCATGTCGGCGTGGAGGTAGGCGTCGGTGCTGTGGGTGTCGGCGTGCCCGAGCCACAGCGCGATGACGGCGACGTCGACTCCGGCGGCGAGCAGGTTCATCGCTGCGGTGTGTCGCAGGGTGTGCATCGTGACGTGTTTCCCGGTCAGGCTGGGACAGGCGCGGGCTGCGGCCGCGACGTGGGTGGCAAGGCGATGCTCGAGTGCGTCGCGGGACAGGGACAGGCCGTGAGGGCCGCTGAACAGTGCGGTCCCGGGCCGGGCGGATCGCTCTGTCAGGTAGTCCGTCATCACGTTTAGCGTTGCGCCGGTCAGGGGCGTGATGCGTTGGCGCCGTCCTTTGCCGGTGCAGGTGACGTGTGGGCCGGTGCCGAGGTGGACGTCGTCGATGGTGAGTGAGCAGACCTCGCTGATGCGAAGTCCGGTCTGCACGGTCATGGCCAGGAGTGCGTGGTCTCGTCGCCCGGTCCGGGTCGTCGTGTCGGGCGCGGCGAGGAGCGCGACGACCTCGTCGGGGGTGAGGAACTCGATGACCGGTCTGGTCGTGCGTTTGGGCGGGATCGCGAGGACCTGAGTGATCGTTGCTGCGTGTTCGGGGTGGTCGGGCAGTGCCCGGCTGAGCACGGCGCGGATCGCGGTCAGGCGGACGTTGCGGGTCTTGGTGCTGTTGCCGCGTTCGTGTTCGAGGTAGTCCAGGAACCTAGTGATGTTCGTCGCGGTGACGGCGTCGAAGTCGACCGCGTCGATGCTGACCCCGAGTGTCGCGGTCAGGTACTTGATCAGCATCCGCCACGTGTCGCGGTAGGAGCCGATCGTGTGACTCGACAGGTCCCGTTGGCTGTGGGCGAAGGTGGTGAAGTAGGTCTGCAAGCTGGCGGCCAGGGTGTTCATGAGGGTTCTCCTTGCGTGGTGCCGGCGTTGAGTTCAAGGCGGCCTGCGGCCAGGGCCATGAGCTCGCCGGTCGCGCTCAGGTACCAGTAGGTGTGGGTGGCGTCGGAGTGCCCGAGCCAGGTCGCGAGCAGCGACAGCACTCGGTCGGGGTCACCGTCGTGGGCGTAGGCCGCGCTCATGTGCGCGGTCGCGAAGGTGTGTCGTAGATCGTGCAGACGCGGACGTGCTCGGCCGCGCGGAAGCAGTCCGGCTGCTTCTCGGACTCGTTTGAACCTGGACAGGAAGGTCACGTAGGCGTATCCGGTCCCGTTGGCCGTCACGAAGACCGGACCATCGGGGTCGGGGTTGCTCGCCGCGCGGGCTGGCAACGCGATGTAGTCCATCAGCGCGGCCGTCGTCGTGGGGTGGATCGGGACGAGCCGCTCAGCAGACTTCGCGGCTTTGATGACCAACAGGTGGTTGACGTGGTCGATGTCGCCCACGCGCAACTTCAATGCTTCCCCGATCCGCAGCCCGGTCGCGGCAAGCACCCCGATGGCGGTGCGCATCGTCGCGGCGATCCGCTCGTCGCTGAACACTCGGTCGCAGGCGGCCAGCAGCGCGTCGAGGTCGTCTTGGCTGTAGATGAAGGGCACCGCTCGGGGCTTCCGTGCCGGCAACAGCCCGCGCGGGATGACCGGGACGTCGACATCGTTCGCGTTCAGGTAGCCGGCGAAGCGCCGCACCAACGACAGACGGGTCGCCCACCACGAGGGGTGCGCGTCAGGGTTGAGCCGGGCCCAGGTCACGGCCTCATCAATGGTGAAAGTCGTCGTCTGGCCGCGGGCTTCGAGCCAGGTGCAGAACCCGCCGACCTGTCGCTCGACGTCGTTGAGTTGGAACCCCAACGCCCGCCGCAGCACCAGATACTCATCGAGCCGATCACGCAACGTTGTGGTTGTCGACGCCGACGCCGACACCGACGTCTCCCCGGGGGCGGTCATCGCGGCACCTTCCCGAACGGGACGACCAGCTCGCGTAGCGAGGCAAGGTCGACCTTGGCGTAGGTCATCGTGGTGACGGTGTAGACGTGGCCCAGCAGTTCCTTGGCTTCACTCAGCGAGCCGCCCGCGGCCAGCACGTCCATCGCGGCGGTGTGGCGCAGCCGGTGCGCGTGGATCGGGTCGATGCCAGCCATGCTCGACAGGCGGGCGATGACCCCTGATGTTCCCGAGGTCGTCATCATCTGACGCGGTGCCATGGTGCGCACGAACACAGCCCGATCCAGCGCCTCAGGTCGGACTCGCAGCCAGGCTTCCAACGCCTGCCCCACATCGACGGGTAGCGGCAGCACGTGCTCGCGGCCCTTCCCGGTGACCCTGACCTGGCCGTTGGCCCAGTCGATGTCGTCGAGCATCAGACGGGCGGCCTCACCAGCCCGCAGGCCGAGCCGGACCAGCATCAACACCAGGGCCCGGTCTCGTGCCCCGATCGCCGTGGTCGGGTCGCAAACGGCGAGTAACGCCGCGACCTGGTCGGCGGTCACTCCCCGCGGGAGGGATCGTTTGGTCCCGGGCGGCTTGAGGATCCCGGCGCTCAGGTCGCGGTCCAGGCGACCGGTGCTCAGCGCCCACCGCAGCAGACAACGGACCGAGCCCACCACGTGAGCCTTGGCGGCAACACCGTAGCCACGGCCACGGTCAGCGACGTACGCGTTGATCACCGTCGCGTTGAGCCGGTCCCAGCACACCGAGCCGTCGGCCGCCGTCACCTGGTCCAGAAGGCCGGCTGCGTAGTAGCGATACCGAACGACGGACTTCTCGGTCAGCCCCAGCTGGACCCGCATCCACGCGCACCACTGCACCACCGCAACCTGAGTCGGTGTGAACCGGTCTTCGTTGACCTCGGCCGCCTGCAAGTAGCCGGAATCTGTCAGGAATCGGCGGAGCGCACCGATCCAGGGCTTCACCGAGGAGCACGGCCGTTCGCGGGAACGCTCCGCTGTCACGAACCGACCGAGTAGGTCCTCGTCGATCTCCTCGATGTCAGCGCCAGCCTCTTCCATCCAAGCGCTCAGCCGCTGCGCCAGATTCACAGCTGCGGCCGCCGAGCCCGGCGAGTACCCCTTCGCCGCGAACCACTGCCGACATTCGTCCAACACCCTCGGTGCCAGCGGGCCCACCGGCACCCGCTGGATCCGAACCGGATACGGCCGGGCCGTTGCCGATCTCTTCGTCACGAACCTCACCTCCAGACACTTCGTGTGTCTGAAGCGTGATCACGACGACGGAACTATGCCGACCTTCCAGTTCCACTGCACGTCACTGACCTGCACGATCTTCAGCAGTGTCGGCATAGTTCGGAGGTCGGCATAGGACATGCAATGCCGACGTCGGCATTGGAAGTCGGACTGCCAGGTTTCGTTGGGCATCTCGGCGGCGAAGCGGATGTAGGACGACTTCGGCTTCTTCTTCGGCTCCGGGGTGACCAGGCCGTGCTTGGCCAGATAGCGCGAGATTGTCGCCCGTGACACCACGGTCGAGTGGTGGTGCTCGAGGTGCCACTTGATGGTGTCGGGACCGGCGTCCAGCCCGGTCGCGGTCAGTTTCTCGCGCAGCTCGAGGATCAGCTCGACGGCCTCAGTGGGGATTGTGGTCGGGACGCTGTGAGGGCGCCTGGAGCGTGGTTCGAAGGCTGAGTCGCCCTCGGTCTTGTAGCGGGCGAGGAGCTCGAAGAGCCAGGACTCAGAGACGCCGTACTGGGCGGCGACCTCGCGGACGGGTCGGTTCTCGACCACCACGGAGGTGATCAGCAATCGGTTCAGTGTCATGCCCGGACGCTGGGACCGGACCGACGCTCAGTCCGGGATGACTCGCGACATCACTCCGCGATGTCTTGAGACATGGCTCCGGGATGTCCTGAGCCAGGACACTGCCAGGGGCGCCATCCGAAAGCCGCAACGTCCGGGTGGTTCCCCCCGCACGTTCCCCAGTGAGCTGGCCGGTGGGGGACCTAACGGTCCGCCAGTCCCGTGCCCTCGGCGAGGCAGTGCATCGGCACGCGCCCGATCCGCCTCCACACACACCCGCCCCGCGGTCGGACTGCCGCAGTAGACCTTCATCCCGTCTTACATTTCCCATCAACCACCAATAATGACCAACAATTCCCCTTGAATGCACGATGGCGCGGCCCCGAAGAGCAAGCCGATATACCTAAAACAATAGCGTGCGTGCCGCTCGGGAAGGGAATACCTGAGATCGCAGGGAGGCAGGTATCTGAGAGATGTCCCGCGACTATAGGTCGCCATCGAGAGTCGGGGATGACGAGGTTGGGCCGAGCGGAAGTGAAGGGTGGGCGGCCGATAAGGAGTCGTTGCACAATCTGGGCTCAGAGAGGGGCCGTTCCCTGAGTACCTCCTTGCCGATAGGGGCGAGTCCCAAGCGAGCAGCCGGGGGCCGCAAATCCCCCCGGCTGCTCACGTGAGCCCTATGACGCGGTGACGATGTACGTATCGAACGACGTATTCACGTCCAATGCGTTGGCACACACCGGGTAGGTCCCAGAGATACTGGCTGAGTTCTTGGTATGCAAAGCGGATGAGGCACCGCAGATCGGTAGTGTCACCAATCCTGAGGCCGATGTGAAGCCCGTCCAGGATTGGATGCTCCAGCCGTTGATGCCTGGGGCATTGTTGATGATGCCCTTGGGGCTGAGCACGGTGACGGTGCAGTTCGGGTGCCCCGTGACGGCCAGGGTTTGCGTTCCACCCGGCCACTTCTGCAGTCCCGCCGTGGTTCCGGCGGGGCCGCCCTGGACCGTGAACGTCAGCTTGCTATTTGCCGGGCAAGCCGAGGGCGGTGGCGTGCTGGTTGGAGCAGCGCAGACGATCTTCCCACCTGGAGTGGCGCGATGTTGAGCAGTGAACCCGGTCACGAACTGGCCCGACGGGCAGAATTGCCCTGCGGCAACGTTGGTCCCAGCAGGCCCGGTCGCGCCAGTATCTCCCTTGGGACCCTGCGCGCCGGTGTCTCCCTTGGGGCCCTGCGGGCCGGTTGCTCCGGTGGCGCCGGTAGCGCCCTTGGGGCCCTGCGGGCCGGTTGCTCCGGTTGCGCCGGTAGCGCCCTTGGGACCCTGCGGGCCGGTGACGTTCCAGTGAATCGGTGTCATTCCGTGCGGACAGGTCGTTTGGTCCGCTGTAAGTACCTTCAACTGACCGCCGGGCGAGTAGCAGCCGTTGATCGTGTTGCCGTCACCGGAGAATGGAAGCGTCACCACTCCCGCGGCCGCAGCCGTACCGATTCCCGCGAATGCGCCGGCTGTGACGAGCGCCGCGGCGACGGCGAACAGTCGCTTTCCGCGCACCTTCTTTTCCCTTAACATAGCATTTCCCTACCTTCGTCGACTAATGATGTGCGCTCCGATGGGCGTTAATCGTGAGGCTAGGGATCGGCCCTTCGGAGCACATCAGTAGTCGGCTACTGAATTCTCAGCATCCGGCGATCGTCCGGTCGGGTCAGGTGGGTCAGCTTGTGGCCGAACTTGTTCGGCTCGACCGCGCACTGCTAGTAATTCTCGGGCCTGTCGACTGAGCCACCACGCCCGGCAGCGGTGGCCACAAGTCGATGGGCACCGGCGAATTTGGTACGCGCCGATGTGCGAGCTTGATGAGGTGTCCGCTACCGCTGGCCTTGTCGAGGTTCCGGGTCCCGATGAAGGTGGCGGTGTAGCCGAGATCGAGGGCGACCAGAGCTTCTTGCGGGGCGGTGATCCGGCAGGTTGCCGTGTCGTGGGCGTTCGTGGTCGCCGTGCACAGGGTCGCCCTATGCGCACTGAACACGATCGTCTCGCCGACCGCGGCCTTCCGCTGGAGTGCCGTAGGTCAGCGTGGTGGTGAGGGTGCCGAAGCGGACGAGCGGCCCACCTGGGCTGAGGGTGACCAGCACCGCCCGGGGACTCATCGAGGTAGTGGCCTTGGTGATGGCCAGGGCGCCGGGCACGAACGTGAACGTGTAGTTCGTCGAGGCGAGCGTCCCGGCAGCGGTCGTGATCGGACACCCACCGATGTCTGACGTGGTGGTCGCGCTTGTGCTGAGCGCCGGAGAGCCGGTGTACGCCGTCGCAGCGGCGTCGCCGTTGACAAACCCGCTGGTGGTGGCGGTGAAGGACGGATTCGCGGCGCCGTAAGGGGGACGGCGAGCGCGTCGGCCACGACCTCGTCGGGGTGGCTGTCCTCGGTGAGCCAGTGGGGTGTCTTACGCCCTGACTCGGAAGGTGCGGCTGTGACCGCCCAGGTGATCGAGGTCCTGCTTGGGCCAGATCCCGCGGAAGAGGGTGGTGTGCCTTAGTACTACAGCCGCACTTATTTTGGCCGTGATCGGTGTGTCGCCTGTGTGAGACTGGTGTTCGCCGGCATGTTGCTGGTGTGACTGGTGAGGTTTGTGTGTCTGAGGTCGAGGAGTGGGCGGCGGGGCTTGCGGAGGTGCATGCCCGGATCGCGCCGCGGTTCGCGCGCTCGGAGCCGCGTGAGCGGGTGTTGGCCTATGTGCGGGGGTTGTTGGCGCCGTTGGAGAAGAAGAACTCCTGGACGCTGGCCGAGTCTGCAGGTGAGGCGATCCCCGACGGGATGCAGCGATTGTTGGCCTATGCCGATTGGGACGCCGACGCGGTGCGCGACGATGTGCGTGACTACGTGGTCGAGCACCTCGCCCCTGCGCCTGGCGACCCTGCTGGGGTGCTGGTGGTTGATGAGACTGGCTTCTTGAAGAAGGGCACGAAGTCCGCGGGGGTGGCGCGGATGTACTCCGGCACTGCGGGACGAATCGAGAACTGCCAGATCGGCGTCTTCCTCGGCTATGCCACTGGTCCTGGCCAGGGATCCGCACGGACGTTCTTGGACCGTGAGCTCTACCTGCCCAAGGCCTGGGCCGAGGATGCTGCCCGACGCGCTGAGGCGCATATCGGGGACGAGGTGGAGTTCGCGACCAAGCCGGAGCTGGCGATGCGGATGATCGGGCGCGCGATCGACGCCGGGGTGCCGGCTGGGTGGGTCACCGGCGATGAGGTCTATGGCCAGCACTACCGATTGCGCGCGATGCTTGAAGAACGTCAGATGCCTTACGTGATGGCGGTTCCGGTGAACCAGCGCGTCATCGCCGCCGTCGACGACGGTGACGGACCGAAAGTGCGTGAACTGCGCGCCGATGCGCTGGCCGCGATGCTTCCCGCCCAGGCGTGGAAGAAGATCTCCGCCGGGCGCGGCGCCAAGGGTCCGCGCCTGTATCACTGGGCCCGGGCGCCGATCCGCCCCCTGGAGGACAGCCCCAGCTACTGGTTGCTGGCCCGCCGCAGCCTGACCGACCCCGATGATGTCGCCTACTACCTGTGCTTCGGGCCCGAACGCACCCCATTGCGTGAACTGGTCCGGGTGGCCGGTGCCCGCTGGGCGATCGAGGAGACGTTCCAAACAGCCAAGGGCCAAGTCGGCCTCGACCAGTACCAGGTACGCCGCTACGACTCCTGGTATCGGCACATCACCTTGGCGATGCTCGCGCACGCCTTCTTGACCATCACCACCGCCCAGACCAACACCGCCGCCGGCGGCGGAAAAAGGGGGACCTCCGGCCGGTCGAGGAACTGATCCCCCTCACCGTGCCCGAAGTCAGACGGCTCCTCGCTGCCCTGATCTGGCAGCGCCAGCCAGACACCACCGTCGTCCTGGACTGGTCACGCTGGCGACGCCGCCACCAAGCCCGCGCCCGACGATGCCACTACGCCAGGCGCAGCGCTGTTCCCTAAGTGCGGCTGTAGTATTAGCCGTTGGTGGAAGATCGCCACGCACCGGTTGTTGGATGCTTTGGCGGCGACCTTGGCCCAGCCGTGGCGGGTGTGGCGTTGCAGGATCAGGGTGCCGTGCTGGTGGTCGGTGCCGCAGGGGATCGCTTGGAGCGACATTCTTACCCGGTCGCGGGCATTGACGTGGTGGTGTCCGCGGATGCGGACCAGGGCGCGGACCTGTACCGCGACCGATGTTGAGGTCGCCTGCCGGCAGACGGTGGTGTGGCCGAGTCGGGCGGTGTAGTGGGCGCTGCGTCGGGCGGTGAACCTCACGGTGTAGGTGCCCTTGGTGTTCGTGGTCGTGCTCTGCACGTTGCGGGTGATGTGGGTCTGGCCGTAGATCCGCCGGTCGATGTGCACCGTTGCTCCGGCTGCGCAGGAGGGATCGGTCGAGCTCACCGCTCCGAACACCGTGGCCGGGTTCCCGTAGGACACGGTGCGGTGGTCGCGGTGCAGGGTGACCGAGCGTGCCGCGGTCGGGGGGGTCGGCGTGGTCGGGTTCTTGGCGTTGAGGGTGAACTCGGCGCTCGTGCTGCCGATCAGGTTGGCCGCGGTGACGGTGAACGTGGAGTTGCCCGCGGTGGTGGGGGTCCCGGACAGTACGCCGGCGGGGGTCAGGCTCAGCCCGGCCGGCAGGCTGCCGGCGCTCACCGTGAACCGGCCGGTGGGTTTGCCGGTGCTACTGGTGAAGGTGTGTGAGTAGGCGCTGCCCACCACCGCTTCCGGCGGTGCCGGAGACGGCTTCGCAGGGGCCGCGCCGAGCTGCCCGTAGGTGTTGGCGCCCCAGCATTGGACGGTGCCGTCCGGGTGCAGCCCACAGGTGTGGTGCTCGCCGGCGGTCAGAGCGGTGAACGTCCCACCCGGCGCGGTGGCCTGCCCAGAGGTGTTGGAGCCCCAGCATTGGGCGGTGCCGTCGGGGTGCAGCCCGCAGGTGTGGGTGTAGCCGGCGGTCAGGGCGGTGAACGTTCCGGCCGGCACGGTGGCCTGCCCGGAGGAGTTGTCGCCCCAGCATTGGGCGGTGCCGTCGGGGTGCAGCCCGCAGGTGTCGTAGTAGCCGGCGGTCAGGACGGTGAACCTCGTCCCGGCCGGCGCGGTGGCCTGCCCGTAGGTGTTGTAGCCCCAGCATTGGGCGGTTCCGTCGGGGTGCAGCCCGCAGGTGTGATCGCTGCCGACGGTCAGGGCGGTGAACGTTTCGCCGGCCGGCACGTCGGTCTGCCCGCTGCCGTCGAAGCCCCAGCATTGGGCGGTGCCGTCGGGGTGCAGCCCGCAGGTGTGCGAGCGGCCGGCGGTCAGGGCGGTGAACGTCCCACCTGGCGCGGTGGCCTGCCTGTAGTAGTTGTAGCCCCAGCATTGGGCGGTGCCGTCGGGGTGCAGCCCACACGTGTGGTAGCCACCGGCGGTCAGGGCGGTGAACGTCCCGGCCGGCACGTCGGTCTGCCCGTCGATGTTGTCGCCCCAGCATCGGGCGGTGCCGTCGGGGTGCAGCGCGCAGGTGTGGAAGCCACCGGCGGTCAGGACGGTGCGCGCCGCGGGGGTGCCGGATGGCGCCGCGAGCGCCGACCCCGCACTACGGCCCACCGCACTCGCGCCGCCGGCCACGCCCAGGGGCACCAGCAGCGCCGCCAGCAGCATGAGGACCGCGACCGCCACGCGCCGCGGGGACGCCCAGCGCCCGACCGTCTCCGAGCTCCTCCCCTGGTCGCTCATCGTCGTACTCCTTCTCCCGGGGGGCGCCTGCCTGGAAGACCCGGCGGCACGGTCAGGACTGCCAACGACTCCACGGTGTGACGCTAGGGAGCGGCCCTTCGGAGCACATCAGTAGTCGACTACTGAATTCTCAGCCTCCGGCCCCTCGTCCGGGGCTGTCAGGCGGGCCAGCTTCTCGCGGGCCAGCTCGCGCAGGGTCGGCACGCTGCTGAGGGGGACGTCGAGCGCGTCGGCGATGACGTCATCCGAGTAACCCGCATCAGCGAGCCGAATCACCACCCCCAGTGCGGTGGGCAGCTGGTCGATGAGGGGGTCGTGCTCCATGACCAGAGGCTAGGAGCCGGAGGACGTGAGCGCTTCCGTACTCGAGTACTGGATTTGTCCGGGGTCCTGCGCCAAGTTGCCGGCGAGCTGGCTGCGCCGGGTGACACCGAGCTTGGTGAAGGCGTGATGCAGGTGGGACTCCACAGTGCGCACCGATAGTGTCAGCCGCTCGGAGATCTCGGTGTTGGACAGCCCGTCGGCGGCGAGCCGGGCGACGTCATGCTCGCGGCGGCTGAGCGCCGGGCGCGTGTCGTCCCTGGGCAGCATGGTCAGGGTTCGGGCACCCTCGCAACGCTTCGCCAGAGATTGTGAGCGGGATGCGAGGCGCGCGGCCAGGGTGTGCGCTCCGGCATGGGCGTGGACGCGCGCGGCCTGGGCGGCGGACTCGGCCGCCAGCAGGAGGGAGCCCGCCTCGGCGTACTCCTCCGCCAGCTGGGCGAGCCCCGGACCGTCTCCGGTCGCCAGTGCGGTCACCTGCCGTGCTCGCCGGAGCACGGCTCGACACGGCGTCTGGTCGGCGAGTCGTTCGAGCTCGACACGAACCGAGCCGGCCGCGGCGCCGACCCGGACAGCCAGATGAAGCAGCCGTGCGCGGTGCACCGTGAGCTCTCCGACCGCATCCGCGCCCGACAGGGCTGTCTGCACGGCGCGGCACGAGTCGCCCTCGGCGAACTCGACCAGCGCCTGTGCGGTGACGACGTCAGCCACCGTGCGCGACACGGGTGTGGGCCGCTGCAGATCGTGGACCTTGTCCAGTGTGACGCGCGCCGACTCGGTGTTGCCGAGCAGGGCCTGGGCCTGGGCGAGCAGTGCACTCGCCCAGACGGGTTGCTCGCTGATCTCGGACTCGCCGAAGCCGCTGACCGCGTCCAGGAGGGTACGCCGCGCCGTCGCCACTGCCCCGGCCTTCAGCTGCACCGAACCGAGCACCAGAGCCGCGAGCGCACGCACCGTCGGGTCGGGGATGTTCACCGTGTAGTCCCGCATCAGCGTCGCCAGGGCGTTCGCCTCGACGAGTCGACCCTCGACGATCAAGGTGAGCACCTGCAGTGAGGTCGCCCACGACCCGCCCGACCTGACCTCGGGGGAGCCCGTGCGGGCCATCTCGAGCATCTGGTCGTGCCGCTTCCTGGCCACGACGGTGTCACCGAGGTAGGCGTACGCCTCGGCCTCGCTCGCGAGTGCGGTCAGGGTTGCGAGCGGACCGGCCGCGTCCGGTTCGCGGAGTACCGGCCCGGTGATGACGAGAAGCTCGGCCAGCCTGCCCTCGTCGAGCAGCAACTGGCTGCGGTGCGCTGCGGCGGTCAGCCCTCGGCGGCGGAGGGAGGCCGTGTCCTCCCCGTCGGCCGGCATGTGCTCGAACCGGTCGAGGACCGCGTGGCTGTCGGCGAACCGGCCGAGTCCCCGCTGCAGCGCGGTGAGACGGACGGCGACGTACGCATGCTTCACGTGGTCGTCCTCGGTGCGCAGGATCGCTTCCTCGGCCGCTGCCAGCACCTGCTCGGCCTCGTCGAACTCGCGGCAGCCGTTGGCTGCCTCGGCCATTGAGACCGCGGCGGCCGGGCCGGCACCTGAGTC
This sequence comes from Nocardioides marmorisolisilvae, assembly GCF_031656915.1. NCBI lineage: Bacteria > Bacillati > Actinomycetota > Actinomycetes > Propionibacteriales > Nocardioidaceae > Nocardioides > Nocardioides terrisoli. The sequence continues at coordinate 3,844,923 of NZ_CP134227.1, read as the reverse complement.
GACCGCGGCACGGGCCAGGTGGCGGGCGAGCCGGTGGTCGAAGGACCGGTTGGCCACCTGCGCTGCCCCGGCCAGCATCTCCGCGGCGACCGGCTCGCCGAGCTCGAGCCGCCACCTGGCCACTCGCACGAGATCCTGCTCGGTGCGTTGCGGGTCTCGGGCGAGGACGTCGGCGAGCTCTCGGCGCAGACGCCGACGGCAGACTGATCCGACCCGGTCGAGTGCGACCTCGCCGTAAAGGGGATGGGCCAGCCGGCACTGTCCGTCGCCGACATCGTCGACCGTGACCAGCCCGCGCCGCTCGAGTGCGGTGAGCGCGGACTCGCTGGCCACCTGCACGGCGACCGGGACACCGATCGGTTCCCCCAGCGCGACCAAGGCGAGCGCGTCCAGTGCACCCTCGTCGAGCTCTCCGAGACGAAGCGCGACCGCATCGGCCAATCGCGGGGCGATCTCCAGCGTGCCGTCCCATCGCCAGACGCCATCGACGGGGCGCAGTGAACCACTGTCGAACGCGTTCAGGACCAGTTCGCGGGCGAACAGTGCGTTCCCGCCGCTGATCTGGGCGAGGCGGATGCATGCCCGCGCCTCTATCTCGCCACCTGTCGCCTGATGCACCTGGGTCTCGATGAACTTCTCGGTCTCCGACAGCGAGAACGTCTGCAGGTCCAGGCGCAGTGCCCACTCGTCCTTCCACAACGTGGTGATCGAGTCGGGAGCATCGGCCCCACGGCGCACCGTGACCAGCACGTTTGCGGCACCCGACGCAGTCAGGTGCAACAGCAGGTCCGCGCTGCCGTCGTCGAGCAAATGGGCGTCATCGACACCGAGCACGGCGGGCCTGCCATCGCTTGCCCTCAGCGACTCGGCCAGGGCCAGGTACCACGCATAGGCAGCGTCGTGATCGTCCGGGGGCAGGCCGGTAGCCAGGTGTGCGAACGCGCCGTACGGCGACGACGCGGCCGCGCCGGTGCCGATCACCAACGCGGTCGGAGCCCCCTGCGCCCCGGCGTACTGCAGCGCCTCACGGAGCAGCCGGCTCTTGCCCACTCCCGCGCCGGCCACCATCACCACGCCGTAGGGACGCCGCGCACCCGACAGACCCTGGTCCAGCACCCGCCGGAGCACACGGAACTCCTCGTCGCGCGCGAGCAGGGGTAACTCGTCGCCGAGGTTCCCCGAGGAGGTCATCGTCCGCACCAACGCAATCTTCTGGGAGGAAACGCATTCCCTCCCGAGATGTCCGTTTCAGCCTAGAGCCGCGTCGCGAGCACGGTGGGGTTTCGGCAAAACTCCGATCCGATGCGAGTGCCCCCGGCAAGAGCCGCGAGTCCGGGTACGGCCGCCACCGCGGGCCGGATCGAGGTCCAGCGCAGCACCCCTGGGAAGTTGTCTTGACGTCAAGACAAGTGAGTCCGGGCACACTCGCGACAAATCTGCAGGTCACCTCCTGAATTGCGTCCGCGCGGGGACTAGCCTTGCTCCCGTCACCCACGCGCCACGACCAAGAAGAGGCGAAACAAGAAGTGTCGGAGCCCTCCGAGAACCCGCTGTCCGCATTCGGAGCCAACGAGTGGCTCGTTGACGAGATGTACGAGAAGTACAAGCAGGACCCCCAAAGCGTCGACAAGGTCTGGTGGGAGTTCTTCAAGAACGACCACGCCACCTCCACGGGCAACGGGAACGCTCAGGCAGCCGCGGCCACCCAGACCGCCACCAAGTCGACCAGCACCAAGTCGACCACCACCAAGGCCCCCGCCGCCCCGGCCACCCAGCCCAGCCCGGCCGGCAAGGCCACCACCAAGACCACGGACAAGACCGCCGCGAAGACGTCCCCAACCAAGGCGGCCGACGCCAAGCACGCGAAGCCCTCCGCCCCCGCCACCTCCGCCGGCGACAAGCCGGTGCCCAAGGAGCCGGAGCCGAAGACCAAGCTGGAGGCCTCGGACGAGCCCACCTACACGGTCCTGCGCGGCATCGCCGCGGCCACCGCCAAGAACATGGACGTCAGCCTCAGCGTCCCCACCGCCACCTCGGTGCGCAACATCCCGGTCAAGCTGCTCTGGGACAACCGCATCGTGATCAACAACCACCTCAAGCGTGCGCGGGGCGGGAAGGTCTCCTTCACCCACCTCATCGGCTATGCCATCGTCCAGGCGATCAAGGCGCTGCCCGAGATGAACAACGCGTTCGCCGAGATCGACGGCAAGCCGACCATGGTGTCGCCCGCGCACGTCAACCTCGGCCTGGCCATCGACCAGCAGAAGCCCGACGGTTCCCGTCAGCTGGTCGCGCCCAGCATCAAGGCCTGCGAGGCGATGGACTTCGCCCACTTCTGGACGGCGTACGAGGAGATCATCCGCAAGGCCCGCGACAACAAGCTGACCATGGATGACTACAGCGGTACGACGATCAGCCTGACCAACGTCGGCGGGCTGGGCACCAACAACTCGGTGCCGAGGCTGATGGCCGGACAGGCCGCGATCATCGGGGTCGGCTCGATGGACTTCCCGCCAGAGTTCCAGGGCGCGTCCGAGGAGACCCTCACACGCAACGCGATCAGCCGCATCATGACCATGACCTCGACGTACGACCACCGGGTCATCCAGGGTGCACAGAGCGGCGAGTTCCTGCGCCGGGTGCACCAGCTGCTGCTCGGCGCCGACGGCTTCTACGACGAGATCTTCCGCGCGCTGCGGATCCCCTACGAACCGATCCGCTGGTCCGCCGACATCTCCGCAAGCCACGACGACGAGGTCAGCAAGCAGGCTCGGATCTTCGAGCTGATCCACTCCTACCGGGTGCGCGGGCACATCATGGCCGACACCGACCCGTTGGAGTACAAGCAGCGCAGCCACCCCGACCTTGAGGTCGAGTCGCACGGCCTGACGTTGTGGGACCTCGACCGCGAGTTCGCCACCGGCTCCTTCGGTGGCGAGCGCCGGTTCATGAGGATGCGCGACATCCTCGGCATCCTGCGCGACTCCTACTGCCGCACCGTCGGCATCGAGTACATGCACATCCAGGACCCTGACCAGCGTCGGTGGATCCAGGAGCGAGTCGAGCAGCCACACCAGAAGCCGCCGCGCGAGGAGCAGCTGCGAATCCTGCTCAAGCTCAACCAGGCCGAGGCGTTCGAGACCTTCCTGCAGACCAAGTTCGTCGGGCAGAAGCGGTTCAGCCTCGAGGGTGGTGAGACAACCGTGGCGCTCGTCGACGAGCTCTGCGAGGCGGCCGCCGAGGCCGCGCTGGACGAGGTCACCATCGGGATGGCCCACCGTGGCCGGCTCAACGTGCTGGCCAACATCGTCGGCAAGTCCTACAACCAGATCTTCCGCGAGTTCGAAGGCAACATCGATCCGCGCACGGTCCAGGGGTCCGGCGACGTGAAGTACCACCTCGGCGCCGAGGGCGAGTTCATCGCCGGCTCCGGCGACCGGATCAAGGTCTCGGTCGCCGCGAACCCGTCGCACCTCGAAACGGTCGACCCGGTGCTGGAAGGCATCGCGCGGGCCAAGCAGGACGTGCTCAACAAGGGCGCAGAGTTTCCGGTGCTGCCACTGCTCATCCACGGTGACGCCGCGTTCGCCGGCCAGGGTGTGGTCGCCGAGACCCTGAACCTCTCCCAGCTGCGCGGCTACCGCACCGGCGGCACCATCCACGTGGTGGTCAACAACCAGGTCGGATTCACCACCTCGCCGGCCTCCTCGCGCTCGTCGCTCTACTGCACCGATGTCGCGCGGATGGTGCAGGCGCCGATCTTCCACGTCAACGGCGACGACCCGGAGGCCTGCATCCGGGTGGCCCGGCTCGCCTTCGAGTACCGCCAGGCGTTCAAGAAGGACGTCGTCATCGATCTGGTCTGCTACCGCCGCCGCGGGCACAACGAGGGTGACGACCCGTCGTACACCCAGCCCCTGATGTACGACCTCATCGAGCAGAAGCGGTCGGTGCGCAAGCTCTACACGGAGTCGCTGATCGGCCGCGGTGACATCACCCTGGAGGAGGCCGAGCAGGTCCTGCGCGACTACCAGCAGCAGCTCGAGAGGGTCTTCACCGAGGTGCGCGAGCTGGACACCAAGCCGGACGCCTGGACCACTGTGCCGCGCTACCCGGAGAAGTTGGCCAGCGAGACCAGCACCGCGATCTCGCAGGAGACCATGAAGCGCATCTCCGACGTCCACGTCAACGCGCCCGAGGGCTTCACCGTCCACCACAAGGTGCAGCCGCAGTTGCAGCGTCGCGCGGCCGCGATTCTCGAGGGACCGATCGACTGGGGCACCGGCGAGATCCTCGCGTTCGGCGCCCTGCTGATGGAGGGCCGCCCCGTACGGCTCGCCGGTCAGGACTCCCGCCGCGGCACGTTCGTGTCTCGGTTCGCCACCATCATCGACCGGCTCAACGCCGACGAGTGGACGCCGCTAGCGAACCTCGCGGAGGACCAGGCCCAGTTCTACGTCTACGACTCGCTGCTCAGCGAGTACGCCGCGCTCGGGTTCGAATACGGCTACTCGGTGGCCCGCCCGGACGCGCTGGTCTGCTGGGAGGCTCAGTTCGGCGACTTCGTCAACGGCGCCCAGATCGTCATCGACGAGTACATCACCGCCGGCGAGACCAAATGGGGCCAGCAGTCCGGCGTCGTACTCCTGCTGCCGCACGGCTACGAAGGACAGGGTCCGGACCACTCGTCCGCACGGATCGAGCGGTTCCTGACCATGGCCGCGGACAACGCCTTCCTGGTCGCGCAGCCGTCGACGCCGGCGAGCTACTTCCACCTGTTGCGCCGACACGCCCTGGGCGAGCGGCACCGGCCGATGATCGTCTTCACCCCGAAGTCGATGCTCAAGCGCAAGCAGGCGGCATCGCAGCCGGCGGACTTCACCAGCGGCTCCTTCCAGAGCGTCATCGGCGACTCTGCGGTGGACCCGGCCAAGGTCACCACGCTGGTGATGTGCAGCGGACGGATCACCTGGGACCTCATGGTCGAGCGCGAGAAGCGGCAGGGCGAGGAGCCGACGACGGCGATCGCACGGCTCGAGCAGCTCTACCCCGTGCCTGTCGAGGAGGTGAAGGCGGAGATCGGCCGCTACCCCAATCTCCACGAGGTCCGCTGGGTACAGGACGAGCCCGCCAACATGGGGCCGCTGCCGCACCTGCAGCTCAACCTCTTCCCGTCGCTGCCCGGTCGCGTCGACCCGATCTCCCGCGCTGCGTCGTCCTCGCCGTCGGTGGGTCAGCACTCCCGCCACGTCCAGGAGCAGAAGGAGATCATCGAGAAGGCGTTCGCCTGAGTCATGTACTTCACGGACCGAGGCATCGAGGAGCTCGAGAGGCGGCGCGGTGACGAGGAGGTGACTCTCGCCTGGGTCGCCGACCGCCTCCAGGAGTTCACCGACACGCATCCGGAGTTCGAGACCGCGGTGGAGCGGCTGGCCACCTGGCTCGCCCGGCTCGACGACCCAGACGACGGGTAGGCACCGGGCCACTACGCTCCGGATCATGACGACTGCGACCGGACGGATCACCTCCTACACCCGAGACGGGTTGCGGTTCGACGTGCTCGACGACGGACCGGTCGACGGACCGGTCGTGGTGCTGCTGCACGGGTTCCCGCAGCTGAACACCTCGTGGGCGAAGGTCGTTCCCCTGCTGCACGAGGCAGGCCTGCGGACTCTCGCGCCCAACCAGCGGGGCTACTCCCCCGGTGCGCGGCCACGGGGCCGGCGACCCTACCGAACCAGCGAGCTCGTCAAGGACGTCGTGGCACTCGTCGACGAGGCCGGCGGCCAGCCGGTGCACCTCGTCGGGCACGACTGGGGCGCGGCAGTGGCGTGGGGGGCAGCGATCATGCGCCCGGAGATGCTCCGCACTCTGACGGCCGTCTCGGTTCCGCACCCGGGTGCGTTCCTCAAGGCGATGCCACGCGGGCAGATCCTCGACTCCTGGTACATGGCGCTGTTCAACATCCCGTGGCTGCCCGAGCGACTGCTGTCGGACCACCGGGTCGCCAGCCGCTTCCTCGGTCGCGCGGGCATGACGCCGGAGATGGTGGCCCGGTTCCGGCGCGACATCGTCGAGGGCGGCGCACTCCCCGGCGGACTCGGCTGGTACCGCGCGCTGCCGCTGTCCAACCGCGGGATGTTCGGGGTCAAGGTGCGGGTGCCCACGACCTACGTCTGGAGCGACCACGACGCAGCGCTCGGCCGCGTCGGCGCAGAGCTGACCGCCGACTATGTGGACGCCGACTACCGTTTCGAGGTCCTCGAAGGCGTCTCGCACTGGATCCCGGACGAGCGTCCCGCGGACCTGGCCCGGATCATCGTCGAACGCACCGGCCGGGCCTGAGGACGGCGCGACCGGCATGCCGGGTCTGGGCGATCGCCGACCGGTCCGCCGGGCCGTCGCCAACGAGCGCGCCGTGCGCAGTCGATGGCCGGCGACGATCCCCGCGGTCGCGCAGGTACTCGACGAAGGGTGGGACCTCGCGCCCGGGGTGACCCTCCTGGTGGGCGAGAACGGGTCGGGCAAGTCGACCCTGGTCGAGGCGCTCGCGATCGCCTTCGGGCTGTCCCCGGAGGGCGGTACGCCCTACGGGCGCCACGCGACCAACGAGACCGAGTCACCACTGCACCGCTGGTTGAACCTCGAGCGCAGCGCCGGGTCAGCCCGCTGGGGGTTCTTCTTGCGCGCCGAGACGATGCACGGGTGGTACACGTTCCTGGAGCAGCACGCGGGACCCCGCGACCCTGAGTTCCATCGGATGAGCCACGGGGAGAGCTTCCTGGAGCTGCTGCGCGCCCGCTTCGACTCACCCGGCCTCTACTGCCTGGACGAGCCCGAGGCCGCGCTCTCCTTCTCCGGCCAGATCGCGCTCGCCGGGGTGCTCCACGATCTCGCCGCCCGGGGAGGCCAGGTCGTCTGTGCGACGCACTCGCCCCTCCTCGCGGCACTCCCGGGCGCGGCGATCCTGGAGGTGGGCGAGTGGGGCCTGCGGCCCTCCTCGTACGACGACCTCGAGCTGGTCGGCCATTGGCGCGCCTACCTCGCCGAGCCCATGCGGTACCTACGTCACGTGCTGTGACTACCCTTCCGAGACATGACCGACTCCTATCCCCCTGCTCCGTGGCACATGGTGGGGCAGCTGTGGCTGTCGCTCTTCCGCGTCCGTGACGCGATCGACGAGCGCCGGCCAGCGGGCACCTACGGAGTGGCATTCGTCGGCTACGAGGAGGGCAGCCCGCTGACCTACTCCGAGCTGCTGGTGGCCAGGCCGGTCAAGCACCCGGTGAAGGCGGTGTCGATCACCGATATCTGGGTCGACTCGCCCGCGTCGGTCGCCGGCGGGCGGGAGCTGTGGGCGATCCCGAAGGGGCTGGCGGACTTCACTCGCGAGTCCCGCCGCCGGGCTGCGCTCAGCACCACCGCCTGGTCGGCCTCGGTCGGCGGCACACCGACGGTGGCCGCCCGGTTCACCGACGTGTCCCACCTCGCTCCACGGCTGCCGTTCAAGGGCGCGACCTGGCAGCCGGGCCTGACCGAGGGCATCGGCGCGCACGGCGGCGACAGGACGGCCGCGCTGACCGGATCGTCGCGGACGCTGCCCTGCGCCGCCGTCTGGGACTTCAACCCCGGAGGGCCGCTCGGCTGGCTCGCCGGCCGACGGCCACTCGCGTCGTTCCGGATGACCGACTTCTCGATGAGCTTCGGCTGAACCGAGGCCGGCTGCCCTACTCGCCGACCGACTCGTCGTGATCCTCGCCGGCACGCCGGGCGGCGTCACGGATCTCGAACAGGTCCGTCGCCAGGCCACCGAGTGCCCCGGCCACGTCGCGGACCGCACCGGTCAGCACCGTCGCCACCTGACCCACCGTCCCGGCGGTTGCCTCGACCGCGCTCTGCACCGCGTCCTTGCGGATCTCTGCCTTGCTGAGGTGGTCGTTCATGGCACCAGTCTCCCGCGGTCCGCGACGTCCGGGCAACGTGTCCGCTGTCTCAGCCGGTCTCAGCCAGTCTCAGGCGGCCACCGGCTCGGACACCGGGGCCGCGGTCGGCTCGCGGTCCGTCGTACGCCGGGGCGGCAGTGCGAGCCGGATGATCTTGCGGGCCACGCTGCCGAGCTGCTGGCGCAGCGAGCCGGTGTTGTACTCCAGGCCATAGCGCTCGCAGACCTCCCGGACCTCCGCCGCGATCTGCGGGTAGCGCCGCGCCGGCAGGTCGGGGAAGAGGTGGTGCTCGATCTGGTGCGAGAGGTTGCCGCTCATGATGTGGAAGAGCGGGCTCCCGGAGATGTTCGCCGAGCCGAGCACCTGGCGGTAGTACCAGTGACCGCGCGACTCGGTGGGCCCGTCGGGGCCGTCCTCGTCGAGGCACTCCGCCTCGGTGAAGCTCTCCACCCCGGCGGGGAAGTGACCGCAGAAGATGATGTTGAACGCCCAGACATTGCGGACCAGGTTCGCGATGGCGTTGCCGGCGAACGTCAGCGGGAACAGCGGCCCGGTCAGCGCCGGGAACAGCAGGTAGTCCTTGAGCGCCTGGCGCTTCACCTTGCGCATGATTCCCGCGTGCAGAGCGCGGTTCTCCTCCAACGTGCGGGTGCCCTTGACGAGGTTCTCGACCTCGAGATCGTGCAGCGCGACACCCCACTCGAAGAAGACCATGAGCAGGAAGGCGTAGAGCGGGTTGCCCAAGTAGTAGGGGTGCCAGGGCTGGTCCTCGTCCATCCGCAGCACGCCGTACCCGATGTCCCGGTCCTTGCCCAGGATGTTGGTGAAGGTGTGGTGGATGTAGTTGTGGCTGTACTTCCACTGCGCGCTGGGGCAGACGTTGTCCCACTCGAACATCCGTGAGTTGAGCCCGGGGTCGCCCATCCAGTCGTACTGCCCGTGCATCACGTTGTGGCCGATCTCCATGTTGTCGAGGATCTTGGAGAGGCTCAGCGCGGCCACGGCAAGCGGCCAGGCGGGCGGCAGGTACATCAGGGCGCGGCCAGCCACCTCGAGCTGGCGCTGCCGCTTCAGGACGCCGCGGATGTACGTCGCGTCCTCCTCGCCGAGGTCGGCCAGGATGCGCTGGCGAATCGAGTCCATCTCCTTGCCGAAGGCGTGGAGCTGGTCAGGGGTGAGCTTGGTGGTCATGGTGTTCCTCTCGAGATGGGGTCAGAGGTCGACGGTGCAGCTGCCGACCGGGGCGTTGACGCAGATGCGGATGTCCTCGTCGGGGAGCGAGGACTCCTCACCGGTGAGCACGTTGCGGACCGTGCCGTCGGTCTTGCGTGCGGTGCAGGAGAAGCAGATGCCCATCCGGCAGCCGAACTCCGGACGGAGCCCGGCGGCCTCGGCCTGCTCGAGGATGCTGGCGCCGGTGTTCGCCGCGGTGGCGTCACTGCGCGCGAAGGTCAGGTCGCCCGCCGCGGAGCCGGTCGCGACGGTCGGCGGCTTGAAGAACTCCACGCGGAGACGGCTGCCGGAGGTGTCGGTCGGGCTGACGCCGTACGCCGCGGAGACGAGCTCGACCATGCCGGCCGGTCCGCAGGCCCACGTGTCGACCTCGCGGAAGTCGGGCACGATCCGGGTCAGCAACTGCTCACTGAACAGCTGATCACCGTGAAAGAGGCGTACGTCGACGCCGTTGTCGCCGGCGTCGATCCCGGCCAGCTCGGCGGCGAAGATCTGGTCCTCGGCCGACCGTGCGAAGTGCAGGAACGTCACCCGTCGGTTGACGTGGCCGTCGTAGCCGTCACGAAGGAGGGTGCGCACCATCGACATCGCCGGGGTGATCCCGGAGCCGCCGGTGATGAACAGCAGGTGCCTGTTGGTCGGTGTCGCCGGGGACTCGGTGAGAGTGAACTCGCCCTCTGCCTGGCTCAGGTGCAGCACCTGTCCGGGCCGTGCCCGGTGGACCAGGAACTTCGACACCTGACCCTCGTCGTGCGCCCGAATCGTCAAGGTGAATCGTTCCCCGGGCGCAGAGGCCGCCGAGGAGATCGAGAAGCAGCGGGTCAGTCGCCGGGCACTGCCGGGGAGCTCGACGCCCACCTGCACGTACTGGCCGGCCCGGTGCCCGCGCCAGGTGGACGTCGGCTGCAGCGTGAGCGTGGCCACCGCGGCGCCCCCGCTGTCCGGGTTCTCCCGCTGTACGTCGACGACGCGGGCGCGCACCTCGGTCGCGGCCCACATCGGGTTGATCAGCTCCAGGTACCGGTCGACGCCGTGCGGCGACGTGAGTGCTGCCACGGCTGGGGAGCGCAGCAGCCGTTCGGCCAAGGTGGTGGTCTGGGTCATCATCGCTCTCGCAGGTTCAGTGAACATCTGTCCACTCAACTGTGCCCGACCGCCGTCGGCACGGTCAAGGACCGGGCGCGTGACGCCGACCACGCCAGGCACGACTGTTCTCCGACTGGCCCCGATCGGGCATCGGGCCGGCCGCGCTCTCGGTGGCGGCGAATCGCTAGGGTGGACATCGTGACCGAGACCGAGGTCCCGGGCGGCACCCGGGTCGAGCGCAAGGAGCGCACCCGCCGAGCGATCCTCGACGCCGCGCTGCGGCTGTCCGGGGATGGGGGGCTGTCGGCACTGTCGCTGCGCCAGGTGGCTCGGGAGGTGGGGGTGGTTCCGACCGCGTTCTACCGGCACTTCGCCTCGGTCGACGAGCTCGGGCTGACCCTGGTCGACGAGTCCTTCGCCTCGCTGCGCGGCGTCCTGCGCGACGTGCGCCAGGGCGAGTCCGCGCCCCGCGAGGTCATCGCCCGATCGGTGCAGGTGCTCGACGAGCACGTGAGGGTGCATCGCGAGCACTTCGCCTTCATCGCCCGCGAGCGCACCGCCGGGCCGCCCGCGGTACGGCGCGCCGTACGGCACCAGCTGGAGCTGGTCGAGCGCGAGCTCGCCATCGACCTCGCCCAGGTCACCGGCTCGCGCTGGTCGTCCGACGACCTGCGGGTGCTGTCGAACCTGATCGTGAACGCGATGGTGGCGACCGCGGAGGACATCCTCGCCGCCGACGGTCGCCCGGCCGTAGAGGCGGAGGTGCGCCGCCGAGCGGCCACGCAGCTGCGGATGGTCGTCGTCGGAGCGCTGCGGTGGCGTTCGGACCACACTGACCCTCCCGGTTAGAGTGTCCGCCGTGCCTAGGACGGATCGCGGCGACCTCACCTACTCGCTCGTGGTCCCGGTCTTCAACAGCGAGCGCATCGTCGGGCGCACGATCGAGCAGATCGTCTCGACCTTCGAGGGCGCCGGTCTGCGCTACGAGCTGGTTCTGGTCAACGACGGCAGCTCGGACCGCAGCTGGGACGTCATCGCCGAAGAGGCCCGGCGGAACCCGCACCTGATCGCGATCAACCTGCTGCACAACTACGGGCAGCACCACGCGAACTTGGCCGGTATGCGCGAGACCACCGGCGACTACGTGATCACCCTCGACGACGACCTGCAGAACCCGCCCGACCAGGCGCTGCTCCTGATCGACGAGGCATTGACCGGCAAGGACGTCGTCTTCGGCAGGTTCGAGGCGAAGCAGGCGTCGCTGGTCCGCCGGCTCGGCAGTGGTGCGATCGGCATGCTCAACCGGCGGATCTTCGGGCAGCCCAGCGACCTCACCGTGTCCAACTTCAGGATCCTGCGTCGGGACGTCGTCGACCGGATCTGCGCCTCGCGCACGGCGCACCCCTACATCACCGGGCAGGCGCTTCTCTACTCGCACAACCGCTCCAACGTGCTGGTCCGTCACGACGTCCGGGCCGAGGGCAAGAGCAACTACAGCCTGCGCCGGATCCTGCGCCTGGTACTGACGATCCTGTTCAGCTATTCCTCGTTCCCACTCCGCGCGGCGGCGTTCGCGGGCTTCGTGGTCGCGGTCCTCAGCTTCGTGCTGGGCGCGGCCTACTTCGTCAAGGGCCTCTTCGATGGTGCCGTGGTCCCCGGCTGGACCACGCTCGTCGTGCTGCTCGCCTTCTTCAACGGAGTGACGATCGCGCTGCTCTCCATGCTGGGCGAGTACGTCGTCCGCACCCTCAACGCGGTGGCCACCACGGAGACCTACGTGGTGCGGGAGAGGATCGGCCGGTGACCCGTCACCTCCTGGTCATCGGTGGGCAACGCTGCGGTACGACGACGCTGCACGGCATCCTCGACAGCCATCCCGACATCGCCATGGCCCGCCCGGTCCGGCCCGAGCCGAAGGTGTTCTGCTCCGACGAGGCCACGGACCGCGGTCTGGAGTGGTACCGCGCCACCTGGTTCTCCCACGCCCGCGACGAGGAGTTGCTGGGCGACAAGAGCACCAGCTACATCGAGGACCCGCTGGCGCCCGCGCGCGCCGCCCGGATGCTCGGCGATCCCGAGGTCGTCGCGATCCTGCGCGATCCCGTCGAGCGCGCCGTGTCCAACTGGCGCTTCAGCACTGACAACGGCTTCGAGGACCGGCCTCTCGAGGTGGCGCTGCGGGACAACCTCGCGAACAGCGGGACCTGGGACCGCGCGGCCACGTCGGTCTCGCCGTACGCCTATCTCGAGCGCGGCCGGTACGTCGACCACCTGGCCCCGTGGCTGGACCAGTTCCCCCGGACCCACGTCCTGTTCCTGGCCGACCTGCTGGGGACCGCGGGCGAGGCCGACCGGCTGTTCGGTGCGCTCGGCGTACGGACCGGTCTGGTCGAGCAGCGACCGGCTCCGGCGCTCAACCGCAGCAAGAGCCCGACCGACGGCCCGCCCGCGACGCTGGTCCGAGCGATCCGCGACTACTTCTCCGACTCGGACACCGCGCTCGCCGAGGTCCTCGGGCGCGAGCTGCCGTGGCGAGAGCAGAACCCCACGTGAGGAGCATCCGATGAGCAGTCTTCCCCTGATCCCGTTCAACGTCCCGGCCGTCGAGGGTCGGGAGCTGGACTACGTCCGGGAGTCGATCGAGAGCGGCCGGGTCTCGTCCGGTGGCCCGTTCAGCGGTCGTGCCGCCGCACTTCTCCGTGACGCCACCGGTGCGGAGGAGGTGATGCTGACCACCTCGTGCACGGCGGCCCTCGAGCTGTCCGCGATGATGCTCGATCTCGAGCCCGGCGACACCGTGATCGTGCCGTCGTTCACCTTCACCGCCACCGCGCTGGCCTTCGCCCGTCAGGGTGCCCGGCTGGTCTTCTGCGACATCGAGCCGACCACGCTCGGGATCGACCCCGCGCACCTCGCCACGCTCATCGACGACCACGTCCGGGCCGTGGTGATCGTCCACTACGCGGGGGTCGCCTGCGACGTCGACGGCATCCGGGAGGTGTTGGCCGACCGGCCCGACATCACGCTCGTCGAGGACAACGCGCACGGCTTGTTCGCCACCCTGCGCGACCAGCCACTGGGCAGCTTCGGGCGGTTCTCCACCCAGAGCTTCCACGAGACGAAGAACTTCATCTGCGGCGAGGGCGGGGCGATCATCCTCAACGAGGCGCGTGACATCGACCGCGCCCGGGTGCTCTACGACAAGGGCACCAACCGGCAGGCCTTCCTGCACGGCGAGGTGGACAAGTACACCTGGCAGGACAACGGATCGTCCTTCGGCGTCTCGGACACCCTCGCCGCCTACCTGCTCGGACAGCTGGAGCAGCGCGATCGGATCCAGGGCAAGCGGCGTGCGCTGCACGAGCGCTATCGCGCGCTCCTCGAGTCGCACACCGACCGCCTCGACTTCCGCCTCGCCGCCGACCTGCCGGACCGGGAGTCGGCCTGGCACATGTTCTATCTGCTGCTGCCCGACCAGGAGACCCGCAACGGAGTGCTGGCCGCGATGCGCGAGGACGGCGTGCAGGCGACGTTCCACTATGTCCCCCTGCACAGCTCCGCCGGCGGCCGGTCGTTCGCCGCTCGCGACACCGAATGCCCGGTGACCGACGACATCAGCGGTCGGCTGCTGCGGCTGCCCTTCCACAACAACCTCTCCGAGGACGACAGCCGACGGGTCGCGGAGTCGTTCCTGTCGGCCGTGGAGAAGGTGGGGACCGGTCATCACTGAGCAGAGGCGACCGCGCGATCTCGCGGAACAGGGTCAGGGCTCCTCGTCGCTGTCCCAGCCCGACTACTGGTGGTACCGCGCCCGCGCCGCGCTGCTGGAGCGCGCGCTGGGCGACTTCCTCGGGTCACCCGAGCAGGTGCTCGACGTGGGCAGCGCCGACGGCCCGAGCGTCGGCTGGGTGCAGGCCCGCGGCGGCCGGCGCACCTGTGTGGATGTCGACCCTCGGGGCCTTCAGGCCGGCTCCGGCATCTGTGCGTCCGCCGAGGCGCTGCCGATCCGCGACGGGTCCTTCGACGCCGTGGTCGCCTTCGACGTGGTCGAGCACTGTGCGGACGAGGCCACCGCGCTGGCCGAGCTCACCCGGGTGCTCCGGCCCGGCGGCCGGATGCTGATCTCGGTCCCGGCGTACCTCTGGGCGTGGACCGACCACGACGTAAGAGCCGGGCACCACACCCGCTACACGCGACCGCGGATCGTCGCCGCGATGACGAACGCCGGGCTGACGATCGACCGCGCGACGTACGGCTTCACCGCGGTGTTCCCATTCTTCGTCGCCGAGCGCCTGGTACGCCGGCTGCGGGGCCGCCGGGGCGCACCTGCGTCGGGCGTGCCTCAGGTGAGTCCGCGGACCGACCGGATGCTGATGGGTCTGTCCCGGGTCGACCAGCGGCTGCTGGGCAACCGTGATCTTCCGTTCGGCTCCTCGGTGTTCGTCGCCGCGCACAAGCCGACGCGCTGACCGGCGTACCTCAGCGCGGGCGGATCACGAGATCCGGCACGGTCGCGTCGGGACCGAGGTCGATGATCCGCACGATCGCCTCGGCGACGGTCTCGGGACGGATCCACGCAGCCTCGTCGTACGCAGCGCCTTCCTGGGCGTGTACCTGCTCCTGCATTCGCGTGGCAGTCCGCCCCGGATAGACGGTGCTCACCCGGACGCCGTACTCGGCCTCCTCCTGCCGCAGCGCGTCGGCGAAGCCACGGAGGCCGAACTTCGCCGCGTTGTACGACGCCCAGCCGGGGTTGGCCCTCAGCCCCGACCCGGAGTTGACGAAGACGTGCGTTCCGCCACCCTGGCGGACCGGCTCCAGCAGCGCGCGGGTGAGCAGCATCGGCGCCACCAGGTCGACCGTCACGGTGCGAGCCAGGCTCCCGGGGCTGCTGTCGGCGACCGGGGCGACATCGACCACACCCGCGGAGTGCACCACGGAGTCGAGTCGCTCGGGCAGGTCCGGCAGGTCGACCGCTCCCGCAAGGTCGGCGACCACCGTCCGACAGCCGGCGAACCGCTCCCGGAGCAGCGCCGCACGCGCCTCGTTGCGGGCCAGCAGCACCAGGTCGTCGCCGCGCTCGTGCAGCAGCGTGGCGAGCACCTCGCCGATCCCGGAGGTGGCGCCGGTGACGAAGTGGGTGGCCATCAGCGGGTGAAGACGATCTTGCCGAACACGTCGCCCTCCGCCATCGCGGAGAAGCCGTCGCGCGCCTCCTCCATCGGCAGCACCCGGTCCACGAGCGGGCTCGTGCCGCTGGCGTCGAGCAGGTTGACCAGCGCGGCCAGCTCGTCGCGGGTGCCCATGGTGGATCCGATCACCTGCAGCTGCAGGAAGAAGATCCGGGTCAACTCGGCGTCGTCGAGCTTCGGACCTGACGTGGTGCCGGAGATGACGATCTTCCCGCCGGGTCGCAGTGATCGGATCGAGTGCGACCAGGTGGCCCGACCCACGGTCTCCATCACTGCGTCCACCTTGACCGGCAGCCGAGCACCCGACTCGAACACGTCGTGCGCGCCGAGCTCGAGGGCCTTGGCGCGCTTGGCCTCGTCGCGGCTGGTCGCCAGCACCCGGAGTCCGCCCGCCCGGGCCAGGGTGATCAGCGCGGTGGCGACGCCGCCGCCGGCCCCCTGCACCAGCACGGTCTCACCCGCCTTCAGACCGCCCTGGGTGAACAGCATCCGGTAGGCGGTCAGCCACGCGGTCGGCAGGCACGCGGCCTCCTCGAACGACATCGAGGCCGGCTTGGGCACCACGTTGCGCCGCGGTACGACGACCTTGTCCGCGAACGTCCCCTGGTGCCGCTCGGAGAGCAGCGACCGCCTCGGGTCGAAGGTTTCGTCACCGGTCCAGTCGGGGTCGCTGACGACGGCGTGGACGACGACCTCGTTGCCGTCCTCGTCGTACCCGGCCGCATCGCAGCCGAGGATCATCGGCAGCTGCTCCTGCTTGAGACCCACACCGCGCAGCGACCAGAGGTCGTGGTGGTTGAGCGAGGCGGCCTTCACGGTGACCGTTGCCCAGCCCTCCGGGGCCTGCGGGTCGGGCCGCTCGCCGACCACCAGGCCGGACAGCGGGTCGTCGGAGGAGAAGGACTCGGCGTACACGGCGAACATGCGTGCCACGCTACCGGCCCACGGGCGCGGCATCCGGGGTGGCTCCCTCCCCGCTGCATCCTCCGGAAGGGCGGGTGGCCGGGCCTTGACGGCCCTATCCTGACGCGGGTGACCAGCATTTCGCCGCGGGTCGACCGCGCCGATCGACTGATCGCCGCGGGCTTCGTCGGCGGCGCGCTGGTCGAGGCCGCCGTACGGTCGCACGGCCGGCCGGAGGAGCTCGCCCTCGGCTGTCTGGGGTCCGGGGTCTTCGTGGTACTTGCCTTCCGCCGGGCACGACCGCTGGCCACGATGACGATCTTCACGATGCTCGGCCTGGCCTGGTCCGCGGTCCAGGCCCGGCTCACGCCACATGCCTCAGCAGACTCCGGGGTCGTGGTGCTGGCCGTCCTGGTCGCGGCGTACGCCGTGGGCGCGTACGGCGACCGCCGTCAGCTGCTCCTCGGTGCACCCCAGCCGCTGCTGCTCATCCTGGGCGTCGACCTGTTGCAGCCGACCAGCGAGTCGCTGCCCAGCGTGGTGCCGTTCGCCGCGCTCTTCGCCGCCGCCATCCCGGTCACGGCCGGACGGCTGGCGCGGGGCCGAGCCGAGCTGGTCGAGGGTCTCGAGGCACAGGCACGCGAGCTGGAGGCGCGGCGCGAGGCACAGCCCGCCGCCGTCCTCGCCCGGGAGCGGTTGCGGCTGGCTGAGCAGTTCCACGCGACCCTGGTCTCGGGCATGCGTGACCTCGCCGCCCGGGTCGAGACGACGGCCGACGGGCCGCTGACCGACGGCCGTCAGGTCGGCGGGATCGAGCACGCCGCCCGGCAGCTGCTGGCCCGCACGCGCGAGGCCGTAGTCGCCCTGGCAGGTGAGCCTGTCCCCTCCGCCGTCGAGGCCGACACGGCCCCTCCGTTCCGGCGACCGCGGCCGGACCTGCAACCCTGGACAGCACTTGCGGCCGCAGCGCTGGGTGCGGGTCTCACCATCGAGCTTCCCCAGCTCCCGATGCAGGTCCCGGGGCCGCTGGCGGTGCTGACCTGCGCGATCGTCGCGGTTCCCCTCGCTCTCGCCTGGCTCGCTCCGCTGGCGATGACAGCCACGTTGTGGGTGCTGGTCGCGGCGTTCGACGCCCTGATCGCACCACTGGACACGAGCTTCACCGCGATCGGCCTCGCGTTCGTGCCGCCGTTCGCGGTGGCGGCGCTCGCCACCCGCCGCCGTGCGGCGGCCGGCCTGCTCATCTGTGGACTCGGTGAGCTGACCTGCTTCGGGCCAGCCGGCCTCGCCGACGCAGCGGTGATCCTGGTGCTCGCGTGGGTCGCGGGATCGGTCATCCAGGAGCGCAGCCGGCTGGCCGACCAGCTGGACCGCAACGCGCAACTGCTGGCCGAACAACGCGAGACGGCAGAGCGACACGCGGTCGCCGAGGAGCGGGGGCGGCTCGCCCGTGAGCTCCACGACGCATTGGGGCACAGCCTGACCGTGGTCGCGCTGCAGGCCGAGGCGGCACGGCGGCTGTGGGACACCGACCGGGCCCGGGCCGCCGGACTCGTCGAGGTGATCCGCGCGACGACCAGGGACGGTCTCGCCGACCTCGACGCCGGATTCGCGCCGTGGCCGGCTCCCGACCGGGTCGGCACGACGGCAGCCTTGCGCGAACTGGTCTGCCGGGCGCGCTCCGCGGGTCTGCACGTCGAGGCCGACGTTGACCTCGATGACGACCTCCTCGGGCCCGAGGCGCACGTCGTGGTCCACCGGGTGCTGCAGGAGGCGCTCACGAACGTCCTCAAGCACGCACCGGGCGCGCTGGTCCGGGTCCAGGTCGGGCGGTCCGGACGGCAGGTCGCCGTCGCGGTCGCCAACACGCGGGGCGGCCCGAGCCGGGGACCCGACGGGTCGGGCCACGGGCTGAGCGGCATGCAGACCCGCGTCGTGGCCTGCGGCGGGCAGCTGAACTGGGCCCGCCGCCCCGATGGCGGGTTCCTGGTCCGCGCCGCGCTGCCGATCGCCGAGCCCGCGGGCATCGCGGTGACAGTGCCCGTCCCGACCAGGACACCCGGCCCGAGCGGCCTGATGGGTCCGGCGACGCCGGCGGTCCCATGATCCGGGTGGCCATCGCCGACGACCAGGGTCTCGTCCGCGCCGCCATCCGGATGATCCTCGAGACCGAGCTCGACCTGACCGTGGTCGGCGAGGCCCGTGACGGCGACGAGGCGATCGCGCTGGTTGCGCACACGCGTCCCGACGTGCTGCTCCTCGACGTGCAGATGCCCGGTAGGGACGGGCTCTCCGCACTGCGTGAGCTGGTGCCGACCCATCCGGCCACCGCCGTACTCATGCTGACGACGTTCGACCTCGATGAGTACGTCTACAAGGCGCTGCGCGCCGGAGCCGTGGGGTTCCTGCTCAAGGACATGCCGGGAGACGAGGTGGTGACGGCGATCCGTCAGGCCGCGGGCGGCCGCGACGGGCTGCTGGCCCCCGCGCTCACCCGACGGCTCATCGCGCGGTTCACTGCTCAGCCGGCCCGATCTTCCACGGCACTGCTCGATGGCCTGACGCCGCGCGAGATCGAGGTGCTCGGGCTGATCGCGCGCGGTCTGTCGAACGCCGAGATCGCCGAGGGCCTGGTGATCAGCGAGACCACCGTGAAGACCCACGTCGCCCGGGTGCTGATGAAGCTCGGACTGCGCGACCGGGTCCAGGCGGCCATCTTCGCCCACGAGACCGGCCTGGCCGGGCTCGGATCCGGCACCTCGGTGCCCGAGTAGCCGGCCCGCCGAAGGGCTACGAGCCGAACCGCATCCACTGCCCCTCGGAGACCACCTCGATCGAGCCGTCGTCGACCTTGATCGCCGTCTGCTCGTCGATCGCGTACGCCGGCCCACCGATGTCGGCCGCCCAGCGCGCCGCCGCGGCCATGGTGTTCTCGGGGAACGCGCCCAGGTGAGGGAAGATCGAGAAGTCGACGACTCCCAGGGTGCGGTCGTCGGGCGCGGACGGCCACTCGACGAAGTCCGGCCCGATCCGGGGTGTCAACACCATGCTGCCCGCACTCACCCCCAGCCAGACCGTGTCCGTCAGCGACGGCAGCAGGTCGGCGAGCCCGGACTGCCGCATCCAGTGGCACAGATAGCTCGCGTCGCCGCCGTCCACGAGCAGCAGGTCGGCCTCCCGGACCCACGGCACCCATCGCTGGGCGCCGACCGTGGGCAGCGCGGTGAGCTCAAGGACGCCGAGCGACCCCCAGCCCAAACCCGTCGACCCCGCCCATCGCGGCCCTGCCGCCACGAAGCCGCGCACCGAGGCCGGCCCGCACATCGGGTGTCCCCACTGCGCGGTCGGCACGCAGAGGGCCCGGCATTCGGATATCGGCTTGCCGAGGAGGTCGACGAGCGCTGCGTCGATGCTCGGGTTGGTGACGCCGCCCGAGGTGAGCAGGAGCTTCACGGTGTCGTCCTGTGGGAACGAGAGCGGACTGTTCTCCGCGGGGACCGAGGCCGGAACGAGCTAGGGCGTTCTCCCAAGCCGCGGCGGATGGCCTGCTCAGGCATTCTTGGTCGCCTCGTAGGACCGCCTGGACGGCTATTGGGGGCGGTCGACCGAAGATGAGGTGTGACACTGCGGAAACGCCTCTGACGGCGCTTGGCGATGATCGGCATTTCTCGTCCTTCGTGCGGACTCTGTGCGGACAGCAGATCGCGACAAACATCAGGCGGGGCGCTGGGTCTCATGTTCCACCGCGCGCCTGCCACGAGGAAACGGACCGATCGTCTTCACCGGCTCGCCGCTGGATCTCGTCCAACAGCTCGGGAGGGAACCGGACGGGGATCGGAGCGGTGAGCCGCGCGGTGCGTCGGTATGCGGCGTCTCGGTCGAGCAAGTCCAGATCGTCCTGGGCCACGCCTCGGCGGTCATCACGCCGCGCACCTATGCGCACCTGTTCCCAGGCGACACGACCGGACCCGGAACGCGCTCGACGCCGCCCTGTTGCCCCTGACCGAAGACCCGGACAGTGGACGGACAGTAGCGGCGCCGAAGCAGTGTTCTCGCAGGTCAGATGGGTGTGACCTCGCTCAGGCCTTCTTGGTCTCCCAGAAGATCTTCGCGATCTCGTCGATCTTCGCGAGCAGCTGGTCGGCGGCCTCAGCGTCCAGGGACCCCTTGGTGCCGCTGGCCCCGGCGAGCTTGGTGGCCTCGTTGAAGAGCGTGTGCAGCTGCGGGTACTTCTCGAAGTGCGGGGCCTTGAAGTAGTCGGTCCACAGCACCCAGAGGTGGTGCTTGACCAGCTCGGAACGCTGTTCCTTGATGATGATCGCGCGGGTGCGGAAGTCAGCGTCGTCGCTGTCGTTCGCCTTCGCGATGATCGCCTTGACCGACTCTGCCTCGATCCGGGCCTGCGCCGGGTCGTAGACGCCGCACGGAAGGTCGCAGTGGGCCCGAACCTCGATCGTCGGGGCGAACAGCTTGTGGAACATCCGGATCTGTCCTCTCGCATTGGTACGTCGGCGGCGCGGGTGCACCGCCTGTGGCGAAGCATGTCCTGCGACACTACTCCGACCAGCGCGCGTACCCCGAGGAGAGGTGGCCATGCGACCGGCCCACGGCATCGCGGTCGTCCGTGGACGCTCGATGCTGCCGACACTGCGCGACGGGGACCGGCTGCTGGTCCGGTACGGCGCTCTCCCGCGGGTCGGCCGGCTCGCGATCGTCCGACTGCCCGACGGGGTGGTCTCGGTCAAGCGCCTCCATCTGGTCGATGACGAGGGCTACTGGTTCGGCCGCGACAACCCGTCGGAGGGGCTCGACTCGTGGAGCTTCGGCCGGGCGGCGACGCGCGATGACGTCCTGGCGGCGGTACGCTGCCGGCTCTGGCCCAGACCGGGCCGGCCCTGACCCGCCGGCAGGTGTCTGATCCGCCACATCGACCCACCAGAGGGCGCCGTACCGGACGGCCTGTGGGACACTGGGTTCGGGTCACCCCCACAGCAGTCAGTCTCCGCGGGCTCAACACTCGGGCCGGCGTCGAGCCGCACCGCTCTGCTCACCGGAATCCCCGGTGCCACCGACCCATCTTCGAAAGCCCGCTCATGGTTGCAACTGAGGCAATGCCAGAAATCGAGAACCCCCACGCCGACGATCCCGTCTTCGCCCTGCACGAGGGCGGGAAGATGGCGGTGAGCCTCACCGTCCCGCTGCACGGCCCGGACGAGCTGTCGATGGCCTACACCCCCGGCGTGGCCCGCGTCTGCGAGGCGATCGCGGACGACCCGTCGCTCGCCGACGACTACACCTGGGTGCCGAACACCGTCGCCGTGGTCACGGACGGGACCGCGGTGCTCGGCCTGGGCGACATCGGGCCGCGCGCAGCGATGCCCGTGATGGAGGGCAAGGCGGTGCTCTTCAAGCAGTTCGGCGGTATCGACGCGGTGCCGCTGTGCCTGGACACCACCGACGTCGACGAGATCATCGAGACCGTCGTGCGGCTGGCCCCGAGCTTCGGTGGCATCAACCTCGAGGACATCTCGGCGCCACGCTGCTTCGAGATCGAGGAACGACTCAAGCAGCAGTTGGACATCCCGGTCTTCCACGACGACCAGCACGGCACGGCGGTCGTGGTCCTGGCCGCCCTCCAGAACGCGCTGCGCCTGACCGACCGGCTGATCGAGACCAGCCGCGTGGTGGTGTCCGGTGCGGGTGCGGCCGGGGTCGCGGTCACCCGGATCCTGCTCGCTGTGGGTCTGCGTGACGTCGCCGTGCTGGACCGGCGCGGGGTGCTGCACTCCTCTCGGGTGGACCTCAACGACTCCAAGCGGGCACTGGCCGCGGACACCGCCGACCTGACGGGGCGCACCGGCAGCCTGGCCGACGCGATGGCCGAGGCCGACGTCTTCATCGGGCTGTCCGGCGGCACCGTCCCCGAACAGGTGGTGGCCACGATGGCGGACGACGCGATCATCTTCGGGCTCGCCAACCCGACGCCGGAGGTGCTGCCGGAGGTGGCGCACCGGCACGCCCGGGTCGTCGCCACCGGCCGATCGGACTTCGCCAACCAGATCAACAACGTGCTGGCCTTCCCCGGGATCTTCCGCGGGGCGTTCGACTGCCGCGCGACCGCCATCACCGAGGGGATGAAGCTCGCGGCGGCGAACGCGCTGGCCGCGATCGTGGCGGACGAGGCCACCGAGGGCCTCATCATCCCGTCTCCGTTCGACCCCCGGGTCGCCCCCACGGTGGCAGCAGCAGTTGCTGAGGCGGCACGACGTGACGGCGTCGCCCGCCGCTGAACAGTGCCGGCGAGCGCTTAGGGTGGGGCGGAGAACCCCGCTCCTGCAGAGGACCCATCAGTGAACGTCGCCGAGCTGCACCTTCCCGCCGAGTCCGCCTACGTGGCAGTGCTCAGGATGACGACCGCCGGTCTGGCCGCACGCGTCGACTTCACCCTCGACGACATCGAGGAGGTCCGGATGGCGGTGGGTGAGGCCTGTGCGCTGGTGCTCCCCGGGGCTCGTGAGGACGGGGTGCTGCGTGCCCGCTTCGAGCTCGGCGCCGGCACCATCAAGGTGACCGTCTCAGCGGACACCGACGACAGCGAGGGTCCTGACCTGGACAGCTTCGGCTGGCAGGTGCTGGCGGCGCTGGTCGACGACCTGGCCGCGGGGCACCGGTCCGGCGCACACTACGTCTCGTTCGCGGTGACGTCCGAGACTGCCTGACGATGACGGGGGACGAGGGGGACACCCGGACGCTGCGGGAGCGTAGCGCCACGCTCTTCGAGGAGTACCTCGACCCGACGACCTCCGACCTGCGCCGGCTCGAGTGCCGCGATGCGCTGGTCCGGCTGCACCTACCGCTCGTCGACCACTGTGCCCGCCGTTTCCTCAACCGGGGCGAGCCACTCGACGACCTCGTCCAGGTCGGCACGATCGGCCTGATCAAGTCGGTCGACCGGTTCGATGCCGGGCGCGGGGTGGAGTTCTCCACCTACGCCACACCGACGATCATCGGCGAGATCAAGCGACACTTCCGCGACAAGGGCTGGGCGATCCGGGTTCCCCGCCGACTCCAGGAGCTGCGGCTCGCCATCGGCGGTGTGACCGGCGACCTCTCCCAGCTGCTGGGCCGCTCCCCCACGCCCGCGGAGATCGCCGAGCGGCTCGGGACCACCGTGGAGGAGGTCCTCGAGGGCCTCGAGTCAGCGAACGCCTACTCCACGCTCTCGCTCGACGCCGGCGAGAGCGAGGGCCCCGGACCGATCCTCGACTCGATCGGCGAGGTGGACGACTCCCTGGAGCACATCGAGATTCGCGAGTCGATCCGACCGCTGCTCGTCGTACTCCCCGAGCGGGAGAAGCGGATCCTGCTGCTGCGCTTCTTCCACGGCATGACCCAGTCCCAGATCGCTGACGAGATCGGCGTCTCGCAGATGCACGTGTCGCGGCTGCTGAACCGCACCCTCACCCGTCTGCGGGACCAGCTCCACCAACCCTCCTGAGCCTGCGCCGAAGCGCCGGCCGGGCGGTTGTCGGCCGGTCGGAGTGGGTACTTCCTCCAGATGTCCGAGAGTGGTGCGGCACCGTGGGTGCCCGAGAGTGCCCACGACCTGGCCGACCTGCGCACCGCCGCACGCGAGTGCGAGGGCTGTGAGCTGCACATCGATGCCACGCAGGTGGTGATGGGCGACGGTCCTACACCCGCTCGGCTGATGCTGGTCGGGGAGCAGCCCGGCGACCAGGAGGACCGGATCGGCGAGCCTTTCGTCGGGCCGGCGGGACGGCTGCTCGACAAGGCCCTGGCCGCCGCCGGGCTCCGGCACGAGGACGTGTTCGTGACCAATGCCGTCAAGCACTTCCGGTTCGCCACGGTCGGCAAGCGCCGGATCCACAAGTCCCCCACTCGTGCGCACGTCGTGGCCTGTCGCCCGTGGCTCGACGCCGAGTTGTCGCTGGTGCGGCCGGAGGGAGTGGTGTTGCTCGGCGCCACCGCTGGCGGAGCGCTGTACGGCGGCGGCTTCCGGATCGGCCAGTTGCGGGGTCGGCTGCAGTCCTGGCCGCTGGACGACCGACCGCATCCGTGGGCCCCTCCGTGGGTAGTGCCGACCGTGCACCCGTCGTCGGTGCTCCGATCACGTCACCGCGACGAGGACCTCCGGGCGCTCGTCGCCGACCTCGAGGTGGCGGCGGACCAGCTTCGATGAGCCCGCGCCGTGTCGCAGGCCGGCGCTCAGCGGTCCCACGGATGCGGCTCGTCGCTGCCGTCCGCGTGATGGTCATCGCGCTCATGGCGGTCGTGCCGGTCGCGCTCCAGTGCGTCGATCGAGGCGGGGTGCAGGACGCCGGCGAGCACGATCAGGGCGACCACCGCCGCGCTGATCGCCATCGCCAGCGAGTCGTGCCGGACCCCCCAGGCGAGTCCCAGCAGCATCAGCTGGGAGAGCAGCACCGGCCCGCGGGCCCAGCTCCGGGCGGAGTGCATCCCCCACGAGCAGAACCCGAGGGCGACGCCGTACGCGACGAAGAAGACGGCACTGCTGGCACCCATGGCCAGTCGGTCGCCACTGGTCCGCGTCGCCTCGGCGAGCCCGAAGAGCAGCACCAGAAGGCCCTCGACAAGCACCAGTCCCGCCGCTGCCCGCAATGGTGCAGGCACGCGGCGGCCCGCCGAGTCCGCCTCGGGGGGGTCGTGGTCCTCCGGCAGCATGGAAGCGAGCCTAGTCACCCGTCGATGCCACGAGCACGGGCGGCCCGAGCACGCGGTCGCGGGCCCGGCCCCGCCTGCCGATGCGCCGGTCAGCGGCCCTGTCGACCGGTGCGTACGACGTCCCGGGAGACTGCTGTGACCAACGTGACCATCCTGGGGGGTTGTGCAGACGCGCCAGGGTTGACAGCATCGAGTCTGTCGCGAGGCCCCCGAAGGGATCCGGCCTGCGACAACCCGCCCACCCAGCAAGCAAATGGGCTGGAGTCGGGCCCAACTTCGTGAAAGCATTCACGTTGTCACTGTGTAGATGAGGAGCAATCCGCCGTGGATTGGCGTCACGTCGCTGCGTGCCTCGACGAGGACCCGGAGCTGTTCTTTCCGATCGGCAAC
The DNA here is from genome assembly GCF_031656915.1 of Nocardioides marmorisolisilvae. Taxonomy (NCBI): domain Bacteria; kingdom Bacillati; phylum Actinomycetota; class Actinomycetes; order Propionibacteriales; family Nocardioidaceae; genus Nocardioides; species Nocardioides terrisoli. The sequence continues at coordinate 3,819,473 of NZ_CP134227.1, read as the reverse complement.
ACCGGTCCCGCGATCATGCAGATCGAGGAGGCCAAGCAGGTCTGCCGTCGCTGCGAGGTGCGCGAGCAGTGCCTCGCGTGGGCTCTCGAGGCCGGGCAGGACCACGGTGTCTGGGGCGGCCTCAGCGAGGACGAGCGGCGCGCTCTGAAGCGCCGCAACGCGCGCGCCCGGGTTCGCACCGCCTGACTCGACACGCGGACACAGTCGGCACAGTCGGGCGGCTACCCGGTGGGCACCGTGAGCGTCACCCGAGTGCCCACTCCCGCGCGGACACCCGCGCGGGGCCTCACCGCGGCCGGGCCGAACGCGATCGTGCCGCCCATCTCCCCCACCAGCGTCTGGACGATCGACAACCCCAGGCTGACCCGCGTGGCAGGGTCGAAGTCGACCGGCAGGCCGACGCCGTCATCGACGACCTCCACGCTGAGGACCTCGAGCGCAGCCGCGCGCTCTGAGCCCGCCACGACCGCCGGTCCCTTCGGGTCGACCGACTCCGAGCGCCTGCACCGGATCACGATCTGACCCGATCGGCCGTCCGGATACCCGTGCTCGACCGCGTTCTGGACCAGCTCGGTCATCATCATCGCCAGCGGAGTCGCCACGTCGGAGGTGATCGTCCCGAAGGACCCTTCGCGGCTGATCCGGACCGCGTCCCGCCCGCCGACGTCGGCGATCAGGCCGATCAGCTGGTCGGCGACCGCGTCGAACTGCACGGTCTCGTCGAAGGACTGGCTCAGCGTCTCGTGCACCACGGCGATCGCGGCGACCCGCCGTACCGCCTCGTCGAGGGCCGTCCGGCCCGAGTCGCTGCCCAGCCGACGGGCTTGGAGCCGCAGCAGTGCGGCGACCGTCTGCAGGTTGTTCTTGACCCGGTGGTGGATCTCCCGGATGGTCGCGTCCTTGGTGAGCAGCTCGCGGTCGCGGCGACGCAGGTCGGTGACGTCGCGCAGCAGCACCAGCGCGCCCGTGTGCTCGCCCCCGGGGAACAGCGGGATCGACCGCAGTGCCACGGTCGCCTCTCCGTTGCCGAGCTCGGTGTCCCGCGGTAGCCGGCCCCCGAGCGCGGCCGACAGGGTCTCCTCGTCGAGGCGCTGCCGGGCCGGGACCAGGGCACGGGTCACGTCGGCGAGCACCTGGCCGGCCAGGTCGCCGGTCAGGCCCAGTCGACGGTAGACCGAGAGCGCGTTCGGGCTGGCGTAGCCGACCCGGCCGGTCGCGTCGAGCCGGATGAAGCCGTCTCCCACCCGAGGGGAGTCGGCGTGGTCGCCGCGCTGGCCAGGCTGGGGCAGCAGCCCTCCGGCCACCATCTGGGACAGCTCCGCGGCTGCCTGCAGATAGCTGAGCTCCAGCCGCGACGGCGTCCTGACCCCGTGCAGGTTGGTGTTCCGGGCGACCACCCCGATGACCCTGTCCGCTCGGCGTACCGGGATGGCCTCCACCCGGACCGGGACGTCGTCGCGCCACTCCGGGTCGCCCTCTCGCGCGATCCGCCCGTCGTCGTACGCCGTGTCCAGCAGCGGCCGGGTGCTGCGCGCGACGAAGCTGCCCACGACGTCGTCGACGATCGCGGTCGGCCCGGTGGTCGGCCGCATCTGCGCGGCCGCCCAGAAGCCGGAGTCGTCCCGGTCCGGCAGCCACAGGACGAGGTCGGCGAACGACAGATCAGCCAGGATCTGCCAGTCGGCGAGCAGCAGCGACAACCAGGCCCGGTCGTCGGCATCCAGGTGGGTGTGCGCCCGCACCACGTCGCTCATCGATGGCACCTGCCGCAGCCTATGCCGTCGCCGGAGTGGTCGTGGCGGGTGATCGGCGTGCGAAGAGGCCCCGACCTGCGCCCTGCGAGCGCACCCCTGCTGGGCGTCGCGGGCCGGGAACGGGCAAGATGGACCAATGGTCTCCGCGTTCTGGCAGCAGGTGGTGGCGGACGGCCTGAACGTCCCGACGGACCGCCCCCTGGACGAGATGACCGTCGAGCTGACCACGATGCTGGGCGACCCCGACCCCGCAGTGCGCGACGGCATCGGGTACCCGACGCTGGCCACCTGGATCGAGGGCGGGGTGTACGACGACCTGCTTCCCGGCCTCGGCGACGGAATGGCGGTCGGCCTGGAGCGCGGGCTCGGCGAGTCCGGCACCGACGCCGTGTTCACCCGGAGCTTCTCGGCACTGGTCCTGGCCGAGTGCATCGAGCGCGACACCCGCGCCGGGCTGGTACCCGCCGACCGGATCCTGCGGTGGGGCGACCGGCTGATGACCTGGTTCCTCCGCGAGCGCGACCTGCGCGGCTTCGTCCCCGGCAAGGGCTGGGCGCACGCGGTGGCCCACGGCGCCGACTGCCTCGGTGCCCTTGCCCGCTCCCCCCACCTGGGCCGCAACGAGCTCACCGTCCTGCTGGACGTGGTGGCCGACCGGCTGCTGCTGGCCACGGACACCATCTTCACCGCCGGCGAGCCGGACCGGCTCGCGGTTGCGGTGATGCAGGTGTTGCGCCGCGAACTGCTCGACCTCAAGCTGCTCGAGCCCTGGGTGGCGCGGATCGCCGCCGGGGCGGTGCCGGCGGGGGATGCCGACCACGACCCCTTCCGGCACGCGGGGAACGCCCAGGCGTTTCTGCGCAGCCTGCACCTCCAGCTCGCGCTCGGGGTACCGCAGCCGCAGCTGCGGTCGGACCTGCTGCTGGTGCTGATCGAGCATCTGCGAGCCAGCAACCCGTGGCTCTTCACCCCCGAGGACGACCGCGAAGGGGCGAGCGCCCGCGACGCTCGTACCGCGCAGTAGCCTGCGCCTCATGGCCGAGGACATCGAGACACCCCCCGCCGACGGAGCCGTCGAGGCGCACGCCGGTCAGCACGCCGTCGAGGTCGCCCGCGCCCACGGCGTCGACACGATGTTCACGCTGTCGGGCGCGCACGTCTTCCCGATGTACGACGGCGCCGTCCACGCCGACCCCCCGATGCGCATCCTCGACGTCCGCCACGAGCAGACGGCGACCTTCGCGGCGGAGGCGATGGGCAAGCTGACCCGTCGACCGGGCCTGGCCGTGCTCACCGCCGGACCGGGGGTGACCAACGGCGTCAGCGCCATCACCCAGGCTCAGTTCTCCGGCTCCCCGCTGGTGGTGGTCGGGGGCCGCGCCCCGGCCAACCGCTGGGGCTCCGGCTCGCTGCAGGAGCTGGACCAGCCACCGATCCTCGCGTCGGTGACCAAGGCCGCGCAGACCATCCACACGGCCGCGGAGGTCGCCGACGGCATCGACCGAGCGTTCCGCCTGGCGAGCAGCCCGCACCGTGGCCCGGTGTTCGTGGACGTGCCGATGGACGAGCTGTTCAACACTGCCTCGGTGGTGCGCCCCGAGGTCCGCCCGGCCACGTGGGTCGAGCCCGACCCCGACGCGCTCTCCGATGTCGCCGAGCTCCTCGGCCGCGCGGAGCGCCCCGTGCTGGTCCTGGGGACCGATGTGTGGGCCGACGGTGCGGAGGACGCCGCACTGCGCCTGGTGGAGACCCTCGGCCTGCCCACGATCACCAACGGCATGGGTCGCGGCGTGGTGCCGGGCGGGCATCCGCTGCTGGTGACCAAGGCGCGCAGCGCGGCGTTGGGCGGGGCCGATCTCGTCATCGTCGCCGGGACCCCGCTCGACTTCCGGCTCGGCTACGGGGTGTTCGGCGGCAAGGACGGTGCGACGCCTGCCCGAGTCGTGCACCTCGCCGACTCCGAGGGACAGGTCTCCGGGCATGCCGAGCTCGCCGGCTCGGCGTACGGAGACCTGGGGCTGGTCCTCGACGGCGTCCGCTCCGCGGCCGAGCACCTGGTCCGCAAGCCCGACTGGAGCAGCTGGGTCGCTGGCCTCCAGGACACCGTGGCCGCGGCTGCCGCCCGCGATGCCGCGCTGCTCGGGGCGACCGCCGACCCGATCCACCCGGCCCGCATCTACGGTGAGCTGGTCCCACGCCTCGCCGACGACGCGATCGTGATCGGCGACGGTGGGGACTTCGTGTCGTTCGCCGGCAAGTTCGTGGAGCCCAAGCGCCCCGGCGGCTGGCTCGACCCCGGACCCTACGGCTGCCTGGGCGCCGGGCTGGGCGCGGCCATCGCCGCCCGGCTGCACCGCCCCTCGGCCCAGGTCGTGCTGTTGTACGGCGACGGCGCCGCGGGGATGTCGCTGATGGACGTCGACACCCTGGTTCGCCACGACCTGCCCGTGGTGATGGTCTGCGGCAACAACTCCGCCTGGGGCTTGGAGAAGGGCCCGATGCAGATGCTCTACGGCTACGACGTGGCCGCCGACCTGGCGCCACGGACCCGGTACGACGACGTGGTCAAGGCGCTCGGAGGTGCGGGCGAGACAGTGACCGACCCTGCGCAGATCGGGCCGGCGTTGGACCGCGCGTTCGCGGCGAACGTGCCCTACCTGGTCAACGTGATCACCGACGTCGACGCGGCCTACCCGCGCAGCACCTTCGGGATCTGACCCCACCGCCCCCCGCGAGACGTCCCCAATTGTCGCCCGAGACGCCCCTTATTGCGCGCGGTTTGGGACCACTCGGCCCCCGTTTGGGACCACTCGCGGGGGGCGGGCGCTCTCAGCCGACCCGGGCCAGGAACCGCTCGGTGTCGACGACCACGCGGGTGACCTGACCCGAGCCGACCAGCTTGCCCGCGGCGGCATCGGTGGCCGTGACGGTGAAGCGGACCAGCGCTCCGCGTCGCCCCGAGCCGGTGGGGAGGTCGACGTACGACGCCGTCGCGCTGATCGCGACCGCCGCGCCGACCGGGGACGCCGCGAGGTGCTCGAGGTCGACCCTGGTGCCCACGCTGGTCGTCCCCGGGGTGAGCTCGGGAGCGAGCGCAGCACAGGTCACCGCCTCGCACCAGGCCAGCAGCCGAGGCGTGCCGAGCACCGCGAGGCTCCCCGAGCCCAGCGCGGCAGCGGTGTCGTCGTCGGTGACGGTGAAGACGGCGGAGGCGCTCAGCCCGGACTCGATCGGCATGGGTCCATGAAAGCAAAGAACCCCGGCGTCTGCCGGGGTCCGCTGCGCTATCGGCCGATCAGGTGCTGTCAACCGATCAGGCGTTGGGGCGCTTGCCGTGGTTCGCGCCCTTCTTCTTGCGAGCGCGGCGCTTGCGTCCGGTCTTGCCCATGGGTCCTCCTCGAAGCTCGGTTCGCCCGGATGCCGGGCGGAAGCGACGTCCATCCTCTCAGGTGTCGGCGGGCATCGCGAAATCGCGCCCGCCGGGACGCGTCACTCGCGCTCGATGCGCACCTGGACCTGCCGGATGGACAGCATCACCCGCTGCCGCAGCCCGTCGGGCGCGACCTCGGTGCAGGACCGAGCGACCAGGCTCTTCACGGTGCGCTCCAGGTCGTACTTCGCCAAGCAGGGCCCACACTCGTCGAGGTGCTGCTGGATCTCGGTGCAGTCGGCTTGGTCGAGCTCGTTGTCGAGGAAGAAGAACACCCGGTCGAGCACCTCGGAACAGTCCGTGGCGCCGTGCTGGTCGTGCTCGTCGTGGGCGCCGCAACCCATCACGCACCCCCCGTCGAGCCGCTGGGGAGAAGGTCGTTCTCGCGGACGTAGTCGGACAACATCTCGCGCAACTGGCGCCGACCCCGGTGCAGCCGGGACATCACCGTCCCGATCGGGGTGCCCATGATCTCTGCGATCTCCTTGTACGGGAACCCTTCGACGTCGGCCAGGTAGACGGCCAGCCGGAAGTCCTCCGGCAGCCGCTGCAGCGCCTCCTTGACGTCGGAGTCGGGTAGATGCTCCAGCGCCTCGGTCTCCGCGGACTTCAGGCCGCTCGAGGTGTGCGCCGATGCGCGGGCGAGCTGCCAGTCCTCGACGTCCTCGGCCATCGACTGCTGCGGCTCGCGCTGCTTCTTGCGGTAGTTGTTGATGAAGGTGTTCGTCAGGATCCGGTAGAGCCAGGCCTTCAGGTTGGTGCCTGGCCGGAACTGGTGGAAGGAGGCGAACGCCTTGGCGAACGTCTCTTGCACGAGATCCTCGGCGTCGCTGGGGTTGCGGGTCATCCGCATCGCCGCGGAGTAGAGCTGGTCGAGGAAGGGCAGCGCGTCGCGCTCGAAGCGCAGCTGCCGCTCGTCCTCGGTCTCGGTCGCCACGTCGATCTCGTCGGCGGGCTCGGCGCCCGGCTCGGCGGCGGTCGCATCGGTGGTGGTCTCAGGGTCAGTCATCGTCTCCCAGACTACCGGTCGGTCGAGTACGGCGAGCATGTCGGAAGAACACCGGTCGGCCCCGCGGGATTCCCAGGCGGTCTCAGCTGCCGCCGATCTCCCGCACGACCCACTCCAGGACGCCCTCGTAGACGACCGCCAGGGCATCGGCCTGCGTGAGCGGCGCTCGGGCGGGCACCCTCAGCTGGTGGTCGGCCCCGGGCACCACGACCATCTCGGTGTTGGCCGGGAACTCCTCGGGCGTGCCGAAGGGGTCGCGATCGCCCTGCACCACCAGGCTGCGCACCCGGGCACCGGTCAGCTCCTCGAGTCGGGAGCGCTCCGGCCTCCCCGGCGGGTGCAGCGGGAACGACAACGCGAGCACTCCCCGCGCGCCGGCCTCACGGGCGATCCGACAGGCCGACCGGGCCCCCGCGCTGCGCCCGCCGACCACCAGCGGGCTGCGCATCCGCATCGTGTCGAGGGCGGCGTGGAAGCACTCATCGATCACCGCCGGGCGTGGCGCCAGCCGCTTGCCCGCCACCCTCCAGGGCATCTCCACCAGCGTCACCGAGACGTCCTGCTGGGGTAGTGAACGGGCCAGACGGAGGAGGTCGGGCGCATCGATGCCGCCGCCGGCCCCGTGGGTGAGGACCAAGGTCGCGATCGGCCGCTTCGCACGCCGTACGACGACCCGCGCGTCGCCCTGGGGCGTCCGCACCATCCTCTCGTCAGGCATGGTGAGCGTCCTCCGAGGTGGCCGGCTCCACCGCGATCGGCGCGACCAGCTCGGGCCCGTTGTTGCGCACGTCGGAGACCAGCGTCGAGACGGGTGTCGCCGCCAGCGTCCCCGGCAGAGCGGGCTCGAGCAGCTCCAACAGCTCGGCGCGATCCGAGACGGTCGGGTCGAGCCAGCGGGCGTAGCGCTCGGGCGTCAGCATCATCGGCATCCGGTCGTGGATGCGGCCGATCGAGTCCTCGGCGGTCGTGGTGAGCACGGTCGTGGTCCAGCGGAACCTCGTCGGGTCGTCGTCAGACTTCGCCGGGTCCCGCCAGACCTCGTAGAGCCCCGCCATCGCCAGCACGCCGCCGTCGGCGGGCCGGATGTAGAAGGGCTGTTTCTTGGGCCTGCCCCTGCCGTCCAGCTGCTCGGTGACGTACCACTCGTAGTAGCCGTCGGCGGGCAGGATCGCCCGACGACGCTCGAACGCACGGCGGAAGGCGGGCTTCTCGGCCACCGTCTCGGTCCGCGCGTTGATCATCCGACTGCCCACGGAGGGATCCTTGGCCCAGAACGGCACCAGCCCCCAGGTCATCACCCGGAGCTGTCGCTCGGCGGGTGCTTCGCGCTCTCCCGACGGCGGCCGCTGCACGACGGCGTAGACCTCCTTGGTCGGCGCCACGTTGTAGTCGGCCGGGATCCGCGGCAGCTCGGCCTCGCGGACGTCGAACTCCTCCGCGAGCTCCTCGGGCTCACGACTGGAGGCATAGCGACCGCACATGACGACGAGGATAGGGCGCTCGTCCGACGGCCGCGTGCCGTCGGCGGCCCGGGCCCTCCCCTGTGGGGCCCGCGCCGCCGGCGGCCTCAGGCGCGTCGGGCCAGCTCGTCCAGCAACGGGACCGCGGACTGCACGCTCGCGGGCAGACCCTCGATCCACACCCGGGCCGGCGCAGCCGCCGTCCCGAGCACCTCCACCAGTCCATGCAGGTTGGTGACCGACCGCCCCAGGTCCGGGGTACGACGCACCAGCACCAGCGCCCTGGCCTCGGCGCCGCGGCCGGGAACCTGGCACAGCGTCTCCTCGCCGGCGAAGATCAGCCGGATCCGCTCCGCCAGTCGGACCACCGCAAGCGAGCCGGACAGTCCGCCGCCCGCGGCCGCGGGGACCGAGACCACCACGATCGCGTGGGTCTCGGACACCGCCTCCCCGCGCTGCTCCGCCCCCCGGTAGACCTCCGTCAGCCTGGACCGCAGGTGCGCCGGTCCGGCCAGTCCGGTCAACGCGTCCTCGCACGAGAGCTGGTGCACGTATCCGAGCGCCTCCTCTGCCCAAGCGGTGCCCAGCGCGCGAACCGCGTCGTACGACGGCTCACGCCCGGTCACGTGCACGGTGGTGGTCCGCAAGCCCTCGAGTGCCTCACCCAGGTCGACACCCTCACGGGCCATCCTGCGACCCACCACCGCACACGCAACGAGGCCCTCACCGCCTCGCGACAGTGCCTCGCCAACCCCCTCGAACCTCTCCGCCAGCTGGTGGCGCCCTCCCCGCGCCACCCCTGCCGACGCCCGGGCATCCCGCTTGCGGACCCGCATTGCGGCCCGCGCGCCGAAGCTGCCCATCGTGAGGTCCTCTCGCTGCACTGCTCTTCTCGGATCGGCGAGCATCACCCGGATGACCCTCGTCATCGAGAGGACGACGAACCTCGGCATGCATGACGCGGAACGGGGAAGGATTCTCGAGCCCGTATCCCCACGCCCGACGAAGCGTTGGGGATGACGTCATCTACCAGCCCACGGAGCGTCCACCGAGTATGAGCCCGTCCGATCCCGCCGACCTGAGCGACGCCGAGCTGATCTCGCGCGTCCGCGGCGGCGACGTCGAGGCGTACGGCTCCCTTTTCGCCCGGCACCGTGAGGCGGCGACCAGGCTGGCACGATCCCTGGCACCGGGGCCCGACTCCGACGACCTGGTCTCGGACGCGTTCGCCAAGGTGCTCTCGGTGCTGCGCGGCGGAGGCGGACCCGACGTCGCGTTTCGGCCCTACCTCCTGACCTCGGTACGCCGCTGCCACATCGACCGGATCCGCAGCCAGACCCGCACCCGGCCCACCGACGACCTCACCGTGCTGGACCGGGGCGAGGAGTTCGACGACCCGGCCGTCGCCGGTTTCGAGAGTGCGGCCGCCGCCCGCGCCTACAAGAGCCTGCCGGAGCGCTGGCAGATGGTGCTCTGGCACCTCGACGTCGAGGGCCAGAAGCCCGGCGACATCGCCCCGATGCTGGGGATGTCGGCGAACTCCGTGTCGGCCCTGGCCTACCGGGCGCGCGAGGGCCTCCGTCAGGCATTCCTCCAGATGCACGCCGCGGACGTGCTCGACGACGAGTGCCGGCGTACCCGTGACCTGCTCGGCGCCTACGTCCGGCAGGGGCTGTCCCGGCGGGACAACCGCCGCGCCGCCGAGCACCTCGAGCACTGCCGCCGTTGTACGGCGCTCTACCTCGAGCTGGTCGAGGTCAACTCCTCGCTGGCGGCGGTGGTCGGCCCGCTGGTGCTCGGCAGCGCGACCGCCGCCTACCTGGCCGTCGGCACCACCGCCGGAGGTGCGGGAGCGCTGGCCGGCGTGGGCCTGCTCCTGGGACGGGTCCGCGACGTGCTGGTCGCCAATGCCCAGACCGCCCTGGCGGCCGGAGCCGCGGTGGGCATCGCCGCCGCCGCCACGGTCGGGCTGCTGGTGGCCGCCCACCACGGAGGCACCACCGACAGCCGACCGCCGACCGCGATGGGGCCACCGGTCGGCGGCACCGGTGGTCAGCCGGCCCAGCATCGGAACGGTCGGCACACCGGCCACCCGCCCGCCCCCGCCGCGCACGTGCCGGTGCCCTCCGCCGCGGCGACGCTCCTCGGGCTCCCCACCGCGACGCCGACGGCCGCTTCTCGCCCGGGGAGGCCCTCGAGCACGTCCGGCCCGCCCACATCTGGTCCGGGCTCATCCTCACCGGGGGTCTCTCCGCCGGCCGCGCCTCCCTCGCAGGCGGGGCCGGGAAGCGCGGTCGGACTGTCCGCGTCGGTGATCCGCACCAGCGGCAGTCCGCTGGGCACCCGGGTCGTCGTCGGGGTGCACGTCAAGGGCCTGCCACCGGGCGGCGCCGCCACCGTCACGCTCCGGCTGCCACCCGGCGCCACCGTGGTCAGCGCCTCGGGACAGTGCCACGGCATCGGCCTCGTCGAGGTCTGCACGGTCGACCACGAGAACCCCGACCTGATCGCCACGCTGCGCGCGCTGAGGCTGCTCGGGCTGCACCTTCACCTTGATCCGGTCGCCGGGCTGCCCACCGGTACGACCGACCTGGTGCTGAGCCTCCTCCACTGACTGCGGCACCACCATGCGGTCGGCCGGCCCCTCTGGCCGGGTCGAGGCCACGAGCGCAACCTGACCGTTCCCACGGTTGGGCCCCGTCAGAGCGGGTATGGGAACCTCATGACGCCGACACGACTGCTCGCTCGTCCCATGCTCGCGTCGATGTTCTTCGTGGGCGGGGTGAGCTCATTGAAGGACGCCGAGGGCGCGGCCGGGCGGGCCAAGCCCGTCACTGACCGCATCGTCACCACCGCCAACCGGCTGGCCCCCGGGGTGCCGATGCCGAGCGATCCGGTGACGCTGGTCCGGATCAACGCGGTCGCCCAGCTGATCGGTGCGGCGGCGCTGGCGACCGGTCGCGCTCCCCGGCTGGGTGCGCTCGTGCTGGCCGGGTCCCTGGTGCCGACCACCGTCGCCGGCCACCCGTTCTGGGACGAGACCGATCCGGCGATGCGGGCCAACCAGAAGTTCCACTTCTTCAAGAACCTCTCGATGCTCGGCGGCCTGCTGATCGCGGCTGGCGACACCAGCGGCCGGCCGGGAGTCGTCTGGCGGACCCGCCACGCCGCCGGCGACGTACGCCGCCAGGCGCGCCACCTGCGCAGGACGGCGAAGCTGGAGGCGAGGCTCGCAGCCAAGACCCTGACGTAGGGGCCCCGATACCCTTCACAGGTGGAACTCTGGCCGGCCCCCGTCGCCTCCGCGCCCGTACGGGCAGCCGTCGCGCTGCCCGGCTCGAAGTCCCTGACCAACCGCGCGCTGGTTCTCGCCGCCCTGGCCGAGGGCCCGTCCGTCGTACGCCGGGCGCTGCGCTCGCGTGACACCGAGCTGATGGCGGCGGCCCTCACCGCGCTGGGCTCCACCGTGGACACCTCGGGCGCCGACTGGAGGGTCACTCCCGGGCCGTTCGACGCCGCTGCCGAGATCGACTGCGGGCTGGCGGGCACGGTGATGCGCTTCGTCCCGCCGGTCGCCGCGCTCAGCAGCGCCGCGATCGGGTTCGACGGCGATGAGCACGCCCGCACCCGTCCGATGGCACAGGTCATCGACGCGCTACGCGGCCTCGGCGTGCGCATCGACGACGACGACCGCGGCACGCTGCCGTTCACCGTGCACGGCAGCGGCTCCGTCCGCGGCGGTGCCGTGATCATCGATGCCTCGGCGTCGAGCCAGTTCATCTCCGCGCTGCTGCTGGCCGGGGCCCGCTACGACGAGGGCGTCGACGTCCGCCACGACGGCAAGCCGGTGCCTTCGCTGCCGCACCTGGACATGACCGTGGCCTGCCTGCGCGCGCACGGCGTCCAGGTCGACGACTCCGACGCGAATCGCTGGCATGTCCTCCCCGGTCCGATCGCCGCGACCGACATGACCATCGAGCCGGACCTCTCGAACGCGGCTCCGTTCCTGATGCTGGCGATGACCAGCGGCGGCACCGTCACCGTCCTCGACTGGCCGGAGACGACGACGCAGGCCGGCGACGCGCTGCGTGACCTTCTCACCCGGATGGGCGCAACCGTCGAGCCGACCGCGGCGGGACTGTGCGTGACGGGCTCCGGCACCGGGGCGATCGAGGGCCTCGACGTCGACCTGCACGACCTCGGCGAGCTGACCCCTGCCCTGGCCGCACTCTGCGCGCTCGCAGAGACGCCGTCCCACCTGCGCGGCATCGGGCACATCCGCGGGCACGAGACCGATCGTCTGGCCGCGCTCGCGACCGAGCTGGGCCGGCTCGGTGCCGAGGTGGTCGAGCATCCCGACGGCCTGGAGATCCGGCCAGGCATCCTCCACGGCGGCACCTTCCACACCTACGGCGACCACCGGATGGCGCACGCGGCCGTGGTGCTCGGCTCCGCCGTACCCGGCATCCTCGTCGAGGACGTGGCCACCACCGCGAAGACCTTCCCCGGCTTCGCCGACGCCTGGGCACGGCTCTTCTGATGCCTCGTTACGGCGAGGAGGACTACGAGAGCTACGAGCGGCCGCGTCGGCACACCCGCCCGCGCACCAAGGAGCGACCGTCGTACGACGACGCCGAGCCCGCCGTCGTGGTGACGGTCGACCGTGGCCGGTACACCTGCCTGACCGAGCGCGTCCCGGGCTCGGCGCCGCACCCGGTTGTCGCGATGAAGTCCCGGCCGCTGGGACGCAAGGGCGTCGTGGTCGGCGACCGGGTGGGACTGGTCGGCGACACCACCGGCAGCGAGGGCAGCCTGGCCCGCATCGTGACCGTGGCCGAGCGCAGCACCATGCTCCGGCGTACCGCGGACGACGACGACCCCGTGGAGCGGGTGATCGTGGCCAACGCAGACCAGTTGGTGGTGGTGACGGCCCTCGCCGATCCCGAGCCGAGACCGCGGCTGATCGACCGCGCCCTGGTGGCGGCGTACGACGCGGGGATGGACCCGCTGCTGGTGCTGACCAAGTCCGACCTGGCTTCGCCTGATGCCTTGGTGGAGGCGTATCGGCCGCTGGGGGTGCCGTTCGAGGTGACCCGCCGCGGCGCGGACGTGTCCGCGATCGCCGGCCGGCTCGACGGTCGGCAGAGCGTGATGCTCGGCCACAGCGGGGTCGGCAAGTCCACCCTGGTCAACGCTCTGGTTCCCGACGCCGGTCGCCTCACCGGCGGGGTCAATGCGGTGACCGGTCGCGGCCGGCACACCTCCACGAGCGCGGTGATGCTGGCGTTGCCCTCCGGAGGCTGGATCGTGGACACGCCCGGAATCCGGTCGTTCGGGCTGGCGCACGTGCGACCCGATCACCTGATCGAGGCCTTCCCCGACCTGCACGACCTCACCTTGGACTGCCCTCGCGGCTGCACCCACGGCGAGTCCGAGCCGGAGTGCGGTCTCGACGCCGCCCCGCCGGAGCTCGAGGCCCGAGTCGGCTCGTTCCGGCGCCTTCTCGCCAGCCGCGAGGCCAGCCCCTAGCTCGTCGAGGCGGCGCAATCCTGCAGCCGTACGGCGTCGAGGCGGCGCAACGTTGCAGCCGTACGGCGGTGGAACCGCGGCTCAGCCCCGCTGGCTGGTCGCCCAGACCGCCTTCGCCCCCGCATCACCGGTCCGGACGACGAGGTAGAGCTCGGCCAGCGCGAAGAGAACCAGCACCACCCGGAGCACCAGGGCGAGGCGGATCAGCCGGATGGCGGCGGCACTGCCCGCGCCGGAGAGCCGGCGCCGGGAGGAAGGTGCGACGAAGAACGCCAGCACGACCACGGCCGCCAACACCCAGGTCGCGAACTGGAGCCGCCCGGCCCACATCTCGTGCTGGTCGAGCAGCACCCCGCCGAGACCACGCTCGCGCTTGAGGTCGCTGCCGGACATCGCGGACACCTGGACGGCGACCGCGGCGATCACGGTGGCCACGAGCATCGGCCATCGCAGCGTGCGCCGCCACCGCGGGACGACGGCGTAGCCCAGCACCCCCAGCGCTGCCAGCGGCACGAACACCACGGCCACATGGATCACCAGCGGGTGCAACGGCAAGCCGTTGACCTCCATCGAGAACCACCTCTGTCCATCACGGGCGCGCCCTTCCAGACGGGTCGCCACCCCCATGGGTTCAGCCAAGCGGGCGAACCTTTCGTCAGCATGAGCCCGGGCTGGCGACTGGCTGGGAATACCCTGTCGCCATGCCCTCCGACTTCACCGACGACCTTCGGCTCGCCCATGTGCTGGCCGATGACGCCGATGCCCTGTCCACGGCACGGTTCAAAGCGCTCGACCTGCACGTGATGACCAAGCCGGACCTGACCCCCGTGACGGACGCGGACAGCACGGTCGAGGAGGGCATCCGCCGTACCCTGTCGCGGGCCCGCCCCCGCGACGCCGTGCTCGGCGAGGAGCAGGGCAGCACCGGACACAGCCAACGGCGCTGGGTGGTGGACCCGATCGACGGGACCAAGAACTACGTGCGGGGCGTGCCCGTCTGGGCGACCCTGATCGGGCTGATGGTCGACGACGAGGTGGTCGTGGGAGTGGTCTCCGCGCCCGCCCTCAACCGGCGGTGGTGGGCGATGCGCGACGGCGGGGCCTGGACCGGCAAGTCCCTCCTCCGGGCGAGCCGCTGCCAGGTCTCCGACGTGTCCCGGATCGAGGACGCGTCGCTGTCCTACTCCTCCCTCGGCGGCTGGGACGAGCACGGCCGCCTCGACGACTTCATGGCGCTGTCCCGACGCTGCTGGCGGACCCGGGCGTACGGCGACTTCTGGTCGTACATGCTGCTTGCCGAGGGTGCGGTGGACATCGCCGCCGAGCCCGAGCTCGAGCTGCACGACATGGCCGCCCTGGACGTCGTGGTCCGTGAGGCCGGCGGGATCTTCACCTCCCTCGAGGGCGAGCCCGGACCCTCGGGCGGCAACGCGCTGGCCACCAACGGAAAGCTCCACGACCAGGCGCTCGCCTTCCTCGGCGAGCTCTCAGGAGACGACATGGACGCCCAGCGGCGGGTGCTCGGGTCGGTCCACGACCTGGCCGCGCGCCGACGGAGCAACGACGCGAGCCAGCAGGCAGAGGATCGGGCGGAGGAGCAGCCGGACGGGCCCGACCGCACCGAGTAGGGGTGTACCCCGCCCCGACGGCACACTAGGTTGGAGCAACCGATCGTCCACTCGAGGAGGAGCCCGATGAAGATCAGCGAGGTCATCGCCGGCAAGGCGAGTCAGCAGGTCGTCACCATCTCCCCCGACGCCACCGTGCGCGACCTGATCGCCCTGCTCGCCGAGCACAACATCGGCGCCGTGATCGTCTCGACCGACGGCTCATCGGTGGACGGCATCGTCAGCGAGCGCGACGTCGTACGCAAGCTGCACGGCGACGACTCCGTGCTGGGCGCCGCGGTCTCAGCGATCATGACCCCCTCGGTGCGCAGCGTCGCACCCGGCGACAGCCTCGACGAGACCCGACGACTGATGACCGAGCGCCGGTTCCGGCACGTGCCCGTCGTCGAGGACGGCGTCCTGCGCGGCATCGTCAGCATCGGCGACGTGGTCAAGGCGCACATCGACCAGATCGAGTTCGAGCGCGATCAGCTCGACTCCTACGTGCATCAGACCTGACCACGGGCCCGGTAGGGTCGGGCACCATGACTGCTGAGAAGCCCGAGGTCGACCCCCATCTGGGCGACGCGCCCACCGACCTGGAGGTCACCGACCTGCGGGAGGGCGACGGCGCCGAGGCCAAGCCGGGCCAAACCGTTTCGGTCCACTACGTCGGGGTCGCGCACTCCAGCGGCGAGGAGTTCGACGCGTCGTACAACCGGGGCGCCCCGCTCCAGTTCCGGCTCGGTGTCGGCCAGGTGATCTCCGGGTGGGACACCGGCGTGCAGGGCATGAAGGTCGGCGGCCGGCGCCGGCTGGTGATCCCGCCGCACCTCGGGTACGGCGACCGCGGTGCCGGTGGCGTGATCAAGCCCGGCGAGACCCTGATCTTCGTCGTCGACCTGATCGACGTCAGCTGACCCGAGTGCGGCCCTCGCGCTGAGCGATCAGCGCGTCGTGACGCGGGCCTGCCGGCCGCTCACGTCCACCACGTCGCCGGGGTGCAGCTGTCGGCCGCGCCGCGTCTCCTGCTCACCGTTGACCCGGACGACGCCCTCGAGCAGCAGGTGCTTGGCGTCGGAGCCGGAGTCGATCAGGTCGGCCAGCTTGAGGAACTGACCGAGCCGGATCGACTCGTCGCGGATCGGTACGTCGGCCATGCCGGTCATGAGATCACAACCGTGACCGCATGGATGATCACGCCCACCAGACCGCCGACCACGGTGCCGTTGATCCGGATGAACTGCAGATCGGGCCCCACGTGGAGCTCGATCCGCTCGGCCGCCTCCCGGCCGTCCCAGCGCTCGATCGTGTGGGTGATGACCGCGGCGAGCTCTCCGCCGTACCGATCGGTGGCCCACACCGAGAAGTCCGCCAGCCAGCCCTCGATCCGCTCGCGCAACGCGGAATCTGCCCCGAGCCGCTTCCCGAAGGCGACCAGCTCGGCCTCCGCGCGGGCCCGCAACGGGCCGATCGGGTCGTCGAGCCCGGCGACCAGCGCCCGCCGGAAGGCGCTCCACAACGACATCCCGGTCTCGACGACCTGGGGCTGCCCGAGCAGGCGACCCTTGAGCGCCTCGGCGCGTGCCTGGGTGTCGGGGTTGGTGAGCAGGTCGTCGGCCAGCTGGCGCAGCATGGTGTCGAGGGCGTAGCGGGCGTGGTGATGCGGGTCTCGGCGGATGTCCTCGACCCAGCGCATCGCCTCCAGGTGAAGCCGATGGGTGACCGCCTCGTTGAGCCGCTCCGGGGCCCACCAGGGCGCCCGCTCGCCGAGCACCTCGGTGAAGGTCTCCTCGTTCTGCAGCAGCCAGCGGTGCCCCTCCTCGAGGACCAGGTCCACGAAGCCATGGTGGGCATCGTCGGCCACGATCTCGGACAGGAGCGCACCGGCGACCGGCGCGATCGGCTCGTCCTGGAGCCGGGGCAGCAGCACATCGGTCACCAGGGCGCGCACATCGTCGTCCCGCATCCGGCGCAGCCCGATCGCGGCGACGGTGGCAGCCTCGGCGGCCAGGGATCGTGCGTTGGCCGGCTCGACGAGCCATTGCCCGACCCGTTGCGGGACCTGGGCCGCGGCGAGGCGGTCACGGATCACCGCCTCGGTCAGGAAGTTCTCGGTGAAGAACTCCTCCAGGCTCTTGCCGAACTCGTCCTTGCGGCGCGGGACCAGCGCGGTGTGCGGCACCGGCAGGCCGAGCGGGTGCCGGAAGAGGGCCGTCACCGCGAACCAGTCCGCGATCGCGCCCACCATGCTCGCCTCGGCTCCGGTGTTGACGAAGCCGATGAAGCCGCCCCAGGCGTGCTCGTGGTTCAGGGTCACCAGGTAGACCACGGCCGCGAGCACGAGCAGGGACAGCGCCAGCGCGCGCATCCGGCGAAGCCGCCGCCGGCGTACGGCGTCCGCCTCGGAGAGGCCGGAGCGCCCCGGGGCCGCCGACGCGGGCCGGGTCGAAAGGGAAGTCATCGCCTGGCAACCTACCCGAGACCGACCCCGGGACCGCGGCCGCGAGGAGCGCGCAGGCCACGTACCATCCTTGGGTGCATAAACGTCTGGGGACCCTGCTCACCTTGGCGGTCGCCATCTCGGTCACCGTGGTCGTTGCCGCTGCGCCAGCCGGGGCCGACCCGACGCCGGCACCGGCCCCGGCGCCTGTCGGCGCGACGCCCGGTCAGTCACCGAACGGACCCGGAGCGGGCCTGCTGCCCCGACTCTCCCACGGCGTGGCCGTGCAGGCGCTGCAGACCGCTCACGAGCTGCTCGCCCCGCGTTCCTCGGCGGACGGGCGACGAGTGCTGCCGTTCCGCGACGCCACGCCCGCACTGCGGGACCTGTGGCAGGCCCGGCCCTCGCTGCACGGCGCCGACCGCCGGCTCGCGGACCGGCTGCTGACCAGCCCGATGAGCGACACCACCCACGCGGACCGGGTCAGCCTCGCCGCAGCGAGTGGCTGCTCGACCAGCACGTGCGTGGTCGAGTCCCGACACTTCGACGTCGTGTTCACGAGCAACCCGTTGAGCGCCAACCGCGCCACCACGACGTACGCCGTCCAGGTCGCCCGCACCCTGGAGCACGTCTACGCGACCGAGGTCGGCACGCTGGGCTACAAGCACCCTCTGATCGACCCCAGCGAGCCCAACCATCGCATCGAGATCGACCTGCGAGACCTGCGCAGCCAAGGTCTCTACGGCTACTGCAGCCCGACGGGCGGCTCACCGACCCGGCACAGTCCGGCGTACTGCGTGCTCGACAACGACTTTGTGGGCTACCCGAGCTCACCGACCAAGTCGCTCAAGGTCACCGCCGCGCACGAGTTCTTCCACGCCATCCAGTACGCCTACGACACCGGCGAGGACAAATGGCTGATGGAGGGCACCGCGGTCTGGATGGAGGACGAGGTCTACAACAGCATCAACGACTACTACCAGTACCTCCCGGTGTCCCCCATCCGGCACCCCCAATGGGCCCTCGACTTCGACGGCACCTACTCGGTGTACGGCGACTTCGCGTTCTTCAAGTTCCTCACCCGGTACCTCGGGTCCCGCAAGGTGGTGCGCCAGATCTGGCAGCACGCCGACGCCACGCACCCCGGCGTCTACTCGCTGCGCGCGGTGCGCGAGGTGATCACGCAGCACCATCGAAACCCCCGAAAGGTGCTCGCGATGTTCGGGGCCTGGAACACCCTGCCCCGGCACACCTACCCCGAGCGCAGCGCCTACAAACCGGCGCATTTCTGGGCGACCCGCACGGTGACCCGCAGCCACCCGACCGGAACGCTGTCGGTCCGCCTCCTGCACCTGTCCAGCGCGCCGCTGCGGTTGTACCCCGGCAAGCGCCTCGGCTCGCACCGCAAGGTCGTGGTCAGGGTCAACGCACCCCGACGCGCCCGCGGCGCCGCGGCGACCTACCAGGTGCGGTTCCGCGACGGCCGCCTGAAGATGGGTTCCTTCAGGCTCAACAAGTGGGGCAACGGTCGCCACACGTACGCCTTCGGTCACCGGCAGGTGGCCTCCGTCGTGATCGTGCTGACCAACGGCTCGACCCGGATGCACGACTGCGGCGATGGCTACGACTACTCGTGCGGTGGCCGCGGCGTGGACGACAACCGGTCCTTCGCGGTGAAGGCTCGCGTCGCCTAGGACTCGCCGTACGGCGCAGCTGGGCCTAGCTACGGCGGGACTTCGGTGACGCCTTGCGTTGCGCCTTCTTCACGGCGGGCTCGCTGCGGATCAGCTCGCTGACGGTCAGGGCAGGGCTGGCCAGCCGCTCCAGCGCGTCGACGACGGCGGCGTGACTGGCTGCGACCGTCCCGAGCACCTCGGCCATCTCGGCCTGCAACGTGGCGAAGGCGGCCATCGCGTTGGCCAGGTTGCGCTGGTTGGCCAGCAGCGCCTCCATCGGCTTGGTGCTCGATGCCGCCAGGTCACCGATCGCGGCGACCAGCGTGGTGAGCCGCCGTACCGCCTCCTCGGGTTGGCTGATGCCCGACCTGCCGGCCTGCATCACGCCGTCGAAGGCCTCGCTCGCCATGCCCAGCGCCTTGCGCTGGGCACCGGTCAGAAGCTCCATCGGGTCGACCATGGCTGTCTCCTCCGGGCCTGTTCCCGGGCGCGACTTCCCGGGTGTCTGCGACCAAGGATGGACTACGTTGCCGGTATGAAGCTGCGACTCACCGAGGAGGAGACCGCGTTCCGCGAGGAGCTGCGGACGTTCTTCACCACGAAGGTGCCCGAGGAGTACCGGGCCGCGATCGCCCTCGGCAAGCATGTCGGCAAGGACGGGATCGTGCACACCCAGCAGATCCTGAACGCTGCCGGGCTCGCGGTGCCCAACTGGCCGGTCGAGTGGGGTGGCCGGGACTGGACCCCGCTGCAGCGGCACATCTGGCACGAGGAGATGCAACTGGCCTGCGTGCCGCCGCCGCTGGCCTTCAACGCGACCATGATCGGCCCGGTCATCGCGAACTTCGGCAGCCAGCAGCTCAAGGAGCGGTTCCTGCCGGCCACCGCGAACCTCGACATCTGGTGGTGCCAGGGCTTCTCCGAGCCCAACGCCGGCTCCGACCTCGCCTCGCTGACCACGCGTGCGGTGCGCGACGGGGACGACTGGATCGTGAACGGCCAGAAGACGTGGACCACGCTGGGCCAGTACGCCGACTGGATCTTCTGCCTGGTGCGCACCGACCCCGAGGCCGAGCGCAAGCAGAAGGGCATCTCGATGCTGCTCTTCCCGATGGACTCCCCCGGTGTCACGATCCGACCGATCGAGCTCATCGACGGTGGCTTCGAGGTCAACGAGGTCTTCTTCTCCGACGTCCGGGTGCCCGGCGACCTGCTGGTCGGCGAGGAGAACGCCGGCTGGAGCTACGCGAAGTTCCTGCTCGGCAACGAGCGCGTCGGGGTCGCCCCCGTCGCCGCGACCAAACGTGCGCTCGCCGGGGTCAAGCAGCACGCAGAGGAGACCGGCGCGCTGGCCGACCCGGTGCTGGCCGCCCGGATCGTGGAGCTGGAGAACGAGCTGCTCGCCCTGGACCTGACCGCGCTGCGCGTCGTCGCGCACTCCGCGGACGGCAAGCCGCACCCGGCTTCGTCGGTGCTGAAGCTGAAGGGCACCGAGCTGCAACAGGCGGTCTCCGAGCTGGCCGTCGACGTGGCCGGGCCGCTGTCGCTCTCCACCGGATCCGACACGGTTCCGGAGTGGGCGGCGCTGGCGGCTCCGACGTACCTCAACCTCCGCAAGGCCTCGATCTACGGCGGATCGAACGAGATCCAGCGTCAGATCATCGCCGGCACGATCCTCGGGCTCTGACCCGGACTGGAGACAGACATGGACTTCACACTCGACGAGGAGCAGAGCGCGCTCCGTGACGCCGTACGAGGGCTGCTGAAGGTGTACGACGCCGAGCACCGTCGCGAGGTGTGCGCCACCGACCCGGGCTTCGACGAGTCGATGTGGGGGCGGTACGCCGAGATGGGCCTGCTCGGGCTGCCCTTCGCCGAGGCCGACGGCGGCATGGGCGCCGGGCCCATCGAGGTGGGCGTGGTCGCCGAGGAGATCGGCCGGGTCGTCGCTCCCGAACCGTTCGTCGCCGCTATCGTGCTGGCCGGCGGCCTGGTCGCTGAGGCGGGCTCCGAGGACCAGCGCTCCGACCTGCTCGGCGCGCTGGCGTCCGGAGAGCGGCTGCTGGCCTTCGCTGCCGTCCCCGACGACGGCCGCGGTGCCGCCGAGCCGGTGATCCAGGGAGCCCGCGCCGACACCATCGTGTGGCAGGTGGGCACCGAGCTCTTCGTCGGTGACCGACCCGCCGCGGCGACGGGCTACTCGACGTACGACGGCGGCCGAGCGGCTCGACTCGACTTCGACCGCGACGCGGTGACCCCGCTCGGCACCGGCGGCGACGCGTCCGCCGCGATCGCGCTGGTGACGGCCCGGGCGCGGATCGCGCTCTGCGCCGAGGCGCTCGGGGCGATGGACACCGCCCTGCGACTCACCACCGAATACCTGCGGACCCGGCAGCAGTTCGGCGTCACGCTGAACCGCTTCCAGGCGCTGACCTTCCGTGCGGCGGACTGCTACACCTCGCTCGAGCTGACCCGCAGCATCGTCAACTGGGCGACGATGGTCGCCGCCGACGGCATGCCCGAGCAGGTCGTCGACGCGGCCGCCCGCGCGAAGCTGCAGGTGGCCCGCGCCGGCCGGCACATCGGCCAGGAGGCGATCCAGCTGCACGGCGGCATCGGGATGACTGCCGAGTACGCCGTCGGCCATCACACCGCCCGGCTGACCGCCATCAACCACTGGCTCGGCGACGACCGCACGATGGTGGCCCAGCTGTCCAGCTCCCTCACCGACCACACCGTCCTCGACCCGATGGGCTGATCGGTCCCGGGGGGTTCGTCGAGGCGGCGCAACTTCGCAGCACATCGGGGCCGAGGCGGCAGTATTTTGCAGCGCTTCGGGGCCGAGGCGGCTCAATTTTGCGGCGCATCCGGGCCGAGGCGGCTCAACTTTGCGGCACTTGAGAGTCGCGGTACACCGCCCAGTCGAACGCCCCGCTGCACGTTTGCGCCGCCTCGACGTACGTGCGCTGCAAAGCTGCGCCGCCTCGACGTACGTGCGCTGCAAAGCTGCGCCGCCTCGGCCTACCTGCGCTGCACATTTGCGCCGCCTCGACGGGTCAGGAGGGGCGGGGGAGATCAACCTCGGCGCGCAGACCGCCGAGGGGTGAGCTGACGAGTCGTACGGCGCCGCCGCGGCGTACGACGAGCTCGTGGACGATCGCGAGTCCGAGCCCGCTCCCCCCGGCATCGCGGTCCCGAGACTCGTCGAGACGGGTGAAGCGCTCCAGCACTCGTCCGCGGTCCTGCTCGGCGATACCGGGACCGTCGTCGTCCACCCGCAGGACCACCCGCTGTCCCGACGACCCGGCCGAAAGCAGGACCCGGCGGTCGGCGTGCCGCACCGCGTTGTCGACCAGGTTCCCGACGACCCGGGTCAGCTCCTCGGGGGTGGCCGCCACCTCGAGATCCGTCGGGCAGCCTTCGACCCGCACGCTGGCGGACGAGCCGCGATGGCGAGCGGCCACCTCGGCGAGGATCGGCGCCACCGGCACCGGCTGCGGCGGCGACATCGGCGCGGCATCGGCGTCGAGGCGGGCGAGGGTGAGCAGATCCTCGACCAGCGCACCCATCCGCAGCACGTCGACGTGCAGGTCGTCGACCAGGCTGCCGTCGGCGCTGCTCAGCTCCCCCATCCGTTGGGCGACCTCGAGCTGGGTGCGGATCGACGTGAGTGGGCTGCGCAGCTCGTGGGCCACGTCGGCCACGAAGGAGCGCTGCCGCTCCCGCGACTGCGCGAGCCGGTCCAGCATCGAGTTCAGGGTGAGTGCGAGCGCACGGATCTCGTCGGCCGAGCGCGGCACCGGCAGTCGCTCCTGGCGACCGGAGCCGGAGATCCGCTCGGCGCCGACACGCAACTGCTCGACGGGGCGCAGGGCTGCCCCGATCGCACGTGCGGCGATCAGACCGAGCGCGACCAGCAACAGCGGGAAGATCACCAGTGCGGCGTTGCGCAGCAGCCGCAGACTGCGCTGCACCTCATCGAGTCCCTGCGCGACGACGACGGTCCGGTCGGTGCCGGGGACGGCCTGCGCGATGACCCGCAGCCGGCCGGCCTGCCCCATCCGCGATCCCGGCACCTGGATCGGCGACCGCTCAGCACGGGCCTGCTCGCTCGGACGCAGCAGCGCGGTGAGCAGGTCGCCGTTGACCGAGGCGCTGACCACCCGGTCGCGCCGGTCGACGACCTGCACGATCTGGTCGCCGGTGACTGGGATCGGATCGGGCAGGTGCCCGGCCTGCACCAGCTGCACCACCTGGTCGGCGCTCGCGTGGGCGTCCCGATCGAGACTGTGCAGGCCCGAGTACCTCAGTACGACGTACAGCGCGACCGCCCCGATGCCCAGGGAGACCGCCAGCCCGAGCACCCCGACCATCAGCAGCCGGGTGCGCAGGGTCAGCCGGCCGGCCGCGGGATGCATGGCTCAGCCCCCGATGCGGTAGCCCACACCGCGCACCGTCCGGATCGCGTCCCGGCCCAGCTTCCGGCGGAGGTAGCCGACGTAGACCTCGACGACGTTGGGGTCCAGCTCGGCGTTGGCGTCCCACACCTGGTCGAGCAGCTCGATCTTGGTGACCACCCGGTCGGGGTGGCGCAGCAGGTGCTCGAGTACGGCGTACTCGCGCGGAGTCAGCGTCACCGGCTCCCCGGCCGAGGTGACCTCGCGGGTCGCCGGGTCGAGGCGCAGGTCGGCCGCCTCGAGGACGGTCGGCCGAGCCTCGTGCCCCCGACGCAGCAACGCCCGCAGCCGCGCCAACAGCACCACGTAGGAGAACGGCTTGGTGAGGTAGTCGTCGGCGCCGTAGTCGAGTCCGTCGGCCTGGTCGTGCGGGCCGTCCTTGGCGGACAGCATCATCACCGGCACCCAGTTCTGCTCCGCCCGCATCCGCCGGACCACCTCGTAGCCGGAGAGCCGCGGCAACATCACATCCAGCAGGATCGCGGCGTAGTTGCCGGTGCGAGCGGCCTCGAGACCAGAGGCCCCGTCGCCGGCGACGTCGACCTGGAACCCGTCGGCGGCGAGCCCGCGGCGCAGGGCATGGGCCAGCCGGGCCTCGTCCTCGACCAGCAGCAGCCGCATGCCCTCACCCTGACACGCCCGCGTCCGGCGCCGCTGAGCACGCCCACAGTTTCTCAGCGATTCCACAGCGCCCGGGGCGCATGCTTCACACCATGACCTCGCTCCTGCAACGACCCGTGACGCGCTGGGTCGCCCCACTCGCCACCGCAGTCCTCTTCATCGCCGGCGGCTCCGTGGTGTCCGCGCTGACCAGCGCCGCCCACGCCGACCTCGCCCCGCGCTCGGCCGCGCAACTCCTGGTCGACGTCGAGCACGCCAAGCTCGCCGGCCTGTCCGGCACGATCGTGCAGAACGCCGACCTCGGCCTGCCCGCACTGCCGACCGGTGCCGTCTCCGGGCTGGCCGGCAGCGACTCCAGCATGACCGCGCTGCTGTCCGGGACGCACACCCTGCGCACCTGGTACGCCGGCCCCGAGCACGTCCGACTCGCCCTGCTGGGGCAGCTGGGCGAGTCCGACCTGATCCGCAACGGCCGCGACCTGTGGAGCTGGTCCAGCTCGAGCGCCACCCGCGGCACGGCCGAGCACTGGGTCCTGCCCACCGACTCCGGCTCTCGTCACCACGCCGGCGGCCCGGCGCTGCCCGGGCAGGCCCTCACCCCGCAGCAGGCCGCCGAGAAGGCGCTGTCCGCGATCTCCCCGAGCACCACCGTCACGACCAACGGCACCGCGGTGGTGGCCAACCGCCCGGCGTACCTGCTCACCCTCGCGCCACGGACGAGCAAGACGCTCATCGAGTCGGTCCAGATCGCGATCGACGGCCGGACACACGTGCCGACCCGGGTGCAGGTCTACGCGAACGGAACCAAGGACCCGGTGTTCTCGGTGGGCTTCACCTCCTTCGACCCGAGCACGCCGTCGATGTCGGTCTTCGGCTTCAACCCACCCCCGGGCACCAAGGTCACGCAGGGCAAGCTCTCCGACCTGATGCCGGGAGGCAAGGTCATGAAGGACCACCGCGCCGCCGGGCACACGGGCACGCCTCTGCGACCGACCGTGGTCGGCTCCGACTGGAGCACCGTGCTGGTCACGCACCTTCCCTCGAAGGCACTCGCCGAGCTGACCTCGCCCGGCGGCAAGAAGGCCGGCCCCCTCGGCGCGGTGCTGGCCAAGCTTCCCGAGGTGCACGGCACCTGGGGCTCGGGGCGGCTGCTGGCGGGGACCGTCTTCTCCGCGCTGCTGACCGATGACGGCAGGCTTGCCGTGGGCGCCGTACCGCCGAGCCAGCTGTACGCCGCACTGGCGGGCCGGTGAGTCCGACAGTGACCAGCGCTCCGTACCGTCCCGGTCCGGTCAGCGGTGGCACCCGAACGGCGTCCGCGGTCACCACCCGCAACCTGAGCAAGCGCTTCGGCCAGCAGCTGGCGGTCAACGGCATCGACCTGGACGTACCGACCGGCGCGGTCTACGGGTTCCTCGGGCCGAACGGGTCGGGCAAGACCACCACGATCAGGATGCTGCTCGGTCTGATCACCCCCACCGCGGGTGAGCTGAGCCTGCTCGGCGCGGATCGCGACCGGCTCGCCGACGCACTCCCCCGGGTCGGTGCGCTGGTGGAGGGCCCGGCCTTCCACCTCTACCTGTCCGGCAGGGCCAACCTCGAGCGGCTCGACGCCGCCGACCGGCGGGCCGACCCGCGCACCAGCGCGGCCCGGGTGGATGCGGCGCTCGACCGGGTCGGTCTGCTGCCGGCCGCGACCAAGCGCTACCGGGCGTACTCACTGGGCATGCGCCAGCGGCTCGCCATCGCCGGAGCACTGCTCACCCCCAAGGAGCTGCTGGTGCTGGACGAGCCCACCAACGGCCTGGACCCCCAGGGCACCCGCGAGGTGCGACACCTGGTCGCCGATCTGGCCGACGAGGGCCGCACCGTGCTGGTCTCCAGCCACCTGCTCTCCGAGATCGAGCAGGTCTGCACCCACGTGGGCGTGATGCACGTCGGTCGCCTGGTCGCCCAGGGACCGGTCGCCTCGGTGGTGGGCGGCGTACGACGGCGGGTGCGACTCGAGACCGACCAGCCCCGCGCCGCCGCCGGTGTCCTCCGCCAGCTCGGCGTGCAGGGGGTCTGCGTCGAGCAGGGCGTTGTGCTGGGCGACCTTGCCGAGGTGGCTCCGGAGAAGGTGGTCGCCGCGTGCGTGCACCAGGGCCTGGCCGTCACCGGCTTCCAGGTGGTCACCCCCAGCCTCGAGGACGCCTTCGTGGCACTCACCGGAGAGGGATTCGATGTCAGCGGTTGAGAGCGTCACCCTGCCCGTACCCGCAGGCAGGTCGTGGTCGTCGCGCTTCCTGCGCTCCGAGCTGCGGCTGATCTTCGGCCGCCGTCGCAACCAGCTCGCGCTGCTGGTGTTGGCCGGCCCGCCGTTGCTGATCTCGATCGCGGTGAAGACCTCGCTCTCGCGCCCGGGCCGTGAGGCGCCGGACTTCTTCGGCTCGATCACCCAGAACGGGCTGTTCGTCGCGCTCGCTGCGCTCACCATCGAGATGGGCCTCTTCCTGCCGCTCGCGATCTCACTGGTCGCAGGCGACTCGGTCGCCGGCGAGGCCAACACCGGCACGCTGCGCTACCTGCTGACCGTCCCGGTGGGCCGGATCCGGCTGCTCGCGGTGAAGTTCGCCGGCGTGCTGGTGTTCAGCTTCGCCGCGGCGTTCGTCGTCACCGTCGTCGGCATGGTGATGGGGCTGATCCTCTTCGGCGGTGGGAACCTCACCACGCTCTCGGGCACCGAGCTCGGCTTCGGCGAGGGACTGCTGCGCGTGGTGGCCGCCACCGCGTACCTGGGGGTCTGCCTGACCGCGCTCGGCGCCGTCGGGATCTTCCTCTCCACGCTCACCGAACAGCCGATCGCCGCGATGCTCGCCACGATCGTGTTCAGCGGGGCGAGCTTCGTGCTCGACAGCATCCCGCAGGTGTCGTTCCTGCACCCCTACCTGATCGTGCACAACTGGACCAGCTTCGGCGATCTGCTGCGCACTCCGGTGGCGTGGAGCGGCATCGAGCACGGCCTCTACTCAGCAGTGGCGTACGTCGCGGTGTTCCTGCTCGCGGCGTGGGCCCGGTTCTCCACCAAGGACGTCACCAGCTGAGTCCTCCGGCCCTTCAGCCGCGGGCGGCGCGGATGTGCTCGGCGTACCAACCGAAGGAGTCCTTCGGCGTGCGCGTCCCGGTGGCGAAGTCGACGTGCACCAGCCCGAACCGCTGCCGGTAGCCCTCGGCCCACTCGAAGTTGTCCAACAGCGACCAGCAGAAGTAGCCGCGTACGTCGACGCCGGCCGAGACCGCGGCGTCGAGTGCCCCGAGGTGGTCGCGTAGGTAGTCGATCCGGCGTACGTCGTGCACCCGACCGTCCGGACCGGGGCCGTCGGCATAGGAGCAACCGTTCTCGGTGATGACCAGCGGCGGCAGGTCGTCGCCGTAGCGCTCGACGAGGAGGCGGAGCATCTGGGTCAACCCCTCGGGTACGACGGGCCAGCCGAAGTCGGTCATCGGTACGCCGGTGATGTCAGCGGAGAACGGCAGCCCCTCCGGCAGCGTGATCCCGTCCACCTGGTCCGCTCCTGCCACCGCAGCGCCCACCCGGATCGGGTTGTAGTAGTTGACGCCGTACCAGTCCAGCCGGCCGCCGATCGACGGCAGGTCGTCCGTGGCCCCCGGGGGCAGCAGCGGCAGCAGGTCCTCGGGGTAGCTTCCGCGCACCAGCGCATCGGCGAAGAGCCAGTTGTCGAGCAGGTCGAACAGTGCGGCCGCGTCGGTGTCGGCGGGCTCGTCGCTGGCCGGCCACACCGGCGCGTGGCTCGCCGCGACGCCCACCGTGGCCACGCCCGCGGCGTGCAGCGCGTCGGCGGCCAGGCCGTGGCCGAGCAGGAGGTGGTGCGCCGCGGGCAGCGCGTCGAACATCGCGGTGCGCCCGGGAGCATGCACGCCGAGGGCGTAGCCCAGCATCGTCAGCTCGCGCGGCTCGTTGATGGTGATCCAATCGTGGACCCGGTCGGCGAGCCGAGCGGCGACCACGTCGACGTAGTCGGCGAATCGGTGGGCGATGTCGCGCCCGAGCCAGCCGCCCGCGTCCTCGAGTGGCTGCGGGGTGTCCCAGTGGAAGAGCGTGGGGACGGGTGTCACCCCGGCCGCGAGCAGCGCGTCGACCAGCCGGTCGTAGAAGTCGAGACCGGCGTCGTTCACCGGGCCAACGCCGGTGGGCAGCACCCGCGGCCACGCGATCGAGAACCGGTAGGCGTTGACACCGAGCTCTCCCATCAGCGCGACGTCCTCGGCGTACCGGCGGTAGTGGTCGCAGGAGACCTCGCCAGTGGAGCCGTCGGCGATCCGGCCGGGCTCGGCGCAGAACGTGTCCCAGGTGGACGGTCCGCGCCCGTTGACGGACGTCGCGCCCTCGATCTGGTACGCCGACGTCGCCGTCCCCCACCAGAACTCCGACGCTGCGGACCGGGGAGCGCGCTTCGTCATGGCCCGATGATCGGGTCCGGGGGCGACCGGGTCAAACCCGCCCGTGTCGGTGCGTGTTGACCCTCCCCGGTCCGGTGCCACTAGCCTCGCACCGCGGGCCAGATGGACCGTCGGGGAGGGATCGCGGAGGGGCGGATGACCGAGCAGGTGACCACGACGCCCTGGGTGGGGCCCGACCGACCCGTCTCGCGCGGCTGGACCACGCGGTTCACGCTGGTCTGGTTCGGCATCTGGATGGCCTGGCTGGTGCCGATCCAGCTGGTGCTGCCGGACCAGCTGGACCGGATCGACCATGCCCACCGGATCAGCGACTTCGGCTGGATCAACGGCGGGGTCGGCGTGGTCGCGATCGTCACGCTGCCGCTCTTCGGCGCGCTGTGCGACCGGACCAGCTCCCGGCTCGGACGTCGTCGGGTGTGGGTGCTGGGCGGTGTGGTCGTTTTCGTGCTCGGCCTGCTGCTCTCCGGGCTGCAGACCGACTGGGTGGCGCTGGGCGGCTGCTGGGTGCTGGCATCGCTCGGCAACAACGCGATGGCCGCCGGTCTGACCGCGGTGATCGCCGACGAGGTGCCCGAGTCCCAACGCGGAATGGCCTCGGCAGCCATCTACGGCCCGCAGGCGGTGGGCATCCTGGTCGGGCTGCTCGCCGTCCAGGGCCTGGGCACGATGGGTCGCTTCGTCGCGCTCGCCCTCGGCCTGCTGGTGTTCTCGCTGCCGTTCCTGCTGGGCCACCGGGACGCGCCGCCGGCCGCGACCGCTCCCCCGCTCTCGGTCCGGTCGGTGGCCCGGGGAATGTGGATCAGCCCACGCGACCACCCCGACTTCGCCTGGGCCTTCGGCGGCCGGCTGCTGGTCAACCTCGGCAACGCCTTCGGCACCACCGAGCTGCTGTTCTTCCTGCGCGATGACCTGAAGGTCCCGGACCCCGACTCGCGCCTGGTGCAACTGACCCTGGTCTATCTGGTCTTCACCGTGCTCGCGACCTACCTCGGCGGCATCTGGTCGGACCGCACCGGCCGGCGCCGGGTCTTCGTCGCCGTGGCGTCCTGCCTCCAGGCCGTCGCCGCCCTGCTGCTCGCAGCCCTTCCGTCGTGGGACACCGCGATGGTCGGCGCGGCGCTGCTCGGCGCCGGGTACGGCGCGTTCATGTCGGTCGACCAGGCCCTGATCACGGCGGTGCTGCCCAGCGCCGAGGACCGTGCCAAGGACCTCGGCCTGATGAACATCGGATCGGTGTTGCCCCAGGCGCTGGGTCCGCTGCTGGGCGGGCTCTTCATCACCACGCTGGGCGGATACCCCATGCTCTTCGGCGCAGCAGGCGTGATCACCCTGGCCGGGGCCGCGATGGTCTACCGGATCCGGTCAGTGCGCTGACCCGACTACCGGCCGGGCCCGGTCAGCCGACCCAGAACCCCCGTCCCGTGTACCAGTCGCCGAGGTGGTCACCGGCACCGCCAACGCGGGAGGCGCGCGAGCCGAGGTAGCTGCCCACCACGGCGGCGCCGAGGTCGTCGAGCTCGGGGGCGACCACCCGGCCGTCCACGCGCCGTGCCATCGAGTCGACGAACCGGGCCAGCCCGGGATCGGCGCCCAACCGGAAGAACGTCACCTGAGCGCCGAGCCGGCCGGCGTTGTCGAGCTCGCGGACGCTGTAGGCGATCGTGAGCGGGTGCGGCGGATAGCCGAAGTACACCTCACCGTCGGGCTCGAGGTGGGAGGTCGGCTCGCCGTCGGTCACGATCAGCAGCACCGGCTGGGCCTGGGGGTGCTTGCGGAAGTGCCGGTTCGCGAGCAGCAGCGCGTGGTGCAGGTTGGTGCCCTTCGCCCACATCGCGTCGAGCGCGGTGAGCTGCTCGATGTCCATCACCTCGGCGTGCCGCCCGAAGCCGATCAGCTGGAGGGCGTCCCCACGGAACCGGGAGGTGATCAGCTGGTGCAGCGCCAACGCGGTGCGCTTCATCGGCACCCAGCGGCCGTCCATCGCCATCGAGAAGGAGGTGTCCACGAGCAGCGCCACCGCGGCCTGGGTGCGCGCCTCGGTCTCGTGGACCTCGACGTCCTCGATCGACAGCCGTACGCCGCCCGCTGCGGAGCCGCCCTCAGCCACGGTCCGCTGGATCGCGTTGGTGATCGTCCGGGTGACGTTCCACGGCTCGGTGTCGCCGAAGGCCCAGGGCCGGCTCGCGCCGCTGAGCTCGCCCGCGGCCCCGGCGTGACGCAGGTCCCGTTGGCCCTGCCGGCCCGACATCCGGGTGGCCACATCGCGCAA
Source organism: Nocardioides marmorisolisilvae (assembly GCF_031656915.1). Classification (NCBI taxonomy): domain Bacteria; kingdom Bacillati; phylum Actinomycetota; class Actinomycetes; order Propionibacteriales; family Nocardioidaceae; genus Nocardioides; species Nocardioides terrisoli. The sequence goes on along the minus strand of NZ_CP134227.1, from coordinate 3,788,757 downwards.
CAGCGCCCGGCCGAGCTGACGCATCGCCTTCGGGGACAGCCGCAGCTGCCCGTCGGTGCCCCTCTTGAGGTACCCGGTGTCGCGCAGGGCGCGCTCGAGCTGTTGCAGGGTCCGGGCGTCGACGGCAGCCTGGTCGCCGAGCTGTCGCGCCAGCGCATCGAGGTCGAGGTCGTCCAGCCGGGCGCCGCCGTACGACTGGGAGAGCTCCTCGGAGAGCTCGTCGAGCTCCGCGAGGTCCTGCAGCACACCGGTGCCGTCGCCCAGGCCGAGCCCATCCTGGCCCTCGAACTGCTCCGAGCCTCCCCAGTCCTCGCCCGGACGCAGCGCCTGCAGGTTGGCGTCCATCCGGGCCAGCTGCTCGGTCAGCTCCGGCGATCCGAACGCCTGCTGAGACAGCTGCATCAGCTCCTCGCGCTGCTCGGGCGTCATCGAGTTCAGCATCCGCTGGGCGGCGGCGGACCGCTTCGCCAGCGCGTCGAGCAACTCGTCGACGTCGCGCGGGTTCTCCGGGAAGAAGTCGCCGTGCCGGTCCATGAACTGCGCGAAGTCCTCCGGGGTGTCCGCACCGAGGGCGTGCTTCTCGAGCAGCTCGTTGAGGTCGGTGAGCATCGCGTTGACGCGGGCGCGGTCCTCGTCGGTCGCTCCCTCGAGCGCCTGCTTCATGCCGGCGAAGCGCTGGTCGAGCAGCTCCCTGCCGAGCAGGTCCTTGATCTGCTCGTAGTCCTCCCGCGCCTGCCGGCTCTGCCAGTCGTACGACGACAGCTCGGTCACCGCGGCCGCGGTCGACGGCGGCAGGTTGCCCAGCTGCATCTCCCGGAACGATCGGTCGGCGTCGTCCATCGCGACGTCGCGGGCCAGCTGCTTGCGCTCCTCGAGCACCGCGTGGTCCAGCAGCTCGCGAACCTGCTGCAGGGTGCCGTCGAGGGAGTGCCGCTGGAGCAGCTCCCGACGCTTCTCCGCGACCTGGCGGGCCAGATCGTCGAGACCGCGCCGGTCGGCCGCTTGTCCTGAGGCTCTCGAAGGGCCACGGCGGAGGAACTCCCGCATCGCCCGCTCCGGGGAGTAGCCGGCCATCACGTCCGCGCCGATGGCGTCCAGCGCCTCCGCCAGGTCGACGGGGGGCGCGAGCGGGTCCGGCCCGCCGGTGTAGCGGGCGTAGCGGGACCGGTGCCGGCCGACGAACGGGTCAGCCATAGACGGTCTCCCCACCGGACCCACGGATCTCGGGAACGGTCTTGTCGATCCTGCGGGCCAGGAACAGACCCTCCAGGGCGAGCTCGACCGCCCCGGCGCGCTGGCCGTCGTTGTGCGCACCGAGGCGCTCCATGACCTGGTCGTAGAGGTCGGACTCGCCCAGCGCGGGCAGCCCGGCGAGGAAGTCTCGAGCGGTGACCTGTTCGCCGGTGGTGACGCTGGCGCCGTTCTCGACCGCCTGCACGAGCAGACCCAGGTCGATCCCGGCCAGGTGCGCGGTGACGGTCTGTGCGGTGGCGAGTCGCAGCAGGTGCTCCAGGATCTCGGCCTCGCGGCCCTCCTCGCCGGTCTCGAACTCCACCTTGCCGCCGAGCACATCGACCGCGGTCTCGAGGTCGACGATGCGGGCGACCGCCTCCGGCTCGCCGCGCACGGTGGCCCGGTGCAACGCCGCGGCAGCCACCGTCTCGGCGCCCGCGATCGCGAACCGTGCGGACACCCCGGAGCGCTGGTCGATCGCGTTCGACCCCCGCAGCTCCCGGGTGAACCGGGCCAGGATCTCCACGAGGTGGTCGGGTACGTCGGCGACCAGGTGTGCCTCCTGACGGATCACCGCGATCTCGTCCTCGATCCGGGTCGGGTAGTGGGTGCGGATCTCGGCACCGAAGCGGTCCTTGAGCGGGGTGATGATCCGGCCGCGGTTGGTGTAGTCCTCCGGGTTGGCCGAGGCGACCACGAGCACGTCCAGCGGGAGCCGCAGGACATAGCCGCGGATCTGGATGTCCCGCTCCTCCATCACGTTGAGCATCGCCACCTGGATGCGCTCGGCGAGATCGGGCAGCTCGTTGATCGCGACGATCCCCCGATGGCTGCGCGGGATCAGTCCGAAGTGGATCGTCTCGGGGTCGCCGAGCGAGCGGCCCTCGGCCACTTTCATCGGGTCGACGTCGCCGATCAGGTCGGCCACCGATGTGTCCGGCGTGGCCAGCTTCTCGGCGTACCGCTCCTCGCGATGCCGCCAGGCGACCGGCAGCTCGTCGCCGAGCTCGGCGACGCGCCGCCTCGACGCGGCGGTGACGGGCTCGTAGGGGTGCTCGCCCAGCTCGCTGCCCTCGATGACCGGGGTCCACTCGTCGAGCAGCCCGACGAGGGTGCGCAGCAGCCGGGTCTTGCCCTGTCCCCGCTCGCCGAGCAGCACCACGTCATGACCCGCGATCAGCGCCCGCTCGAGCTGCGGGATGACGGTGGACTCGAAGCCGTGCAGGCCGGGCCAGGGGTCCTCGCCGGCGGCCAGCATGGCGAGCAGGTTCGCCCGGATCTCGTCGCGCAGCCCGCGGTGCTGGTGACCGCTGGCACGCAGCTGGCCGACGGTGTGCAGGGCGGGAGGGGTGGTCGTTTCCGTCACGCACTCACGCTACTCAGCCGCACAACGGGGGAGGCTCAACCGCCGCTGCCGCTGCGGTTGCCGACGATCGCGGCCACCGGCGGGATCAGCGCGGCCACCACGGACATCGCCACGGCCGCGGGCACCGACCAGAGGCGTACGACGTTCCACGCGAGCACGATGAGCAGGATGCAGACGCCCATCAGCACGAAGTACCAGCGCCGTCCACCAGGAGTGCTCATCGCTCGACGGTACCCACGCCCGGACCGGATCGATCGTCAGCAGACGAAGGCGCTGTCACCGAGCCGGAGGACGCCGCCCCTCACCACGGACGCCTGCACGCCGAGGTCGAGCCCGTTGACGCGGCCGATCGTGCGCAGCAGACCCGGCGCCGCGGGAAGACCGGCGCCACCATGGGCGAGGTCGACCATCACACACCGCGGCATCCCCGGGCCGACCCGGAGCACCACCTCGCCGATGGCCAGATCCCGACCGACCCACTCGTGCTCGACGTACCCGTCGCCGTCCGTCTCGAGCACGACGTTGGCGCGGAACCGGCCCTCGTCGACCGCGCCGCCGTGGCTGCGTTCGAGCGCGCGCCGTGCGGACGTGGTGACGAGGTGGATCGGGGACTCGTCGTGGTGCGGCACAGCCCCCTCGGGCCGCAGCGCCAGGGGCTGCCCCAGCCTCTCGGAGAGTGCCGCCGAGGTCTCCGGGTCGTCGACACGTCGCTCGACCCCGTCGATCTCCAGCCATGGGACGTCGTCTGCCCCGAGCCGCGCCCCTAGGTCCAACAGGCCCGGTACCTTCCGGAATCGGCGGGTGGTCTTGCCGCTCCCGATCCCCCCGTCGGCGGTGTAGGCGGCCCAGGCGCGGTCCCCCACCAGCCCTCGCGACGCGACGTCGACCCGATCGAGCCGCTCGCCCGCCATCGACTTCACCGGGTAGCGGGCCAGGGCCGTCACCCGGCCGACCTGCCTCGCGGGACCCGCTGCCATGTCCGGGGATCCTAGTCGTCCGCGATTCCCTAGGCTTGCGCCCATGGCCGAGAGCGGTGACCTCTTCGAGCTGGCCCAGGACCTTTCCCGGCTGGTGGGCTGCCCGGTCACGATCGAGGACCGCGACACCATCGTGATCGCGTACGCCGGCGAGCACCAGGATGTCGACGCCGCCCGGGTCGAGACCATCCTCAACCGCCAGGTGCCGGTGCGCTACCGGACCGCGATCGCCGAGGCCGGCGTCTTCGACCAGCTGCGCGACACCGACGACGTCATCGTGGTGGACCTGCCCGAGCTGCAGATGGCCGCACGTGCCGTGGTGGCGCTGCGCAGTGAGGGCGAGCTCCTCGGCTCGGTGTGGGCCGCGCTCGGCCGGGCGCCCACCCCCGAGGAGGCCGCGGCGCTGAGGTCGGCTGCGCCGGTGATCGCGAGGCAGGTGCTGCTGGCCCGCCGTCGTGCCGACCGGGTCGCCCGCGAGCGTGACGACCTCGTCGCGGACCTGCTCCGCGGTGGGGAGACCGCCGTGCAGGCGGCCGAGCAGACCGGCCTGGGCGACCGGCTCGTCGTGGTCGCGGTGCGCGGCGAGGATCCCGACGCCGCGAGCCGGCTCGCGGGTGCGCTGACCCTGAACCTGAGTGCGGTCGCGCCGCGGTCGGCCTGCGCGCTGCAGGACGACACCCTCTACTGTGTGCTGCCCGCCGACGCCGGTCGGCGGGTGATGGGCGACTTCCTCACCCGACTACGTGCCGGGCGCGCCGTGGTCGCCGGGTTGGGCGAGCCGGTCGCTGCGATCGACCTGCCGCACTCCCGCGCGGTCGCCGACGACGTCGCGCGCGCGCTGCTCCGCCGCGGTGACACCGGCCGGGTGGCCGGCCTGACCGAGGTGTTCGCGGACGTCCTCGTCGACCGGGTCCGCGGGTTCTTGTCCACCCATCGCGCGGCCAGCCCGCTCGCGGCCCTCGAGCGGTACGACGCCGCCCACGACACCGGCCTGGTGGCGGCCGTCGACGCATGGCTCGCCTCGGCCGGCAACGTCGCGGTCGCGGCCGAGTCGCTGCACGTGCACACCAACACGGTCCGCAACCGGCTGCACCGCGCCCGGGAGTCATGTGGGATCGACGTCGAGGACCCGGCCACCCGGCTGGCGCTGATGGTGCACCTGGCCGCTCGCCGTACCCGCTGAGAGCCGGCCGCCCAGCAGGGGTTGTGGGATCGCACAACCCGGTGACTGGAACGATGGCCTGACGGGCAGTGCCCTGGTGAGCGTGGTCACGGACCATGGACACCATGAGTGCACAGCGCGTGGTCGTGGTCGGTGCCGGCATGGTGGGGCTCTCCACCGCCTGGTTCCTGCAACGCGAGGGAGTCGAGGTCACGGTCGTCGACAAGTACGACGTGGCGGCGGGCTCGTCCTGGGGCAACGCGGGATGGCTCTCCCCCGCGCTCACCCTGCCGCTGCCCGAGCCGGCGATCCTGTCCACCGGCATCCGGGCCGCGCTGAGCCCGAAGTCACCGGTCTACGTCCCGCTCACCGCGAACCCTCGCCTGCTGCGCTTCCTCACCGGATTCGCCCGGCACTGCACCGACCGGCACTGGCAGCAGGCGATGGGCGTGTTCAACCGGGCCAACGCCGTCGCCCTCGACGCCTACGACGAGCTGACCGGCTCGACCCGGTCGCCGGTGGCAGCCCCCACCAAGCCCGCCACGCCGTTCCTGGCGGCGTTCGCGTCCGAGTCCGACCGGGCGGTGCTGGTCGAGGAGTTCCGGCGGGTCAACGAGGCCGGCGGCTCCGTCGACCACACCCTCCTGGACCGTGACGCCGTGCACGCTCTTGAGCCCGCGCTCGGCGCCGGAGTGGACTGCGGGATCAGCCTCGCCGGGCAGCGGTACATCAACCCGGGCGACTTCGTGCACGCGCTCGCCGACGCCGTCAAGCACGCCGGCGGCGAGATCCTCACCGGCCGCGAGGTGGCCGACGTGGTGCAGCACGGCAGCCGCGCCGTCGTCCGGTTCGCCGACACCACCGAGATCGAGGCGGATGCCGTCGTGGTGGCCACCGGCACCTGGCTGGGTGGTCTGGCCCGCCGGCACGGCGTCCGCACCCTGGTGCAGGCGGGCCGCGGCTACAGCTTCACCGTCCGTCCCGAGCAGGCACCGGCGAACCCGATCTACCTGCCCACCCAGCGCGTCGCCTGCACCCCGCTCGGCGGCCCCGGGGACGGACTGCGGGTCGCAGGGATGATGGAGTTCCGCAAGCCCGGCGCACCCCTCGACCCGCGGCGGATCGCGGCGATCGTGGACGCCGCGAAGCCGATGTTCGCCGGAGTCGACTGGTCCGCGCGCACCGACGAGTGGGTCGGGTCCCGGCCGTGCACAGCCGACGGGCTCCCGCTGGTCGGCCGCACCCGCTCGGACCGGGTGTACGTCGCGGGCGGCCACGGCATGTGGGGCATCGCGCTCGGCCCGCTGACCGGTCGGCTGCTCGCCGACCAGCTCGTCCACGGCCGCACCGACGACCTGCTGCGGTCCTTCGACCCGCTGCGCTGACTCCGCGGTTCAGGCCGGCTCAGCCTCAAATCACCGATTCGTACGGCGTTGGTCGGTGCGGCTGAGCGAAGAGGGTGCTCCTGACCTGCACGATCATGGTTACCACGCCTTGATCAGAGCAGTTTCAAAGGAGCACCCTCTTGGTGACGAAGTCTTGCACGCTCGACCGCATCCGGGTGACAGCCGATGATGAGAACGGCGTGTCCGACGCCGGACTCCTGATCGCGGCCACCCTGGGGGACCGGCTCGGGCTCGGTCCGTTGCTGCGTGAACACCTCACCGTCCCGGGCAGCGCTGGCGCGAACCCGGACCGGAAGTGCCTGACGTTGATCCATTCGCTCCTGGCGGGTGGGGACTGCATCGAGGACGTCAACGCCCTACGGGCCGGGTCCACTGGCGCGGTCCTGGGGCACAAGGTCGCCGCCTCCTCGACGGTCGGCACCTTCCTACGCTCGTTCGGGTTCGGCCACGCCCGCCAACTCGACGCCGTGACTCGGCGCCTGCTCGCCCGCGCCGTCACCGCCGGCGCACATCCCGGATTCAGCGAGTCGGTCACGGTCGACATCGACTCCACCCTCTGCGAGACCTACGGGTTGAAGAAGGACGGTGCTCGCGGCGTGATGCGCACCGGGCTGCGGGGCTATCACCCGCTGCTCGCCGTTATCGCGGGAACACCTGACATCGCCGGCGTCGTGGCACACGCCCGGATGCGTCGGGGCCGGTCGAGCGACTCCACCAGCGCACCGGTGTTCATCAAGGAGACCATCAGCCGACTCCGCAGCGCGGGCGCGGCCGGTGAGATCGTGCTCCGCGCCGACTCGGGGTTCTACCTGTCCGATGTGGTCACCGCCTGCCGCAACAACGACGTGCGCTTCTCCATCACCGCTCGCATGATCGGCTCCGCTGTGAAGGACAAGATCGCAGCGATCGCCGAATCCGAGTGGACCCCGATCGACTACTTCCTGCCCGGAGCCGGGGTCGCGGAATTCACCTTCATCCCGTTCGCGAGCGGTCCCCGCGGCAAGCTGCTGGCCGAGCGCGGCGAAATCCATCCCGTCCGGCTGATCGTGCGTCGCACCCCACTCACCGACGCTCAAGCAATCAACCGCGGCCAGGACCCCGATCAACCAGCGCTGTTCCCGATCTACGACTACCACCCGATGATCACCGACCGAACCGGCGAGATCGTCGAGATCGAGGCCGACCACCGCCGCCACGCCGAGGTCGAGCTCACTATCCGCGACCTCAAGCACGACATGGCGATGAACCACTTCCCGACCAAGAGCTTCGGCGGGAACGCAGCCTGGCTGATCCTCAACACCATCGCCCACAACCTCACCCGATGGGCAACCCGGCTCGGCCTGGCCACCGCACCGGTGATGACCAAGAAGATCCGCCGCCGGATCTACAACGTCACCGGCCGCCTGGTCCGCACCGGGCGACGACTTGTCCTGCGCCTACCCCGCCGATGGCCTTGGGCCGCACTGATCACCGCTGCCATCGAACGGCTACGCGCCCTACCAGCCGCCAGCGGCTGACCTCCCGCATCCCGCCCGCCACGACCCGAGGACCCAGGAGAAGCCGGACAGACCGGCAGGACACTCCTGCCCTCCACCCGACCACCGACGTCAGAGGCTGGTCAGCAACCCCTCAACGGCCCGAGTGCGCCTAACCCGCCTCAGATCGGTGATTTGAGGCTCAGGCCGGCTCGGTCTCCAGATCCGGCTCGCCGACCGAGGCGCTCTGAACGCCGTGCTCGGTCGTCGCCACCCAGCCGACCAGCACCACGATCGCCGCCACCAGGATCCAGGTGACGGTGCCGTCGCCGTACCCCAGGCCGGTGATCCGCGGCGGCTTGCCGAACCAGTCGGCGAACGACGCACCCAGCGGCCGGGTCAGGATGTAGGCCGTCCAGAAGGCGGTCACCTCGTTGAGGCCGAAGCGCCACCACGCGACCAGCGGGACCAGGATCATCGCGCCGAACAGCAGGCCGGACCTGAAGAAGCCCATGTGCAGCGAAGCGGCGGTCAGGTCGCCGGCGGCGGTGCCGAGCGCGAAGCTGGCCAGCACCGTGGCCCAATAGAACAGCTCGCGGCGGCGGGTGGTGATCGAGTGGATCGACAAGGTGCCCTCGGAGCGGTACCAGAGGACGAGCACCACCGCGAGGACGATGCCGTAGAAGGTGGTCGAGGCGACGTAGGGCACCCCCAGGATCACATGCACCAGGTCAGCGGCCATGGTCCCGAAGACGGCCACCATGGCGACCGCGGACCAGTACGCCGCCGCTTGGTACCGGGTGGTCCGCAACTGCCAGCGCAGGCTCAGCACCAGCCCGCCCACCCCGACCACGCCGGCGAGCGCGAGGTTGGTGTTGCCGAGGTAGTCCGACGCCGCCTCCCCCATCCCGGTCGTGAGGACCTTGATCACCCAGAAGACGACGGTGATCGCCGGCACCTTGGCGGCGGCGTAGGACAGGTCGGTGGTGGAGACACTCTTGTGGGCGGACACGCGCTTCCTCTCGTCGTGATCGGGCTCCGCCGTCAACGCTCCCCGGCGGGCGGACGCGGCAGACGAGACACGACGATCCCCGGCGAACCTTGCAGGAGGGTGAAGCCAATCCAAGAGCGGACCCGCTCAGAGGCTGAGAATCACCGATGAGCCGTGTCCGAACAGGCCCTGGTTGGCGGTGATCCCGACCCGGGCGCCCTCGACCTGGCGGCCCTGGGCCCGGCCACGCAGCTGCCAGGTGAGCTCGCACACCTGCGCGAGCGCCTGGGCGGGCACCGCCTCGCCGAAGCAGGCCAGCCCCCCGGAGGGGTTGACCGGGATCCGGCCACCGAGCGTGGTCTCCCCGGCACGCAGAAGCGCCTCGGCCTCACCGCGCCCGCACAGCCCGAGGTCCTCCATCCAGTCGAGCTCCAGGGCGGTCGACAGGTCGTAGACCTCCGCCACGTCGACGTCGTCCGGGCCGATCCCGGCCTCCTCGTACGCCGCGTCGCCGATCGACTCCTTGAAGGTCCGCGGCCCCGGGGTGCCGGCGTCAGTGGCCAGCAACGGCATGTCGATGACCGTGTTGGGGAAGGTCGGGGTGACCGTCGAGACGGCCCGCACCCGCACCGGATCGGCGAGTCCATGACGGCGCGCATAGTCGGCCGAGCAGAGCAGCACCGCGGCGGCGCCGTCGGAGGTCGCGCAGATGTCCAACAGGTGCAGCGGGTCGCAGACCACCGCCGACCCGAGCACGTCGGCCGGGCTGACCTCCTTGCGGTAGCGCGCGTTGGGGTTGGCCAGTCCGTGCCGGGAGTTCTTGACCTTGACCGCGGCGAAGTCCTCAGCGGTCGCGCCGTAGAGATCCATCCGGCGGCGCGCGTAGAGCGCGAAGTAGGCCGGGTTGGTCATCCCCAGCAGCCGGAACCGCAGCCAGTCCGGGTCGTCCCAGCGTTCGCCGGCGTTGGGCGCGAGGAAGCCCTTCGGCGTGGTGTCCGCGCCGACCACCAGCGCCAGCTCGGACATCCCGGCGAGGATCCGCGCGCGGGCGGTGTCCAGCGCCTGGGCACCGGTCGCGCAGGCGGCGTACGACGTGGCCACCCGGGCACCGTTCCAGCCCAGCGCCTGGGCGAACGTCGCGCCGGCCACGTAGCCGGCGTACCCGTTGCGGACCGTCTCCCCGCCCACCACGAGGTCCACGTCGGCCCAGTTGACCCCGGCGTCGGCCAGTGCCTCCCGTGCGGCGTGGACGCCGTAGCTCACGAAGTTCCTGCCCCACTTGCCCCACGGGTGCATGCCCACCCCGGCCACCACGACGTCGCTCACGCGTCGGCCTCCTCGCCCAGCTCGGCCACCGGCTTCCAGCGCCAGATGGTGCGCTCGCCGGTCTCGTCGGTGTACAGCCGCTCGACGACGAGCTCCACCTCCGCGCCGACGTGCAGGTCGTCCACGCCGTACCCCTCGGCCACCTGACCGAGGACCACGATGCCCTCGGGGAGCTCGACCGCGGCCAGCGCGAAGGGGATGTAGTCGTCGCCGGCCGGGATGTACGGCGGCGGCGGCTGGTACTGCGCGTCCGTGTAGGACCACACCGTTCCCCGGCGGGCCAGCGTGGTCTCGGCGAACTCCTCGCCGGCACAGCGGGGGTTGCGGCAGAACCCGTCGGTTCGCGGGAAGTGGACGGTCGCGCAGGTGGTGCAGCGGGATCCGACCAGCGCGGGCGCGTCGCCACTGGTGAACCAGCCCTCGATCGCGGGTACCGACATCGAGCCTCCAGCAGGAGCGGACTGAGACAGAACTAGAACAGGTTCTCATTGTCGCACAGGGCGTGACGGAGGTCCCACCGCCACGGGTCCCGACGAGACCGCGGGTTGTGCCACGCTCGTCCCGTGCTCACCTCGATCATCGTGCTGGCGGTGTGCCTGGTCGCCATGACCGTGCTCTGGTGGCGAGCCCGGACCAGTCTCGCGAAGGTCAGCACGGAGCTCACCGGCCTGCAGGCCCAGGTCGAGGCCCGTCGCACGGCCGCCGCGGCTGCGCCCCTCACCGGCCGGCAGCGGGGTGCCCGTGCGGTCAGGGCCGTCATGGAGACCGCTGTCGAGAGCGCGGTCCGGTTGCGCGAGGGTGGCGTGACCGGACTGCTCGCCGCGTCCATCGAGGACCTGGCCCGGTGGACCGCCGAGGACCGCAGCGCGATCAGCCGCTTCACCGCCGAGGACGGCACCGTGACGATCCTCTTCTCCGACATCGAGGACTCCACCGCGATCAACGAGCAGCTCGGCGACGACGAGTGGGTGGCGCTGCTGGCCGCTCACGACAAGCTGGTGCGCGGCTGCGTCACGCGCCATCACGGCCACATCGTGAAGTCGCAGGGCGACGGCTTCATGATCGTGTTCAGCGACCCCGCCGCCGCGGTCCATGCCGGCATCGCGATCCAGGACGCGCTCGGCTCGGGGAGCCACCGGTTGCTGCGGCGGAACCCGATCCGGGTCCGGGTCGGCATCCACTCCGGCACCGCCATCGAGAAGGGCGGCGACTTCTTCGGCACCAATGTGGCGATGGCAGCACGGGTGGCCGGGCAGGCCGAGGGCGGCGAGATCCTGGTCAGCGACGAGCTGCGCCAGGCGCTGCGCGGGAACGAGGACATCGTGCTGGTCGACTTCCGCGAGGCCGAGCTCAAGGGGCTGCCGGGCGTGCACCGCCTCTGGGAGGTCGCTCTCCTCTAGCGCGGAACCCGTTTTCGGCGCGGGACCACGGGGTACCGGCGCGGTCCAGCCAGGGGCGAGCCGCCCCGGGCGGTCGAGGCCCTGGGAGGAGCTCACGATGATCCAGCCGCCGGAGGGAAACCTCAACGACAACATGATCGAGAACCGCGGCATGGAGCGGGTCAAGCAGGCCCGGGACACCTCGGTCGAAGGCCTCCCGGAGGAGGAGGGCGTCGACGACGCCGATCTTGAGGAGCGCATCGACAAGGACCCCGACGAGGAGCCCAACCAGACCGACGTCGAGGCGACGGACTCCAAGGACACCCAGGACGAGCCGAGCTGACCAAAGCCCTTCGGCGGTTTGCCTCCGACGGGCCCCGGGTACGGCGGCAGGAACCGCCGATCGCCCCCGAATCCATCCAGGAGGAGCAATGAGCACAGCAGCCGAGGAGCGCGCCCGGGCAGCCGAGCTGCCGGAGGGAGACGTCATCCGGATCCTGCTCGAGCAGCATGCCCGGATCCGCGACCTCTTCGCCGAGGTCCAGTCCGCCACCGACGCCCAGCACAAGTCCGAGACCTTCGACGAGCTGCGGGCCCTGCTGGCGATGCACGAGACCGCCGAGGAGATGGTGCTGCGTCCGGTCTCCAGCCAGTCCGCCGGCAAGGAGGTCACCGACGCCCGCAACGAGGAGGAGGCGGAGGCCAACAAGGTGCTCGTCGAGCTCGAGAAGCTCGACGTCAGCAGCCCCGACTTCGACCACCAGCTGGCCGAGTTCGAGAAGTCCGTCTCCGACCACGCGGAGGCCGAGGAGACCCAGGAGTTCCCCGAGGTGCTCTCGTCGGCCGACGAGAAGGCCCGCGTCCGGATGGGCACGATGCTCACCACCGCCGAGAAGACCGCTCCGACCCACCCGCACCCCAGCGCTGCGGGCTCCCCCACCGCGCAGTGGATCGCCGGGCCGTTCGCCTCGCTGCTCGACCACGCCAAGGACGCCCTGCAGAAGGCGGCCAGCTGAGCTGACCGCTCGGCGGCGGGACTCGCCACCCCCGCTCGGACCCCCGGTGGTGCCCGTGGTGGCACCATGCGGGGGTGGCAACCACCCTCGTCGTCGACGGCGCCAACGTGGTCGGGTCGCGCCCGGACGGTTGGTGGAAGGACCGAGCCGGCGCGGCCCGTCGGCTGCACGGACAGCTCTCGGTCGCGGACACGTCGTACGACGAGATCGTCTTGGTGCTCGAGGGTCAGGCGCGGGCCGGCGTACCCGCGGGCCGGGACGGCCACCTGGTCACCGTGCATGCCCCGCGCGACGGTGACTCCACGATCGTCGCGTGCTGCCGGGCAGCGGTCGAGCTGGGCCCAGCAGTGGTGATCACCGCCGACCGAGCCCTGCAGCAGCAGGTCGAGCTCGTCGGCGCCCGGGTGATGAGCCCCAGCTGGCTGCTCGACCTGCTCGACTGAGGAGCGAGCTCAGGCCTCGGGCCAGTCGGTCACGTCGGCGTAGCCGGGGTGCTTCTTCAGCCAGGACTGGACGTAGGGGCAGTGCGGGATGATCCGCAGGTCCCGCGCCCGGATGTCCGCGAGGGCGAAGGCGACCACGCGGCCGGCCAGCCCGCGGCCGCCGTACGCGTCATCGACCTCGGTGTGGATCAGGTCCACATGCGTCTCGTCGGGGACGGTGTACTGCACGAACCCGGCGACCGCGTTACCGTCGCGCACCTCGTAGCGGTGCCGTTCGGGCACGTGCACCAGGGTGATGCCGTCGTCTGTGTCGTCCGCACTCGTCACCGGCCCATCGTCGCTGCTGACGGCCGACGCGGCAAGTTGAGCGCTCAACCCGGAGGGCCTCGGGGCTCAGCGAAAGGCGGACTGGCCGGTGAGGGCCTGGCCGATCACCAGCTGGTGCACCTCGCTGGTGCCCTCGTAGGTGAGCACTGACTCGAGGTTGTTCGCGTGCCGCATGATCGGGAACTCCTGGGTGATCCCCGCGGCGCCCAGGATCGTGCGGCACTCCCGGGCGATCGCGATCGCCTCGCGGACGTTGTTCAGCTTGCCCAGGCTGACCTGCCGGGCGTCCAGCTGATCGGCGTCCTTGAGCCGGCCGAGGTGCAGCGCGAGCAGCATCCCCTTGCCGAGCTCGACGGTCATGTCAGCGAGCTTGGCCTGGGTGAGCTGGAACGCTGAGAGCGGACGGTCGAAGATCTCGCGCTCGCCGGCGTACTCGATCGCCACCTCGAGGCAGTCCCGGGCCGCTCCGAGGGCGCCGAACACGATCCCGAAGCGCGCCTCGTCCAGGCACGAGAGCGGTCCCGACAGGCCGACCGCCTCGGGGAGGACTGCCGAGCCGGGCAGCCGCACGTCCTCCAGCACCAGCTCGGAGGTGACCGAGGCACGCAGCGACAGCTTCCGCTTGATCTCCGGGGCCGAGAATCCAACGGTGTCGGTGGGTACGACGAAGCCACGGATCCGCCCGTCGTCCGCGTCGGTGCGTGCCCAGACGACCGCCACGTCGGCGACCGAGCCGTTGGTGATCCACATCTTGGTGCCGTTGAGTACCCAGCCGCCGCCGTCGCGTCGAGCGCTGGTCCGCATGCCGGCCGGGTTGGAGCCGAAGTCGGGCTCGGTCAGGCCGAAGCAGCCGATCGCCTCGCCGGTGGCCATCGGGGGGAGCCACTCCTGCTTCTGCTCCTCGCTGCCGTGCTTCCAGATCGCGAACATCGCCAGCGAACCCTGTACCGACACCAGCGAGCGCAGCCCGGAGTCACCGGCCTCGAGCTCCATGCAGGCCAGGCCGTATGCCGTGGCGGAGGTGCCCGCGCATCCGTACCCCTTCAGGTGCATCCCGAGGAGCCCCAGCCGGCCCAGCTCGCCGGCGAGCTCACGCGCGGGGATGGTGGCGTCGTCGTACCACTGCGCGAGGTGGGGCCGGACCTGCTCCGCGACGTACCGGCGCACCGTGTCCCGGATCGCGAGGTCGTCAGGGCCGACGAGGCTGTCGGTGGCGAAGAGCTCGAGCGGCTTGCGTGGCGAGGCCATGGAGGACTTCCGATCATTACCGAACGCTGTCAGTTGCCTTGCGTACCCTAACCTGACAGCGTTCGTTTCTGCAACCGTTGCGCTGCCTGGAGGCGCCATGCCACGCCCGACCGTCCCGAAGCTGGACCGGGATCTGATCCGGGACACCGCGTTGAGGTTGATCGACGAGCGCGGGTTGGAGGCGCTCTCGATGCGTGGGCTGGCCGAGGTGCTCGGGGTGCGAGCCCAGTCGCTCTACGGTCACTACCCGACCAAGGACGCGCTGCTCGACGCGGTCGCCAACCTGCTCACCCGGGACATCGACACCTCAGGGTTCGATGGCCACGACTGGGAGACGGGCCTGCTGGTCTGGGGTCGGTCCTACCGCGCCGCGCTCGGCGCGCATCCGCGGGCCGCTCCGATCATCGCCGCGGGAACCGGGGCCCGCCAGGACTTCCTTGCGATGGCAGACGCGGTGCACGGGGGTCTCGTCGGCGCCGGCTGGGCCCCGCGCACGGCGACGCTGATCTCGGGGTCGGTGAAGTACCTCGTCGTCGGCGCGGCGACCACCCCGTTCGCCAGCGGGTTCGCCGACGACACCGCGGTCTACCTCAACCGCTATCCCAACCTGGTCCAGGCGCATCGGATCGGCGAGCACGCCGAGCGCATCGACGAGGACAGCTTCGAGCTCGCGCTGACGAGCCTGGTCGCCGGGCTCCGCGAGCGACCGGACGCACCGCCGATCGCGGTAGCGTGACCGGTTGGCGGGCCACCGGGACCGCCGGAGGAATCTGGAGGCACCCGTGAGCACGGTCGCGACACCCGCTCCGCAGCGCGAGCAGCTCAGCCATCGGCGGATCCTGATCATCATCGGCGCACTGCTCTGCGGCATGCTGCTGGCGGCCCTCGACCAGACCATCGTGGCGACGGCGCTGCCGACCATCGCCGGAGACCTGCACGGGCTGTCGGAGCTGTCGTGGGTGGTGACGGCGTACATCCTCGCCTCCACTGCCTCGACGCCGCTGTGGGGCAAGCTCGGCGACCTCTACGGTCGCAAGACGTTCTTCCAGGCCGCCATCGTGATCTTCCTGATCGGGTCGGTGTTGTCCGGGATCAGCCAGTCGATGGTCGAGCTGATCGCCTTCCGCGCGATCCAGGGCATCGGTGGTGGCGGCCTGATGATCGGCGCCCAGGCCATCGTCGGCGACGTCGTCTCGCCGCGCGACCGCGGGCGCTACCAGGGGATCTTCGGCTCGGTGTTCGGGGTCAGCAGCGTGCTGGGCCCGCTGCTCGGCGGCTTCTTCGTCGACCATCTGTCCTGGCGCTGGGTCTTCTACATCAACCTCCCGATCGGGGCGGTGGCGTTGGTGGTGACCGCTGCGGTCCTGCCGGCGGCGACCGGACGCGTCTCCCACGTGATCGACTACCTGGGCACGGCGCTGCTGGCGGGGGCGGCCACGTCGCTGGTGCTGCTCACCACGCTGGGCGGTACGACGTACGCCTGGTCGTCCGCGCCGATCTTCACCCTTGCGGTCCTCGGCGTCGTCCTGATCGCGCTGTTCATCGTCGCCGAGCGCCGCGCCGTCGAGCCGGTGCTGCCGCTGCGGCTGTTCCGCAGTCGGGTCTTCACGGTGGCCAGTCTGGTCGGGTTCGTGGTCGGCTTCGCGATGTTCGGGGCGATCACCTACCTGCCGCAGTACATGCAGGTGGTCCGCGGCCAGAGCCCGACCGGCTCCGGCCTGCAGCTGCTGCCGCTGATGCTCGGCCTGCTGCTCACCTCGACGTTCACCGGCATCCTGATCACCAAGTGGGGCCGTTACAAGATCTTCCCGATCCTGGGTACCGCCGTGATGACCCTCGGCATGTGGCTGCTCTCGCACCTCGCCGTCGACACGCCCGCCTGGCAGTACACCCTGTTCATGTTCGTGCTGGGCATCGGCATCGGCGGTGTGATGCAGGTGCTGGTGATCGCGGTGCAGAACGTGGTGCCCTACCGCGACCTCGGGGTGGCCACGTCCGGCGCCACCTTCTTCCGCTCCATCGGCGGCTCCTTCGGCACGGCGGTGTTCGGCGCGATCTTCGCCAACCAGCTCACCGGCAACCTGGCTCACTACCTGGCCGGAACCCCGGTGCCACCCGGATTCAACGCCGAGGCCGGCGCCAGCCCGGCCGCGCTCGAGCAGCTGCCGCCTGCCGTGCACAACGGGTTCATCCACGCCTACGCGGCGTCACTGCACACGGTGTTCCTGGCGGCCGTGCCGATCGCCGCGATCGCGTTCCTGCTGACCTGGCTGCTCAAGGAGGTCCCGCTGCGCGAGACCGCGAGTGCGCCCGACCAGTCCCAGGCACTGGCTCCGACCGCGATGCCGGCAGGCGATGACGCGGCCGACGAGGTCGTCCGGGTGCTCTCGGTGCTGGCCAGCCGCGACGACCGCGAGCGGATCTATCGCGAGCTGGCCACCGAGGCGGGCCTCGACCTGGACCCCCGCTCGACGTGGATCCTCTACCGTCTCGACAGCCGGCGCGACGTGGACCTCGCCGAACTGGCCGCGCGGTTCGGATTCAGCCCGCCCCAGGTCGACGACCTGGCTGCGCCGCTGACCGCAGCCGGCCTGGTCACGAGGTCCGGCGAGGCCACCACGGTCACACCGGCCGGGCACGCCGCCATCGAACGGCTGGTCGCGGCGCGACGCGAACGGCTGGAGGGGCGCCTCGGCAGTTGGGCCGACGAGCACGACGCCCGGCTCACCGAGAAGCTGGACGAGCTCGCCCGTGATCTGCTCGACGACCCCGAGCGTCGTCATGCGCTGTTCGGCAGCGCGCAGCACTGAGCACCTGAGCGGGCTGGCAACTGCTGCCATAGGACAGTCCTGCACCGGCCGCTACCGTCGGTGGTCATGAGCGCTCCGCTGGACGGCATCACCGTCGTCGACCTCACCCGGGCCCTGGCCGGCCCCCAGGCAGGAATGATGCTCGGCGACATGGGCGCGCGGGTGATCAAGGTCGAGACGCCGTACGGTGGCGACGACACCCGCGGTTGGGGACCGCCCTTCCTCGGGGAGGGCGATGCGCGCGAGTCGACGTACTTCATGTCCTGCAACCGCAACAAGGAGTCGATCACCCTCGATCTGAAGGACCCCGACGACAAGGCGCTGCTCGAGGAGCTGGTCCGCCGCGCCGACGTGCTGATGGAGAACTTCCGGGTCGGCGTCCTGGACCGGCTCGGCTTCGACGTGGCCCGGTTGCACGAGCTCAATCCCCGGCTGGTGATCCTGTCGGTGTCCGGGTTCGGTCATGACGGACCGGAGGCGCAGCGGGCGGGCTACGACCAGATCGCCCAGGGCGAGGGCGGGCTGATGAGCGTGACCGGCTCCGATCCTGACCAGCCCACCAAGGTGGGGGTCCCGATCGCCGACCTGCTCACCGGGATGAACGGGGCCTTCGGCGTGGTGGCCGCCCTCTACGAGCGGGAGCGCACCGGACGGGGCCGGGTCATCCGCACCTCCCTGCTGGCCGGCGTCGTCGGGGTGCACGCCTTCCAGGGCACCCGCTGGACCGTCGCCGGAGAGGTGCCGACGATGTCGGGCGCACACCACGCGGCGATCGCGCCCTACGGGCTGTTCCACACCGCCACCGCTCCGGTCCAGCTCGCCTGCGGCTCGGAGGCGCTGTGGCGCGCGCTGGCCGGCGCGCTCGGACTCGACACCACCGACCCGCGGTTCGCCAGCAACGCCGATCGGGTGCGGCACCGCGACGACCTGGTCGTGGGGATCGAGGCCGTCTTCGCCACCGCTCCCGCCGAGCATTGGCTCGCGCTGCTCGACGAGGCCGGCGTCCCCGCCGGCAAGGTGCGCACGATCGACGACGTCTACGCCTGGGAGCAGACCCGCTCACAGGGCCTGCTGATCGAGGTCGAGCACGCGACGCTGGGCGCGCTGTCGCTCCCGGGGCCGGTGCTGCGGCTCGATGACAACGCATACGCCGGCGGCCGCGTCGACAACCTGCCGCCGCCAACCCTGGGCCAGCACAACGAGTCGGTCCGGGCCTGGCTGGCTGGCGACTGACCCGGTCGACGTGCTGCGCGGGGCTACATTCGAGGCATGGTCGTCCCACCGCAGCGCGGCTGCGTGCCCATCGAGGTGGAGAGCATCTCGCTGCACCGCGAGCACCGTCCGCCGCGGCGACCCGCCCGAGCCCGGCAGGACAGGTGGTTCGGATCGTGGGTCCGGGCAGTGGTGCGGGCCGCAGCGGGACGGTCGCGGACCTGAGCGGGCCCCGCACTATTGAGGGCGGTCCCGCTCGGATCCAGGAGCGAACCGGGTAGGCCCGCACCTTGTCCCGTCCAGGCGGTCCAGGCGCTCGTTCCTCGTCGGTCCTCGACCGCGTCCGCCGGACGTCAGCCGAGGTCGACGATCGCGGCGACCGGACCGCCGCCGTCCGGGCCCTGGTGCGCGGCCGACACCGACACGAACACCGCCGGATCGCCGGTGACCGCGGCGGTGACGCCGCCGACACAGGCCTTGATCTGGCGGTGCCAATGCACGTCGGAGTCGTCCAGCATCGCGTTGCGGCGACCGCGGACCTGGCCGTCCTGGGAGGCCTCGCACTTGAGGAACACGTTGACCAGCCGGCCGTCGAGGTCCTCGGTCCGCGGCCGCTCGGGGAGGTCGAGGCCGGCGGAGCGGATCGCCTCCCAGATGCCGTCGGCGTCGAGCGCGTCCTTCATCACCGAGTGGCCGATCCGGTAGCGGCCGCCGACGCCGGGGGCGTTGCCGACCACGACCACCTGCGCCCGATCGAGCTCCACGCCCGAGGAGCAGGAGGCCACCGAGGAGTACAGCGACCGGTCGCGCAGCACGTCCTCGTCCTTCGGCATGTCGATCTCGCCCAGCGCCACCGCGATGCCGAGCGCCGTACCGCCGTTGGAGACGTCCATCGAGGTCAGCGTGTCCTCGGTGAAGACGTCGTGCCCTCGGCTCTTCGCGTCCCGGATGGTGTCGATGGTGAGCAGCGGGGTCTTGGTCTGCACATAATGCACCTCCGCGGGGTCGGTGATGCCGGCCCGCTCCATCGCGACCTTCACCGCGTCGGCCACCTTGGTGATCATCGCCGTCCGGCCGATGTCCTCGGGCAGCAGTTGCTCGCTCATTGCGAACCCGACGGTCAGCCGCGGCTCGTCGGTGGGCTCGACGTCGCCCTCGGGGACGGTGGCGAAGATCGTCGCGTGCGGGCTGATCACGCCGTCCGTCCCGCCGGACCAGACGATCGGGACCTCCTTGACCTTCTCGGGGTCGGCGCCCTTCTCGACGAGCACCTCCCGGAAGGCCCGGTCGGCGATGATCCGGGTGTAGTCGTTCACCCCACCGTTGCCCTCGGTCTTGCCGATGATCGCGATCACCCGGTCAGCGGCCATCACCCGGTCGTCGATCAGCTTCGCAAGCTCGCTCGCGTCCGAGACGGAGTGCAACGGGATCTTGCGAACTTCGATGGCAGAGGGCATGACGTTCCTTTCGGCAGGTGTTGACTAGTCGGGTACGACGCGGGTGCCGGCGCGGCCCTCGACCGCGTCGGCGATATGGGCCAGGGACGTGATCACCCCGGGCCGGTGGGCCCGCTCGGCGAACCGGGTGACCGCCTCGACCTTCGGCCCCATCGACCCGGCCGGAAAGTGCTGTTCGGCGGCGATCCTGCGCATCTCGGCTGCGGTGACCTCGCCGATCGGCCGGGCGTGGTCGGTGCCGTAGCCGGTGACCGCGGCCTCCACGTCGGTGGCGATCACCAGCACGTCGGCGGTGACGTGTGCTGCGATCAGGGCTGCGGTGAGGTCCTTGTCGATGACCGCCTCGACGCCGGCCAGGGTGCCGTCGGCCCGGCGTACCGTCGGGATCCCGCCGCCGCCGGAGCAGACCACCACGAAGCCGTCGCCCAGCAGCCGGTCGGCGGCCGGTGCGTCCAGGCACTCCCGTGGCTCGGGTGAGGCGACCACGCGGCGCCACCCCTTGCCCTCGACCTCGACGAAGCGCTGCCCGTGGTCGATGAGGACCTGAGCGTCCTCGCGGGACAGGTGCCGTCCGATCGGCTTGGTCGGGTTGTCGAAGCCTGGGTCGTCGACGTCGACCAACGTGCGCGAGACCAGCGTCGCCGTGCGCTTGTCGACGCCGCGCACGGCGAGTGCGGCGTCGAGCGCGTCCATCACGGTCACCCCGATCGTCGCCTGCGTCGATGCATCGCACCAGTCGAGTGGGACCGGCGGCACCTCGGCGGCGGCAAGCTCGTTCTTCAGCAGCAGGTTGCCGACCTGCGGTCCGTTGCCGTGGGTGAGGAGTACGTCGTGGCCGGCCGCGACCAGGTCCGCGACGTGCTCGCAGGCCTCGGCGATCGCAACCTGCTGGTCCTCGACCCGCGCCCGGCCGTCCTTCGAGGTCATCGCGTTCCCACCCAGAGCGATGACGATGCGCATGCCCTCGAATCTAGGTGCCCAGCCCCGCGCAGGCATGAGCAACAGCCACCAACCCCGGTGACCGACCACGGCAATTTCTGCCAACCGCCGTTCACCGGGCAGACGGCCCGCGGAGAGCTCAGACGAAGTCCACCGCGGCCGCCGAGGCCCCGCCCGAGAGCCGTGCATATCCGGGCCCACGGTCGAAGAACGCGTCCGCGGGACCAGGCCGACGGGATCGCTCGGTGGCGGTAGCGGCCTCGTCGTACGCCAGAGTGTCGTCCGCCACCGACCCGGTCAGCACCACGCCGTAGTCCGTGAGCGCCGACTCAGCAGAGACCTTGCGCCACACCACGTCGCGAACGACGAGGGCGGGATCGCGCGCGAGCGCATCGCCCCACCCTCCCCCGCCGGTCGTGCGGATCCGGATCACCTCGCCCGCCCGGACCGGCTCGGCGTCGGCCAGCGCGTCGACCTCGCGCTCCGCGGGGCCACCCGGGTCGACCGTCACCTGGAACGGCCGACCCGCGCGGCCACCTCGGACCCCCCAGCAGGACAAGATCGACCGATCCGCGATCGACATGAAGTGGGCGTCCTTCAACATCCGGATCTGCTTCTCGTAGCCCAGCCCGCCGCGGAACTGCCCCGGGCCGCCGGAGTCGAGGGCAAGCGACAGGCTCTCCACGACGAACGGGAACCGTGCCTCGGTGAACTCGGTGGGCAGGTTGCGCGAGTCGGGAACGACATGGATGGTGTCCTCGCCGTCGGCGTAGTGCCGTCCGCCCGAGCCGCCGCCGAGCACCTCGCGCATCAGGTAGGGCCGGCCGTCGAGGTCCTCGCCGTACACCCCGGTGTAGCGGATGGTCTCCTGGTCCGCTGGCATCCGACCGTCGACCGCCTTGGCGAGCACGCCGGAGAGCACGCCCAGCAGCCGCAGGATCACGAACGTGCGCGCGTTGGTGGGGGCCGGGAAGACCGGAGTGAGCAACGTGCCCGGAGGCGGGAAGCGCATCTCGATCAGGGGTACCACGCCCTCGTTGACGTCGAGCTCGGCCATCCGCTCCGGGGTCTCGGCCAGGTTGCGCAGGATCGGGGCCAGCCACTTCTTCAAGAAGACGCCGTCGGAGTAGTCGCCACAGTGGTTGATCGGTCCCTTGGCCTGCGGCCCGGTGCCGTCGAAGTCGATCACCAGCCGCTCGCCCTCGGGGTCGTCGGCGGCGGTCCGGGTCAGGGTGATCCGCTGCGTGTGCAGCATCGGCTCGTCGACGCCGTCATGCTCGGCGTAGTCCTCCCACACCCAGCTGCCCACCGGGATCCGCCCGAGGATCTCGCGCCGGTAGGTCTGTGTGGTGCGATCGATGATCGCGTCGAAGCAGGACTCCACCGCCGCGACGCCGTACCGGTCGAAGAGCTCACCCAGCCGCCCGGCACCCATCAGACAGGCCGAGCACTCGGCGTCGAGGTCCGCGGCCAGCGACTCCGGCATCCGGCTGTTGCGGGTCATGATCGCGAGCGCGCTGCGGTTCGGCACGCCGGCGTCCCACAGCTTGATCGGCGGGACCATCAGGCCCTCCTCGAAGACGCTGGTGGCGGCCGACGGCATCGAGCCGGGTACGGCGCCGCCGATGTCATCGTGGTGTCCGAAGGCCTGCACGAAGGCCACCACCGTGGCGTCCGAGAAGACGGGGACGGTCACGCACAGGTCGGGCAGGTGTCCGATCCCGCCCTCGGACCGGTAGACGTCGTTATGGAAGAACACATCGCCGGGGCGCATCTGGTCGATCGGGAAGTCTCGTGCGACCGGGTGCACCAGCGCGGAGTAGGAACGCCCGGTGAGCTTGCGCAGCAACCGGTCGTGGATCCCGGCGCGGAAGTCGTGGGCGTCGCGGATCATCGGGCTCCGACTGGTGCGGGCGATGGCGGTCTCGACCTCGAGCTCGACACTGGCGAGCGACCCCTGGACGATCTCGACGAGCACCGGGTCGGCGCTCGCGCCGGCGTCGTCGGTCAGCGTCCCGAAGGGGAACTGGGTGGGTGCGCGCTCGCTCATTGCTCGCTCCTCGTCACGACCAGGTTCAGCCAGTCGTCGACCCGGGCGGTGAATCCGGGATGGATGGGCACCGTCGAGCCGAACTCCTCGATCACCGCAGGCCCGGACACGACCGTGCCGGGACCGAGGGCGGCTCGCCAGTGCACAGGCGTGTCGACGTACCCGGCAGCGGCGTCGAAGCAGACCGGCCGCGAGCCGGTGCTCGGCACGGCCCCCGCGGCCACCTGGCGAGGAGCAGCGCGGATCTCCGGGCGCTGGATCGGGCCGATCCCCGACACGCGCAGGTTGACCCACTCCACCTGCTGGCTCGGGTCGCCGGCGAAGTCGTAGCCGTAGAGTGCCCGGTGCTCGGCATGGAATCGCTTGCCGACCTCGCCCAGCAACCCGTCGTCCACCGGCCCGTCGGGGATCGGCACCCGCACCTCGAAGGCCTGACCGAAGTAGCGCAGGTCGGCCGTCCTCGCGAACTCGTGCTGGTCGGCGGCGAACCCCTCCGCGACCAGCGCTGCGGCGGCTCGCTCGGTGAGCGCGCCGAGGATCTCGGCGACCTCGACCGGATCGAGCACGCTCGCCAGCCGCACGTGGGTCTGCACGTAGTCGCTGCGGACATCCACCGTCAGCAGCCCGAACGCGGAGACGTTGCCCGGGTTCGGCGGCACCAGCACCCGCGGCACCCCGAGGACGTCCATCAGCCGGCAGAGCAGCAGCGAACCCGAGCCGCCGAATGTAGTCAGCGTGAAGTCGCGTACGTCGAGGCCACGCTTGACCGTCACCTGTCGCAATGCGTTCGCCTGGTTCCAGGCAGAGATCTCCAGCACGCCGGTGGCACAGGCCTCCGCGGAGAGCCCGAGCCGCTCCGCCAGAGCCTCCACGCCCTGGCGGGCGGCGGGCACGTCCAGCGGGATCTCACCGCCGAGGAGATGGGGTGGGATCCGGCCCAGCACGACGTGGGCGTCGGTGACGGTGACCTCGGTGCCCCCGTGCCGGTAACAGATCGGTCCCGGCTCGGCACCGGCCGACTGCGGGCCGACCTTGAGGCTGCCCTCGGGCGAGAGCCATGCGATCGAGCCACCGCCGGCCCCGACCGTGACCACGTCGATCATCGGGATCTTGCTGGGGTAGGCGCCCACGCTGCCCTCGGTGGTGAGCGTGGGCTGGCCGTCGATCACCACGGACACGTCGGTCGAGGTGCCACCGCCGTCGCTGGTGAGCACCCGGTCGAACCCGGCCACCCGGGCGATCAGGGCGGCGCCCAGGGCCCCGGCAGCGGGGCCGGAGAGCACCGTGGTGATCGGCTGGTGCACGACCTCCTCCGCGGAGAGCACCCCGCCGTTGGACTTCATCACGTGGAAGGGCACCGGACCGGCCTCGCCGGTGAGGTGGTCGAGCCGCTCGCGGATGCCGGCGACGTACCGCGACAGCCGAGGCTTGACGGCGGCGTCGACCAGGGTGGTCATCGCGCGCTCGTACTCGCGATACTCCCGCAGCACCTCGCTGCTCAGGCTGACCACCGCGTCCGGGTGCTCCTCGGCCAGCACGGCCCGCATCGCCAGCTCGTGCGCGGGGTTCGCGTAGGCGTGCAGGAAACAGACACCGAGCGTGTCGATCCCGCGGTCCCGGAACCAGCGCGCGACGGTGCGGGCTCCGTCCTCGTCGAACGGTCGAAGCTCTGCGCCGGTGAAGTCGAGGCGGCCGTCGACGCCGCGGACCAGGTCGCGCGGGACGATCCGGTCCGGCTTCACCCAGAAGTAGGAGTTGCCGTAGCCGTCCGGCACCGACTGGCGCGCGATCTCGAGCATCGCCTCGTAGCCGGTGTTGGTGATGAAGCCGAGCCGGCCCACCTTCCCCTCGAGCAGCTGGTTGGTGGCGACGGTGGTGCCGTGGCTGACGGCGACCAGGTCGGCGGCCGTGGCGCCGCCGCCATCCACTGCGAGGAGCGCGAGCACCTTCTCGACCCCGGCCATGAAGCCGTCCGCCGGGTCTGCCGGTGTCGACGGCGTCTTGGTGGTGACCAGCGCGCCGGTGTCCTCGTCGAGCGCGACCACGTCGGTGAAGGTGCCGCCGGTGTCGATGCCGATCCGGATCCGCCGCTGGCCCGCCATGGCCCCGATTCAACCGGCCGCGGTCGGACCGGACGACGGCACAAGTTGCCGACACCACCCGCTCTCCACGGCAAGTCTTGACTCCGGAGGTCAGCGCGCCGACTCGAAGGCAGCCGCGACCTCGAGCAGGAACCGGTCGGCGCCGTGCGGCGCGACGACCTGGATCCCGACCGGCAGGCCCTCGGGCGTGGTCCCGGCCGGCACGGAGATCGCCGGGCAGCCCGTGACCGTGATGAAGTACGCCGATCGCATCCAGTCCAGGTACGTCTCCATCGGCTGCCCGTTGATCTCGGCCGGATACTCCTGGTCGGCCGGGAACGGCGGCACTTGCGACGTGGGCAGCACCAGCAGGTCATGCGAGGCGAAGAACACCCGCATCGTGTCGGCGAGCGCGGTGCGCTGTGCGTAGGCGCGGGCGACGTCCGCGCCGGTGAGCGACTCCCCGGCCCGGATGTTGTCGGCGAGCGACTGCTTGAAGTCGTCGGGCCGCTCGGCGAGCAGCGCGCCGAAGCTGGCCTGGAAGAGCCACGCCCGCAAGGTGCGGAACGTGTCCTCGGCGAGCGCCAGGTCGGGTGCGGCGCCGGTGACCCGGGCGCCCGCAGCGGCGAACACGGCCCCACTCGCCTCGACCACGGCAGCGACCCGGTCGTCGACGACCAGCTGTCCGTCCAGGGTGGGGGCGAGCGCGACCCGCAGCCCGGCGAGGCTGCCGACGAGCGGCGGGGCGAACGCCGAGCCGGGATCGGCGAGCGCGTGCGGGGTGCGCGGGTCCGGCCCGGCCATCACCGACAGCAGCAGCGCGACGTCGCCGACGTTGCGGGCCAGCGGACCGCTCACCGCAGTGGTCTCCCAGTGGTTGCCGGTCGGCCACGACGGCACCCGGCCGAGCGACGGCCGGAAACCGACGACCCCGCAGAAGGATGCCGGGTTGCGCAGCGATCCGCCCATGTCGGAGCCGTCCGCGAGCGGCACCATCCCGGCCGCCAGCGCACAGGCCGCGCCGCCGCTGGAGCCGCCGGCCGACCGGGTCGGGTCGACCGGGTTCAGCGTGGTGCCGAACACCCGGTTGAAGGTGTGCGACCCGGCCGCGAACTCAGGCACGTTACTGCGGCCGACGACCACCACGCCGGCGCGACGTACCCGCTCCACGACGAGCTCGTCAGCATCGGGCACGTGGTCGGCGAAGATCGGCGAGCCGTACGTCGTCCGCCAGCCGGCGACGTCGTGGGTGTCCTTGAAGGCGAACGGCAGACCGTGGAGCGGACCGACCTCCCCGCCGGCGACCAGCGCCTTGTCGGCCGCGGTCGCCGCGGCCCGGGCACGGTCCTCGTCGAGCGAGACGAGCGCGTTGAGCTGCGGGTTGCGTGCGACGATCCTCGCCAGGTGCAGGTCGAGCAGCTCGCGCGCGGAGATCCGACGAGCCCGCAGTGCCGCCACCATCGCGCGGGCCGTCGAGTCGACGGAGAGATCCGGCACGGCTACTTCCGCCGGCCGAACAACGAGCCGGCGGCGACCCCGAGCAGCACCAGGCCGGCGCCGAGCGCGACTCCCTTGAGGAAGCTGTCCTGATCGAGGCCGGCCCCCGCCCTGGGTGATGCGGTGAACACCTCAGGCGCCGTCGCGGCTAGGCCCTCGACCGGCTCCTCGTGCGCCGGCACCCCGTTGATCGCCCGCTCGATATTGCTGAAGAACTCGGTCGCCATCCGCCTGCTCACCGACGTCAGCATCCGCTGGCCGACGCCACCGACCATGCCGCCGACGACCGCGTCGGCGTCGTAGAGCAGCGTGGTGGTGCCGTCGCGGTTGTCCTCGAAGCGGACATCGACCTTCGCCCCGATCGTGCCGGGCGCACCCGCGCCCTGCACCGACAGCACCAGCGACTCCCGCTCGGCGAGGTCGCTCAGCGCGCACGTCCCCGAGTAGGTGCCCCGGATCGCGGCGACCCCGGCCGTCACGGTCATGTCATAGGTGTTCTCCCCGGTCTGCTCCAGCCGCTCGCAGCCCGGAATGGTGGCGACCAGGACCCGCGGGTCCAAGATCGCCTCCCAGACCCGCTCCACCGGTGCGACCAAGGTCGCCTCTCCGCCGATCTTCATGGCCTGTCCTTCCCTGCTGTCTCGACGATCGGTCCCCCGGCGATCGGCCCCTCGGCGATCGGCCCCTCAACGCCCTCACCGATCGGCCCCTCGACGACCGTCCCCTCGCCGATCGGCCCCTCGACGACCGTCCCCTCGCCGACCGGTCCCTGAGCTTGTCGAAGGGCGAAGAGCTCCGACGGTGAGATCGGCATCGAGGTGATGGTCAGGCCACCACCGCCGCCGCGCTCGGCGTCCTCGATCGCGGACGCGAAGACCGCCGCGGACGGGATCACGCCGGCCTCGCCGGCGCCCTTGATGCCCAACGGGTTCAAGGGCGAGGGCGTCTCGAGATGGTCGATCTCGATCGACTCGGGCACCTCGGTCACGTAGGGCATCAGGAAGTCCATGAACGAGGCGTTGAGCAGCTGCCCGGCGTCGTCGTAGACCATCCGCTCGTAGAGCGCTCCGCCCACGCCCTGCGCCACGCCGCCGTGGATCTGGCCCTCGACGATCATCGGGTTGATCAGATGGCCGCAGTCGTGCACGACGGCGTACCGCAGGATCCGGATCTCGGCGGTGTCCGGATCGGTCTCGACCACGACGGAGTGCATGCCGGACGCGAACGTCGACCGCTCGGGCGAGTAGAAGTCCCGGCCCTCCAGCCCCGGCTCGTCGTCCTCGGCCACCGGGGGCTTGCCCGGGTCGCCGACGGTGAACTGGGTGGCCAGCGCGGACTTCTCGTCGAAGGCATAGCGCAGCGGGTTGGACAGCACCGCGATCGTGCCCAGGTCGATGGTGGCGCCCGGCGAGCCCTTGACGCCGATCACTCCGTCGACGATCTCGAGGTCATCGACCGACGCCTCGAGGGCATCCGCGGCGATCCGCAGCGCCTTCTCCCGGACCTTCCCGGCAGCAAGGTGCACCGCCGAGCCGCTCATCACCGCAGCGCGGGAGGCGAAGGTGCCCACGGCGTACGGCATCCGACGGGTGTCCCCGGTGGTGACCTCGACGTCCTCCAACGGCACGCCGAGCGCGTCGGCGACGATCTGGGCGAACGCGGTCTGGTGCCCCTGCCCCTGCGTGGTCAGCCCGGTGGCGACCTTGACCTTGCCGGAGGTCTCGACATGGATGTGCGCGCCCTCGTAGGGACCGACGCCGGTTCCCTCGACGTAGCAGGCCAGGCCGATCCCGACCCGTCGACCTTGTGCCGCCATGTCGGCGCGGAAGGCCTCGAACTCGTCCCAGCCGACCAGGGCCTTGATCTTGGCCAACGACGCCGGGTAGTCGCCGGAGTCGTACTCCAGCTCGCGGCCGTCCTGGAAGATCAGCCCCTGGTCGTAGGGGAACTCGTCGGGCTGGATGAAGTTGGCGGCCCTGACGTCGGCGCGATCCTTGCCCAGGTACGTCGCGATCGCGTCCATGGTCCGCTCCATCACGAAGCAGCCCTGCGGACGACCCGCGCCGCGGTACGGCGTCACCATCACGGTGTTGGTGTAGAGCGACTCGAAGACCACGTGGTAGTTCTGCGGCTTGTAGGGACCGAGCAGCTGGGTCGAGGTGATGATCGGCACGATCAGCCCGTACGGCGTGTAGGCGCCATGGTCGTGCCAGAAGGTGACGTCCAGGCCGAGCAACCGGCCGTCGTCGTCGAATCCGACCTCGACGTGGTGCACCTGCGCCCGCTCGTGGGCGGCCGAGACGAAGTGCTCGCGCCGGTCCTCGACGAACTTCACCGGGCGCCCCAGCACGCGGGCGGCCAGCGGGACCAGCACCTCCTCGGGCCAGGGATGGTTGATCTTCACCCCGAAGCCGCCGCCGACGTCGGGAGTGATGACGTCCACGCTGCCCAGGTCGAGCCCGAGCTTGGCCGCCACCGCGGCCCGCACGCCGGTCGAGGTCTGGGTGGAGCTCCACACCTGGAGTCGCCCCTGGTCGGGATCCCAGCGGGCGACCACACCGCGCCCCTCGAGCGGCATGCTGGCGCTGCGCTCGACGGTCAGGTCGAGCTCGAGCCGGTGCGGCGCGGCCGCGATCGCTCCGGCCGCGTCGCCGGTGCCCTGCTCGAGTCGCGCCCCGATGTTCCCGGGTACGTCGTCGTGGACCAGGTGCTCAGCGGCACGCGACGCCTCGATGCCGACCACCGGTGGCAGGAACTCGTAGTCGACCCGGATCAGCGAGAGTGCATCCTCCGCGAGGTAGCGGTCGTCGGCGACCACGAAGGCGATCGCCTCGCCGACGTGGTTGACCTCGTCTCGGGCCAGGGCGTACTGGGTGCGGCCGTGGGTGAGCGCAGGGTGCGGGATCAGCAGCGGCAGCGGCTCGGCGAGCGGTGCGGAGGTCTGCGCCGCCATCTCGACGAGGTCGTCGTAGGTCCAGACCGCATGCACGCCGTCGAGGTCGAGCACCGCCTCGACGTCGATGTCGCGGATCCGCGCGTGCGCGTGCGGGCTGCGCAGCACCGCCGCGTGCAGCGTGCCGGCCTGCGGCCCGACCGCGAGGTCGTCGACGTAGCGGCCGGCACCCCGCAGCAGCCGGTCGTCCTCGACGCGCTGGACCTTGGCGCCGAACAGCTTGGTGGTCACGGCGCGACCCCCTCGGCCGGTCCCTGAGCCTGTCGAAGGGCGGCCGCGCGCTGCACGGCGGCCACGATGTTCTGGTAGCCGGTGCAGCGGCAGAGATTGCCCGCCACGATCTCGCGGGCCTCCTCCCGGCTCGGGTCGGGGTTGGCCGCGAGGCCGGCCGTGACCGTGGTCAGGAAGCCGGGCGTGCAGAACCCGCACTGCAGCCCGTGGCACTCCTTGAAGGCCTGCTGCACCGGGCCGAGACTGCCGTCGTCGTTGGTCAGTCCCTCAACGGTGGTGATCTCGGCATCGATCGCCGAGACCGCGAACATCAGGCAGCTGCGCACCGGCGTCCCGTCCAGCAGCACGGTGCAGGCCCCACAGACCCCGTGCTCGCAGCCGACGTGGGTGCCGGTCAGACCGAGGTCGTGACGCAGCGCGTCCGAGAGCAGCCGCCGCGCGGGCACCCGGACGTCGTACGACGTGCCGTTGACCCGCAGCCGGACTGCGTGCAGTTCCTCGCTCACGGGTCCACCCTCCCTCGTGCCCTGGCGTCGTCGTACGCCGCGCGCACCGCCCGGCTGGTCAGCACCCGGACGAGCTGGGCCCGGTAGGCGGCCGTCGCATGGATGTCGTCTTGTGGGTCGAGCACAGCCAGAGCGGCCTCCCCCGCTCGCCCGAGCGCGTCCGAGTCGACCGTGCCGCCGAGCGCGACGGTCAGGTCCACGGCGGTGGGCACCTCCGCGACCGAGAGGTACCCGGCCCGGGCGTCGACCACCCGGTCACCGTCGAGCCGCATCGTGACCGCAATCCCGCACAACGCGTAGTCACCGTTGCGTCGGGCGACCTCATCGAAGGCGACCCCGCCTCCGGCGGGCAGTGCGGGGAAGAACGCCTCGACCGCGATCTCGTCGTGCGCCAGGGTCGACTCCATCGGTCCGGCGAACAGGTCGCCTGCCGCGATCGTCCGCCGCCCCGACGTGGAGGCGACCGTCAGCGTGCCGCCGAGGACCAGGAGCACGGCGGGGAGCTCGGCCGCGGGGTCGGCGTGGACCAGCGAGCCCACCGTGGTGCCGCGGTTGCGGATCGTCGGATGCGCGACCTTGGCCACGGCCAGGCACAGCAGCGGCTGCACCTGGGCCGCCTGCACGCAGGCCAGCACCTGGCTGTGCCGAGACAGGGCCCCGACCCGCACGCCGTCCGTGCCCACCCGCACCTGGTCGAGGTCGGGCAGCCCATTGATGTCCACCAGCATCGACGGTGCGGCGAGCCGCATGGAGAGCAGCGGCACCAGGCTCTGGCCGCCCGCCAGCACCTTGGCCTCCGGGTCGTCCGCCAACGCCTGCAGCGCCGCGCCCAGGTCGGCAGGCCTGCAGTAGCGGAAGGGTGCTGGTTTCACGATGCCTTTCTACGTGGCCTGTCCAGGTGCCTGGTCATCCCGGCCGCCCCGCACGAACCGCTGGGCAGCCTGGATCCGGGCGCACTCCTACACCGAGGCCGGAGCCGGATCGTCGTCGCCGGACCGCCGACCCTCGTGGGTGGGAGGGATGTCGCCGAACGATGCCAGTGCGGGCGACGGGCCGCCGGTGCGTCTGACGTTGACGAGGTGGTAGAACGCGATCACCACGATCGTGCCCAGGGCGATGCCTCCGAGCTCGAAGCTGTGGGTGATCTTCAGCGAGACGTTGCCGATGCCCGCGATCAGTCCGGCGGCAAGCGGCGCCATGTTCAACGGGTCGGCGAAGCTGACCCCGTTGTCGACCCAGATCTTGGCGCCGATCAGGCCGATCATGCCGTAGAGCACGACCGTGATGCCGCCGAGCACGCCGCCCGGGATCGCGTTCACGACCACGCCGAACTTCGGGCACAGCCCCAGGATGATCGCCACGAAGGCGGCCACGTAATAGGCCGCCGTGGAGTAGATCCGGGTCGCCGACATCACTCCGATGTTCTCGGCGTACGTCGTGGTGGGCGATGCGCCGAAGGTGCTGGCCAGGGCGGTGGCGATGCCGTCTGCCGCCAGCGCGCGGCCCATGTAGGGGTCGAGGTCCTCGCCGGTCATCTCGGCGACCGCGCGGACGTGGCCGGTGTTCTCGGCGATCAGCGCGATCACCGCCGGCAGGATCAGCAGGACGAAGGTCAGCGAGATGCTGGGTCCGTGCACCGCCGGGACTCCGTCCCTGAGATGCATTGACGGCAGGCCGATCCACTTGGCCTGGGACAGCCCGGAGAGGTCGATCCGGTCGTGGGTGGTGACCTTGTTCGCCGCGGCGCTGAACGAGGTGATCTTGCCGAACACCTCATCGGAGAACCAGGAGATCAGGTAGCCGAACACCAGGCCCAGGAAGACCGAGATCCGTGCCCAGAAGCCGGGGAAGCGGACCGTCGCGAAGACGACGAACGCGGCCACCATCAGCGCGATCCACTGGTCCTGGGGCCAGTACACGTTGGCGACGACGGGCGCCAGGTTGAAGCCGATGAGCATCACCACCGCACCGGTCACGGCCGGCGGCAGGACCTTCTTCAGCACGTTGGCGCCCGCGAAGTGCACCAGGACACCGACCAGCGCGAGCACCAGGCCCGACACGAGGATCGCGCCGGTGACATCGGCGGAGTCACCGCCTTGGAGCCGGATGGCCGTGACGCCGGCGACGAAGGAGCCGCTGGTGCCCAGGTAGCTGGGCACGTGGCCCTTGACGACCAGAAGGAACAGGATCGTGCAGATGCCCGAGAAGAGGATGGCCAGGTTGGGATCCAGGCCCATCACGATCGGGAAGACGAAGGTCGCGCCGAACATCGCGACCACGTGCTGGGCGCCGAGGCCGATCGTGCGGCCCCAGCTCAACCGCTCATGCGGACCGACCGCCTTGCCCGGCGGTGGCGTCTTGCCTCCGTAGACAACATCCCACTTGAACATCCCTGACATTGCGGGTCCTCCCTGCGTCTGGTCACACGCGTCCATGTGCCCGAGGTGGCCTCAAGATAGTGACGCCGCTCACAGCGGTACGACGGCGAGAGGTGCCTAAGGATGCCGAGGAGGGCTGGCAAGGGTTGTCTGCGCGCCGTCAGCCGCGCGGCCCGGTCACCTCAAGTGCCTTGAGGGCGACCGCGACGTCGAGGCGCAGGTTGGGGTCGGTCCCGAGCGGGCCGAGGAGCCGCTCGAGCTTGCCGACCCGGTAACGCATCGTGTTGTAGTGGAAGAACTGGGTCCGGGAGGCCTCGGCGACGTTGAAGTTCGTGTCCAGCAGCACCTGCAGCGTGTGTCGCAGCGTCGCGGCCTCCTCGGTGTCGCCGGCAAGGTCGCCGAGCACGTCGGTCACGAACGCCTCCAGCTCGCTGGTGTCGGGCACCATCGCCAGCAGCCGGTGCAGACCCAGCTGGTCGAACCACGTGGTCGAGCCGTGCCCGTGTACCCGGCGTCCGACGTCGACCGCGCGGCGTGCCTGGGCGTAGGCCTCGGGATAGCCGCCCACGCCGTCGACCACCCGGCTCACCCCGACCGAGAACGACCGTCGGCCGCCGCCCTTGTCGCCGGCTACGTCGTGCACCACCCGGCGCACCACGCTGTCCGCGTCGGCGCCGCCGGCCGGGAGCACCGCCACCACCTCCGAGCTGAAGTCCGCGGTGGGACTGGTCGGATCCACCGTCGCGACCACCTGCCGCCAGGCCGCGGCGAACCGCTCCTGCCACTGCCGACGCTGCTGCTCGCCGGCCGGCTCCTCGTCGGGCGGCTGCGGGTCGATCTGGGCGGACAGCACCACCATCGGTCGGGCGAGCACCCAGCCGAAGTCGGCGGCATGCTCGAGGACGAACTCGCCGCCGCCGGCACGACCCAGGAGGACGTCACGCAGGAAGTCGCCGCGGTACTTGTGCTCCACCGCCGAGACCGCCCGCTCACGGGTGATCCACAGCGCGACCACCGTCGCCGACCTCTCCAGGGCGCGCACGTCCGCGGTCGTCAGCGGGCTGCGCGGGCTCACCGCGAGCATCCGGGCCAGATCGTTTCCCGGCGCCCGCACGGGAAGCAGCCGAGCCTCGCCCTTGCCCAGGGCCCGCGGCTCGCCGAGCCGCTCGACCCGGAGCCGTCCGGTCTCGTCCACCAGGTGGGCACTCGCCAGCCGGTCGCGCAGGGCGTCGTCGAGCGCCGCGGCCCGCTCCCGGCCGTCGGTGGAGGTGAGCACCACCCCGACCCCGAGGGTGTCGGCGAGCTCGGCCAGGATCCGACCCACGTCCTCGCCGGCGAGCACCATCTCGGCCAGCCCGTCGTGCAAAGCGTAGGCGTCGTCGGTTATCAACTCTTGTGCCTGCTTCCCGCCGATGTTGGCAATCCTCACCATCGGCTGACCGTAGCCCAATGGTTAGCGTGTGTCTCCTGAAGGCGTAGGAGGAGGGCACTCGTGCCGCTGTCACGGTCATCGACGGCCCTGCAGCCGGCCCCTGCCGCCCCGGTCCGGCGCGGTCCGGCACAGCACCTTCCCGCGGCGCGACCGACGGACGAGCACAGCCGCTACCAGACTGACCTGCCGCAGCCGGGTGCGGCAACCCGACGCGTACGCGACCAGCTCACCGGCCCGTCCCGGCACGGGCGGGTGATCCACGTCGGCGACGACGCTGTCTACGTCCAGATCCGGGACCGGTGCATCGGACTGCTCTCGAGCAACGCCGTGCACGTGCCGTGCGGCATCCGGACCATCGCGGGCGCGACCGCCGCGCGCGTCAGCGTGGGCGACCCGGCCGCCACCGGGCACGGTCGGCTGCAGGTCGCGGGACTGGTCGTGGTCGTTGCCCGGCTCGTGGAGCTCGACATCCCCTGGTCGATCGAGGACGCGGAACGGGCACACGCGGACCTGCTCGCCGACGGGCCCGTGCGGACCACAGAGCTGCCGGCCGAGGCGCTGGTCGGGCTGACCGCCGGCGACCCGGACTCGGTGGGCTCGCTGCTGGGTCGGGGAAGCGGGCTCACCCCACTGGGTGACGACGTGCTGTCCGGCTGGCTGGTGACGGCCCGGTGCGTCGGGCATCCTGGCCTCGAGTCCGTCGCCGGTCGGATCGGCCAGCTGGCTCGTCGTACCACCACACTGTCGGCGGAGCTGCTTCGCTGCGCTTGCGACGGCGAGGCACCACCCCCACTGCGGATCGTCCTCGCGGCGCTCGCGGCGGGCGACCGGGCCGCCCTCGCCCGCGCGATCGACGGGCTCCGCGCCGTCGGGCACACCTCCGGGACCGGCCTGCTGCTCGGCTGCCGGCTCGCTGTCGCGGGTGTCGCCACGGGTGCGGAAGTCGCGGGATGACCAGCCCCACGGACCACGTCGAGATCCGGCCCGGCGCCTACGCCGACTCCGTCACCCTGCTGCAGGTCAGCCGCGACGTCGCGGCCACACCGGGCGTCGTCGCCGCCCAGGTCGCGATGGCGACCCCGCTCAACGTCGAGGTCCTCGGCTCGATGGGGTTCGCCGTGCCGGACTGCTCCCCCAACGACCTGGTCGTGGCGCTACGGCTGGCCGACCCTGACGGGCTCGAGGCCGCGCGGGGCGCCGTCGACGCGGCACTGGCCGCCGCCCGGGCCGGCCGAGCAGACCGCAGCACGGCCGTGGCGCCACCCCGCACCACCCGGACCTCCCTCCCGGCATCGGGAACGCAGGCCGTGCTGGCCCTGGTCTCCGTCCCCGGCGCGCATGCCTTCGTGGAGGCAATCGACGCGCTCGACGCCGGCTGCGACGTGATGGTGTTCAGCGACAACGTGTCCCTCGAGCAGGAGGTGGCACTCAAGCAGGTGGCCGTTGACCGCGGGCTCCTGGTGATGGGCCCGGACTGCGGCACCGCTGCGATCGGCGGCGTCGGGCTGGGCTTCGCGAACACCGTCCGGCCCGGCCCCGTGGGCATCGTCGCCGCGTCCGGGACCGGCTGCCAGCAGGTGATGTGCCTGCTGGAGGCTGCCGGCGTGGGGGTCGGTGCCGCCCTCGGCGTGGGCGGGCGGGACCTGTCGACAGAGGTCGGCGCGATCTCCACCCGTACGGCGTTGCTGCGACTCGACTCCGACCCCGCGATCGAGCGCGTGCTGGTGGTTTCCAAGCCGCCGGCACCGGAGGTCGCCACTGCGCTGGAGGAGTACGCCGCCTCCTTGGCCACGCCCATCGACCTCGCACTGCTGGGCCCCGGCCAGCCCGACCTGACCAGCGCCGTGGAGGGCCTGCTGGGCCGGCTCGGCGTACCGGTCCCGTCCTGGCCGAGCTGTGGTCACCCCGCGACCGAGACCGCGGGCTCGCTGCTGCGCGGGCTGTTCGTCGGCGGAACCCTCTGCGACGAGGCAATGCTGATCGCCACCGAGGCACTCGGCCCGATCCGCAGCAACATCCCGCTGGAGCCGGAGCTCGCACTGGACGCGTCCCTGACCGCTGACGGCCACCTGATGGTGGACTTCGGCGACGACAGCCTCACCCGCGGACGGGCGCACCCGATGATCGACCCGACCGTCCGCCTCGACCACCTCGCCCGCGCGGCCGCCGATCCGCGCACCGGCGTGGTCCTTCTCGACGTCGTGCTCGGCCACGGCGCCGAGGCCGACCCCGCCGCCGCGCTGGCGCCCGCCATCGCCGCGTGCGGGCCGCCCGTGGTGGTCGCCTGTGTCGGGACCGAGAGCGATCCACAGGTGCTGTCCCGGCAGGCCGCCGCACTCGCCGCCGCCGGCGCCGAGGTGCACCTCTCCAACGCCGCGGCCGTCCGGCGCGCGGTCGCGATCCTCGGAGGGCGTCGATGACCCCGGCCCTGCCCAGCCGACCGCCTGACTCGGTGACGACCGCCGGAGCCGGGTTGTTCGCCGACGCCCTCCGGTCGCAGGCGGTGCCGGTGAGCGAGGTGGACTGGCAGCCGCCGATGCCCGGGACCGCCGACGACCTCGCCGAGGTCGCGGGCGACCCACTGCGCCGGGATGCCAACGCCCTCGCCGTGGAGCGGGTGCTGGGCGTCCAGGCGATGCTGGTCGGTCTCGCGCCCGCGGCCGACCTGCTCGATCTCGAGCGCGGTCACTTCCTGCACGCGGGCCCGCCGCTGACCTGGGACCGCGCGTCCGGCCCGATGCGCGGTGCACTGATGGGCGCGGCGGCCTTCGAGGGGATCGTGGAGGACCCGGAGGACGCAGCGCGTCTGTTCGCGTCCGGCGCGCTCACCTTCGAGCCATGCCATCACCGCGGCGCGGTGGGTCCGATGGCCGGGGTCGTCTCCCCGTCGATGTGGATGTATGTGCTCGAGGACCCCGCGTCGGAGCGCCGTACCTTCTGCTCGCTGAACGAGGGGCTGGGCAAGGTGCTGAGGTACGGCGCCTACTCCGCAGAGGTGCTCACCCGGCTCGGCTGGATGCGCGACGTGCTCGGCCCGCTGCTGGCCGAAGCGGTGGACGCGTCGGGTCCTGTCGACGCCACCGGCATCCTCACCCAGATGCTGCAGATGGGCGACGAGGCCCACAACCGCAACCGCGCCGGAACGCTGATGCTGTTGCGCGACCTGTCGCCCGCGATGGCCCGGTCCCGGCGTTCCGCCGATGACGTCGCGGAGGCGCTCACGTTCATCGGCGGGAACGACCACTTCTTCCTCAACATCGCGATGCCCGCGTGCAAGCTGGCCCTGGACGCTGCCCGTGGCATCGACGGCTCCACCATGGTCGTGGCGATGTCGCGCAACGGCACCGACTTCGGCATCCAGGTGGCCGGCACCGGCGACGCGTGGTTCACCGGCCCCGCCCAGGTTGCCGACGGGCTCTACCTCGGGGACTTCGGTCCTGCCGACGCGAACCCTGACATCGGCGACTCGGCGATCACCGAGACCGCGGGCATCGGCGGGTTCTCGATGGCCGCCGCGCCGGCCATCGTGCGCTTCGTCGGCGGCACCGTGCCCGACGCGCTGGCCACCACCAGGCGGATGCACGAGATCACCCTCGCCGAGAACCCCCGGTGGCAGATCCCGGTCCTCGACTTCCGCGGCGCACCGACCGGCATCGACGTCTCGCTCGTCTGCCGCACCGGGATCCTGCCGCAGATCAACACTGGCATGGCCGGCAAGGTCGCCGGCACCGGCCAGGTCGGCGCCGGCCTGGTCACCCCGCCCGCAGAGATCTTCCCGGCCGCGCTCTCCGCGTTGGCGGCGCGGGCGCGGGGGCGCCGGTCCCCGTCGCCGTAACACGCCCTCCGGATCGGTCGTTGGCGGTGGCACGTGCAGCCAGCGCCCACCCGGAGGTCTGATGATCCGCCGCATCACCCGGCTTGCCACCGTTGCGATCGTCGGCGCGGCGGCGCTCATGGGCCCGACCGCGACGGCGGCACCAGCTCCTGTCGTGAAGCACTGCCGGCTGCCCGCCGCCGGTCGGCCGTTCACGACCGCGACACCGGCCCAGGAGCGCCTCGACGGGGCCCGGGTCACGGCCGCGGTGGACCAGCTGAGCGTCCGGATGCGGCTGTCGGTGCAGGTCTTCCGCAACGACTGCCTGGTGGCGGCCGACCCGCTCGATGCCCTGACCGGCACGGCGCACAACAACCTGTGGAGCGTGACGAAATCGGTCACGTCGATGCTCACCGGGATCGCGATCGGGCAGGGCAGGCTCACCCTCGACGCCCCGATCGGCCGCTACCTGCCGACCGGGCCCGGGTGGGGCGACCGCGCCCACCGTGCGATCACCGTGCGCCAGCTGCTCACCCAGACCTCGGGGATCGACGAGTCGATCCTCGCCGAGGCCGCGACCACCGGCCTCGACCCGAGCCTGCCGCAGGAGGCGCTCGCCCAGCCGATCAAGCACGCTCCAGGCACCCACTTCGAGTACAGCCAGCTCGGGCCGGCGCTGCTGGCCTACGTCGTCCAGCGGGCCGTCGGCGAGAACCTGGCCACCTACGCGCAGCGCGAGCTGTTCGGGCCGATCGGGATCACGCGAGGCAGCTACCTGTGGCTGGAGGACCGCTCCGGCACGCCGTACGGCTATTCGAACCTGTTCCTCACCCCCACCCAGCTCGCCCGGCTCGGCCTGCTGATGCAGGACGGCGGCCGCTGGAACGGTCGCCAGGTGGTGCCCGCTGCGTACGTCGACGAGGTCGGCCGGGCCACTGCGACCAACGGCTGCTACGGCCTGCTGTTCTGGACCAACGCCGGTACGTCGTGCACCGGCGCGAACATCCCGGCGGCACAGACCGTGCACCGCCGGATGATCCCGACCGCACCGTCGGACGCCTACGAGATGAACGGCACCGGCGGCCAGCTCAACGTGATGATCCCGAGCCTGCACATGACGGTCACGACGACCGGCTACTTCGGCGACCGTTCCCCGGACCCGTCGATCCTGTTGGGGGCCACACCGGGCGACATGCAGTACACCTTCTTCCGCACCCTGATGAGCGCGGTCGAGGACGTCGACGTACCGGACCCCGGCCCCTACCCGGGCGACCCGATCGACCTCGACGCCGACCCGATGAACTATCTGAGCCCGTTCGTGCTGCGCCGCGACCTGCTCGCGAGTCCGACGTGCAATGTGGTGGTCTGCAACGGCACGGTGCCCACCAAGGGCCTGCTCGACGCGGTGCGCGCGCTGCCCGGCCTCGCCTGACCTGCCCGAGCATTTCCGAGCGCGCCACGATTTGATTCCTCGGCCCCAGCGAGCAACGGTGGATGACTCATCTCGACGGAAGGAATCCATGCTTACCCTCACCGAGAACGCCCGTACGATCCTGAACACGCTGACCAGCCAGCCCGGTGCCGAGGACATCAACGCGCTGCGGATCAGCGCCGACGACGACGCCGGCCAGCCCTCGTTCGTGGTCACCCCGGCCGAGCAGCCGCAGGAGGGCGACCAGGTCGTCGAGGAGGACGGCGCCACCGTCTACCTCACCACCACCGCTGCGCAGCAGCTCGACGACAAGGTCCTCGACGCCGGGCTCGACGACAACGGCAACGTGCAGTTCGCTCTCGACCAGCAGGCCTGACCTACGACGTGATCCGGTAGCGGAGCCAGGCGCCGCCGGCACCAGGGCTGGCCCCACCGCTGGTCCCGGCGACGGCCTGCAGCGCTGCGTTCTGGTCCCCCGACCGCGGCAGCGCGAAGGTCGAGCCGGAGGAGG
This sequence comes from Nocardioides marmorisolisilvae, assembly GCF_031656915.1. Taxonomy (NCBI): domain Bacteria; kingdom Bacillati; phylum Actinomycetota; class Actinomycetes; order Propionibacteriales; family Nocardioidaceae; genus Nocardioides; species Nocardioides terrisoli. Next base: position 3,749,105 of record NZ_CP134227.1, on the reverse strand, counting down.
CGCATGCCGCCGCGGCGGCAGCGTAGGGAACCGGCGCGGTGACCGTCCAGGTGCTGCCGGACCGGCAGGCGGCCGGGTGCCTGTCGGCGCACGGTGCCGCGACCCATCGACCGTCGGCGCGCTGCAGGGTGCAGCCGCCCCCGTCGACGCGTGGCTCGTCGGGCGCCCAGCTCCACACGGTGGCCTGGATCCGACCGTCCTCGGGGAGCAGCTGGTCGAAGCCGAAGAGGTTGACCCCGCAGTCGGTCATCGACTGCACCTTCGCGGGCGTCAGCGCGTTCGGGTCGGCCGGTGGGCGGGTCGGGTCCAGCAGGTTCGCGACCAGGGTGGAGTCCTCGAAGTAGCGGACGAGCTTGGTGGCGTAGACGCTCGCGTCGTACGTCGCGTCGCACGCCGGGTAGGGCTGGTACGCCGAGGTCGACCCACTCTCCACGTGGTCCGCGTTCCAGTCGAAGACGTCCGCGGACCATCCGGGGGCGCACGAGCCGACCAGGATCACCTGGGCTCCGGAGGCGCGGACCTGGTCGCGTGAGACGCCGAGCGGCAGCGGCGTGCAGCCGTTGGCGGCCCGCTTGGACGGGTCGGGACGGTAGATCATGCTGCTTCCGTCCGGCCGCCGCAGGACCGTGTCCAGGGTCGCGATCGTCGAGGCGTACGCCGCAGGCTTCTGCATCTGGTCCTCGAGGTACAACAGGATCACCTGATCGCTGTGCCCATCGAGCCAGTCCGCGATCTTCGGCAGCACCGTGCTGAACAGCGGTTCGTTCGTGCAGCCCAGGTCGGCCTCGCTCGGGCTTTCTCCATGACAGACCGTGACCGCCCGTTGCCCGAGGCGCTCCAGCCGCGGGATCCAGTGCAGGTCCAGCTCGAGGGCGCGCACGTCGATGTCGAGCTGCTGGGTCAGCGTGAGCTGTTGGTTGGAGTCCTCGTGGGAGAGGGTCAGCGAGTCGCTCGGGCTGTTGAAGGAGTTGTGCGTGCCGATCCACTGGGCGTCCCGCAGCGGCAGCGAGCCACCCAGGGCGTACTGGAACTCGGCTGCCTGGTGCACCCATGACTTCAGGTAGGCATCCCGCGCTGCCTGGGTCACCTTGTGCGCCAGCGGCACCGTGCAGCGCTCGTCGGGCACGCCGGCGCGACGGCACTCGGCGGCCACCGCATCGGCGGTCTTGCCGAGCAGCGTGCACGGGATCGCGATCGGGCTGAGCGCGTCACACGGGGCCGTCGGCGAGGGCGGTGGCGGGGGCTGGGTCGCCGCGGTTCCGGGTGGCGCACCCCCGACCAGTACGGCGACGATCGCGCCCGCAGCCATCAGTCCTGTCCACCACCGTCGGCACCGCATGCCCCTCCAACGCGGCAGCGTCCCCTCGCGCTACGGCGCGGACGACACTCGCTTGCGACCGCGCCTGCGCTCGCGGTCGAGGGCCCACAGGTAGTGGTCGAAGTCGACCTCCATGGTGTGCCGCGGCGAGGCGTAGAAGTGCCGCTTGTTGCGCTCGTGGTCGGCCAGCATCTGCTTGCGGATCTCTGCGGCCGGCGGTGCGACGTACCGGCCGGTCATCATCTCCGCGATCCAGGCGCCCTGGGCCTCGGCGAGCGGCATCACCGCACCCACGGGCTGCACCAGGCCGATGAAGTAGAGCCCTGGCAGGTCCGGATGCACGGTCCGCTTCCACAGCGGAAGCTCGTTGTCGCGGGCCGAGACCAGGCCGGCGTCCAGGAACGGGAAGCTGACCCGGTAGCCGGTCGCCCACACGATCAGATCGGCAACCGCGCTGCTGCCGTCCACGAACCTGACCCGGTCGCCGTCGAGTCTCTCGATCGCCGGCCGCACGGTGATCGCCCCGGCCCGGATCCGCGACCTGATCTGGTCGGACTGCACCGGATGGGACTGCCCGGGCTTGTGCTCGGGCCGCGGCAGGCCGTACTTCGTCAGGCTGCCCGAGAGCAACGCACCGATCCGGAGCCGCACCCCGGTGACCCACCACGGCATCCAGCCGGGCAGCGCCACCTGGTCCGACGGCCTGCCCAGCGCCATCTTGCGGAGCACCCACTGCCCGCGCCGGATCGACAGGGTCGCGCTCCGTGCCCGGTAGGACGCCTCGACGGCGATGTCCATGGCAGAGTTGCCCGCTCCGACGACCAGCACGTCCCGGCCCGCGAGCTGGTCACCGCACCGGTAGTCGTGGGCGTGGATCTGCTCGCCGTCGAAGGATCCGGGGTACGGCGGATCGGGCCAGCGCGCATCCCAGTGGTGGCCGTTGGCGACCAGGACGGCGTCGTACCGCCGGGTCTGTGTGCCGTCACGCCCAGCGATGCGGACCAGCCAGCCACCGTCGCCGCTGCGGCTGACCGACTCGACGGTCGTGTCGAAGGTGATCGTGTGCCGGAAGCCGAAGTAGTCGACGTACGCCTCGAAGTAGCGCTGCACCTGATCGTGCCGGGCGTAGGGCGGGTAGTCCTCGGGCATCGGGAAGTCGGAGAAGGCCATCCGTGGACAGGAGGTGTTGATCTCCAGGGTCTCGTAGCAGGCAGACTGCCCGTTGGGGTTGTCGTAGAGCCAGTTGCCGCCGATCGAGGTGCCCTTCTCGAAGCAGTCGAACGGCACCCGGGCGAGGTAGAGCGCCTTGGCCGCGGCGATCCCGGACGATCCGGCGCCGATCACGCACACGCGGGGCAGGGACAGGTCGGGAACGACCACCTCGGTGACCGCCGGCGCACGATCGCGGGGCTTGACCATGTACGCCATGGACAGACCCTAGTCACCGCCCCGACGCGGCGGCACCCCTTCGGTCAGCGGGCCGCGAGCACGGCGGCGCACCCCGACGCCGCGAGACCGCCGAGGACGAGCCAGTGCAGGGCGCGAGCGGGCAACCGATGGAACAGGCCATCCCCGATGCGCCACCCGACGGGAACGGCAAGGGCACCCGCAGCGGCCAGCGCCAGCGTCGGTGCGGTGAGCCGGCCGACGACGCCGAACCCGACGACCGCAACCGCGTCCTGGACGCAGAAGACCACTTGCAGGGTGGCCCGGGACGTCCTGGGCGACAGTCCCCTGAGCACCATCACCAGCGGCGGGCCGTTCATCCCCGTCGAGGTGAGCAGCGCGCCACTGGTCAGTCCGGCGACGGTGAGCGTGGTGCTCGTCGACCGGATCCGCAGCCCGGCGGCGAGCAGGGCGACCAGCACCAGAACGGTGCTGCCGATGACCAGCTGCAGGACGCGCTCGTCCAGCACCAGCAGCAGAGCCAGCCCGATCGGAATGCCGAGCGCTCCAGTCAGCACCAGCCGTCCCGCTCGGGGCCGGTCAGCGTGAGCGCGCTCGCGACTCGCGCCCCAGCCGGCCAGCACCAGCCCGAGAAGAGTGGCCGCCACGACCGCCTCGGCCGGGTGCACCACGAGGGTGAGCAGCGGCACCGAGACCAGGGCCGACCCGAACCCGGTGACCGCCTGCGCCACCGCTGCGAGCCCGAAGGCGACGAGGCCGGTCGCCAGCAGCGGCAGCAGGTCGGGTGTCACGCCGGGACGGTACGCCGTGTCCGGGGCGGACCCGGTCCCGGGCTCCAGAGGAGCCGCTGAGCCGGTCAGGATCGGAGAAGCACCCCGACCCCGATCCCGCCTACGATCGGTGCACACCGACATGGACAAGGGGCTGACGATGGCGAAGGGCACGGCGCAGGAGGGGTTCAGCGAGGAGGAGCGCGCTGCGATGAAGGAGCGCGCGGCCGAGCTCAAGGCAGCCGCAAGCAGGGGCGGATCCGCGGCCAAGAAGGCGGCGGCCGACCTGGACGACGCGCTCGAGAAGATCGCCGCGATGCCCGACGACGAGCGTGCCATCGCCGAGAGGCTGCACGCCATCGTCACCACCCACGCCCCCGAGTTGGCCGCGAAGACGTGGTACGGCATGCCGGCGTACGCGAAGGACGGCAAGGCCGTCGTCTTCTTCAAGAACGCTGCGAAGTTCAAGATGCGCTACAGCGAGGTCGGATTCAACGAGTGGGCCCAGCTCGACGACGGGGAGATGTGGCCCACGGCCTACGCCGTCACCGCGATCACCCCCGCGGTGGAGAAGAAGCTGGTGGCCCTGGTCAAGCGGGCGGCCGGCTCCTGACGTCCGCGGCCACCCCGGGCGAAACGGCTCCCCTACTCTGCTGAGTCATGGGGCCGATGATTCGTGCGGCGAGCCTGCGCGGCTTCGAGTCTCTGGTGGAGTCCCTCGGCGGCGATGGCCGCGCACTGCTGGATGCGTTCGAGATCCCGCGCGCGGCCCTGGCCGACGAGGACGGTCTGGTGTCGATCACCGCCCACGACCAGATGCTCGACGCCGCGGCCGAGCAGCTCGGCTGCCCTGATCTCGGGCTGCGACTCGCGGAGCGCCAGGACCTCGGGATCCTCGGACCCCTCTCGGTGGCGATCGAGGCGTCGTCGACGGTTGCCGCAGCCCTGGAGTGCGTGTCCCACTTCCTCTTCGTGCACAGTCCCGCGCTCAGCATCGGGGTCGAGCCCGACCCGTGGGGTCATGGGAGCATCGTCGCCCTGACCTACCGCAAGGACCTCACCGAGTCGCCGTACTCCCCGCAGGCCCTCGAGCTCGGGCTCGGCGTCTTCCACCGCATCGCGGTGATGATGATCGGCGGTCGCACCGGGCTCCGGACGGTGGAGATCCCGCACCAGCCGCTCTCGCCGGTGTCCCGCTACACCGACTTCTTCGGCGTCGACGTGAAGTTCGGCCGTCCCACCGCAGCCCTTCGGGTGGAGCGTCGCGTTCTCGACAGCGGGTTCGCCACCGCGAACGACGCGATCCGGCGGCTCGCCGTGGAGTACCTCTCCGACAACTTCACCGACCCCGGTCGGGAGACCTCGGCGCGGGTACGTGGTGCCCTCTCGGAGAGCCTGCGCACCACCCGCCCGGCGATCACCAACGTCGCCCGACTGTTCGCCGTCCACCCGAGGACGCTGCAACGCCAGCTCGCGGCGGAGGGCACCACGTTCGAGGCGGTGCTCGACCAGGTACGCCGCGACGCCGCGCACCGCTACCTGACCACGACCGACCTGCCCCTGGGTCAGGTGGCCGCATTGGTCGGCTTCACCGAGCAGTCCACCCTCAGCCACGCAGTACGCCGCTGGTTCGGCCTCGCCCCGCGCGAGCTGCGACGCACCGCACATGGTCCCCGGCGATTCGGAGAGTTGTCGCTCTGAAACAAGTTTCTGCCGCGTTCGACACGCAGTATCGATCCGGGGCAGACCCAAGGAGGAGCGCACTCATGGTGCAGCAGGCAGAGCGGACCCGAACAGACCTCACGGAGCTCGGGATCCGATCGATACCCGAGTTCGACGGCGTGCACGACGTGTGGCCCCGAGGCGACCGGCTGCGGGCCGTGCGCGAGGCGGCAGCGGCGTACAAGACGCGGTTCAAGGAGCAGGGCACGGTCGACGCGGTGAGGTCGGTGGACATCGCGGCGGCGCCGTACCCGGTCAACTACGCCTTCCACGACGCGGTGTCGGTGCCCACCCTGCCGTTGATCTCGATGATCAACCGGATGATCGTGGTGCAGTACGACGACTGGAACGGCACGCCGCGCACGCTCGTCTTCGAGCCCACGGTGCCGGCCGGATCCGCTGAGGCGCCGTTCTACCGGAACCTCCAGGCCCTCATCGGGAAGGTGCCCGGAGGCAGGCTCATGGAGAAGGTCGTGCTGAAGTACTTCAACGAGCCCGACACGGTGCTCGAGAAGCTCGGCCTCTCCCCCGACGACATCGACTACTGCACGTTCGACCACCTGCACGTGCAGGACCCCCGGATGATCCTCGGCTCGTCCGAGGTCATCGAGGGCGAGACCGCACCGCGCACCCCGCTGTTCGGCGATGCGCGGATGCTCGTCCACAGCCGGGAGCTGGCGACGCTCCAGTCGCTGCACCCGATGCAGTGGGCGTGGTACGTCGAGGGCGGGCTCGGCGGGGTGGATCCGGACAAGTTCGTGACGTTCGACGGCGACATCGAGCTCGGGCCGGGCGTCGCCCTGCTGTGGACGCCGGGCCACACCGACGGCAACCACTCGCTGGTGATCAACACCCCTGATGGTGTCTGGGTGTCCTCGGAGAACGGCATCTCCCTGGACAACTGGCAACCCGAGCTGTCCAAGATCCCCGGGGTGCGCAGATACCACGAGCAGCTCGGCCGGGAGATCTGCCCGAACGCCAACACCCTCGAGGACTCGCTGGACCAGTACGACTCCATGGTCAAGGAGAAGACCCTCGCGGACCCCTGCACGGCCGATCCGCGGTGGCTGCAGATCCTGCCGTCGACCGAGCTTGTGCCGTGGAAGCGGTTCTGGCCCGTGGTGCCGACCTACCTCCACGGCGGGATCGAGTACGGCACGATCCGGGCCGGCCGACGTTGACCGCCGCCCGTGGGGGCGCCGTCGTCACCGGTGCCGGGCGCGGTCTGGGCAAGCTCATCGCCGCCCTCCTGGTCGAGCGCGGACACCAGGTGCTCGTCACCGACGTCGACCCCATCACCGCCGAGGCGACCGCCAATGAGCTCGGCGATGCCGCCACAGCACGTGCCGTCGACGTCCGGGACCATGCCCAGGTCGAGGAGGCCCGCGACGCCATCCTGGATCGGGCGGGCCGACTCGACGTGTGGGTGAACAACGCCGGAGTGCTGATGACCGGCGCCGCGTGGGACCAGGAGGAGCGCAGCCGCCGGCTGATGATCGAGGTCAACGCCCTGGGCACGATCAACGGGACCATCGCTGCCGTCGACGCGATGCGTGGGACGGGCGGAGGTCACATCGTCAACATCGTGTCCCTGGCCGGGCTGACAGCGGTCGCGGGCGAGGCGGTCTACGCCGCATCCAAGCACGCAGCGCTGGGCTTCAGCCTGAGCACCATGGCCGACCTCCGGCTCGCCGGCATCAAGGACGTCACCATCTCCTGTGTCTGCCCGGACGGCATCTGGACACCGATGCTCCACGACAAGCTCGCCGACCCCGCCTCGGCCATGTCGTTCTCGGGCAAGCTGCTGCAACCCGAGGACGTCGTCACCGCGGTGGGCCGGGTGCTCGACAAGCCACGCCTGGTGACCGCCGTCCCGGCCTGGAGAGGCGTCTTGGCGCGGATCGCGGACGCTGCTCCCCGGCTGGGGCTGGCCGGTGTGCCACTCGTCCTCGCGCACGGCCGGCGTACTCAACGAAGGCTCTCGACACGCAGCGGGACGTCGTGACCGAGGCAGCGTCCGCATGGTCGGCGCCGCACCGCGACGACCGGGCGATCCGACGCCCGCTGCGCGCGGAGGCGGACCCGTTCTTCGACGCCCCGGACGGACTGGCGAGCCTGAGCCCCGGGACGGTGATCCGCAGCCGGCAGGTCCGGCTCGCCTTCCTCGGCCTGGTGACCCAGCGTGGCCTCGATGCGTGGCAGCTGGCCTACCGCAGCACCGACCTCGACGATGCACCCGAGGTCGCCGTCACCACCGTGGTGGTGCCGCACTCCCAGGACCCGGCGGGGCCGCAGCGCCTGGTCGCCTACCAGTGCGCGATCGACGCCGTGTCCGACCGATGCTTCCCCTCCTATGCCCTGCGTCTGGGCGCCCGGGCATGGGGCGCGCTGCCGCAGCTCGAGCTGATGCTGATCGGCGGACTGCTCGATCGCGGGTTCGTCGTCACGATGAGCGACCACGAGGGCCGACACGGGTACTTCGCCGCCCCGCGGGAGCCCGGCTATCGGGTCCTCGACGGGATCCGCGCTGCCATGGCCTTCCCACCGCTCGGGCTGGGACCCACGACCCCGGTCGGTCTGTTCGGCTACTCGGGCGGCGGCATGGCATCCGCGTGGGCGGTGGAGATGGCCCCGCACTACGCAGCCGAGCTCCCACTGGTCGGCGCCGTGCTCGGCTCACCTGTCGGCGATCCTGCAGAAGCCTTCATCAAGTTGAACGGCGGCCTCAACGCGGGCCTGCCCGCCCTGGTGGTCTCGGGGCTCCGGCATGCCTATCCCGGGCTCGCCGAGACACTCCGCCGGCATGCCACCGCGGCCGGCATCCGAAGGCTCGAGGCACTCCAGCAGATGACCACGGTCGGCGCCGTGGTGCGCTACGCGTTCGACGACTTCGACGACTTCCTCGAGTCGCCACTGGCCGACGTCCTCGCCGAGCCCGAGGTCCTCGCGGTCTTCGATGACCTCCGCCTCGGCGTCGAGACCCCGCAGTGCCCCCTGCTGGTCGTCCAGGCCACCCATGACCAGATCATCGACGTCCGAGACATCGACACCCTGGTCGCCACGTACGTCGAGGGTGGCGCAAGGGTCAGCTACCTACGGGACCGACTCAGCGGGCACATCACGCTCATGGTCCTCGCCATGCCGGCGATGCTCGGCTGGCTCGAGGATCGGTTCGCCGGCGTCGAGGAGCCAACCACCCACACCCGCAGGGTCACCTCCCCTGCGCTGTCCCCGCGGTCGTGGCCGGGATATGCCCGCATGCTGCGCGCGGCGACACGGGTGATCTTCGGGCGTGCCGGCCAGTCGTCCCACCACGATGACCCAGCCGGACCCGCGTCCCCCGGCGGTCGCTCCTGAGGCGGCGTGCCAGGGTGGAACGATGACCGGAGCAGCCACCGGTCCCTTGATCGGACACTGAGCTCGCTGCCGACCGTCATCACCCGCTGACAGGAGAGCGCTTCTCGTGGCCTACTTCCGCCGCACCGGCCCCGCGACCTACCACCCCACCGACCATGTCAGCGGGGCATGGAACCCCGACGAGCAGCACATCGCACCCGCGCTGGGGCTGCTCGTCCACGTCCTCGAACGGGACCTGGCCGCGCGTCGCGACGACGGGCTCGTCGTGGCCCGGCTGTCCTTCGACATCTGGGGCACCGTGGCCATGGCCGAGGTCGGCACCGCCGTGCGCGTCCTGCGCCCCGGCCGAAGCATCGAGCTGGTCGAGGCAACGCTCAGCCAGGCGCATCGCACGGTGGTGACCCTGCGCGCGTGGCTCATGCGCGCCAACGACACCGCCGCCATCGCCGGCACCCAGCTGGCCGCCGTACCGCCGCCCGACCGGCTGCCGGCCTGGGACCCGACCACCGTCTGGCCCGGCGGCTTCATCGCCTCCGCAGAGGTACGCCGGCAGCAGGCCGAACCCGGTCGGGCGGTGATCTGGGCGCATACGGACGTGCCGCTCGTCGATGACGAGCCGGTGAGCAACCTTGCTCGAGCGACCGGGCTGTTCGACATCGTCAACGGCATGACGGTGCGCGCCGACCCGCGCGAGGTCGCGTTCCCGAACCTCGACCTCACCGCCCACCTGATCCGTGAGCCGGTCGCCGGCTGGGTCGGCTTCGACGCCACCGTCTCGTTCGGGCCGTCCGGCCTCGGCGTGACCAGCAGCGTCCTGCATGACGAGCGGGGTGCCCTCGGCACGCTGTCGCAGACCCTGACGATCCGCACCTCCTGAGGGAGAGCACCATCGCCGCCGGCCGGCCGATCCGACCCGGAGTTCTCCCACAGCGGGCAGCGACGTCTTGGCTGCCGGGGCCGACCGCGCCACACTGAAAGGTGGTCGCCCCTTGGTGCGCACTCTCGGCCAGGCGACTGGTTCGGTTGTCGGTTTCTGAGGCTGGTGATCGCGTGGCGCACGAGGTTCTCCCACCTCCGCAGGGTGGGCTCGCAGACGGTTTCGTGCTGCCGGTGCAGCAGACCCGGCTCACCGAGGAACCGGCCGGACCGCCGGTGCCCGTCGTACGCCTCGGCCAGCTGCTTCGGGTGGCAGTGCTCACGCCGTACCAAGCGGTCTTCCTGGCCGCCGAGATATTCGGGCTGTTGGCCAGCCGGCACGCGCACAACGGCCGCGGGCCGGTGCCCTCGGCCGAGACCCTCACGGTCTCCGGGGATGGTGAGGTGGACTGGGCGGCCGAGACAACGCCCGCATCGTCCTCACCGGAGGCAGACCTTGCCGCAGCCCGGGGAGTGGCGGAGCTCCTGCTGGGCAACACCCGCAGCGGGATGGCACGTCGCCCCGCCGAGGCTGCGTTGCTGCTGCGCACCCTGGAAGGGATCGCCGAGGAGGAGCTGTTCGAGTCGGCCACCGCGGCGCATCGACTGCGCGCGGCCCTCGCTCTCCAGCAGGGCAGCGGCGCCGCCGACGCCGAGCGGCTTCGCCACGAGCTGTCCGCGCTGGTCCGCGCGTTCGGCCGCATCGACCCTCCCCATCGGTCGCCCTACCCGACCCAGACCGCACCGGGACACCTGGCCGATCCGATGGTCACGCTGCGCGCCCAGCCCTGGCGCCGCCGCGGCTGGAAGGGGCTGCGTCACCGCACCCGGCGCAGGCTGCTCGTCACCCTCGCCGCGCTGATGCTCGTGGTCGCGGCGGCGATCGTGCTGGGGCCCGGCGGGCAGCTTGCCCGGTTGCGTGGCGACTCGGCCGCCTCGACAGCGGTCACCCCGCCCTCGCCGACCCCGTCCCAGCCCACGGTCGTGCCTCGCAGGGCGGCGAAGACACCGCGACCGTTGCGGACCTTCGCCCCGGCGTCGGCCGGCGCGGTCACCGGGACGACTGTCAAGCAGCTGGCCACCTGCGCACCGGGCATGGCGTGTCCGATCCAGGTCACCGTGCTGCTGCAGCCCGCCGTCGCCGGCGAGGTCGTGCGCTGGCGGATCGGCATCGTGAACCGTTGTCGTGGTACTGCCCGCTGGGTCCCGGCGACGACCATGGCACCCGACCCCGGCTGGACCAGGGTCTTCGCCCCGACGAGCGTGTCGCTGCCGCACGCGCACTCCTTGGCGCTGGTCGCCGAGACGACGAGTCCGGCACGTACCCAGTCACCGCCGGTGCTGGTGCCGGCCGGACCCGCGCACTGCGGACGGTCGCGGTGAGCCCCCGTGCTGAGCGTCGAGCGTGGATTGAGCGGGCCGCCCCGGGCACACGCCGGGCTGGACAGGCTCGTGCACCGGCCGAGGGCAGCACCCGACGTACCCGCCGTACTGGCGGTTGCCGTCCTCGTCGGCCTCGGTCTGCTCAACCTCCAGTCGCTCGGTGACCGTTCGATCCTCTATCACCAGGTCGCAGTCGACCTCGCCGGCGTAGCGCTGTTCTGTTGGCTACGACGCCTGCGGGCGGACGGCCTTCGGTGGCTGGGCTGGAGCTGCTACCTGGTCAGTGTGGTGCTGCTGCTGGCCGTGGTCGCCGTGGGTGAGTCGGTCAACGGCGCGCGGCGCTGGCTCGCCCTCGACTCGCTGACCGTGCAGCCCTCGGAGCTGGCCAAGCTCGGGATGCTGCTCGTGCTGGCCCAGGTGCTGGCCACCGAGCGGGGCTGGCGACGACGGCTCGGGGCAGCGCTCGTCGTCTCAGTCATACCGATCGGGCTCGTGGTCAACGAGCCCGACCTGTCGACTGCGGCCGTTCTCTGCGGGGTCACGGTGGCGATGCTGGTGATCGGTCGCATTCCGCTGCGCGTGCTCGGCGGCTTTGTCCTCGTCGCCGCCCTCGCTGCCCCGCTTGGCGAGCACCTGCTGCGTCCCTACCAGGCGGATCGGCTCCATGCGTTCCTCAGCGGGTCGACCAGCGCCAACGGCCCGGGCTGGGCGATCCTGCAGATGCACATCGCGCTGGCCTGGGGTGGGTTGACCGGCCACGGAGCCGGACACTTGCATGCGCTCGTCTCCGAGTACCTGCCCGACCGCGAGACCGACCTCGCCTTCGCCAGCCTGGTCGAACAGCACGGCATGATCGCGGGCGTCGTGGCCGTGCTGGCTGCGGCAGTGCTGATCTGGCGCGTCGTGCTGTCGGCTCGGCACGCCCGCACGCGGACCGCAGGGTTGACCGCCGGGGGCTTTGCGGCGCTGGTGGGCATCGAGGTGGTCGTCTCAGTCGCGGGAAACCTTGGGCTGATCCCGACCGCAGGTGTTCCCTTCCCGCTGCTCAGCTACGGAGGTACGGCGGCCGCGGTGCACATCGCCACCCTGGGACTGGTGCTCGGGCTGCGCGCCGAGGGCGAGAAGCACCGGCTGTGGCACCGGCAGATGCCTCAGCTGCCCCGGCTGCTCGGCCCGGCCGCGCTGCTGGTGACCGGCTGCCTGATGGCGATGACCGGTTTCGCATGGAACCTGCAGGCCGATCACGGCCCCCAGCTCAGGCGCGCGGGCCTGACCCAGATGATGCGATGCGTGCGGATCCCCGCGCCCCGCGGCGAGATCACCGACCGGCACGGCGCCCCGCTTGCCATCGATGTACGCCAGGAGCAGGTGGACGCCGTGCCCGCGCTGGTGCGATCGGCCCAGGTCCGCACCTTGGCCGCCCTCACCGCGCGCAGCCGGACCGCGGTCGTCCGGCAGCTGCACCGGGCGCACGGACTGACGGTGGTCGTCGCCACACTGCCGCCAGCGACGGCGGCCCGGGTACGAGCAGCCCATCTGGCTGGCGTGTTCCTCGCGCCGACGACCCGGCGGGTGTATCCCGAGGGCGCGCTGCTCGGTCCGGTCCTGGGCTGGACGGGAGTGGCAACGCCCGCAGACGTCAAGCGCTGGCCTGACCTGCCCTCCGGTGCGATCGTCGGCCGAACCGGATTGGAGGAGACCTACGACCCGATCCTGCGCGGTCGGGACGGCAGGCAGTGCGTGTACGTCGATCCGGCGGGACGGCCGGTCGCGATGGGGCCCTCCACCCCGCCGGTGCCCGGCAGTCGTCTGCGACTGACGCTCGACCTCGGCCTCCAGCGCGAGCTCACCCGGCAGCTGGCCAGCGCCCTGAGGGGCGAGCCTGGCCAGCCGCGCGGCGACCTGGGCGGCGCCGTGGTGATGAATCCCAAGAACGGTCAGGTCTATGCGATGGCCAGCCTGCCGTCGTACGACGACAACGTGTTCGGCCCGCCGGTGCACCAGCGCGCCCTCGCGACACTGTCGAAACAGCAGGGCAACCCGGTGCTGGAGCACGTCACTCAGGTGGTGGCGCCACCCGGCTCGACCTTCAAGCTCGTGGTCGCCTCGGCGGATCTCAAGCATCCGGCGATCCAACCGGAGGAGGTGATCCCGACCGGCGGCTCCTGGACACTGGGCGATCACACCTTCCACAACTGGATGGTGCTGCCGCCGCAGAACCTCGTGCAGGCGCTGGCGTGGTCGAACGACGTGTACTTCTACCAGCTCGCCTGGGCGATGGGCCCGCAGCCGATCATCACCACCGCACGCCAACTCGGCGTGGGCGCCGCCACCGGCATCGACCTGCCCGGGGAGTCCAGCGGCTTCCTGGGTACGCCGAGCAGCGTGGCGAAGGCCGGCGGCACCTGGTACCCGGGCTCGACCGTGGTCCTCGGGATCGGTCAGGGCTACCTCGACGTCACTCCCCTGCAGGACGCCCTGTGGACCGCGGGCGTCACCACCGGCGCGCTCGTGACGCCGCACCTCGGCCTCTCCTATCGGAGCGGCAGCGGGTTCACGCGGCTGCCGATGCCGGGCGCGCATCCACTGTCCTTCGCCGACAAGCTCGGCCTCGTCCGTGCCGGGATGCGGGCCGCCGCGACGAGTGGCACGGCATCCATCCTGGCCGCGCTCCCGGTCGCCGCCGGCGGAAAGACCGGCTCGGCGCAGGATCCGGCCGCACCCAGCGGTGGCACCGACTCGTGGTTCACCGCCGCCGCTCCGTTGCACCGACCCGACATTGTGGCCACTGGCTTCGTGCGTGGTGGTGGCGAGGGCGTCACCACCTCCGGCCGGGTGGTGCTGCCCGCGATGGAGTACTTCTTCGCCCACCGGGCCGCGATTCTGCGCACGGGAAGGTAGCCGAGCCCCGGGAGCCGGACAGGTTCAGGCGGCCTCGATGAAGGCGTTCTCGAAGGCGTGGTGCACCGCGGGGTTCGCCAGGCACAGAGCTGCGCCCTCGGCCACACAGGTCAGCGGCCGTTCGGCCATCTTGACCGGGAAGGCGAAGGAGGACTCCAGCAGCTTGTCGAAGCCGCGCAGCAGACTGCAGCCGCCGAAGACCGTGATGCCCTCCTCCAAGATGTCGTCGGCCGCCTGAGGAGGTAGGTCCTCCAGCGCGCCTCCGAGATCGGCGATGATCGTCTCCACGGTGGGCCGCAATGCCTCCAGCACCTCTGCGGAGTCCAGAGTCAGCAACCGGGGCCGGCCGGTGGCGAGATCGATGCCCTGCACCACCGCCGAGAGCGCGTCGTCAGTCGCGAGGCTGCACTTGAGTGCCTCGGCGGTGAGCTCCCCGACCAGGAGGTGATGCTCGGTACGCAGGTGGTGGTAGAGCGCCAGCGTCATCTCGTCACCGGCGACCCGGGTGGAGCGATGGGACAGGATCCCGCCGAAGCAGAAGCTCGTCACCTCCGACGTACCCCCGCCGACGTCGACCACCATGTGGGCGCGGGCCTCCAGCGGGTCGATGCCGCAGCCCATGGCTCCGGCGATCGGCTCGGGCACCAGCGCGGCGCGTCGGATGCCGGCCTCATCGGCGACCTCGAGCAACGCGCGACGCTCGAGCGCGGTGGCGCCTGCCGGTACACCGATGACCGCGTGAGGGCGTATCCGTCGTGACATCGACAGCTTGCCGAGCACGCCCACGACGAAGGCGCGGGCGGCTTCGAGATCCACGATCACGCCGTCTCGTAGTGGTCGTACGGCGGTCAGACCGACCGGGCAGCGACCGATCAGCGCGCGTGCCTCTGTGCCCACGAGCAAGGGATGGACTCGCTTCGAGCGGCCCTGCGCGTTGGGCACGACCATCACCGACGGCTCGTCGAGGACGACGCCGTGTCTCTGGTCGCAGACGACCGTGTTGGCCGTGCCGAGATCGATACCGAATCCGGTCATGGGAGCCCTCCAATCGAGAGCCCTCGCGCATCCGAGGGAGTGCCTTCCAGAGTACGCCGGCGCCCGCTCAGTCGGGAGATGCTGATCCGAGCCATGGCCGCTGGCGAGGCGGGCCGACGCGACCCACTCGCCGCGCTCCATCGGATCTGCGACGTGGCCTCGCTACGACCTGACCGTCTTGGGTGAGGGACGCACGCTCACGGTTCGCGGCATGACAACGCACGTCGGTTCAGGTGGCGTCCGCGCAGATCCGGCCCGGGGAACGCCTCTTGCCTGATGGTTGTCACGGTGCCACAGTTCGCGTGAAGCTGAGCGAGAGGGGCAGATGTGTGTTCGTCTATGACCTGGGCGGTGGGGCTGCACTCGGGCCACTCGAGCCCTGGCATGCGGAGCAGTTCTTGGCGGCTGTCGACGGAGATCGCACGCATATCAAGCAACTGGCCTTTGCCTATCACGTGCGGACGGTCGATGAATCCAGAACGTTCCTGCAGCGCTTCGCCGATGCACACGCCAGCGACGCCCGGCATCTTGCTGGCTTGTGGCATGGCGATCGTCTGATCGGGATAGTGGGGTTTCCCGAGTTCAGCGTTGCGATGCGCCGCTGTGAGATCGGCGTGTGGATCTGCGCGGACTTCGAGGGCCGGGGCCTGATCAAGCGTGCGGCTTGGCATGCTCTCGATTGGGCGTTCAGAGAACGCGGAATGGCTCGGGTTCAATGGACGAACCTCCTCGATAACGAACGCAGCCGCGCTGTCGCCAAGCGTTTGGGCTTCACTCTCGAGGGTGTGCTTCGAAAGAACTTCGTCCCCGTTCCTGGTGGACCCTCACATGACGCCGAGGTGTGGTCGATCACCGCGGATGACTGGCGCGCTTTGAACCACGTGTGAACGCCGCGCTCGCCGTACATCCGAAGGGTCCCGCTGTCGCGACGCGCGTGGAGCCGCCCGCCTCGGGGTCGCACTGCAGGGGCGGACTCTACGAGGGCCCTCGCGTTTGAGCATGGCGCGCAGATCGGTGAACGCCGCCGCGGGTCCGCACGCGAGTCGGCGATCCGCTCGACCGGTTGGGCCGCGGTCACGCTCAGTGGAGGAGCAGATCGTCAGCGCTGACTGCGGTGACGTGGTCGCGATGACCAGCGATGGGTGGGTTCGCTCGCGGTGGTCGACAGCCAGGACTCCGACATGGTCGGAGGGTGCGAGCCAGTCGAACCACGCCCCGCGGCGTCGCTGTCGGGGGCCACGTCCCACGGCTGGATGGACCTTCGTGGAGCTATTCGGCGGGACCGTAAACCGTGGTCAGGGCTGCGTCTAGATCGGCGATGAGGTCGTCTGCTGCCTCGAGCCCGACGGCGAGGCGGATGAGGCCGTGGTCACGGAAGGGGGCGTCGAACGCGGAGGCGCGGGCTTCGGCGTAGTTCTCGTAGGCGACGAGCGTTTCGTCGTGGCCCAGGGAGACGGCGGAGGTGATCACGCGCAGGTCGTTGACGAACCGGACGCGGTCCTGGTGAAGGCCCGCGATGGCGAAGGACACGACGCCCCCGGCGCCCCCGCGGAGCTGGGCGCTGGCGCGGGCGTGGTGGGGGTCGCCGGGCAGGCCGGGGTAGGCGACGTGGGCGATGCGCGGGTCGGCGGCGAGGAACTCGGCGATGGCTTGGGCGTTGGCACTGTGCCGTTCGATGCGCAGCGGCAGGGTGATGGTGCCGCGCATGATGAGCCAGGCGTTGAACGGCGAGATGGCCCCGCCCACGTGGTGCAGCGCGCCCGTGCGGATCGCCTCGATCGACGCGCTGGCGCCGACGACGGCGCCGCCCATGGCGTCACCGTGACCGCTGTAGTACTTGGTCAGCGAGTGCAATGTCAGATCGGCTCCGCGGTCGAGGGGCCGGAACAGGGGCGGCGGGGTGAAGGTGGCGTCGACGGTGAGCGTTGCGCCGGCGGCGTGGGCGATGTCGGCCAGGGCGGCGATGTCGGAGACGCGGAGGTCGGGGTTGGCGATGACCTCGGTGTGGATCAGGCGGGTGTTCGGACGAACTGCTGCGCGGACGGCGTCGAGGTCGGTGATGTTGACGAAGTCGACGACGATGCCGAGCTTGGCGGGCAGTAGGGAGTCGAACAGACCCCACACGCGCATATAGGTGACGTTGGAGACGATGGCGTGGTCGCCGGGGTTGAGGATGGTGAAGAACGCGGCGTGCAGGGCGGCCATGCCAGTGCCAAAGACGGCGGCGGCTTCGCCGTGGTCGAGCGCAGCGAGCTTGCGTTCGAGGCCGAGCTGATTGGCGCCGTGCTCGCGGGTGTAGACCAGGCCGCCATAGTCGGAGTCGTCGAGAGTCGTGGGGTCTTCGGGGAGCTGGTAGCTGTTGGCCATCACGATGGGGGTGCGGATGGCGCCGGTGGTGTCGTCGCAACGGTTGCCGCCGTGGACGAACCAGGTGTTGTCGGCGACGGTGCCGGGGTCGTGCTTGTCCGGCCGGCTGGTCTGCTTGGTGGTCATCTTCAGTCCACGCGGCCCTCGTCGGCGGGGAGTCGGCCGTCGCCATAGGTGCCGGTGACCTGACTGATGACGATGCGGTACCCGTCGTACCAGCGGGCAACCCCGGCCTTGGCCTCGAGATGGGCGGGGAGGCGAGCGAGCTTGGCGACGTCGGTCTTGTCGGCGAAGTAGTACATCGCGTTGACCATGCCGTCCTCGGGAGCCAGCCACTTCTCGACCCGCTGGAAACCGGGAAGGCTGCGGGCGTAGTCGTCGATCTGGGCGTCGAGCCGGTGGAAGTCATCGTCGTAGGTTCCCGGCCTGAAGATGAACTGGCAGCACATCATCGGTGATCTCCTGGTCGCCGTCGTACGGGTGAGTTCATGGGGGGTCTGGGTGGACGGAGCTTGGTCAAGGGCGGATGACTCGCCGGGCGGAGTGCACGTTCGGACCGAGCCTCGCGACGTTGGTGAGCAGGTCGTCGGCCACACCGTCGAGGTCCTGATCGGTCATCGGGTCGAGGGCATCGAGGATGAACAGTGCAGCGGTGGTGCCGTCGTGGAGCCGGGTGCGGGTGGCTTGGCGCCAGTTCCAGCGTCGGCAGGTCACGCCGATCTCGTCACACCACACCACCTCGCCGGCCTCGGGGTGCACCACGACGTCGGCTCCGTCCGCGACCGTGTCGAACGGCTCTTCACCGGTCGCCCGGATCAGCCGCGGTGATCCGACGTACCGGTTCAGGTCCTCACCACCAAGCGGCACCTGGTGGATGACTGAGATCGCGTTGTAGATGTCAGTGAGCCGGTTGACCCGGGGCAGACCTGCCTCCGAGCCGGCACGTCGCGTCAGTGCTTCGAGGCTGTTGCGGGTGCGTTGCGGCTTGGCGCCGAACGCCCGATAGGCCTCGCGCCACGACGCGATGTGGGGCAACTCCTCGACCGGTCGGTCGGCCGGCTCACGCACCGACGCCTCCGCGGCGACGAGCAGGGCCTCGCTGTCCTCGTCGCCCGCACCGGGTCTGATGCCGTCGACAGCCAGCAGCATGGCGCGATAGTCCGGGCGCAACTCGAAAACGGAACGGTCGACGTGGGCACCCTTGAGGAACGACCCGAGGTCAGGCATCGCTCCCACCCGCCCTGCCGGACCTGCTCGACTTCGGTGAGGTTCCGACGCCGGGCTCGAAGACCGTCAAGGAGAATCGGGCCGGCTCCGTACCGGCGTTGGCGTACCCGTGGTCGACGTCCCCGGCGAAGCCGACAGCGTCCCCGGCGTTGAGTGTGGCGGCTTGATCGCCGACCTTCACGGTGACCCTGCCTTCGTGAACCTGCAGGAGCTCGCGGGTCCCAGCGAGGTGAGCCTCGCTTGTGTGGGCGTCCCCGACCCCAAGGCTCCAGTCCCACAGCTCGAGGACATCCGGCGGCTGGGTGCCAGCCACCAGCACGCCACGGCCGCCGGCATCGCCGGTCCACAGCGCCGCGCCCTCCCCGCTGCGGGTCACCGTCAGCTGTGCGGTCTTCGGAGGTTCCACCAGTGCTGGCAGCCCGACGCCGAGGGCGTCGCTGAGGCGCAACAACGTGCCCACGCTCGGGTTGGCCGTACCCTGCTCGACATTCACCAGCATCCGACGGCTCACCCCTGCCACCTCGGCCAGCTGGTCAAGCGTCCACCGTCGCGACTGCCGTTCGTGGCGCACGCGACCGCCGATAGCGGACGCCAGCGAAGCCGTACTCTCGTCCATAAGTGCATGATAGTGCACTTATCGTGCATCTAACGCTCGGCCAGCTGTCGGCTCAACTCTCGGAGACGGCACGGGGCCTTACCGACTTCCGGGACAGGGTCTGCTGCATTGACCGTCGGGGCCCTCGCTGCCGAGTGCGTCGTCAGGCAGACCTGATCCGGTCAGTCACGCGCCAAACGAAGGCTGGAGGACAGAAGTGCGGCGGCGGCATGCACGACCCCAACAGAGTCACGGGCGGACATTGCAGCCACTGCACTGAACGACGCGGCCGTGAGCCGCAAGGCACGTGCGTTGGGTGTCAACGGACAGCGGGACTTCCCTGTGGGCGGTCAGGTGATCTCCTTGCTGGCGGACAGTTGATATCCCTGTCCACGGACAACTGATCTCCCTGCGTTGGTTAGGTCAGAGGCACCACTCCTCGTCCGGCGGTGGCTTCGGAGAGGCGCAGTGAGGTGCCCTCGGTGAGCACGACGTGTGCGTGGTGGAGCAGCCTGTCGACGGTGGCTGTGGCCAGAGTCTTGGGCATGATCGTGTCGAACCCGGAGGGGTGCAGGTTGCTGGTGACGGCGATGGAGCGGCGTTCGTAGGCAGCGTCGACGACGCGGTAGAACGCCTCGCCGGCTGCTTGGCCAGCGGGGAGCATGCCGATGTCATCAATCACGATGAGCTCGGCCCTGGTGATCCGGGCGATGGTCTTGGCGACGGATCCATCGACGCTCGCGCGACCGATCGCTGTGGTCAGCGATTCGAGGCTGAACCAGGAGACGCGCATGCCCTCGTCGATGACCTTGTGGGCCAGGGCTTCAACGAAGTGCGTCTTCCCGGTGCCGCTGGGGCCAGCGACGGCGAGGTTCTCGGCCCGGCCGACCCATTCCAGGGTGGCGAGGCCGGTCTGGGTGCCGGGTGGGATGGAGGAGTCGGTCTCGCGCCAGGACTCGAACGTCTTCCCGGCGGGCAGGCCGGCGGCTTTGCGTCGCATCCTCCTGGTGGCGTCATCACGGCCGCGGATCTCCTCGGTGATCAGGACCCGCAGGACCTCGGCGGGGTCCCAGCGTTGCGCCCGTGCGGTGGCCAACACTTCGGGTGCGACGTTGCGAAGGTAGGGCAACCGCATCCGTTTCAAGACCGCGAGGAGTTCCTCGGGCAGCTCCGGCGCCGAGGCCGACTGGGTGCTGAGGGCGGTCGACTGGGGACCTCGCGTGGTCGGCGTGGTCATCACTGTTCCTCTTCTAGACCCTCTGGGCGGGCACCGAAGGTTGCCCAGCCGCTGGTGCCGGGTTGGACCGAGTGAGCGTCGTCGGCGACGACCATGCTGGCGATCGAGGCACCGTTCGCGCGGTGGGTCACGATCGCGAGGAGGTCGCCCTCGGCGAACCGGCCGGCTGCGGCAGCAACACCCAACGCAGCGTCGACCGGTCCGGTCCCGACCAGGGCGGCGAGCTCGAGCGCGGCGGTCATCTTCGACCGAACGCGTTGCGCACCCACGGCTGCAGCTTCGATCAGCCACGAGTGCGCGCCCGGTCCCAACCCGAGGAACGCTTTCTCCTGGTCACTGCGGCCCTTCGGCTGCGGTGGCTTCGGGGACCCGTCGGGCTGTTGGGGATGGTCGGGATAGTGGGACAGGTCGATCCGCGGGTTCCCCGGCGTCGAGAGCCGGTGCCGGGCGACTTCGGTGAGCCCTGCCTGGAGGTTGGCAGTGATGACGAGCTCGTCGCCGTCGGCACGGACCCAGACCTCACGACCCACCAGGCCCGACGGGGTGGAGTAGCGCACCGACCCGAACCGAATTGTCTGGTCGGTGTTGACCATGCGGGTCTCACCGAGCGCTGCGGTGAATGGTGCCACCGGTATCGGATGCAACCGTGCCTGCTCGATGACCAGCGCCTCGGCCGGGATGCGTGCGGTCTCACGGTGGATCCGGTTGTTGACCTTGACGCAGAACGCCTCACACGCCTCGTCCAGTTCGGCGAACGAGTTGTAGCCGGTCAGCAGGTTCGCCTTGGTCGGGACCAGGTCTGCCTTCGCGATCCGCACGGTGGCTTCGGACCCACCCTTGGACTCAGGGTCGAACGGGACACAGGTATGGATCGTCAGCCCGTAGTGGCGGCCCGCGGCCACGATCATCGGATGCCGGACCGGAACCCGGGCGATGTGCTCGACCGTCACGGTCTTCTCGTTGTCGGTCAACGCATACGTCGGCGCCCCACCCACCCTGCGCAAGGTGGTGTCCAGACACGTCAGCAGGGTCTCGAGTTTGCGGTCCCAGGTCGGCAGGACGACCCGGAATCGCGACCAGGCCAACCACGCGCAGAACAGCAGCGTCTGCCGTGGTCGACCATCAGGACCGAAGACGACCGGCCCGTGGCCCCAGTCGAACTGCAACCACAAACCAGGCTCGGTGATCCAGGGCCGGTACTGACGGCGGTGCCCGTTGCGCCAGGCCTGCTTGGCGTTCGCGACCGCGCGCCGGGTGGTCCGCTCGT
This sequence comes from Nocardioides marmorisolisilvae, assembly GCF_031656915.1. Lineage (NCBI taxonomy): Bacteria > Bacillati > Actinomycetota > Actinomycetes > Propionibacteriales > Nocardioidaceae > Nocardioides > Nocardioides terrisoli. Next base: position 3,727,604 of record NZ_CP134227.1, on the reverse strand, counting down.
CGCCGGTGAATCCCATCGCGGCCAGCCGCTCGTGCAGCACATCGGCACGGACCGTGCCCTCGGACTGCTCGACCAGTTCCTCGATCTTCGGCAGGAACGGGTCGATCAACTTCGGACGCTGCACCGGCGCATCGACCGGCTCACCAGCATCACGCTTGGCGACATACCGGCGCACGGTCTTGGGGTCTACCCCCGCCAACAGCGCCGCCGAGTGCGCACACCCGGTGGCATCAAACGCTTCCAGAATCTCCATGATTTCCCTGTCAGACTTCTTCACAGTCCCTCCGGTGAGGCAGCTCGAGCGTGGTTAGAGACCTCGAGCGTTGCCCCGGAGGGACCTTCAATTTCGGACCGACACGACCGGCCCCGTAGTCCGTGGAAGGGAGATCAGCTGTCCGCGGAGAGGGAGATGAAGTGTCCGCCTACAGGGATCTTGGACTGTCCGCTGTCAGTTGGGTTCACCTACGCCGGATCTGCAGGTCATCGCGTAGGCATGCAAGATGTCAACGGCCAAGTTGCGGTCCCCGCTGGTGGCCAACTGAAAGTCCCCACCCTTCGCGGTGAGTTCAGCTGGTCTTGAGTCGTGTTCCTCCGTTCGCTCGGGCCTGTTTCATCCGGTAGGAGTCGCCGTCGGTGACGACGGTGTGGCAGTGGTGCAGGAGCCGGTCGAGCATGCTGACCGCGGTGGTGTGCTCGGGCAGGAACCGTCCCCAGGACTCAAACGGCCAGTGCGACGCGATCCCCAGCGAGCGGCGCTCGTAGGCGGCCGCGACGAAGCGGAACAGCAGCTGTGCCCCGGTGTCGTCCAGCGGGGCGAACCCGAGCTCGTCGACGAGCACGAGGTCATGGCGCAGCAGGTTCTCGATGAGTTTCCCGACCGAGTTGTCGGCCAACCCTCGGTAGAGGGTCTCGACGAGCTCTGCGGCGGTGAAGTACCGGACCCGGTGCCCGGCCTCGACCGCGGCGATCCCCAAGGCGATGAGCGTGTGGGACTTCCCGGTGCCGGCGGGCCCGATCAGGCAGGCGTTCTCCGCAGCGCGGATCCACTCCAAGGAGGAGAGGTAGTCGAACGTCGCGGCCGGGATCGAGGAGGCGGCGACGTCGAAGTCCTCCAGGCGTTTGGCGACCGGGAAGGCGGCTTGTCGCATCCGGGTGCGGACGTTGGACTCGTCGCGGGAGGCGATCTCGGCCTCGACCAGGGTGCGGAGGAACTCCTCGGGCTTCCATCGTTGGGTCTTCGCGGTCACCAGCAGCTCGGGTGCCAGTCGGCGCATCGCGGCCATCTTCAACCGCTTCAGACCCTCGTTCAGGTCCGCGGGCAGCGGCGGCGGAGTCGTCGCGGTCACGACACCTCACCGCCCTCGAGCCCCTCGATCGGCGGCTGGATGGCGTAGGCGTCCAGCGACCTGGTGGGCACCGTGGGCAGGGTCATCACCAGCGCCTGACCCGCGGGTGTGGGCCTGGGGCCATGTCCGTTGGTGGCCAGGATCGAGCGGACGTCGTCGGCGCGCCAGCGGCCGAACGCGACCGCTCGCTCGAGTGCCGCGAGGAGCGGGCCGGTGCCGTGCGCGGCACCCAGGGTGAGGACCTCGGCGATCTCGGTGCCCAGCTTGGTGACCCCGGCCGCTGCGGCCCCGGTCAGGAACTGCTCCGCGACTCCTCCCAGTGCGAGGAACTCCCGCTCGGCAGGCGTCCTGGCGCGTGCTCCCCGGGCCGGCGTGGTGGGGCGTGGCCGGTCGTAGTGAGCATCCTCGATGCTGACCTCGCCCGGCGCCACCAGCCCGTGTTCGGCGTGGACCTCGCCGGTGACCGGCTCGACCACCCGCAGGATCCGGTCGCGTTCGTCGACCAGCACCGTGACGACGGTGCCGATCAGCCGGTTCGGCACCGAGTAGCGGGCCGAGCCGAACCGGATGCAGGACAGCTTGTCGACCTTCCGGGTGGTCGGCTTCGGACCGACCTCCAGCCGCAACGACGGCAACTCGCCCAGCAACTCGACCTCGGTGGCCAGCCGCTGGACCGGAACCGCGTGGATCTCCGAGTGCACCGCCGCGTTGACCTCATCGCACCAGGCGACGGCCCGCTCGTTCAGACCTGCCAGGCCACCGGCCCACGGGTCGTCGTCGAGCTCGAGCGGGACCAGCAGGTCGTCCTTGGCGTAGCCGACCAGGTTCTCCACGATCCCCTTGGACTCCGGGTCAGCGGCATGACAGAAGTCGGGCCGGAACCGGTAGTGGGTCGCGAACCGGACGTAGTCCGGCGACGGGACGACAACGTTCGCGACCACGCCACCCTTCAAGCAGGCCATCCGGTCGGCGAGCACGACCTTCGGGACGCCGCCGAGGGCCTCGAAGCACTCCGCCAGCATCGCCAGCGTGGTGGCCTGCTGCTCATCGGCGGCGAACCGGACGAACCGGAACCGCGACCACGCCAGCACCGCGCAGAAGACGTGGACCTTGCGGCCCGCGAGGACCTTCTCACCCCAGTCGATCGCGAGGACCTCGCCGGGCGACCAGACAGCCGGACGGCGGCCACCCGCACGGACCTGACCCTGACGCCACTCCCGCTTCGCCTGGGCGACCAGGCGCCGGAAGTTGCGGTCCGACCCTTCATAGCCCGCCGCCCGGGCGGTCGGCAGCAGCCGCTTCGCGCTGATCCTCCCAGCAGTCTTGGCGACCTTCTCCGCGACCAGCTCGGCCACGCTCTCGTAGTTCCTGCTCCGCTGGACCCGCACCGGCGGCGCCGAGCCCACACCGCTGGCCTCGTGGGCCTCGATGATCCGTCGCACGGTCTTGTGGGTCGTGCCGCAGATCGCGGCCGCTCCCCGGTAAGTGCCCACGTCTCGGTAGGCGGCAATCACGTCCATTCGTTCCTTCGCGTTCTTCAATGGAGACCCCTGCGTGGTGCTCGGTGACTGGTTGGCACCGCCACCGTCACCACGCAGGGCCCTCACCGTCGGCTACGACACGACGCGAAGGGTGGGGACTTCTATCCGGCCACCAGCGGGGACCCGAACCTGGCCACCAGTGGGGACTTTTTCATGGCCACGGACAGCAAGACGTCGCGCAGTAGGCGACAACCGTTGTGCCGTGGCGTGGGCTTCTTTGGCAGGAGATATCGAGCCTTCCTAGGATCGACGGGGCGGCCTCCCGGAGAGTGTCGGCTCGGATCGTCGAGCCGACCAGCAAGGAAGAGGCCGCCGCCGCAATTCGGCGGCCGATGGTCAATCACAACTGCCGTGACAGGTTCTCAAGGGTGTCTGCATGCTGACGGGTCACGCTTCGGCCGGCCTGAGCGTCCAGCTGATGGCGGTAGGCGGCGCGGATCCCGGCGCTTGCGTTGTGATTACCTCGTGCGTCGGCTCGTTCGGCTCCGTCGAGCTTGCTGCACAGCGAGTGAGTGACGCCGTCCTTCGCTACCCAGCGTTGGGTCAGGGTGCAGAGGCTGGCGTAGGTCACCTCCACCGTGAAGCTGGTCGAGGCCATCCGCGTGTTGTCGGCGCGGTCAGTGGCCGTCGTCCTGAAGGTGTTGGTGCCTGGCGGCAGATCGGATGCATCGACGTCGATGCCCGTGCACCCCGCCAGGATTCCGAGAGGGTCGGAGGCGGTACACCCGATGTGGATGTTGTTGGTCGACCGCGTAGCCGGCCGGGTGGCTGGCATAGCTGACGCTCGGGTCGGTGGTGTCGATGTTGATCCCGGAGACGGCGAACCTGACCCCATGCCCGCCCCCCGGTCCCGTGGCAGGTCATCGCGCATGATCGCGATGCCGACCGGCACCAACGCCAGTCCGACGCCCTGCAGCGAGCGCGCCAGGATCAGCAACGGCAAGGCCCGGCGGCCGCGCGCTGAACGGGCTCCTCACATTCGACGATGAGCGGGACCAAATCACGTGCATTGCAGGGCCTTGAGGCACTTCGGCCCGATGGTTGCGAAAACCGGCCCTAGGTACAGGTGGCGGGCCTTCGGTGAGCGACCCCGAGTGCTGGTCGATCGAGGTGGAGGGCCGGCGATGCACGTTGATGCCTCCGCCACCGCGTCCACCTGCGTCGGCGATGCGTGTCTCCGCACGCCCTAGTCGCGCAGTACGGGGCCGAGGGCTGATCGCTCGCGGATGCCGAGCTTGCGGAAGACCGAGCGCAGGTGCCACTCGACGGTGCGTACCGAGACACTCAGCACCTCGGCGACCGCCGCGTTGCTCAGCCCCTGCGCAGCCAGGGTGGCCACCCTGGCTTCCGCGGAGGTGAGGGAGGCCGGGCCCGAGACGGCCGCCCGACGAGGGCGCCGCCCGAGCGCACGCAGCTCGCGGCGGGCCCGGGCAGCCACGATCCTAGAGCCGCAGGCTTCGGCCTCCTCCAACGCTTCCATGAGCATGGCGGTCGCCTCGGCGTCACGATCTGCCGTACGCAGCGCCGCTCCGAGATCGCAGCGGGCCCGGACCCGTTCGAGCCGGGCCGAGGTCTCCTCGAGGACGGCAACGGCCTCCTCTAGTAGGTCCAGTCCTCCGCCCTTGACCAGCCCGGCCGCGCGCAATGCTGCACCGATCAGGCGTGGCGCCCCCGAGCGGCGGGCGGCGGCGAGCTCGGTCTCGGCCAGGGCCGCGGCCTCGCCGTCAGCGCCCGTCTCGGAGGCCGCCAGCGCGGCCCAGAGCCGCCACGGGACCTCCGGCCAATCATCGAGACCGCTGCGCTCGAGACTCCTGCCGGTGGCACGGAACGTCTCTAGGGCGCGGATCGGATCGTCGGACTCCAGCTGCAGCCGACCACGGGCGAAGAGCAGGCACGCCTCGCCGAGGATGGTGTCATCGAGATCGACAGCCAGATCGAGTGCCCGCTGCGCCAGCGCGGGCTCGTCGGCCTCGATGGCGCACAGCACCTCATAGGTCGCACTCCACGGCAGCCACATGTGCAGTCCAGTGGCGCGGGCCAGGTCCGTCGCGGCTCTCGCATACGCTGCGGCCTCAGGAAGACGACCCTCGTGGTAGGCCACCATGGCCTGCCACATCTGCAGCATGCCCAGTGTCGCCGGCGGTGGCTCCTCCCCGACGTCGGCGTACACCTCGTCGATCACCTGCCGCGCAAGGGACAGGTGATCGCTGTAGACCAGCGACCCGACGGCCCAGGAGAACCCGCAGTCCCAGGGAGGGGCGCCGTGCAGAGGCCCCGCTGCCATCGCCTGCTCGGCGGCGATGCGCACTGCTTCCCGATCCTGTCGGGTAACGGCCAGGCAGCACGCCCATATGGCGAGCAGCCCGGGCTCGGGCGCCGAGCCCTGCTCGCGGGCCGAGTCCAGGATGGCCCTGACGTCCTGGTCAAAGGCGACACGGTTCTCGGTGACGAAGAAGAGTGCCCCCAGCCGGTCGATCTCGACCCCGCGGCCTCCCGGCGCCGCCCCGGCGGCCTCCTCCACGGCCTGGTTGAACGCCCGGCCGGCCTCCGCCGGCTGCCCGGCGGCGAAGTTGTAGGAACCGAGCAACCGTGCCGCCGTACGCCGGATGTCCGGGTCGAAATCACCCACGATGAGCCGGCTCAGCCGTTGCACCGCGTCGACCGATCCGGTCAACGCCTCGGCACGGCCCAGCTCGAGCAGCACCTGCGCAGTGAGGGCCGACGGGGGCGGCTCGGCCAGCGCCCGACGCAGCAGGTCGATGGCCCTGGTCGGCTCGCCTGCATCGTTGCACTGGCGACCAGCGCTTAGCAGGCTCTCGGCGGCCCACGCGTCGTCACGGCAGACCGAGGACAGAAGATGTGTCGCGATGTCACCGGCTGGTGCGCCCTCGCCGTGCAGCACCTCCGCCGACCGGTGGTGCAACTCGGCTCGGCCGAACGGCGGCATGTCCACCAGCACCGCCTCCCGCACCACGGACGCGACGAAGTCGAGCCGATCTCCCACCGCGGACGGCGGTGCCAGGATCTCGCCCACCGCAAGACCATCGGCCGCCTCGGCAGCAGCCTCGATCGAGAGCCGCGCGACCCGCGCCGCGTGGGGAAGCGAGGCATGCATCCCCAACACAGCCACCGCCCGAGCGAGCACCACGGCGTCATCACCCTGCCGCGTCAGCTCCGTGCGCACCCAGCGGACGATCTCTCGCGGCACCTCTGCGCACGCATTGGTGTGGTCAGCCTGCGCGACTGCGGCCAGAAGGAAAGGATTGCCTCCCGTCCGAGTGCACAACTCCCGCGCTTCCTCGGATGACGGCGGGCGCCCACGGATCCCCGCGATGAGCGACGCAGCGGAGTCATGGCAGAGGGGTGCCAGCTCAATCGCCTCGGCGTCGGAGGTCACCATCAGCTCGTGGATGACGCGTTCGGAGGTTCCCACCAACTCAGCCGCCCGGACCGCGATGACCATACAGGTGTGGCCCGGACCGTCCTGAACCCATCGTCGCAGGCGAAGCAGGGAGCGGGAGTCGATCCAGTGCGCATCGTCGACGAGGAGCACGATGGCGACATCCCCGTCGTGTGCATGGAGCTCCGGCTCCAAGTCGGCAATGGGCGATCCGAGATCGAACTCGTCTCCGCGCCGATGAATGACGGGGAGACCGAGCCTGGTCGCCGCCTCGGCCGCCGCCGCTAGAAGCGCCGTCTTGCCGCTGCCCATCCCACCCTCGACCAGGACCAGTTTCGAGGTGCCACCAGAGACCGCCGCGAGAGCCCCCTCGATCACCTTCACCTCCCGGTAGCGCACACATCGAACCGGACTGTGCAACGGGAGCTCCTGGGGTGACAGGACGACAGACGCTTCCACTGTGCCTCGCTGGGCGCACCGTGTCTCGGAAACCGCCGAACCGGTCCCCCTCGGACAGGTCACACCACAAGAAAACCCCAGTGTCGGCACCGGAAACACCGGTGGTGTCTGCCCTTCCCTTTTCCGATGTCTCCACGCCACCGTGGAGGTGCGCGGCGACCCGCGCCGGGATCCGATCACGACCAACATGCACTGCTGACCCGAATGCATCTCGGTTTGGCCCGGAGTCGATGCGCCCACTGAGGTCGGCCGGAAAACCCGGTACCGGAAGCGCAAACCCCGGTAGTGCCCGACGTTCCCTTACCGATGATTCCGGGCCACGGTGGAGGTGTCCGGCGACCCGCGCCGGGCACGAAAGCAGGAGCACTCATGGCTGCCCGTCGGAATTTGCTGCGCCTCGCCTCGGTCCTGCCAGCCGCGCTTCTCCTCGTTCCGATGGCGCCAGCGTCAGCGACTCCGGACCCCTACGCGGCGCTCACCCTCTCACCGGCCGAGCTGCGTGGGGCCGTGGTCACCACCACCACGGACGTCAAGGCCATGGACGGACGGGTCCAGCGGGCGACGGTCACCACCGTCTACGACACCTCGGGGCACGTGGTGAGTCAGTCGCGGGTGATCACCGATGCGGCCGGCACCGTGACCGAACGGAGCGACCGTCACTCCGAGTACGACGCTCGCGGCCAGCTCATCGACACGGTGTCCACCTTCGACTCGGACGGTGACGGGCCGGGGCCGACCTCCACGGCTGTCGACACGCCCAACTACGACCGGCAGGGCCACCTAACCAGCGAACAGCAGACAGTGGACGACAACGGCGACGGCGTCATCGACCGCACCAACACCTTCGCCTTCGGCAACGACCGCCGGGGCCGGGCCCTCACCACGACGTACGACTACAGCAACTCCAACGAATCGGGGTCGGGCTACGTCCTGACCACGACCTACGACCAGCGGGGCAACGTTCTGGAGTGGGACACGGTGCAGCACGACGAACACGGGGCCGTGCTCCTTCACGACGTCGTGAAGCTCGCCTACGACTCCCGCGGACAGTTGATCAGGCAGACCCAGTCACAGGCCCAGGGGCCAGGAGCGCTCACGCTAATGCAGGATGAGCAGCAGACCTATGACCCCCGGGGCCAGTTGACTCTGCTGAACGCACGCATCGATGACGACGGCGACGGCGTCTACGACCGACAGATAGACGTGCGCAACGACTACGGACAGGCCGGTCGGCTGCTGAGGTCGGTAACCACCAGCACCGATCCCGCCTCTGGAAGGACGACCAACCTGGAGGCAGTGACGTACGGCTACGACAACCGTGGCCGGCAGGTGTCGACCCTGGCCGAGTTCGACACGGATGGCGACGGGGTCCCGGAGGCCACCCAGCGCCTCATCTCGAAGTACGACAGCCAGGGCCGGCTGGAGCACACCACGGGAGACACGCATGACGCCGATGGCCAGCTCGTCGACAACCAGTTCTACGCCTACACCTACGACACCAAGGGCCGGATCAGCTTGGAGTCGTGGACCGATACAGCGAGCGGCAGCACCACCACTGCCACCACCCGCTACGACTACATCGGACGCTCGACAGTCACCTACACCAGCGACGTCGACTATGGGGACGACGGTGTGATCGATGACAGCGTGACGGTCACACGCACCCTCTCCTAGTGGGGCTGACCGCGTTGATGCGGTGGCTTCCCCACAGCTCCAAGGCGCTAGCCCGACCCCATGCCTCGATGGCACCGTTGACCGCTGCGGCGATGCTTCCAGTCGGTATGGGATCGCGGGCGATGACGCCGGTGATCAGGGTCATTGACCCAGAGGTCGAGGCCGGTCGCGTCGAGAAGTCGGTCCCTGCACGCTCACCGACGGACGCGACCGTCCACGTGTGACCACGGTCGCTTACGCGACTCGAGCGCCAAGGGGCGCGGATCTTGCTGCCAAGTGCTACCAAACCGCTCCCGACAACGCCAAAGACGGCTTCCGGATCTCTCCAAAAGCCGCCTCTGACCTGCTGTTTCACCTTGTAGCGGGGGCAGAAACGAAGGAGGGCCGAACCCACGACTATTGGGTTCGGCCCTCCGGGATGTCTTGAGACATCACATTGTAGCGGGGGCAGGATTTGAACCTGCGACCTCTGGGTTATGAGCCTGCTCGAAGGCAGTTCTGGCTGTCCCGCTGCGACCCGAATTGGCGGCCTGACCTGCGGTTTCGCGCTTCAGCTGTCCCGCCCGATCCCACCCATCGCGGCCGGTTCCAGCACGTTTTGGTCACAGAATTGGCCGCACGATCCGGCGATCTCGCGTCCACGTGGTTTCGATTCGAACGCCTGTGGTCCACGTGATGACGCTGCACAAGCTCTCGGCCGGGGACGGGTACACCTACCTGACCCGCCAGGTCGCCTCGGCCGATCGGGCCCGTGCGGCTGGTCAGTCGCTAGCGGACTACTACGTGGCGCACGGCAACCCGCCGGGCGTGTGGATGGGCAAGGGCGCCGAACAGCTGGGCGTGGCCGGCGGTGAGGTCTCCGAGGCGCAGATGCGGGCGCTGTTCGGTGCCGGACTGCATCCGGATGCCGACGCGATGCGCGCGGCGGGCGCAACCGAGGCGGCGGTGCGGCTGGGTGCGCGGTATCCGTCGTACGCCGAGCTGGCGCCGTATCCGGATCGGGTGGCCGCCCGGGTGGCGCAGTTCGTCGAGCAGGCGGGGCGAGAACCGTCCCAGTCCGAGCGGGGCCGGCTGGCGGCCAACGAGGCGCGACGTGGGCGTCGGGCGGTGGCCGGGTTCGATCTGGTGTTCACTCCGGTCAAGTCCGCGTCGGTGTTGTGGGCACTCGGCGGGCCCGCGGTGCGGGCCGAGGTCGAGGCCGCTCACCACGAGGCGGTCGCCTCCACGATCGGCTGGCTCGAGGAGCATGCGGCCTACACCCGCACCGGCCACGGGGGCGTGGCGCAGATCGACGCGAGCGGGCTGGTCTGCGCGGCCTTCGACCATCGTGAGTCGCGTAGCGGCGACCCGGACCTGCACACCCATGTCGCGATTGCGAACAAGGTCTGCGGCATGGACGGCAAGTGGCGCTCCCTGGATGCTCGCGGGCTGTATGGGCTGGGGGTGGCGGCCTCGGAGCGGTACAACACTCGGTTCGAGGACGCGATGGCCCGGCGGCTGGGGGTCCGGTTCGTCGAGCGTCCCGGCGATGCGGGCGGCAAGCGTCCGGTTCGCGAGATCGATGGCGTGCCGGCTGACCTGATCGGGCACTTCTCTCGGCGTCGTGCCCTGATCGAGCAGCGGTACGCCGAGCTGCGCAGCCAGTACCGCAGCGCTCATGGCCGAGAGCCGAATCGGCCCACCCAGCTGCGGCTGGCCCAGCAGGCCACCTTGGAGACCCGTGAGGCCAAGGGTGTCGGGCGCAGCCTGGCCGAGCAGGTCACCGACTGGACCACCCAGGCCCGCACGGTGGTCGGCAGGCGGCGCCTCGAACACCTGGCCGCCGAGTGTGTGCACCGCGACGACCCGGTCACCGCGCTCTCCGACGAGCTCACCGCCGCCGCGGCGAAGCGGGTGGTGCGCAGCGTCGCGACCCAGCGAGCGACCTGGACGATCTGGAACCTCTACGCCGAGACCGAGCGTGCGCTGCGGCCACTGCGCTTCGCGGACGCCCAAGCACGGGAGCAGGCGGTGCGCTCCGTGGTCGAGCAGGCGAGCGGCCCACGGCTGTCGATCCGGATCGCCGAACCGGAGCTGGTCGGTGAGGAGCCGGCTCTGGTCCGGGCCAGTGACAACCAAAGCGTGTTCGTGGCGCACGGCTCCCAGCGCTACACCAGCAGCGAGATCCTCAGCGCCGAGGACGCATTGGTGACCGCGGCGACCTCTGCGAGCGGGCCGCACGTCGAGGACGTCGTCGTGGAGGCCGCGCTTGCGATGCATGAGTCCTCCTGCGGTATCCGTCTGGATCCCGGGCAGCGGACGCTGGTCGAGGAGTTCGCGGCCACCTCGAGGCAGCTGGCGGTCGGCATCGGACCCGCGGGCGCCGGCAAGACGACCGCGATGCGTGCGTTCGCCGAGGTGTGGGGTGCCGCGGACCTGGGCCGGGTGATCCCGCTGGCCTCGAGCTCTCGGGCAGCCGCGGTGCTGGGCGCCGAGCTCGGGATGCGGGCCGAGAACCTGCACAAGTTCCTGCATGAGAACACCCACGCCGAGGGGGGTGACGGCTGGTTCAGGGTCAGCCGCGGGGATGTGCTGTTGGTCGATGAGGCCGGGATGGCCGGCACCTTGCAGTTGGCCGAGCTGCTGGGGGTGGCGTCGGCGGCCGGTGCCGCGGTACGGCTCCTCGGTGATCCGGCGCAGCTCGCCGCCGTCGACGCCGGTGGTGCGCTGAGGCTGCTCGAGGCCGAGGCCGGTGCGGCACACCTGAGCGATCTGCACCGGTTCACCGATCCCGATGAGGGCTCCGCGACGCTGGCCTTGCGCAGCGGATGTCGGGAGGCGCTGGACTTCTACTTCGACCGTGACCGGGTGCGCTCGGGCGCGCGTGACGCGATGCTGGAGGCGGCCTACGACGCCTGGGCCGCCGACGTCCGTGCGGGCAGGACCTCGGTGCTGGTGGCCTCGACCAACAGCGACGTCACCGCACTGAACGCCCGTGCTCGCCTGGAGCGGGTCGATGCCCGACAGGTGGCCTCGAAGGGTGTCGGCCTGCGCGACGGCAACACCGCCGGGGTCGGGGACTGGGTGATCACCCGCCAGAACGCTCGGCTGTTGCGCTACGCCCGAGACCGGTGGGTGCACAACGGCGACAGCTGGCGCGTCGTACGCCGGCACCGCGACGGCGCGCTGACGGTGCGCAACCTGGCCAACCGGCACGCGGTGGTGCTGCCAGCGGCCTATGTCAGTGATTCGGTCGAACTTGCCTACGCGAGCACGGCCCATCGCGTGCAGGGAACCACCACCGACACCGCCCACGCACTCGTGACCACCGAGATGACACGTGAGGCGCTCTACGTGGCCTCCACCCGCGGCCGGCATCACACCGCGCTCTACGTCGCGACCGAGAACGCTGTGGGCCTGGCCTGCGATGACGAACCGGACCCGCCACGCACCGCCCGGGAGGTCCTCGACGCAGTGCTCGCCCGCAGCAGTGGCGAGGACTCCGCGACCGCCACCATCGCCGGGACCGTCACCGCTGCTGGGAGCCTGCCCACCCTGATCAGCCGGTACGAACACGCCCGCACCGTTGCGGCCGACGATGCGCTCCGGCTGGCTGTGGAGACACTCCCCGAGGCCGAACGCCCACGGATCCTGGGCGATCGAGCCGCACCCTTCCTGGCACGGGTGCTCGCCGAGGCCGCCGGCCGAGGGGTGGCACCGCAGCGACTGCTGCGCGCGGCCTACGACCTCGAAGACCTCGACAACGCCCGTTCCCCGGCGCTGGTGCTCGCCACCCGCATTCAGGACCATCCGCGTTCGCTCGGCGCACCCGACCGTGACGCCGGTCAGCGACCACTTCCCTGGCTGCCCGCCCCCGATGTCGGCCATCCCGGCTGGCTGCCCTACCTGCGCGAGCGCGCCGGCCTGATCCGCGACCGCGCCGAGCAGCTCGGCTCCCTGGCAGCGGTCTACCGCGAGCAGTACGACGTCACCGCGACCCAGCAGGGCCCGCTTGGTGAGCCGCCCGAGCCGGGCACCCGACGCGAGGACGCCTACCGGGCCGCCCTGGCCGAGATCGAAGCCTCGCCGCCAGCCCCACCAAGACCGACAGCACCGCCACTCGCGGCGCGGCCGGCCCCCGTCCGAGCCCCTTCCGCCACCCAGCCCTATCGCGGACCGCGGCTGACTCGCTGACCCCATAGCGCCCCATAGGCAGCGCACCGATCTCGGGAGGTCTCGTGCTGCAGTACTCCCCCGCGCCCTCAACCGGCCCCACACCGACCACCGCCACCTACGGCCAGCTGATGCACAGCACCCATGTGCGCGTCGACCAGGCCATCCGGCACTCCTGCGAACACAGCCTCGACGCCCTGGCCGTCCGCGACGAGCTGGCCGGCTACGAACAATTCCTGCATGTCGCCGGCATCCATCTGAGGATGCTGCTCGAGGTCGGCGGCCAGTCAGTTCCCGGGACACGACGCCTAGCGCGCCGGCTCATCATGTCCCCCGGCATGTCGCCGGCGACCGCGTCGGCCGACCGGATGTGGCATTCGGCTGCGCTCCACCTCGGCGCCGCGCACGACATCGTCGCCACCCACATCGACCGCCGCAATCAGCCACGCACACCGGATGTCGAGGACGTCCTGATCACCCCCGGTGGTCTGGAGGCCAGCCGCGCGCTGACCGAGCTGGTCCTCGACGTACTCCCGGCGGGCGAAGCCCTGCTGCAAAGTGCCATCCGGGCCCAGCGGCATACCGATGACAGGCCCGTCGACCGCGGGTTCCACAAGCGGATCCACGGAGCACACCAGGCCATCCGGCTCTACGGCGGCGCAGCCATGTGGGAGCTGCGCGACATCGCCACCAGCCTTGGGCCCTTCGGGATCGACGAGCTCGGGATCGCCCAGCGCCTCAGCCCCGGCCCGTGCTCGGCCTCCTTCGAGAACTCGACGGATGCGCTGCGACTGCTCCGGCAGATCTCCTTCTCCCAAGCACACGCACAGGTCGGCGCGAGCCCGGCCAGCCTCCGCGACCTGACCCAGCTGGGCACCAGCATCCTCGCTGAGCTCCCGACAACCCTGGACGAGCCCGGCTCCGGGCTGGACCGCGTGCGGCGAGCCCACCTCGAAGACCAGCTCGACGCCGCACGTGCCGCCTGGGCCTCCGCCGGCACCGGCCTGACCAAGACCATCCAGGGCGTCACCAAAGCACCACGGGCCTACGCGGACGCGATCCAACGCCTCCGCGACCCCGCGACACTCACGCCACCCGTGCGCATCGCCCTCACCGCGGCCCTTCCCCGATTCGCCACCGAGGCCAGCACCATCGTCCGCGCGCTCAGCCGCGCAGGCTCGCTGGAGAGCCCGCAACGGGTCCCCTGCCAGCTCCGCCACGAATGGCGCCCGATCACCCCCGCCCAAGAAGAAGCACTGGTCAGCGGCTTCACCCTCGCAGCCAGCACATCTCGCCACGTAGTCCGAGCCCTGCGCGACATCGCCCCCCAGCCCGAACGCGACCGACCCGCAGTCACCTCTGCGGCACGCGAGGCACCTCGCCTGGAGGTCCACCGGAGCGCGAGCCGATGAACACGACGCCCCACTCCCCCGAGGTTCTCTTCGCAGCCAACGAGGACGCCGCCACCTACTTCCGCCGCCACCTACTCGGCCCCGAGGCCACCGGACCGAGGGACTACCTGGCCGGACGCGGCTTCGCCCACCTCCTCGATGACACCATCTGGACCGTCGGGCACGCCCCCGCGTCCTGGACCGGCCTGCACGACCACCTCGCCGATCTCGGCTACACCGACGAGACCATGCTCGCCGCAGGCCTGGTCACCACAAGCCGACGCGGCAGCCTCATCGACCGGTTCCGCAACCGCGTCACCTTCGGCATCCGCGACACCGAAGGACACCTCATCGGCTTCACCGGCCGCGCCGCACCCGGCGCCGACCAGACCGTGCCCCGCTACCTCAACACCCCCCGCACCGCCATCTACGACAAGGCCACATCGCTGTTCGGCCTCGGTGAAACGGCATCGCGGATCCGTGAAGGTGCGACACCGGTCCTGGTCGAAGGCCCCCTGGACGCGCTCGCCGTCGACGCCGCCAACAGCGACGGCCCACCCGTGTTCGCTCCGCTCGCCCTGTGCGGCACCGCATTCACCCCCGGCCACGCGCGCCAGCTTGCCGCATCCTCACCCGGAACAATCGTGATTGCCCTCGACCACGACGCCTCCGGCGCCCGCGCAGCGCAATCTGCGTACTTCACGCTGCGCGAGACGCCCTCGAAGCTCCAGGCGCCGAAACGCCAGGACAGCAAGGACCCGGCCGAGATCCTCGGCGCCCACGAGCCATCTGCAGTTCGCGCCCACCTCAACACCGTCACACCGCTGGCCGACCGCATCGTCACCGACCACCTCGCCAACTGGCCCGACATCGACGACAACGCCGAAGCCCGAATCTGCTGCCTCCGGAGCATCGCCAGAGTCGTCAGCCGCATGCAGCCCAGCGACATCAGCCGCCAAGCAGCCCGACTCGCCTCCCACCTCGACCTACCTGGTGAAACGGTGACCCGGGAGCTTTCAACTGCAGTCCACGATGTTGCCAAGGCCCCCACCCACACTCGGCCCCGGCACACCCAGCTACGACGTGAAGGGCCACGACCGCAGGGAACCTGATCCTTCCGTGGGATTACAGAAGGGCGCCTGCAGGTCCCTCACCTGAGGCTTTGCTGTTGCGGCAAACTTCACCACGCATTCATCCCGACGGACGAGTTCCACCGGCTGTTGCCGTGCTCGACCAGACGACCCAATTCGGTCGGCGGGGCGCGATAGCCGGCGTCGTAGCATACGAGCCAATCACGTGGAGAGAAGCCTCGACAGGACCGGGGTGAGGTTACCCGTCTCGAACCGGACGACGCACTTTCCACGTGTCAACGGACAGCGGGACTTCCCTGTGGGCGGTCAGGTGATCTCCTTGCTGGCGGACAGTTGATATCCCTGTCCACGGACAACTGATCTCCCTGCGTTGGTTAGGTCAGAGGCACCACTCCTCGTCCGGCGGTGGCTTCGGAGAGGCGCAGTGAGGTGCCCTCGGTGAGCACGACGTGTGCGTGGTGGAGCAGCCTGTCGACGGTGGCTGTGGCCAGAGTCTTGGGCATGATCGTGTCGAACCCGGAGGGGTGCAGGTTGCTGGTGACGGCGATGGAGCGGCGTTCGTAGGCAGCGTCGACGACGCGGTAGAACGCCTCGCCGGCTGCTTGGCCAGCGGGGAGCATGCCGATGTCATCAATCACGATGAGCTCGGCCCTGGTGATCCGGGCGATGGTCTTGGCGACGGATCCATCGACGCTCGCGCGACCGATCGCTGTGGTCAGCGATTCGAGGCTGAACCAGGAGACGCGCATGCCCTCGTCGATGACCTTGTGGGCCAGGGCTTCAACGAAGTGCGTCTTCCCGGTGCCGCTGGGGCCAGCGACGGCGAGGTTCTCGGCCCGGCCGACCCATTCCAGGGTGGCGAGGCCGGTCTGGGTGCCGGGTGGGATGGAGGAGTCGGTCTCGCGCCAGGACTCGAACGTCTTCCCGGCGGGCAGGCCGGCGGCTTTGCGTCGCATCCTCCTGGTGGCGTCATCACGGCCGCGGATCTCCTCGGTGATCAGGACCCGCAGGACCTCGGCGGGGTCCCAGCGTTGCGCCCGTGCGGTGGCCAACACTTCGGGTGCGACGTTGCGAAGGTAGGGCAACCGCATCCGTTTCAAGACCGCGAGGAGTTCCTCGGGCAGCTCCGGCGCCGAGGCCGACTGGGTGCTGAGGGCGGTCGACTGGGGACCTCGCGTGGTCGGCGTGGTCATCACTGTTCCTCTTCTAGACCCTCTGGGCGGGCACCGAAGGTTGCCCAGCCGCTGGTGCCGGGTTGGACCGAGTGAGCGTCGTCGGCGACGACCATGCTGGCGATCGAGGCACCGTTCGCGCGGTGGGTCACGATCGCGAGGAGGTCGCCCTCGGCGAACCGGCCGGCTGCGGCAGCAACACCCAACGCAGCGTCGACGGGTCCGGTCCCGACCAGGGCGGCGAGCTCGAGCGCGGCGGTCATCTTCGACCGAACGCGTTGCGCACCCACGGCGGCGGCTTCGATCAGCCACGAGTGCGCGCCCGGTCCCAACCCGAGGAACGCTTTCTCCTGGTCACTGCGGCCCTTCGGTTGCGGTGGCTTCGGGGACCCGTCGGGCTGTTGGGGATGGTCGGGATAGTGGGACAGGTCGATCCGCGGGTTCCCCGGCGTCGAGAGCCGGTGCCGGGCGACTTCGGTGAGCCCTGCCTGGAGGTTGGCAGTGATGACGAGCTCGTCGCCGTCGGCACGGACCCAGACCTCACGACCCACCAGGCCCGACGGGGTGGAGTAGCGCACCGACCCGAACCGAATTGTCTGGTCGGTGTTGACCATGCGGGTCTCACCGAGCGCTGCGGTGAATGGTGCCACCGGTATCGGATGCAACCGTGCCTGCTCGATGACCAGCGCCTCGGCCGGGATGCGTGCGG
The DNA here is from genome assembly GCF_031656915.1 of Nocardioides marmorisolisilvae. NCBI lineage: Bacteria > Bacillati > Actinomycetota > Actinomycetes > Propionibacteriales > Nocardioidaceae > Nocardioides > Nocardioides terrisoli. Next base: position 3,710,669 of record NZ_CP134227.1, on the reverse strand, counting down.
TCTCACGGTGGATCCGGTTGTTGACCTTGACGCAGAACGCCTCACACGCCTCGTCCAGTTCGGCGAACGAGTTGTAGCCGGTCAGCAGGTTCGCCTTGGTCGGGACCAGGTCTGCCTTCGCGATCCGCACGGTGGCTTCGGACCCACCCTTGGACTCAGGGTCGAACGGGACACAGGTATGGATCGTCAGCCCGTAGTGGCGGCCCGCGGCCACGATCATCGGATGCCGGACCGGAACCCGGGCGATGTGCTCGACCGTCACGGTCTTCTCGTTGTCGGTCAACGCATACGTCGGCGCCCCACCCACCCTGCGCAAGGTGGTGTCCAGACACGTCAGCAGGGTCTCGAGTTTGCGGTCCCAGGTCGGCAGGACGACCCGGAATCGCGACCAGGCCAACCACGCGCAGAACAGCAGCGTCTGCCGTGGTCGACCATCAGGACCGAAGACGACCGGCCCGTGGCCCCAGTCGAACTGCAACCACAAACCAGGCTCGGTGATCCAGGGCCGGTACTGACGGCGGTGCCCGTTGCGCCAGGCCTGCTTGGCGTTCGCGACCGCGCGCCGGGTGGTCCGCTCGTCGCCGGTGAATCCCATCGCGGCCAGCCGCTCGTGCAGCACATCGGCACGGACCGTGCCCTCGGACTGCTCGACCAGTTCCTCGATCTTCGGCAGGAACGGGTCGATCAACTTCGGACGCTGCACCGGCGCATCGACCGGCTCACCAGCATCACGCTTGGCGACATACCGGCGCACGGTCTTGGGGTCTACCCCCGCCAACAGCGCCGCCGAGTGCGCACACCCGGTGGCATCAAACGCTTCCAGAATCTCCATGATTTCCCTGTCAGACTTCTTCACAGTCCCTCCGGTGAGGCAGCTCGAGCGTGGTTAGAGACCTCGAGCGTTGCCCCGGAGGGACCTTCAATTTCGGACCGACACGACCGGCCCCGTAGTCCGTGAAGGGAGATCAGCTGTCCGCGGAGAGGGAGATGAAGTGTCCGCCTACAGGGATCTTGGACTGTCCGCTGTCACCACGCTTGGTCGATCTCGCCGGACGCGTGTCGAGGTCGACGCTTAGTGTTGGCGCCGGCCGCGCGACCCAGAATTGGGAGTGACGCTCCCTTCGCTGCCAAGCGGTGTGGAGCCATTGTCATCGGCTAAGAAGAGCATCGGCCGGATCCCGGCGGTCATGCCATCGATCATCGCGTCTCGGTCGACATCCACTTTCAAGCCATGAACAGGCTCCGAGGGCCGTCTCACCAAGCGGATGCGGCAACCCTCAGTGCGATCGGACTGGTCGGAGGCCGCATGAGTGTCTGCAACGCGACACCTATATCGAGCACTTGAAGATCAGTGTCGCAAGTGCCAACAAGGCTCACGCCCGTCGGAAGACCGCTGTCAGGCCCTACGCCGCTCGGCAGGGCGACTACGGGGCTGCCGGTGTAGTCCCAGAGCGCGGTCAGCGCCGCGAGCGACACCGCTGCGGGATTGCCCACGTCGCCGTGTGATGCACGAAGCGGCGCTGTGATCGGACAGGTCGGTTCGAGCACAGCGTTGAGATTTGCGGAAGCCATCCCCTCCTCCCACCGCGCGATCGCCCGCCGCCGGCGCCGCTGTGCCTCGGCGTACCTCTCGGCGTCCAGATGGTCCGCTGCGGCAGCATTCACTAGCGCAGCCACGTCGGGCTGGTACTTACCGGGCTCATTCGTGAGCGTGCGGTGGTAGCGCCACAGGTCCGTGCACAGCAGGGGCATGAAGTCAGCGAAGCCCTCGAGGAGGTCGGCCGGGAAGCGGAACGAGACCAACTCCGCCCCGAGCTCCACGAGCGACTCGGATGCGCGCACCAGCCCCGTGGCGACATCTTCGTCGAGCAACCCGGTCCGGTCGGGCGCCTCACATATTCCGATTCGTATCCCGGAGAGGTCCTCAGGCGGCACCGATCGACGCCCGCCCAGACGATGTCGATCCGAGTCGCTCAACATGAGCATGAATACCCGTGCACAGTCGGAAACCTCACGAGCCATCGGGCCGATGTGGTCGAAGGACGCCGCCAGTGGGATCGACCCCTGGTTCGGAACCAGGCCGTACGTCGGCTTGAACGAGCTGATGCCACAGAGCGCGGCCGGGATCCGGAGAGATCCGGCCGTGTCGGTGCCAAGCGCCAGCGGCACGGCACCACTTGCCACCGCCACAGCCGAGCCTCCGCTTGAGCCACCAGGGGATCTCGCGACGTCCCAGGGATTCGCACACTGGTCTGTCGTGGCACCTGCGGCGAACTCATGCGTGTGGCAGTGACCCACAGCCACAGCACCGGCGCGCTCGAGACGTTTCATGACGAGGGAGCTCTCGTTCCGTGGTCGTCCGTGCAGGCGGTCACTCGACGCCGTCAGCGGGCATCCGGAGACCGCTATGACATCCTTAACCCCGACGGGGAGGCCGAACAGCAGCCGCTGGCGCCGTTCACTCGGGTCGAGTTCGTCCAGCTTCTTTGACACGCCAAGAGCTCGTCCTCGATAGAGCCTGACCCATGCATTCAGTTCCGCGGACGACTCAGCTGCGGCAATCGCACGATAGGCCTCACGTACGACGGATGACGCACCATCAGCGCGAGCCCTTCGCACAGCGGCGCTGACCGGACTGGAAGCGGTGGTCTCGTCCACCTCACCCGGCCTCATTCTCGAAACCAGGCTGGCGGCAGCGGCTGGATCAACGGCCGTTCCACCTCGGGGCGCGATGTTCCGCAAAAGCGCGAGGGCCTTCCTGAGCATCCTGAGAGCTCATCAAGGTGCGGGCCTCACGCTCAGTCTGTGCCCAGCGGGGGTCTTCCCCACGCACAACGGCGCCAACGATCCCCAGAGCAACTCGTTTGGTTGCCTGCACCGACAGTGGCGCATTGCTTGCGATCTGATCCGCAAGATCGAGAGCGGTCGCCACAACATCCTCGACGTCGACCACTCGGTTGACCAAGCCCAGTTCGAGAGCGCGCTCGCTCGTGATGCTGTCACCGGTCAGAAGCAACTCCATCGCGATCTTCTGTGGCATCTGCTGCACCAGGCGGAAGGCACCGCCGGCACCTGCGAAAAGCCCACGCTTGACCTCGGGAAGCCCGAAGACAGCGTTCTTCGCCGCAACGACGAGGTCGCTGGCCAGAGCGATCTCGGTTCCGCCACCCATCGCAAAGCCCTTGACAGCAGCGATCGTGGGCTTGCTGATCGGGTGCGAGACATAGCCGGCAAAACCCCACGTGGCCTCGGGCCCATCGACCGGAACAACGATCTCGCGACGCGCGACTGCCTTGAGGTCTGCCCCTGCGCAGAAAGAGAGATCACCTTGCCCGGTGATGACGACGGCGCGAACATCGGGATCTCGATCGGCTTCGTCCAACGCCCGGCCGACGCCGAGCGACACGGCCAGATTCACGGCGTTGCGCGCTTCGGGCCTGTTGATCGTCACCAACATCACCGCCTCGCGCCTTTCGGTGAGAACCGCCTCGTTCCGAACCACGTCTGGTGCCTTCTGCACGAAAGAACTTCCCTTCACTGGCTAAGGGTCAAGGTGTGGGCCGCTTCCTCGTCTGAGTCCTGAGCCAGACGCCATGCGCCGGCTATGACGAGATCGACGAGCTGGTTCAGGTACTCCTCGGTCCTCGCTTTCACCTCGGCCCGCAGGTTCGTCGGTGTGGCCATCGCACGGTTCATGACGGCACCGATAACGAGATCCGAGATGAGCGCAGTGGAGGTTCGCCGGGGCAGCTGGCCACGCTCGATGGCACGCTTGACGATTCCGCGTACATGCCGGACCGGCGCGCGGTACAGCTCGGACTCCGTGAGCTCAGCCAACTCCGGGTAGGTCGCAGCATCCGTCTTCAACCGCGCCAGGACCGCGTAGTGTCCCGAGGTCTGGGCGAGATACTCGAGGCGCGCGAGCGCGAGCAGGTCACTGCGAATGTCTCCGGTGTCGCACGAGGCCCAGTCGAGTTCACGGGATGCAATGGCTGCCACCACGAGGTTGGCGCGGCCCGACCAGCGCAGGTAGATGCCCGACTTGCCGGATCCCGACCGTCGGCAGATCTCCCCGATCGAGAAGCCGCGCCAGCCCTTCTCCGCATAGAGCTCGTACGCCGCTGTCAGGATCCGGTCATCAGCGTCCGGGGCGCGGGGACGGCCACCAGCGCCACGACTCATCGAAGCACCCCTCGCTCAGCTCCCTGCGGATGCGACCGTTCGGTCATCGCAATCCGCCTCTTCCTCGTCTTCCATGTCGCCGAGGTATGCCTCGCGAACCACACGGAGCTGCTGCACTTCGGCGGGGCTTCCCTCGGCGATCTTCTGGCCGAAGTTGAGTACCACGAGTTGGTCGCAGACGTCCATCACCAGGCTCATGTCATGCTCCACGAGCAGGACGCCCAGACCCTGCTCCTCGGCCAGCGATCTGATCACGGTCGCCAGCTCGCGGGTCTCCGTGTCATCCAGACCGGCGGCGGGCTCATCGAGGAGGAGGATCGTCGGACTCGCCGCAGCGGCACGCGCGATGGCCACGAGCCGGCGGCGGCCGTACGGAAGCTCTCCGGGGACCAGGTGCAGGCAGTCGCCCAGCCCCATCTGGTCGACGATCTCCTGCACACGGACCGGCAGCGACCGGCGCCGTCCCAGCACGCTTTCAAGAACGCCGCGCAGTCCCTGGTGACGCTCGGCGGCAGCCATCAGGTTGTCCGCGACGGTGAGATCTTCGAGCAGTTCCAGGGATTGGAAGGAGCGTGTGAGACCGAGTCGTGCACGACGATGGGCGGGTGTCCTACGGAGGTCGGTGTCGCCGAGGCGGAGCTCTGCCATGTCTGCTGCTACGAAGCCCGTCAACGCGTCGATCATCGTCGTCTTGCCCGCACCGTTCGGACCGATCAGTCCCACCACTTCACCCGAGCGCACCTCGAGGCCCACGGAGTCGACTGCCGTGACACCGCCGTAGCGAACCGTCACGTCGCGCGCCACCAGCGCGAGTGAAGGCTTGTCGACCGAGGGCTCCGGAATCGTCCGGCTCGGCGCCGAGGTCTTCTCGCCGGCACGGACCTCGGCCGGCTCCCGCCCGCGGAACCTGGCAACCAACGACGCAGTCATGTCGGTGAGGTTCGCCACCGCCCCATTGGCATTGCCCAGCAACATCAGGATCAGGGAGACGCCGCCGATCACCGTTAGCCACGGATCGAGTGAGCCGAAGTGATTGAGCACGTAGGAGCCGATGCCACCCGCCTGGAGGGTCGAACCGACCAAGGGACCGCTCGCGTAGCCGAGGCCACCGACGACCGCATTCCCAACCTGGTTGATCGATGTCAGCGCATCGAATCCCGTCGAATAGGTGATGTAGTGACCGTTGAACGCCAGCAGGATGCCGCCGAGTCCAGCAATGCCCGAGGAGATGCCGAAGGCAAGCAGTTTTGTCCGGAAGACGCTGATCCCGATCGAGGCTGCCGCACGCTCATTGGTGCGGATCGAAATGAGCTGCCTTCCGATGGTGCTCCGCCTCAAGGCTGCGACCAGGACTCCCGCGAGGGCAAAGGAAACCAGGCAGAACACGGCATAGCGCTGCGGGTGGGCGACCGGGTCCAAGTTGATGCCGAAGAGGTGTGCGGCACCGACGTTGGTCCCCTTCGAGCCACCTGTGTAGAGGCCGTTCTCGAAGAGCACCGACTGCACCGCAACCCCCAGGCCGAGAGTGACGACGGCAAGATTGACCCCTCGCGTACGCAGCGCGGGTAGCGCGAAGAGCAGGCCCACCACGACGGCGCCGAGCACGCCGACGATGAGGGCGAGCAGGAATGGCGCCCCCGTCACGGAGACGAGACGCCCTGCGAAGTAGGCGCCGATGCCGGCCAGGCCCATCTGCGCGAGCGAGAGCTGCCCCGCGTAACCAGTGAGAACCACCACCGAGAGAAGGACGATTCCGGCGATGCTCTGCACCGCGATCGCCGTCGTGAGATCGAGGGAGAATACCCAAATCATGAGCAGCCCGAGGACGACCACGATGGGTATCAGGTAGCCGAGACGAACCCGCCCGGATCCAACCTTCGGCAGCTGTTCGACGATGTGGCCCCGCAGCGGTAGAGCACTCCCCCGCACCAACATCACCGCCAGGATCCCCAGGAACGGGACAGCATCACCAACGCCTGCCCAGTGGGCATTGGTCCCGTAGAGCAGGATCCACGACTGGAGAATGCCGATCGCCATCGATGCCACGAGAGTCTTGGGAAAGGATTCGAAGCTGGCGAAGAGCGCCGCAGCCATCGCCGCGATGACGATCAATGTCAGCGTCGGCACCTGCAGGCCGATCAAGGGGACGATCATGACCCCGGCGAAGCCCGCAAGTCCCGCACCGACCGTCCACGTGAACAGGGCGAGGAGGTTGGGAGACCAGCCGACGCTGGCTGCGCCGATCTCGTTCTCTGCAGCTGCCGTCATCGCCAGCCCGATCGTCGTGTGTCGGCTGAAGAAGTGGAGACCCAGGACGACCACGACGGCGAATCCGAAGAGGATGATCCGGTCGTAAGGCACGATCAGGTCGTGAAAGGTCACCTTTCCCTGCGGCAGGAACGGATCGGCGACGAGGGCATTGCCGGTTCCACCGTAGCGGACCTGTGCGAGGCCCTGGAGGACCGCCAGCACACCGAGTGTGGCTATCACCCGGACCAGGGGAACCGAGTTGCGCAGGGGAACCATGACGAGGAGATGGGTCAATGCGCCCAGGACGCACGCGCCGAGCACGGCGAGAACGGCACTCCAGACGACAGAGATCCCGTTGAGGGTGCTGAACTGGTAGTAGAGGAAGCCACCGGCCATGGCATAGGCGCCGTGCGCGATGTTCAGGATCCCTGAACCCCGATAGATCAGGACCAGGGAGCTCGAGAGCAGCGCGTAGGCGGACGACGCGGCGATCCCCAGGATCGCGAACTCGATGAAGTTGGTCATCCTTGCATCCCCGTCAGGTAGGAAGCGGCAATCTTGTCGATCTGGCCGCGCATGTGCTCACCCGAGTCCTCCATCTCGATGTGGCCCCGGCGCATGACATAAGCGCGGTCGGCGATCTTGAGGACCTTGTCGACGTGTTGCTCGACATTGATCACGGCCACGCCTTCCTCGTCGGCGGCGCGTCTCACGACGGCCAGTAGTCGTTCGACCACAAGAGGAGCCAGCCCGAGGGACAGCTCGTCGGCGAGCAGCAGTTGGATTCCCCGGCCAAGGGTCCGGGCCAGGCCGAGCATCTGCTGCTCCCCGCCCGAGAGGCTGCCGGCACGAGTGTTCCACCGGCTCTCGAGTTCGGGGAACAGGTCGATCGCACGTTTGCGCTTGACTCCGGACACCCTGAGGTTCTCGGCGACCGTCAGCCGTGAGAAGACGGGCTTCTCGCCGCTGACGTAGCCGACGCCGGACCGTGCTCGACGATGGAGGCCTTCCCGGGTCGAGCGCCCATTCATCCGAATCTCTCCCGCGGTCGGAGCAAGCACTCCACTGAGCAATCGCAGGGTCGTGGACTTCCCGGCGCCGTTGGGCCCGAGCAGGGCGACGACCTCACCGGGTTGGACCGCAAGCGTCAGATCGCGCACAACGGTGACCGGACCATAGCCACCCGAGACGCCGGCAGCTTCGAGATGAATGGGCACTTCGACTCCTGCTCTGGGCGGAACTCAGCCGTTGGGGAAGAGGATCTTCATGATGTCGACCGGGTCGTTCTCGATGAGCTTGTCGCCATCACCATCACGCTGGAGCAGGTACATCTGGCCGTTCGATATCGACCTGTAGCCCGTCGGACCCTTGGCGCTGGGAGTCCACGCTGGAATCATTCCGGTCTCGATGTTCTTCTCGGTCCGCAACGCCTTGAGGATTCCGGCCGCGTCCGGCTTCTCGAGCTTCTCCGCCAGTTGCGCAGTGACCGAGACTGCGAGCCAGGCCCGCTGAGTGAACGACGTCCGCTTGTCCTTCTCCGCGTTGCTGTCACCCGATGCAAGCTCCGCATCCATGTCAGCGTTGTACGTGGCCAGGGCCGGGAACCGCTCGGTGTCGCCGCTGATCGGCGGGTACGAACTTGCGTAGACGGCAGAGCTGCCCAGCATTCCAAGGCTCTTGTAATCGCCCGGAGACGCCTCGCCGTCCGTACCGAGCTTGAAATGCGCGTTGAGCTGCTGCGCGGCACGGGTGAACGGGATCAACTGTGCGGGGGCCAGGTTGGTGAACACCGCGTCGGCACCCGAACTGATCGCAGCCTGCGCGTACTGGGTGTAATCGGTCGCCGACGGGGGCACGTGGGCGACGCCCTTCACTGTGAGGCCGGCCGCGGCAGCATTCTTCTCCGTGAAGGCGATGGCGGCGTCGCTTGCCGCACCCGAGTAGGGCGCGACGATGTAGACGGTCTCTGCACCGATCTTCTTGAGCGCGTACAAGCCACCACCGACGGTGCCCAGACCGGCTGTGTCCAACGGGAAGACCGTCGGCGAGCTGTACTCCGCCGGGACGATGGGCAGGATGCCGATCTGCGCAATGCCCGCGTTCTGCAGGATCGGAGTCATCTTGTCGCCGAAGAGGGTGACGCCCCCCGCGACGGCGATGACCTTGTCCTTGATGAACTTGCGCGCACAGGCGGTCGCCTTGTTCGGGTCGTTGCCGTCGTCACACTGGTCGAGCTTCACGGGGTGGCCGTTGATCCCACCGCGCTGGTTGATGCCGGCAACGGCGGCTTTCGCACCTGCGAGCCAGGTCTGTTCGTTGAGCCCCTGGCCGGTGAGCGGATACATGGAGCCGATGAGCACCGGGTCCCCGGTCAGGGTCGGCGCGCTGGCGGCTGCGCTGCTCTTGGCGCCGGCGTCGCCGCCGGAGTTCGATGAGCCGCAACCAACCACAGCGAGACTGATGACTGTTGCGCCGGCCAGCGCGACGATCGCTTTACCCGTGGCCTTCATGAATTGTCCTTCCCTACTGTTGGTCGCCTGGTGAGGGGTGCATGACCCGGGTTGGAACAGGCGATCGATCGAAGATGCGTGCCCCGTCAGCCACCGCCGACGCTCCGCCGGTCCCCGAGAATCGCCCCGTCGAAAGGTCGAGCTGCGCCCTCCACCGCTGCGCTGTGGTCCGCATCACATGACCGGAAGTAAAACATCAGGTGTTTACCCTGTCAAGGGACGATCATCTTGCTTTCCCCGTAGTAAACCCCTCACTTCATCAGTCTGACTGTTCGGGCGAGAGAGCGAAAGTTTTGAGTTACGGACCGTTTTTTTCTATAGCCGTCTGATTCTTAGCGTGCCACAGTCAACCGCGAAGCGACACGTGTGGCAAGCCCCACACACCACAAATCTGAGTCGGACGAAATGGACGGAGGCGTCACCTCGGTGCACACCCGGTATCACCCCCACGCAGCGATCGCCGGTCTCGGGATCACCGAGATGGGCAAGGTCTACGGTCGGACCGCCACGCAGTTCGCCGACGAGGCGGTCCGCCTCGCTGCCGTGGACGCAGGACTGGCTCTGTCGGAGATCGATGGTCTCCTGGTGTCGGGAGGCATCAGCGACGACGTGCATCTCGACCTGCAACGATCGCTCGGCCTCAAGGATCTCCATGTGCTCGCCGAGATGCAGTCCTTCGGCGCTACCGCAGGCGCGATGGTCCAGACTGCCTCATTGGCGGTCGCGGCCGGCGTCGTCAACGCCGTCGCCTGCGTCTTCGCCGACGCTCCTCTGCGGGAGTCGGTGTCGGCGGGGGCAAGTTACACAGGCGGGAGCGCCTCCGGCTGGATGGGCCTGCTCGCCGCTGCTGGTGTGCTCGGCGCCAACCCGCTCTATGCCCTGGCAGCACGACGCCACATCGAACGATACGGGACCACCACGGATCAGTTCGGTGCCATTGCCGTAGCGCAGCGTGCCTGGGCCGCGCTCAACCCTCTTGCCCAGCAACGGACCCCGATGACCCTGGACGACCACCGATCCTCACGCTGGATCGCAGAGCCCTTCAGGCTCCTCGACTGTTGCCTGGTCTCCAATGGCGGTATCGCAGTCATCGTGACGAGCCCTGAGCGCGCCGCGGACCTGCAGCAGCCGCCGGTGCATGTCCTGGGTTGGGGGCAGGCACACCCGGGGCACTTCCTCGAACGCTTCGAAGAGTTCGGCTTGGTGAGCGGCGCCGTGGACTCGGGTCCAGCCGCGCTGGCGATGGCAGGAGTGAGTCTGTCCGACATCGACGTTGTGGAGTTGTACGACTGCTATACCTACACGGTCCTGATCAGTCTCGAGGACTACGGCTTCTGCGCCAAGGGTGAAGGGGGTGCCTTCGTCGAGTCGGGCGCCCTGGGTCCCGGTGGATCGCTGAAGTTGAACACCGGAGGCGGTCAACTTTCCTCGTACTACATGTGGGGCATGACGCCTCTCTCCGAAGCCATCATCCAGGCTCGTGGCCAGGCCGGCGAGCGGCAGGTCGCCGATCACGAACTCCTCCTCGTCAGCGGCAACGGCGGGGTCCTCGATCACCACTCCACTCTCGTCCTAGGCACCCATCCGTCATGAGGAGACGCCGATGTCCATCACATTCCGCGCCGACCCGGCCACGCAGGAGTTCGTTGATCTCGCCGGCCGTGGCGAATTCCTGCTGCATCGCGACCCATCCACCGGCCGGGTCTACGGTCCCCAGGACACACGCACCGAACACACCCCGGCGGAGGCGATGTTGCCGTTCGCCGCAAGCGGGAGGGCGACCGTCGTGAGCTTCACCTTCGTCCACGGTCGCCCGGACGCAAACGGCGTCACTCCGCGCTCCGTGGTAGCGATCGGCGAGCTCGACGAGGGTCCCTGGTGGTGGGCCGAGGTCGAGGATGCCGATCCCGACGAGGTCAAGACCGGGTCCGCATTGCGTATCGCCTTTCGCGAACTCAACGATGGTCAGCACGTGCCCGTGTTCACGCTCGCATGACTCGTCAGGGAGAGAAGACCATGGGTTCGCTCGAAGGCAAGGTCGCCGTGATCACGGCGAGCACACGCAGCATCGGCCTCGGCATCGCGGCGGCATATCTCCGCGAGGGCGCGCAGGTCGTCATCAGCAGCAGGTCGGAGGACAAGGGCAAACAGGCACTCGCCGAGCTGGGTGGTCTCAATCGGGCGCACTTCATCGCCGCAGACGCGACCAAGCGCGAGGACGTGGAGCGACTGATCGATGAGACTGTCGCCCATTTCGGGGGGCTGGACATCGTCGTACTCAATGCTGGCGGCTGCGATCAGACCGCTCCCGTCGCGGAGATCTCCGACGCCGAGTGGCAGTACGAACTCGACTGGAACCTCAACCACACGTTCTGGGGAATGCGTCGCGCGATGCGACACATGCTTCCTGCGGGCAAGGGCCGCATCATCGCCATGTCGTCCATCGAAGGCAAGCTGGGCAAGGCAGGGATCCCCGGGTACACGAGCAACAAGCACGCGATCCTCGGACTCGTGAAGTCCGCCGCCCGGGAAGTAGGGACGGCTGGAATCACCGTCAACGCCATCTGCCCGGGCATCGTGCTGACCGATGCCTTCTATGACGGCGGCCCCGTCACCATCGAAGCAATGGGCCTGCCCGACCTCGACGCGCTGGCGGCCATCTTCTACAAAGAGTCTGCGCTGCAACGCCCCATCACCGTGGACGAGGTGGCGGCAGCGGCGGTCTTCATAGCAGGTGACAGCGCCAGCGGGATTACAGGCGTAGCGCTGAACGTCGACGGCGGAACGTCGCCCTACTGACCGATCCGCCCAATACCAGCGTGGCGCATGTCAGAAGGGAGGGAACGATGGGATCTCTGGACGGATGTCGAGTACTCGACCTGTGCGAGGGTGGCGCGCTGCTTGCCGGCCGCATGCTCGCCGACCTCGGCGCCGATGTCGTCGTGGTGGAACCCGCTGAAGGCTCCCCAACCCGCCATCTGGGTCCGGGGCCCGCCGGATCTACATGGGCGGCGCTCGCCGCGAACAAGCGCAGCGTGGTGCTCGACCTGGAGAGCACGCACGGACGTGAGCGCCTGGCCAACCTCGTCGCCGTCGCTGACATCGTGGTGGAGTCCTCCGGCAACCAGCTGTCATCGTTCGGGCTCGGTCCTGCCGAGTTGTCCGCGGTCAATCCACGCCTGGTTCACGTGGCGATCTCACCATTCGGCTCTTCGGGCCCGAAGGCGGACTATGCATCGACTGATCTGATCGTCTGGGCCGCCGGGGGTGCGCTCGACCTCAACCGGGACAACTCCGACCAGCCACTGAGGATCAGCTCGGACCAGGCCTTCCTGCACGCCGGGGCCGACGCCGCATGCGGCGCCCTGGCCGCCTTCGACGTCGCCGAGCGAACCGGCCTTGGCCAGCGCGTCGAAGTCAGCGCACAAGCCTCGCTGACGATCTGCACCCTCGGCCGCATCCTCGCTCCGTACGCGGGTGATGACAACCCCGATCCAGACGCGGTTCACGGCAAGATCGACCAGAGCGGCAGCGGCACCGGCACCCGCCGTTCGAAATGGCCGTGCGTCGACGGACTGATCGAGTTCCATCTCGCCATGGGAGCCGCGGCGGGCCACTTCACCAACCGGTTCTTCACGTGGATGGCCGAGGCGGACGCCCCCCTCCCCAAGCATCTGGACTGGGACTGGCTGGTCCTTCCCGCCATGCTCGAACGCGGCGAGATCACACAGTCGGACCTAGAGAAGGTTCGCGACCGTGTCGGCGAGTTCTTTCAGACGAAGACCAAGGCGCAGGTCACCGCGGCCGCGATGGAGCGTCGACTGCTCTGTGTCGGCATCTCCGATGTTGCCGATCTCGCCGCCAGCCCACAGTTGGCCGAAAGGGGCTTCTGGTGTGAGGTCGGCGACGGCGACCGCCGCCAGCGGCTGCCCGGCCGGTTCGCGTGCGCAAGTGGTGAGCTCTATTCCTTCCGGCGAGCAGCACCCGAGCTGGGAGAGCACACATCGGAGGTCCTTTCGGAATGGCTGTCCGGCTCCTGTCCCGCGTCTGCACACCACGAGTCTCACCGTCGGACCGACACGATCGGTCCCCTGGACGGCCTGCGGGTGCTCGACCTGAGCTGGGTGGTCGCCGGCCCCGTGGTCGGGCGTACACTCGCCGATCTCGGAGCAACGGTCATTCGGGTCGAGTCGCGGAAGAAGGTCGACACCGCCCGATTGATGCCGCCCTTCCAAGGCGGCACCCCAGGAGTCGAGAACTCTGCGCTCTACGAGACATGCAACGCCGGAAAGCTGGGGCTCTCGCTCGACCTCTCCACGGCCGAGGGTCGGGAGCTGGTCCGTCGGCTCTCCCGCTGGGCTGATGTCGTGGTCGAGTCCTTCGCACCTGGCCAGATGGCGCGATGGGGGCTTGACTACGACTCGCTACGCGAGGGTCATGAGGACCTGGTCATGGTCAGCAGCTCCCTGATGGGACAGAGCGGAAGCCTGTCCGGCCTCGCCGGCTTCGGCAACATCGGCGCGGCAATGAGCGGCTATCAGCAACTGGTCGGCGTCCCCGGAGAACTGCCAATCGGGCCGTTCGGCCCCTACACGGACTTCCTCGGGCCCAGGGTGACCCTGATTGCACTGCTCGGCGCGCTGCGCGCCCGACGCACGACGGGCCGCGGCTGCTATCTCGATGTCGCCCAGGCCGAGGCAGGTGTCTACTTCCTCGGTCCCGAACTAGCCGCCCATCTCGCGACCGGCCACGTCGCCCGGCCGCACGGCAATCGTCACGACGCCTTCGCGCCCCACGGTGTCTATCGCTGTCGCGCGACAGACGACGGATGCGCGGACCATCTCGCGTTGACGGTGCGTACGACGTCCGAATGGCAGACCCTGGCCCGCGCGATCGGTCGCACGGACTGGGCCGAGGATCCGGCGCTGTCGACGCTGGCAGGGCGTCGAGCGCGTGAGGACGAGATCGATGCGACCATCAGCGCCTGGACGGCGAGCCGTCGCGCACAGGACCTCGAGAACCTCTTCCAGCGATCGGGCGTGCCCGCACATGTCGCATCGACCGCAGTCGACGCGATGAATGACGCCCAGCTCGCTGCACGCGGCCATTTCACCTCCGTCGACCACCCCCTTCACGGATCAGTGACAGTCGAAGGCCCACGATTCTCGCTCTCCGCCACGCCTGCCCGCGTGCGTGGATCCGCACCCCGTTACGGCGAGCACAACCACGAAATCCTGCGCCAAAACCTGGGCCTGACCTCGGATGAGATCGCCGAGCTCGAACGGACAGGTGTCCTGACATGACCAAGGAGAGGAAGTGCGACATGGCAGATGAGGGATGGCAAGCCGGTTGGCAGCCGATGATCGCCGCCGTTGGAAGAAACTTCGACGAGGGGGCGCCGACCTTCGCCGGTGACCCTGTCGAGCAGAGCACGATTCGTCGGTGGTTGGAGCCGCTCGAGTTCGACTGCAAGCTCCACACCAGCCGCGAGACCGCGCGCGCCCACGGCTACGACGACATCATTGCGCCTGCCGCTTCGATGCTGATGTGGACTCTTCCACCGATGCGCCAGCCCGGCCAGGTCATCTTCACCAGCCACGAGCGCAATGCCCAACCGGAGGACAGCCCGATCAACAACGTCGGGCTCGAGTTGGCCCCACCCACCAACGGCTTCTTCGGAACCGATCTGGAGATCGAGTTCCTACGCCCGGTGGTCGTCGGCTCCCGGCTCGCCCAGCGGGGGCGCAGGCTCCTGAGTTGCACCCCCAAGGAAACGGCGGTCGGCAAGGGCGCCTTCATCAAATGGGAGTCCGATGTGGTGGACGAGAACCTCGATGTCGTGGCGCGGGTGCGCACCGGCACCTACGCCTACAACGCACATGATGAGGAGATCGACCGATGAGCCTCGAAACCAGTGAGGGCGCCAGGCTGCGCTTTGCCGATGTGCAGCCCGGCGACGAGGTGCCCGCTGTCGCGTTCCCGCTCTCGGTATATCGCCTCGTGATGGCTGCCGGCTCGACCCGGGACTTCAATTCAATTCACCACAACACGGAGGCTGCACAGGCGTCCGGCGCGCCCGAGATGTACGCGAACACCTTCATGTTGCTCGGGATGTGGGAACGCGCCGTTCGCGAATACGTGGGCATGACGGCAACGATCCGTTCCATCTCAGGCTTCCGGATGAAGAAGTTCAACATCGTCGGCGACACCACCTACGTCGGCGGCCGGGTCCTCAGCAAGACGACGACGAAGGGCGTCGGCGTAGTCCACCTGGAGATCTCCGCCTGGAACTCGCTCGGCGTGACGGTAGGACCGGGGACGGTCGTCGTCGAGGTGCCCCTTTCAGAAATGGAGACTACGTCATGACATCACTACCCTCATCCGCAGGCGTCGACGAACGCGCGCCCGCGTGGAACCTGGATCTGTTGGTGGGCGACAAGAGCGTCGCAGGCAATGGTCCGGAACTCACAATTCCCGACCCGACGACCACAAAGACCCTGACCACATTCGCAACTGCTGACCTGTCCCAGGTCGACGCCGCGATCGATGCCGCTCGTCGCGCCTTCGACGAAGGTCCGTGGCCGCGGATGTCCCCGCGTGAGCGCTCGCTGGCACTCCATCGCGTTGCGGACAAGCTCGAGACCTTGCAGGCCACCCTGTCCGCAGGCGTGATCCTCGAAGTCGGGACTCCTGTGGCCCTGGCCGACACCCTGCAGACCGACCTCGCCGTGCAGACACTGCGTGAGTACGCCGACCGGGCCGCCGAGGACGGCACCGTCCACCTCGGACCTCACTTCGTACCGACGACCAGCGTCAGCCTGGTCGCGCGTCGCCCCGTCGGCGTTGCCGCCGTCATCACCGCATACAACTTCCCGATTCTCCTTGCCATGCGGGGCATGGGAGCGGCGCTCGCCGCCGGCTGCACCGGAGTCCTCCTGCCCAGCCCACGCGCACCACTCACGACACTGCTGCTGGCAGAGGTCTTCTCGGAACTTCCTCCCGGCGTTGTGAACATCGTCGTCGGCGGTCCCGACGTCGGGCAGCGCCTCACCACACATCCAGGTGTGGACAAGGTCGCCTTCACCGGTTCGATGGCAGTCGGCGCACACATCATGCGCCAGGCGGCCGAGACGGCAAAGTCGATCTCGCTGGAACTGGGGGACAAGTCACCGGCTGTCGTCCTTCCTGACGCGGACCTCGAGTCGCAGGTGCCCTCTATCCTGATGGGCTACCTCGCCAACTCCGGCCAGAGCTGTGGCGCCACCACACGCATACTTGTTCCACGCTCACGGTGGGACGAGTTCGCCGAGCGTGCGCGTCGGTTCATCGAAGCCCTTCCCGCAGGCGATCCCTGGGCGCCCTCAACGGCGATCGGTCCCTTGATCCGCCCCGAACATCGTGACCACGTGCAAGCCAGGGTCGATGCTGCGCTCGAATCAGGCGCGACGGTCATCGGCAAGGGGTCCGTGCCCGACCTGGACGGCTGGTTCATGCCCGCGTACCTCCTCGGCGGCGTGGACAATCAGGCGCCGGTGTCGCGGCAGGAACTCTTCGGTCCGGTGGGCGTCCTCCTCCCCTACGACGACATCGCCGACGCCGTGACGACGGCGAATGACACACCGTACGGTCTCCACGCGAAGGTGTTCACCACCGACCTGGAAGCGGGCCTGAAGGTGGCCGCGCAGCTGCGGGTCGGCAGTGTGCAGGTCAACGGCGGAGGCTTCCGGCCCGACGCCCCGTTCGGTGGCATGAAGCAGAGCGGAGTTGGCCGTGAGTACGGCGTCTGGGGAATCGAGGAGTTCTCCGAGGCTCAGCACGTCCAGTGGGCGATGGCATGAGTACCACCAACAATCCCGACTACATCGTGGTCGGCGGCGGTTCGGCAGGCAATGTCGTCAGCGCCAGGCTCGGGGCGGGGCGCAAGGGAAGCGTCCTGTTGCTGGAGGCTGGCGGCTCGGATTTGTCGCCGTTCATCCAGATTCCCGCCGGGATGATCAGGATCAACCCCCAGAACTACTGGCATTACGAACTGCTTCCTGACGCGACCCGTGGTGGCGCGGTGGACACGTGGGCGGCAGGCAAGGTGCTCGGCGGCGGTAGCTCCGTCAACGCCATGCTGTGGGTACGCGGCAACTCGGCTGACTTCGACACCTGGGCGAAGATGGGTGCTGCCGGGTGGGACTACTCCACCTTGCTTCCCTTCATGAAGTCGCTGGAGTCCTACGAGGGTGGCGCCAACGCGTGGCGCGGCGGCAACGGCCCACAGCGCGTCTCCGAGGTCAGGCTCAAGCATCCGATGGTGCGCCATTGGCTCACCGGTGCCGAGGAGGCTGGACTGCCGCTGCTCGACGACTACAACGGTGAGAGCCAGTTTGGAGCAGCCTGGTCGCAGTTGTCGCAGCGCAAGGGCCTGCGTCACAGCACAGCACGATCATTCCTGGCTCCAGCCCGGCGGCGGGGAGAGGTCGAGGTCGAAACACATGCCGTGGCCACTCGCATCCTGTTCGAGGGCACCCGGGCTGTCGGCGTCGAGTACGAGAAGAGAGGTCAGCTGCGCACCGTCCGCGCAAATAGGGAAGTGATCGTCAGTGCCGGCGCACTCGAGTCCCCCACCCTTCTGCTGCGTTCTGGTGTCGGTCCCGAGGATGAGCTCCGTGCCCTGGGCATCCCCGTCGTCGCCGACGTGCCGGCGGTCGGTCGCAACCTGCAGGAACACCCGGCGATCTCGATGACCTTCGAGGTGACCGAGCGCACCCTGAACCAGGAGCTGAATCCTCTCTCGATCCTCAAGGGTGGCCTGGAGTTCGTGTTCAGGCGGCGCGGCCCCGGCACCGCCCCCCTGTCGCACGCGATGCTCTTCGGACCTCCGCTCGAACCCGAGGGCTGGCCGCAGTACCACGTCCTGATGGCCCCCCTCGGGCTGGCCGAGGAGAAACCCCATTCGACCCAGGAGGAGGTGGCCAAGAACCGCCACGACAAACAGGGCGTGGCCTTCTCGGACCGGTCGATCGTCAGCACCTTCATGTCACCGGTTCATCCGCGCGGACGCGGAACCATTCGTCTCGAGTCCGACGATCACCGCTCAGCACCGGTCATCGACCACCCGATGTTGGCTGATCCTCGAGACATCGAGGACCTCACTGCGGCGGGCCGAAAGGTGCGTGAGATCTTCGAGACGGCCTCGATGAAGCCGTACGTCGTCACCGAGAACGAGCCCACTCGTGACGTCCACAGCGACGTCGAATGGGAGAGCTTCATCCGAGGACACTCCTTCGGCGGTTCACACTGGGTGGGTACCGTCCGGATGGGAGACGCCGCAGATCCCGGAGCCGCGGTCGACCCGACGCTCCGCGTCAAGGGTGTCCGCGGCCTGCGCGTCGTTGATGCCTCGGTGATGCCCACGCTGACCAGCGGCAACACGAACGCGCCGACCGTCATGATCGGCGAGCGCGGCGCCCAGCTCATCCTGAAGGACCACGACCAATGATCACGCGCGAGGCGTGGAACCAGATCATGAAGCGAGGGCGCACGATCAACAACCATGCTGATCTGGATCCACGCCGATGCGCGCTCCTCGTGGTCGATCTCCAGCAGGGGTTCACCCTGGACACCTATCCGTTCGGGCTGCCTCGCACACAGGCGTTGATCCCGCTGGCGAATGCGATGTCGGCCTCGGTTCGCGCCGCCGGCGGCCAGGTCTTCTTCCTGCGCCACACCTACGCCGAGAGCGGCCCGCGAGCGCTACCGCCCTGGCAGCTGGCGAGCCCGATCATTCACGCTCTGAGCGACGAGTTGCGAGTGGGCAACGCTGCCCATAACCTCCACCCGGACCTTGACCTGAGTGACCACGACGAGGTCGTCGACAAGTACCGCTACAGCCCCTTCGCTAGGAACTCCTCCTCCCTCGATGACGTCCTGGCCGAGCGTGGCTGCGACAGCTTGATCATCATGGGGTGCGCCGCGAACACCTGTTGTGAAGCAACTGCACGCGACGCGTACCAGCTCGGCTACAAGACCCTGTATCTCTCCGACGGCAACGCCGCGGCGACCGAGGAAGAGGAGCTCGCCTCGATGATGAACATCGCCAGCGTCGCGGCCGACGTGCGCACCTCGAGCGAGGTCCGGGCGATGCTGCTGGCGGCGACTGCAGCGTCGTGACGCCCATCCCTCGTGCCGGCCGAACGGCAGTCGGCAACCGGTGCCAGTCAGAACGTCACCAGGTCGCGACGATGCGCCAGGTGGGAGACGTCTCCGATCGTTCGTGGGGCGCGGACGCCGTACGGTGCGGCGAGCACCGTGCTCACCGACGTGTGTGCTGGCATGAAGAACATGTCCCGGCCGATCCCCAGCACGTGGGCGAGATACGAGTTGATCACGCCACCGTGGCAGACGATCGCGACTCGCTGGTTCTCGTGATTGGATGCGATCCCTTCGATCGTGTTGGCAACACGGCGCCGGAACTCCGCGGACGACTCAGAGGCCGGATACACGTCCCAGCTCCGTTCGTGCATCATCCGCTCACGCACGCCCTGCATCTGGATCGGGCCGAGGAAATCCTCGGCACTGATCCCGGGCTCGAGCTCGCGGAAGAGGTCGATCTCGCGCAGGTCCTCAAGGACGACTGGCTCCAGGCCATGATGTCCACCGATCGCCTCCGCGGTCGCGTGCGCACGGGTCAACGGACTGGCGTACACCGCATCCAACGTGTGCGCGGCCAGACCGAGTCCCACCGCCCGGGCCTGTTCCTTCCCTGTCTCGGAGAGGGCCGGGTTGCGGTGCCCCTCATAGGCCTCCCCGGGCCCGGGCAGCCACTGCTGACCGTGCCGGACCAGCAAGAGCTCGGTCTTGGGCCCTTCTTGGCTCAGATAGGAGTAGACCATGTGGTCGAACGGAGTCATTTGCGAAGCCACTGTCGGAGTCCTTGCCATAAACGTCAGACTACTAGCATCATCAGCAACAAGCAGCCATTCCCAACCAGGAGGAAGTGCGCGGATGACTGACTGCCTGCAGCGCCTGCTCGACCAGCGCGACATCGAGAACCTCATCGTCGACTACACCCACCGGCTCGACTTCGGCTCGGTGGACACGATCTGGGAGCTCTTCGCCGGCGACGGCCTCTGGGAGATGCCACTCGAGGACCTCCGCTACACGGGCCACGACGAGCTACGGATCGAGTTGCCCCTGCGCCTTTCGGACAATCGCCGTACTACACGGCACGTCTGCACGAACACACGAATCGAATTCCTCGACGACGACCACGCGACAGCGTCGACCTACATGGTCAACTTCCGTCATGACTTCGATGATGTGGTCACCACCGACGCACAAGGCGTGCGCCCGCTCGCGCCGACCGGTTCGCCACGCTACGTCGGCGAGTACGTCGACACCTTCGTCCGCTTGCCCGAGGGGTGGCGCTTCGCCTCGCGGCGTGCCCAGCTTGGCTTCAGCCACCGCGCGTGAGTTAAACATCAGATGTATACTTCCTCGAGGAGGACGACTATGGTCACCACGAAGACGGCAGCCGGCATCGCGGAACAGCTGAAGGCCCTGCTTGCGGCGCGCGCGCCTGATCGAGGCGTGACAGACATCTCGGTCGAATCGGTCGAGGGCGGATACAGCCGGACCACCTGGGTCGCCACGATCAACTGGCGCGAGGGCTCCATGACGACGCATATCCTGCGCTCGGACCCAATCACCGACACCGGGCCCTTCAGGACCGATCGCGACCGGGAGTGGCAGCTCCTCAACGCTCTCTACGAGCATTCCTCGCTCGGGATAGCCGAGCCCCAGTGGTACGACGAGAAGGCGGACTTCTTCGAGGCGAAGTGCCTCGTCACCGATTTCGTCTCCGGCGGAACGCTGCAGGGCCTGTTGACAGCGGGAACAGATCTCAAGACCGGCGCGAAGCGCTTGATGCGTACGCTGGCTGCGATCCACGCGGTCGATACGACGAAGCTCCTCCTCGATGCACCAGCATCGTGGGACGACCACATCGCGGGCGTGATCGCGTTTGCCGAGCGACTGGCAAGCCGCGCTGGTTCTTCCCTGCCCGTCATGGGCGACGTCGTCGGCTACCTGCGGCACAACATCCCCGAACCTGCGCCGCTCACCCTCGTCCACGGAGACTTCCAGCCGGCCAACATTCTCCTCCCGCCCGGGGGCGACCCGCTCGTCATCGACTGGGAATATGCGCGCATCGGCGATCCTCGCGAGGACCTGGGTTACTACTCGATCTACCCCGTCCCGCCGAACCTCTACGTCGAAGACGCCGACACCGTCCTGGAGGAATACCGGAAGGCATCCGGGCTTTCCGAGGCCCAAGTCGAACCTGCCGCCATCGACTACTTCTGCGTGGTCAGCAATCTGCTGTACTTCCAGCAGATCTGGGAAGGTGTCGCCGCTCTCGAGACAGGACAACACGGTGTCATGAGCGCCCTGCTCATCGGGACACTCTCGCACTTCAACAACCAGTTCTCCCGAATTGTCCGCGACCGCGACCACTCGCTCAGCGTCCGATGAGAGGGGAGGCCGACATGCACGACTACCCGTCCTTCGCCGGCAAGGTGGCCCTGGTGACAGGTGGAGCCAGCGGCATGGGTCGCGCGACGGCTCTGGCATTCGGCACCGCTGGAGCCGATGTGGTGGTCGCCGACCTCGATGACGAGCGCGGTCGGACGGTCGAGGCAGAGATCACGGCAAGCGGGGCACGCGCCCGCTACTTCTACACCGATGTCTCCGACGCGGCAGCATTGCAAGAACTCGTCGAGAAGACCGTGGAAGCATTCGGCCGCCTCGACTGCGCGGTAAACTCTGCCGGCATTGAACGCGAGACGACTCACCTCGTCGACCTCGAGGAAGAACTCTTCGACCAGATCATCGCCGTCAACCTCAGGTCGACCTTCTTATGCCTCAAGTATGAGTTGCGCCAGCTCATCGCACAGGGCGGAGGTGGTGCCATAGTGAACATCGGTTCCACCGCCGGATTCCGGGGAAACGCCCGCCAGGCGGCCTACACCGCGAGCAAACATGGCGTGGTCGGCATCAGCAGGACTGCCGCCCTTGAGGCTGCAGAACACGGCATCCGCGTCAACGTGATCTCTCCCGGCGGGATCCGCACTCCGCTACTCGATGCCACCATCGCTCGTCGCGGCCGCGATCGCGACGAAGTCACCTCACGTCTGAGCCTCCTGGGACGCCTCGGCGATCCTGAGGAGGTCGCAAAAGCTGCCCTCTTCCTCTGCTCTAACCAAGCGTCCTTCATCCTCGGGCACGCACTCTCGGTCGATGCCGGACTGCTCGCCCACTGATCCAGGAGAATAACGTGATCCCCAGACCCACCACCGAGAAGCTGATCCTCGAGTGCTGCCACAACCTCGAGCAGCTCGTTGCCCCCGAAGTGGGCGCGAGCGCCGCGCAGCAAGCACTCGCAGTGATCGCCACGACCCTGCGGACTGCTGCCGTTCGCTCGGCACACGAGGTCGCCTGGATGCTTGAGGAGACCGATCTCATGGCTGCTTACGCGCGCGCCGGGCTCGACGCCCTGAGCGGCACGCCGGAAGTCGCCGACATCGTGGCGCCTGAGCCCGCGGCAAGCTACCACCTCGATGACGTCGTCAGCGCATACGAAGCCGGCTCGATCGTGCTCGCCCGTCTCCTCGAGCTTGCCGCCGACGCCGGCGAGGACGAGCTTCGCGCCCAGGGTCGGGCAATTCTGGCCCGGCGCATCGACCGCGAAAACGAGATCAACGGCGCCTACGTGCTGGTCGGCCGGGACGACTGATCAGATCGCGCGCCGAAGACGAGTACGGGCCCGTTCTCGGTCTCGGCGACGCCCTTGAGGTCGACGGAGTCGCCGATGGCAGCCTCACCACCGAGCCTGACTACCAGCCGTACCACCGGTGCCGCTCCGGGTATGACGAGCGCCAGCGTGAACGGCACTGCCTGGCCGGGGACGAATGCCCGCTGCACGTCGGTTCGGGTGAAGACCAGGCTTGTCGTCGGTATCTCCACCCACTCGTAGGCAGCGGCGTGACACGGCCCGGTGTCCAGTGGGTACCACCACCACGCGTGGCAGCACGGGCATCGCGGCAACCTGAGCCGCCCCTCCCGCGCAGCGTTCCAGAACTCCTCGTCGATCTCTGACCTGTTCATCGGTCGACGCTCAGCAGGGTGCACGCATAGTCCGGGATTCCCAAGCCGGTGACCATTGCCACCTCAGCTCCCTCGACCTGGCCTTCCCCGCGCTCACCGCGGAGCTGTCGAACAGCCTCGACGACGTGGTTGCCGGCGACGACGTACGACTGGGCGAGCAGGCCACCGTGCGTGTTCACCGGCACGGGGCTTCCCGGACCGATACCGCTCTCGAGCACATACGCGGGCCCACCCCCTCGCTCGGCAAAGCCGAGCTCCTCGAGTTGCAGAAGGGTGGTGATGGAGAAGCAGTCGTACAGCTCGGCGATGTCGATGTCGGAACGCTGAAGTCCTGACTCCGCGAGAGCTGCCCCGAAGGCAGCGCCAGCGGCCAGAGAGAAATAGTCGGACCGTTGAGTGAAATACTCTGCCTGGGTTGTCGCAGCCGCCGCGAGACCAGCGCCACGGACGACGACAGGGGGTTTCGCCAATGATCGCGCGCGTTCCGCGCTGGTCATCACATAGGCAATGGCGCCATCGTTCGTCAGGCAACAGTCCGCCTTCCGGAGCGGACTCGCCACGATCGGGCTCCTGTCATAGTCAGCACTAGTCACGGGTTCACGCAACAGCGCGTTGGGCGTGCGCGCCGCGTGCGCACGGGCGGCGCCCACCACGGCAGCGAGGGCATCGTCCGGCAGACCGAACTCGTGGGCATAGCGCGCCGCGACAGCCGCGAAATAGGTCGGCTGCCCGAACCATCCTGCGGGCAGCTCGAACTCCGCCTTCCACGGGTCCTCAGCATGGACGGCATAGGGTCCACCGCTGTTCGCACCAAGGGCGATCGAGAAGTAGGTGACGACGACGCTTGCCAGACCGGCCTCGATGATCGTGCGCGCCAGCCTCGGAGCCGCGACCACACCGGCGCCCGCGATCGAGGTCTGCGCCGAGAAGGGTCGTTCGGGGATGCCGAGCGCACGCGCCATCTGGTCGACCGGCACGCTGTGGGAGGTGAGCATCCCCTCGGTGACGAAGCCGTCGACGTCAGCACCGGTCAGCCCGGCGTCGGCGAGAGCACGATCGACTGCCTCACGCGCAAGCGCGCCCTCGCTCCGCCCGGTTCGACGCCCATAGTCACTCTCGCCCACCCCCACGACCGCGATCTCCACGAGCACTCCTCACTATAAATGTCAGATGTATAGTAACGTCATCGCTTCAAGTCCTCACGTCACGCCGGAGAAGTGGTGGAGATGATCAGTCAGCTCGAGGAACAATTGCGGGTCTGGGTCGAGGGGACCCGCGGATCCGGCGCGCGGGTGTCCGGCGTACGCACGCTCGACGGACACTCGGGATTCACCTACGGCTTCGACGTGACCCAGCCCGACGGCACGCGCGAGCCCCTGGTCCTGCGCCTGCCTCCACCGGGCGCGGGCACCCGCAATGCCGACGTGCTGCGCCAGATCCCAGTTCTACGCTACCTGGCTTCGAAGGGGCTTCCCGTCGCTCCGGTGCTCGACCCGGGGACCGACGACCAATGGTTCGGCTCGCCCTTCCTGCTCGTCCGTCGGATGCCGGGCCACACCGTTAGTCTCGAGATCGCCGATCGCCAGCCACCCGGCGCGCATCACGTCCGAGCCGCCGTCACCACATTGGGACAGCTGCACCGCCTGCCGGCATCGGTCGACCTCCGGCAATGGAGTGAGCCGGTCTCCTACACCGACGAGGTGTGCGCCTGGGACCGTGCCCTCGAACGAATGCCTACGGAATGGCAGAAGGACGCGACGCGCCTCCGCCGCGGGCTGCTAGACGGAGCACCGGCGGAGCCCTCAACCGGCCTGGTTCACGGCGACTACCAGTTCTCCAACCTTCTCTTCGACGACGACCGCCTCGGCACCGTGCTCGACTGGGAGGTGAGCGGCCTCGGACCGCAGCTTCTCGACATCGGCTGGTTCCTCTCGATCAACGACCAAGCATCCTGGAGTCACGACGTGGCCACGCAGGACATCCCGCCACAAGAGGTCGTCCTCGCCTGGTACGAATCGGCTCTCGGTCGCGCGGTCGATCGCGAGGAAGTGGCATTCGCGCGCGCGCTCGCGAGCTATCGCTTCGCCGTGATCGCCGGGCTCAACCTGAATATGCATCGTTCGGGCCGCCGCGAGGATCCACACTGGGAACGGATCGCGCCCTCGATCCCGCGGCTGGTTTCAGACGGGCTCCGCCGCCTGGATGTCACCACCCCCAACGGGAGGCCGAGATGAGGCCATCCCGAATCACGCTCGCACGGCATCCTGTCGGCCTCCCCACCGCCTCGGACTTCTCGTCCACGACCTTCGACCTCCCGCCACTCGAGCCGGGACAGGTCCTCCTACGGGTCATCTATCTCTCGCTCGATCCCTATGTCCGTGGTCGCCTCTCCGATGCGAAGTCCTATGCCTCCGGCATCCCCCTCGGAGGGACGATCATCGGCGAGACGGTCTGCGAGGTCCTCGAATCCGAGCACGACGCCTTCGCGACCGGCGACCTCGTCCTCTCCGAGTCTGGGTGGCAAACCCACGACATCGTCGACGGGAGTGCCCTGCGGCGTGTCGACCCGTCCGTCGCACCCATCTCCACGGCCCTCGGAGTGCTCGGGATGCCAGGCTTCACGGCCTATGCCGGCCTACTCGAGATAGGTCATCCACAATACGGTGAGACCGTCGTCGTCGCAGCAGCGACGGGGCCTGTCGGGTCGGCTGTCGGGCAGATCGCCCGGATCAAGGGTGCGCGGGCCGTCGGAATCGCAGGGGGCGCCGACAAGGTCCGCGCCCTGCGCGAGCACTTCGGCTTCGACGCTGCCGTCGATCATCGGTCGCCCGAATTTCGCGAGCAGCTCAAGGAGGCCACCCCCAATGGCGTCGACGTCTACTTCGAGAACGTCGGCGGCGAGGTGGGCGACGCGGTCATCAGACGCATGAACGTCCATGGCCGCATCCCGCTGTGCGGGCTGGTGGCGGAGATCAACGACACGGGTGCCGGCTCGGGTCCGGACCGGCTCTCGACCTTCCTGCGCCGGGCACTGGTCAAGAGGTTGACGGTCCAGGGCTTCCTCCAAGCGCAGTTCCTCCCCACTCACCACGCCCGCTTCGTCGACGAGATGTCCGCGTGGATCCGCGGCGGCGAGATCAGGTACCTGGAGGACGTGGCCGATGGGCTCGACAACGCGGTCGACGCCTTCGTCGGCATGCTCACCGGTCGCAACTTCGGTAAGGCGCTGGTACGGGTCTCACCGGACCCGACCAGCTGACCAGCGTGGCTCCTCCCCTGACCGCCACGAGGCGCTCGTGCCCGACGGGTGCGATCAGTCCACCTTCTCCTGCTCGTAGTAGGGCGCGAGATTACCGGTGATGTGCTCGTTGGCCCGCCGAAAGGCCTCTACCTCGTCGCCGTCGAGGATCGCCCGCGCGATCGCCTGATGGTCGCGAAGGTTCTGCTCCCAGAACTCCTCGCCAGGCGTCGTGCGGCGGAACCGCGCCCGCGCAACCGCCGCCACCGGTCGACCCATCGCGACCAGCAGCTTGTTCCCCGAGGCTACGAGCAGCGCCGAATGGAAGTCGATGTGCAGTTGGCGCATCACCTCGAGATCGTCCGCATCGATCTCTCGGGTCGTGCGGATCAGCTCGTCCACCTGGTCGCCCCCGCGCCGGCGCGCGGCCAGCGCTGCCGCCGGGCCGTCCAAGGCACTCATTGCCTGGAGGAAGGCCTCCGCGTCGACCTGGTTGGTCAGCGCCAACATGCTGAAGGAGGTGCTCAACATGCCCTCGAGCTGACTGGGGTCCGGCTGTGCCACGAAGGCACCGCCCTGGACACCGCGCCGGGTCTCGATGAGGTGTTCGGTGACCAGGATCCGCAGTGCCTCCCTGATCGTGCTCCGGCTGACGCCGAAGAGTGGCGCCATCTCCGCCTCGGAGGGCAGCCGCTGACCCACGACCAGATCACCACGCGTGATCAGGTCGCGCAGCTGTGCAGCGACCTGCGTGTACGACGACTGCACCCGGCTGACACCCAGCTCTGCCTTCTGCAGTTGGCGGGCGCGCGAGAGCCGTGCCGAGTCCGCCTTGTCCTGTGCCATGTCCCCGACCACCTACCCGTCCGGCCCGTCATGTGACGGGCTCGATTTCCGCACCTCAGTCTGCACTCGACCGCGAGAGCTGGCTCGCACGTTACACGTCTGAGGTATCACAGCGCACTCAGTCGCGGCCCCCGTCGACGGCAATGACCGCGCCATTGGTGAAACTCGACGCATCGCTGGCCAGATACAGCGCCGTCCCCACGATCTCCTTAGGCCTGCCGACACGGCCCAGCGCAGTCATGCCACACACCCGCTCAACGGCCTCGTCCGACCAGTACTCCGCCACGTCGGTCGCGAACGCGCCGGGCATGATCGCGTTTACGCGCACCGATGGGCTGTACTCCTTGGCGAGCGCCGCCGTCATGGCGTTTAGACCGGCCTTTGCGGCCGCATAGGGAACGATATCGCGCGTGGGCCGGACGGCCCCGATGCTGCTCACGTTGACAACCGCTCCGCCGCCCGCAGCCACCATCTTCGGCGCCAGCAGTGCGGTGAGGCGAAACGCGGCACGCATGTTGACATTGACCGTCTTGTCCCACAGGTCCTCGCCGATCTCTGCCACCGAGCCGTAGACCGGCGACATGCCGGCGTTATTCACCAGCACGTCAACGCGGCCCGATGCCTTCATCGCAGCATCGGCCAGGTTCGTCAACTCGTCCCACCTGCCTACATGGCAGGCAACGGGCACGGCCCTGCGCCCCAACGCCTCGACCTCTGCGGCGACCATTTCACACGCGCCCAGATCCCGACTGCTCACGACGACATCTGCGCCGGCTGCCGCGAACCCCAGGCACATCTCCCGGCCGAGACCACGGCTGCCGCCCGTGACCAGGACGGTCTTTCCCGCGAGCGAGAACAACCCGCCGGGATCGATTCGCACTTCGGCCATCAAAGCCACCTCCTCCGACCTTCGATCCGACGACCCCTAGCCACCGGACTACATTTGTACTATACATCTGATGTATTGCACCATCGCTCTTTTCGCTGCTTCGCTCCCAACCGAGGACAACACGATGACCACAACGACGGAGGATCCGTTCTCCTACCTGACCTACGACGAGATCGACGACGGCGGGATCGTTCGCATCATGCTGAACCGGCCGCGCCAGCGAAATGCGCAGAGCCGCGGACTGCTCGTCGAGCTCGACGACGCCCTCGTCCGGGCAGAGCGTGACGATCGCGTCCGAGTGGTCATTCTCGGCGGGAATGGGCCCGTCTTCTCCTCCGGCCATGACCTTGGATCCGCGGACGACGTACGAGAGCGCTCCGGTGCTCCCGAGGGCCACCCCAGCTACGACCTGAACGGTGGCTCCCGGCTCGGTACCGAACAGCGGATGCTGCAGGAGTGGCACTACTACTTCCAGAACACGCGCCGCTGGCGTGACCTGCGCAAGATCACGATCGCCCAGACACAGGGGCCGGTCTTCTCCGCCGGGCTCATGCTGGCCTGGGCCTGCGACCTCATCGTGGCAACGCCCTCGACCACCTTCGCGGACGTCGTCGGCACAAGGCTTGGAATGTGCGGCCTCGAGTACTTCGCGCACCCGTGGGAGTTCGGTCCCCGACGTGCCAAGGAACTCCTCCTGCTCGGTGACTCAGTAGGTGCCGAAGAGGCCCACGAGTGGGGCATGGTCAGCCGGATCTTCCCCGACGACGAACTCGAGAGCAGGACCCTCGAACTCGCCCGCCGGATCGCGAAGCTTCCGACCGTCGCTTCGCTGCTCATCAAGGAGTCCGTCAACCAGACGGTCGACCAGATGGGCTTCTACAACGCACTCAATGCCTGCTTCTCCCTGCATCAGGTCAGCCACTCGCATTGGGCCGAGGTCACCCGAGGTGAGACCCACCTCGGCACCCCTGAATTCGGCGTGCCTGAGTGGTCGTCGGCTGAACCGGTTCGGCGGCGCACACGCGACGGGCTTCCCGGTGCTTCGACCTCGGGGAATGCCTCGTGAAGTTCGGCGTTTCGCTGTTCCCGCTACGGGCCCACCAGACCGTCGACGTAGCCACCGCCTGTGAGCGGCTCGGCTATGACTCGGTGTGGATGGGCGAACACGTCGTCACGCCCGTCCACCAGGACTCGCACTTCCCGTATGCGGAGGATGACGCACACCAGGCCTTCCACGGCTTTCTCCCCTTCTTCGACCCATACGCCGCGCTGGGCTTCCTCGCAGCACGCACGAGCACTCTCGAGCTCGTCGTGTCGATCTCGATCGTCCCCCTCCACGATCCGTTCCGGCTGGCCCGTTCCGTCATGACGATGGACCAGTACTCCGACGGGCGCTTCCGCTTCGGCATCGGCTCGGGCTGGTTGCGTGAGGAGTTCGAGATCATGGGCAAGCCCTTCAACCGGCGTGGTCGCCTCCTCGACGAGACGCTCGACGTGATGGATCTCCTCTTCACCGAGCGGGTGACGACCTACCGGGGCGACCTGCTCGAGGTGCCCCCTGTGGCAATGGAGCCGAAGCCGACCACATCACCGCATCCGCCGTACATCTTCGGTGGCCACGGACCCAAGGCGCTCATCCGCGCGGCGACTCGCGGCCAGGGCTGGCTGGCAACGGGCATGTCACCCGAGACGGTCGGTGAGGCAACGGCGTTCATCCGCGGCAAGAGGGCAGAACTGGCGCGCGACGACGCTTTCGAATTCAGCGCCCACATCACCGGGGACGTCACCGACGCGATGGTCGAAGCGTACGGAGCTGCCGGCATCGACCGGCTCGTCGTACGCCCCTGGGCGAAGGGCAGCGAGGCGGTCGACCGCCTCGAGGAACTCGCCGAACGCCTCGCCATCCGCCCCGACGCCTGAAACGAGAGGACATCGACATGGCCTGGGATTTCTCCACAGAACCCGAGTATGCCGAGAAGCTGGCATGGGCAGAGAACTTCGTCCGCAGCGAGGTCTTCCTGCTGGAATCACTCGAACTACCTCAGACACAACTGGCTGCGGCAATTCGTCCCCTGCAGGCAGAAGTCAAGCGCCAGGGCCTGTGGGCCGCGCACCTTCCCGCCGCTCTGGGTGGCATGGGATTCGGACAGGTCAGTCTCGGCCTGCTGCACGAGATCATCGGCATGTCGTCACTCGCACCCGTCGTCTTCGGCAACAATGCGCCCGACTCCGGCAATTCGGAGCTGCTGGCGCTGGGAATCGAGGAGGCCCCCGATTCGGAATGGCAACGCGAGGCATGGCTCGAACCACTCCTCGCCGGAGGGATTCGCAGCGCCTTCTCGATGACCGAACCCGGCGCCGGCGCCGATCCGACGCTCCTCTCGACGACCGCGGTCCGTGACGGGGACGAGTGGGTGATCAATGGACACAAGTGGTTCACCTCCAACGGCTCTGCCGCAGACATCCTCATCGTCATGGCCGTGACGGATCCCGACGCTGCTCCCCACGGGCGGGCATCGATCATCGTCGTCCCTCGGGACACGCCAGGAGTCGAGATCATCCGCGACATCGGGACCATGCAGCACCCACACCCCGAGCCGGGACGGATCGGCAACCACTCCGAGGTCCGGTACCGCGACGTCCGCGTGCCGGCAGGACATCTGGTCGGCGCCCGGGGCGCAGGTTTCCTCCTTGCCCAGAAGCGCCTGGGACCGGGCCGCATTCATCACTGCATGCGGTGGCTCGGCCAGTCGCGCCGGGCACTCGACATGCTCTGTGAGCGCGCAGTGTCCCGCTACACCCACGGCTCGCTCCTCGCCGACAAGCAGACCGTGCAGAACTGGGTGGCCGACTCGGCTGCAGAGATCTCGGCAGCCCGGCTGATGACCCTCCATGCGGCCTGGAAGATGGACACACAGGGCGTGAAGGCCGCACTGACGGAGATCTCGCTGATCAAGTTCTACGGGGCCCAGGTGCTCTACAACGTCATCGACCGCGCCATCCAGGCGCACGGCTCGCTGGGCATCACGACCGATCTGCCGCTCGAGGACATGTACAAGGAGGCGCGCAACGCGCGCATCTACGACGGCCCCGACGAGGTACATCGTGCAACGGTCGCGCGCCGAATCCTCCGCGGATACGAGCGACATGACATTCCCAGCGAGCACCTGCCCACGCGGCGCCGCCAGGCGGCTGAACGCTTCGCGGCCTATCTCGACGATCCCGCTGCTCTCGCGGCCCCCGACCAGTACTAGGAGACGAGCGTGTTGCGAAGCATCTACGACACCGATCACGAAGACTTCCGGACGAGCGTGCGTGCCTTCGTCCGGAACGCGATCGAACCCCATGACGAGCGGTTCGCGCACGAGGGAAGATTGGATCGCGAGCTCTGGCGGGCGGCCGGCGCACTCGGCCTGCTCGGCCTGTGCGTCGCTGAGGAGTACGGCGGCATGGGCGTCGATGACTACAGGTTCAACGCCGTCATGGACGAGGAGTTGACCCGCGCCGGCCTGGCATACGCCTGCGCCCTGGGGATCCACACCCATGTGGTCTCGCAGTACCTCACGAAGCGAACCACTGAAGAGCAGCGGCAACGATGGCTCCCGGGCTTCTGTTCGGGTGACATCGTGACCGCGGTCGGCATGTCCGAACCCGCAGGAGGATCGGATCTGGCGGGGCTCCAGACACGCGCGACCCTCGATGGCGATCAATGGGTCGTCAACGGCTCGAAGATCTTCATCACGAACGGCGCCTCGGCCGACCTCATCGTGACGGCGGTGCGGACCGAGCCGACCACGGGAAGGGATGGCATCTCGCTGATCGCCGTCGACGGCAACTCGCCCGGCCTCCACCGCGGCAAGCTGCTGCACAAGGTCGGTCAGCACCAGGGCGACACTGCGGAGCTCTTCTTCGACGAAGTCCGTGTCCCAGCTGACAACCTTATCGGTGTCCGCGGCGAGGGTTTCGGCTACATGATGGAGCACCTCGCTCAAGAGCGCCTCGCCTCTGCGGTCTGCAACATCACGCACGCTCAGCACGTGCTCGAGATGACTCGTGACTACGTCTCCACTCGACAGGCCTTCGGCGCCAGCATCGGGTCCCTCCAGCACATCCGCTTCCGCATGGCCGACCTCGTGACCGAGGTCGACATCGCCCAGTCGTACGTCGACGCGTGTGTGGACGCCCATGTGCGCGGCGAGCTCACACCGATCGACGCCGCGAAGGCGAAACTGAAGACATCCGATCTCCAGAACGAGGTCGTCGATGCATGCGTGCAAATGCACGGAGGCTACGGGTACATGCAGGAGAGCGCCGTGGCCCGCGCGTGGCAGGACGCCCGCGTCACCAAGATCTGGGCCGGTTCCAACGAGATCATGCGTGAGGTCATCGGACGCTCGCTGCAATTGCGCGGCTGACCCCGTGAGCGCCCGGCCACCGACCGACCTTCCGCTGAGCCCCGTCAACTTCCTCAGACGCTCGGCCGTCGTCTTCCCCGAACGTGTGGCTGTCGTCGACGGTGACATCAGGATCACCTATGCCGCTTGGCTGACGCGTGTCCGCCGGATGGCAGGACTCCTCGCTGCCCAGGGAGTGAAACCAGGCGATTGCGTAGCCCTGCTGGCCCCCAACAGCCGCATGCTCCTCGACGCACATTTCGGCGTCGCCCTAGCCGGCGCAACAGTGTTGACGCTGAACATCCGACTCACCGCTGACGAGCTCACATGGATCACCGAACATGCGTCGGCAAGCGTCCTGCTCTATGACCATTCGCTTGCGGCGCTCGCGAGCCGGTTGCCTGCGTCTGCCAAGATCTCGGACGTCGAGTATGAGGAACTGCTCATCGACGCTGATGAGGTCGAGCGCGCGGTCGAGGACGAATACGCCAGCCTCGCCCTCAACTACACGTCAGGGACCACTGGCCGCCCGCGCGGGGTCATCTACCACCATCGGGGCGCCCACCAGCAGGCGCTTGCCATGGCCTACCACGCCGCGCTCGACCCCAGCACCGTCCATCTGTGGACCCTTCCGATGTTCCATTGCAACGGATGGGGCTTCACCTGGGCGGTCACTGCGGCCGGAGGACGACACGTATGCCTGCGGCAGGTGCGACCAGACGCTGTCTGGCGCGCGGTGCAGGAGGAGGGGGTCACCAGCCTTAACGCAGCACCAACGGTGCTCATCGACCTCGCAGCGAGTTCGCTCGCCGCCCGCGTCCCCCATCGGGTGCTCGTCGGCACCGGCGGAGCGCCACCCTCCCCGACACTGCTGGGCCAACTGGGTGACCTGGGCTTCGACGTGCGCCACTACTACGGTCTGACCGAGACCTTCGGGCCCTCCGTCGTGTCCGAGTTCCCACCGGAACGTGCCGCGGCACCGCTCAGCGAGCAGGCCTCGTTCAAGGCACGCCAAGGCAACGCGAACATCGCCGGTGCGCCCGTGCGCGTCGTCGACGATGCCGGCCGTGACGTGCCAGCGGACGGTGTCTCCGTGGGTGAGATCGTCCTGACGGGCAACACGGTCGCCTTGGGGTATCACCGCGATCCCGTTGCCACTGCGGAGGCGTTCGGTAGCGGCTGGTTCCGAACGGGCGACCTCGGAGTGATGCACCCTGACAACTACATCGAACTTCGCGATCGGGCGAAGGACGTGATCATCTCCGGCGGCGAGAACATCGCCTCGGTGGAAGTCGAGCAGGCGCTTGCTACCCACCCCGACGTGCTTGAGTGTGCAGTCGTCGGCGCACCGCATGACCGCTGGGGCGAGGTACCGGTTGCCTTCGTCACCCTCCGCAGTGGGGCCAGTCTCACCAGCGTCGAACTTATCGCCTGGGCGCGCAAGCAACTCCCCGGATTCAAGGCCCCGAAAGAGGTCGTGTTTGGCGATCTGCCCAAGACGGGAACCGGCAAGATTCAGAAATTCCAGCTCCGCGCCCAGTTGCGCGCGGACGGATGATCAAGGCCACCAAAATGACTGCGATCTCTTGCTGCGAGAAAACATCTGACTTATAGTCAGGCGCACAGCACGGCTCATCGCTTGCCTCGGAAGCGGACCCACCTCAGGAGGACTAAGAATGCCTACGCTCGACGGAAAAGTAGCGGTCATCACCGCGAGCACGCGGAGCTTGGGACGCGCCATCGCCGAGGCCTATCTGGCCGAAGGGGCGTACGTCGTCATCAGTAGCCGGTCGGCCGAGAAGGGCGAACAGGCACTGCGCGAGCTCGACGCCGGCACCCAGGCCCATTTCGTGCCGTGCGACGCGACCCGCCGCGAGGACGTGGAGCACCTGATCGCCGCGGCGATCGACCACTTCGGCGGGCTTGACATCGCCGTTCTCAACGCCGGCGGCTGCGACAAGACCGCACCGGTGGCAGAGATGTCCGACGAGGAATGGCAGTTCGAGCTCGACTGGAACCTCAATCACGTCTTCTGGGGCATGCGTGCGTCGATCCAGCACATGCTCCCCCGCAAGAGCGGGCGAATCATCGCCATGTCATCGATGGAAGGGAAGCTGGGCAAGCCCGGGATTCCGGGCTACGTCGCAAACAAGCACGCCATTCTCGGCCTGGTGAAGTCAGCAGCTCGCGAAGTCGGCACCGAAGGCATCACCATTAACGCCCTCTGCCCGGGCATCGTCCTCACCGACGCCTTCTACGACGTCGGCCCCGCCACGATCCAAGCCATGAATCTTCCCGACCTCGACGCGCTCGCGGCCATCTACTACAAGGAATCGGCGCTCCAACGGCCGATCGAGGCCGCCGAGGTCGCCGCTGCCGCACTCTTCCTCGCAAGCGATGCCGCCAGTGGCATCACCGGCACCGCTCTCAACGTCGACGGCGGCGCATCGCCGTACTGATCCCCAGGCGACGCGTGGCCGACTTCCGAGTCACCCACGACACCGTCACGCCTCCATCCAAAACATCTGACGTTTTCTCGCCCCAGGAGATATGTTGCCGAATCAATCTGTGAGCCTGGCCCATTCGTTTGCCCGCCACCTCGATTCCGATCCCGAGGCCACCGCGATCGTGGTCGGGGACGACCGGTGGACGCGAGCGCAGCTCTCGACGCAGGCCGATCGTGTGATCACGACGCTCCTCGCCGCCGGTGCCAAACCCGGCGACGCCGTGGTCGCACACTATGACACCGGGTTCGAGGATGTGGCCGTCGCCCTGGCAGCAGCACGCGTTGGATGTGTCTTCATGCCCATCCCCAAGCGCCTCGGTGAACGCGAGTTCCGCTATGTCGTCGAACTCGCAGATCCCACCGTCGTCATGGTCAACACCGATGTGCAGCGCGCAATGGTGGACGAGCGTGAGGGAATGCTCGTGACCACCCGCGCCGAGATCGCCGCGGATCAACCGACCGCGGTCGAGCCGCATGCGTGGGCCGGAGACGTGCCGGCAGTCGTGGGCTTCACCAGTGGTTCGACGGGCCTGCCCAAGGGCGTGATGCACGGCTGGAGTTCGATGGACTGGGTCGCCGACCGAATCGCGGAACGGGCCGGGCTCAGCTACGGCGAGGCAATCTGCGTCACCGGTGCAGGGGCGGGAGCCCCCGGTTTCACCTTCTACACGTATCTCGGCCTAACGAGGGGGTTGCCCATCGTCAAGAGCGAGAAGTGGGATCCAGCTCGCGTGGTCGAGCTGATGGCGCGCGAGAAGTGTGTCTGGTCGACCATGGTTCCAACAATGCTTCTCATGCTCATGCGAGCCCGCGAGGAACTCGGCGATGCGCTCGACCTCTCGTCGATGCGCACCATCTCCATGGGTGGTTCGCCCATGTCGTCCGACCTCATCGCCGATGCTCGCCGCATCATGGGCTTCGAGGTCCTTCGCGTCTATGCGATGGCGGAGGTCATGATGCACTGCCACATGGGTCTGGACTCCACTCAGGAGGAGCGCAATCTCCTCGACGGCAAGCCGGGTCCCGACTGTGATCTGGTCATCCTCGGGCCCTCGGGAGAACGACTTCCCGACGGCGAGGTCGGCGAGGTCGCCATGAGGGGCCCCTCGTTGATGCTCGGATATCTGGGCGACCCGTCAGGTGTCGAAGGCATGCTGACTTCTGAGGGCTTCCTACGCAGCGGGGACCTGGGCCGGAAGGTCGAAGGCGGCTACGTCAAGATCGTCGGGCGCCTCAAGGACATGATCATCCGTGGCGGCTTCAATATCGATCCGAGCGAGGTCGAGGAGCTCATCCGGCTCTACCCCGGTGTCCGCGATGTCGCCGTGGTCGGCTATCCGGATCCGGTCTACGGCGAGCGTGCATGTGCGTGGATCTGGACCGATGAGGAAGTCACCATGGCCGACCTCGTGCAGCACCTGCTCGGCCTCAAGCTCTCCAAGGAGAAGTTGCCCGAGCGGGTGGTCTGCACGCACACCGTGCCCCAGTCGCCGGATGGGAAGATTCTCAAGGGCGAGCTGCGCAAGATCCTCGCCCATGAGGCCGCTAAGGCGACCGCGTAGGCGCGCCACCCAACGGAGGAAGATGATGACGTCCCTGACGCCCGAAGAACTCGATGCATTCGGTGCCTCCGTCCACGGCGCGATCTCGCAGCACTGGCCGGATGCCCGCACTGCTGGCGAGGCGGACGCCGACGTACGCCTCGAAGGTCTATGGGCCCGAGCTGCGGAGTTGGGGTGGTGCGGATTGGCCGATGAGTCAGCTGCGGATGCTCTCCTGACGGCCGTGTCCCAGACAGGAGGCTTCGGGCTCCCTCTCCCTCTCACAGACGCCTACGTCGCTGTCCTCGCGCTCAAGGTCGCTGGCCTGGACGAATGGGCTGCACGGGTGACGGCGGCCGACGTTCGGACGGCCACCTTCTTCACGCACGACGGGGCACCGCCGCGCCTCCTGGTGGATGGGGGAACGTCCGTCACGCATGCCCTGGTGGTTGATGACAGGACCGGCGCGGTCGACCTGATGCCCGTCGTTTCGCTCGAGCCCAGACCGGGCCTGGCCAAGCCGGATTGGCATGAGGCTTCGGTGGGCGCAGCTGACTGCAGCTTCACGCTCGCGATGGACGCAGTCGACGACCTCGCCGCAACGCTTCGTCTCGGTCTCGCTGCCCGGGCACGCGCAGCAGCCAGCCGGTGCCACGAGTTGGCACTTGAGTACGCACGGACCCGTGAGGCTTTTGGCAAGCCGATCGGCGCCTACCAAGCCGTCTCCCATCGAGCGGCGAACGGGGCCATCGACCTGACCGCGCTGGGCCTGCTCCTGATGGAGGCAGCCGCGTCGATCGTCAACGGGGCTCCCGATCGCCACTTGAGCGCTGAGCTCGCGATCGCCTACGCGGTCGAGACCCTGCCGCGCGTCCAGTTCGACAACGCCCACACGCTGGCCGCCCAAGGCTACTTCGAGGAACACGAGGCACCCTGGCTCTTCCGACGCCTGCACGCCGATCTGGTCAGGCTGCGGGCAATTCCTCCAGCTTCGGGTGAACCCGCCGAACAGCTCCTCCGGGCCAGTCGCAGCCTGCCCGCTCTGGGTCTCGGCGAGTCCGCAGAACAGTTCCGTCAAGAGGTCCGCAAGGTGCTCGCGCCCTTCAGCGGAGTCGGAGCGGTACAGCATCTGGATGCGCCACCGTCGCCCGACCTGCTCGCCGCCTTCAGCGAGGCCGGCTACTTCTCGCTCGCCTGGCCCAAGGAGTTCGGCGGTGCCGATGCCCCGATCGAGCACCAGATCGTTCTCGCCGAGGAGCTTGCCGCCCACAACATCCACCTCGAAGCGAAGATCGTCGCCGACATGTTCGGTACCGCGATCCTCCGTCACGGAACACCCGAACAGTGCGAGCGCTTCCTGCCTCTGCTCAACAGCGGCCGGCTGACCCAGTATCTTGCCTACTCTGAGCCAGAGGTCGGATCAGACCTGGCTCACCTTCGGACGCGGGCAGTTCGCGAGGGCGACGACTGGGTCGTCAACGGCAGCAAGATGTGGGGCACGGGCGCGCAACGAGCAGAGTACGTGTGGCTCGCGGCACGAACCGACCCGGACGCGACGCCGCCCCACGCAGGCATCACGCTCTTCCTCACTCCGATCGAGGGATCGGGCTGGGAGGCCCAGCAGCATGTCGCGTTGTCCGGCGAAATCTCTTGCACGACCTTCTTCGATGACTTCCGTGTCCCGGACAGCGACCGGATCGGTGAGGTTAACGGGGGCTGGAAGGTGATCGGCGAGGCGCTCGCCCAGGAGCGGATCGCCATGGCGAACATCGCGGCCGAATGTCTGCGCCTTCTCGAGGATCTGCTCGCAGCTACCAGAGATCGGCCCGATGTCGTCGGCCCCGTCGGCTCTGCGGCCAGGGCGACGATCACCCAGCTGTCCGCACGGGTTCAGGCAGCACGGGTGCTGGTCGCGGCGAGCGTTCGCGCGACCGCTGCCGGAGGCGGCGCACGCCTGGAGGCGCCGATGGCCAAGGTCGTTGCGGCCTCGCTCTACGAGGACTTCGGCGTGTCGGCCCTGGGCCTACTCGGCCCCAGCGCGATTCTCGGCGAGGACGTCGCCGACGTACCGGGGTGCGGGGGTTTCGAATATGCCCTGCGCGCCTCGATCATGCATGCGGTCGGCGGCGGAACCATCGATATTCAACGCAACCTCATTGCACGGTCGCTGGGCATGGCGAAGGGCTGACCGGCGATGCCGAAACTGCCGCTTACAGGACTACGGGTACTCGACCTGACAGATGGGCGAGGAGAACTTGCACCGCGCCTGCTCGGCGATCTGGGCGCTGACGTCATCCGCGTCGAAACGGCTCAGGGCTCGAGCAGCCGTACCGCACTGCCGATGTGGCGGGACCGCAGCATCAGCTACGCGGTCCACAACGCCAACAAGCGCGCGATCGCCCTGGATGCCGACACCACAGAAGATGTCGAGTTCTTCTGGGATCTGGTCGGCAGGAGCGACATCATCTTCCAGCAACCTGATGCGCCGTTGATCCCTGTCAGCCCCGAGGAGATCGCTGCGGCGCATCCGCACCTCATCGTGGTCGCCCTGACGGACTTCGGACTCACCGGGCCTCGCCGGGACTGGATCGGCACTGACGCCGTCCTCGGCGCACTCATAGGCGTATCCGTCCAATCACGGCTCCCCGGACAGGAGCCGCTCTCACCCCCCAACGGAATCGTGACCGAGTCAGCCGCGGTCCTCACGGCATGGTCCGCACTTGCCGCCTATTACCGGCGACTGGGAACCGGACGGGGCGAGTTCATCGACGCCTCGACCTACGAAGCAGCCATCCAGTCCGTCGATCCCTTGTTCGGGATCCGAGGCACTGCGTCGGGCGGTCGGCCACCATGGGAAGAGGAATACGAGCAGCAGGACACTCGACACCTCTATCCGATCTTCCGCTGCAAGGACGGTTACGTGCGAATGTGCGTGCTCGCGACCAGGCAGTGGGAGTCTCTCCTGAGCTGGATGGGTTCACCGCCCGAGCTCGCCGATCCCGAACTTGGCTCACTCGTCGCGCGTCAGCAGGCGCGAGACCTGATCGACACCGTCGTCGGCGGATTCCTCCGCACCAGGACGGCTACCGAGCTGGAGACCGAAGCCGAGCGATTCGGCGTACCGCTCGCCCGGGTCCAGACGCCGGCCCAGGTCTTCGACTGTGAACAGTTCGGAACCAGAAGAGCCTTCGTCCGCACACCGTTGGACGACAACGGGCAGACGATTGCGCTGGCGAATGGCTTCGTCGAGTTCGACGGCGAGCGGGCCGGCATCCGCCGCCGGGCGCCGCAGCACGACGAACATCGCGCCGAGGTACTCCGCGAACTTGCCGACATCGACAAGCGCCCGACCGACAGCCAGGGTGGAGGTCCTCCAGGGGCACTACCCTTCGCGGGCCTACGGGTGCTGGACCTGGGCGTCATCGTGGTCGGGGCCGAGATCGGGCGGCTCTTCGCGGACCTCGGTGCCGAAGTGATCAAGGTAGAAAACCGCAATTTCCCCGATGGAAGTCGTCAGGTTGCCCCTGCCGACACGATGACGGTATCCCTCGCCTACGGCCACCGTAACAAGCAGAGCCTGGGACTCAATCTCCGCGATCCCCGAGGCATCGAGCTCTTCGAAGAACTCGTCCGCGGTTCCGACGTGGTGGTGTCGAACTTCAAACCTGGCACGATGGCGGCACTCGGGCTCGACTACGAGCGGCTACGCACTCTGAACCCAGGCATCGTCGTCGCCGACAGCAGCGCCTTCGGTCCGACCGGGCCGTGGAGCGAGCGTATGGGCTACGGGCCGCTGGTGCGCGCCGCGACCGGTCTCACCTCGTTGTGGCGATACCCAGAGCTCGAGGACGGATATGCAGACACCTCGACGATCTACCCAGACAATGTGTCGGCGATCATCTCTGCCATTACCGTCCTCGCAGCGCTCATCAAACGAAACGGCGACGGGATCGGTGCCCGGGTGAGCGTCTCCCAAGCCGAGACGATCCTGGCGCAACTCTCATCGCGATTCGCCTTTGCCTCCATTTCAGGTGACGATTGCGCGTATCCATCACCCGACGTACACGTCCTCCAATGTGCCGGCCGCGACCAGTGGTGCGTGGTCGAGCTGCGCGATCCGCGTGACTCCGCGAAACTGGCTGAAGTCCTGGGGTGTCGGACCACCGAGCGCGCGGCTCTCGTGAATACCGCGATCAATTGGTTCGCCCATCATCCGGCCTCCGAAGCCATGTCAACGCTGCAGGATGCAGGTGTTCCCTGCGGTGTCGTCCAGCGACCCACTGACCTGATGCGCGATCCCCAGTTGCTGGACCGACAGTTCCTCCGGCCCGTTTATCAGCCACACGGTCCAGGAGTGCTTCCGGCGACGGGCGCACCGGCACGATTTGCCAGCCTTCCGCAGATTGATCTGTTACCAGCCCCCCTTCAAGGACAAGACACCCGCACCATCTGCCGAGACGTTCTCAGGCTGTCCGAGGCCCAGATCGACGAAGCCGCCCGGGCCGGGGTCATCCAACTATGCGACTCCCGTTCTCGAACCGACGAATCGCAGGATCATGAATGAAGAACGGTCACTTTCATCCTGTCTGATAACACACGCTCTCACCTGCGGGGAGCGACTCGCACCCGCCCTTGCAGCCGCGACCCACGCACTGGACTGGCAGGGCGCGTCGACGTCCTGGTGGACAATGCGGGCATGTCGCTCCGCTATCCCTCCGTCGCCGAGGTGACCGAGGCGTTGTGGGACAAGACCGTCAATCGTTCCCTAGGCGGTGCGAGGGCCGGCGTGAACGCCATGACGGCGGCGCTGACGGCGGAGTTCGCCCCCGTTCCCATGAACACGATCATGCCGGGGGCCTTCGGCTCCGACGTCGGCCGGCACTGGACCGAGGAGGCGGTGGCCGCTGTCTGCGAGGTCACCGCGCTGGGTCGTGACGATCGACCGGAGAAGATCGGGGGCACCGCCCTGTACCGGGCCACCGAGGCATCGTCGGTCACCACGGGAACCGCGATCAGCGTGGACGGCGGTCGTGCCTGAGCACACCGACGACGAGATCGCGAGCGTCCACCGGCACGCGGCCGAGCTCGGCGTGGGGCTGGACCCCGCAGCGGTGCGCCGCGTCGAGCTCGACGGCGGCGATGTCCGGGTGAGCGGGCTGTCTTGGGGGGGCGACGACCCCAAGGTCATCCTGCTGCACGGTGGCGGCCAGAACGCCCACACCTGGGACCGGATGCTCCTCACTGGGACTGGGCCCGCGCTCGCTCTGGACCTGCCCGGCCACGGGCGCTCCGGCTGGTACCCCACCCCGGACTACCGGCCTCGCCGGATGGCCGCTTCGCTCGCCACTGCGATCGGGAGCCTCCCCGCCGTTCCCCGTGTGGTGGTCGGGATGTCCCTCGGCGGCCTGGCCGCGCTCGCGCTCGCCGCGGCCCATCCGGACCTCGCTCGGGGCCTCGTCCTGGTGGACATCACGCCCGGCAACCGACCCGGGCGCGCCGGAGACCTCGCAACCCTGGCGGAGACCGAGGTGTTCGCCGACTTCGAGGCGCTCCTCCGGCACACCCGCCGGTACCTCCCCACGGCGAGCGACGCCTCCCTGGAGCGCTCCTTGCGCTACAACGCCGTGAGGCGGGACGACGGCAGCTACGCATGGCGCGCGGATCCACGACGGTGGGAGGACGGTCGCACCCAGACCGAGCGGCTCTTCGACGAGATGGCCTCGCTGTGGAGCGAGGTCGCGCTGCTGCAGTGTCCGACGACGCTGGTGGTCGCGGGCGACTCCCCAATCGTCACCGTCGAGGACCGTCAGCGGATGCTCCGGTCGAACCGGCGCGTCCGCAGCGTGGAGATCCCTCGCTGCGGCCACAACGTGCAGTCGGACCGGCCGGAGGCGCTGGCGGCGGAGGTCTCGTGCCTCCTGGACACCTGAGGTCGCTCTCGACCTATTAGTGCGGACCGACGTCGAATGTGTCCCGTGCCAGCTCCGCCACGAGTGACGCCCGATCACCCCGGCCCAAGAAGAAGCACTGGTCAGCGGGTTCACTCTCGCGAGCACCTCTTGGAGGGCTCGCCCCATCTGAAGGTGATCGACGCTCTCTAGTCCGCCGCGAGCGATCAGCCGGTACGGGTACCGAGCATGCGCAGAGCGAGGAGCGCGTACTCGTGGGCAATCTGCTCGGGCGTTGTCGATCCCGCGTTGTCGAACCATTGCGGCAGCGAGGTGCACATTGTCGCGATGGCTCGACCGTCCTCTCGTGGACGCCGGGTCGCGACCAGCCCCGATCTGACTGCGGCACGGATTTCACGGTCGAGCATCCGCTGGATCTCCGAGCGTCGTCGAGCGATGCGGTCGTGGTCGGCCGGTCGGATGCTGCGCATCTCGCTCGCCCCGATGAATGCGAGGTCGGCCCGACGCGTGTGAAACAGCGCGAGCGCCTCGACCAGCGTCGCGAACCGGACGAGCGGTCCGGCAGGACCGTCCGGTGCCGACGCGCGGGCGGCAGCCAGACGCCAGTCGAGTTCGTCCATCGTCAGGTCGAGGATGGTCACGAGGAGGTGCTGCTTGCCGTCGTAGCGCTGATAGACGCCGGACACGCTGGTGCCGGCACCGGCAGCGATCGACCGGATCGTCGCGCCGTGATAGCCGGTCGTCACGAAGACGCGGATTGCGCTCGCGAGCACCGGATCCAGCTTGAGGTCGGGGAACTCGCGCCAGGACGTCGGGGCCGATGGGGCGACCCGGGGCCGGGTCGTGGGGTGCGGCCGTCGTACGGGGTGGTCGTCAACTTCCAGCAGCGACGACGTCGGTACGCCGAGGACGGCCGCGATGCGCGCGAGGCGGTCGACGGTGACAGATGTTCGACCGGTCTCGATCGCACTGAGGGTTGCCGGACTCAGGGCGAGTTCAGCGGCGACCGACCGCAGCGACCGACCGCGGTCCTCGCGCGCGCGTCGGATCGGGCCATCGACCGTCACGTGTTCAGAATACCTGAACACCGTCGAATAGCTCTCGACCGCAAACGCTCCCCCTCCTAGGTTGAACTACACGATGACTGCAGAACAAACGTTCTCCTTGACTCGCTCCGACCGCCTCGGCCCCGCCCTGGTCCGCGCCACGGGGGATGAGCGCTGGCGCGAGCACACGGCAGCGCTGATCACGGGCGGGAAGTCGAACCTCACCTTCGAGCTGACCTCGGACGCCGGCTCGTTGATCTTGCGCAGACCCCCCACCGGACACCTCCTCCCGCGGGCCCATGACATGGCCCGGGAGGCGCGGATCCAACGCGCGCTCGGCGTAACGGACGTGCCGGTGCCCGGGATCGTGCTCGTCGGAGACGCACCGGGCACGCTCGACGTCCCGTTCTACGTGATGGAGAAGGTCGACGGCGTGATCCCTCGCGAGACCCTTCCCGCCGGATACGCCGACTCA
Source organism: Nocardioides marmorisolisilvae (assembly GCF_031656915.1). Taxonomy (NCBI): domain Bacteria; kingdom Bacillati; phylum Actinomycetota; class Actinomycetes; order Propionibacteriales; family Nocardioidaceae; genus Nocardioides; species Nocardioides terrisoli. The sequence goes on along the minus strand of NZ_CP134227.1, from coordinate 3,666,732 downwards.
CCCACCGATCGGACCGCACTGGCCGACGCATTGATCGAGGGCCTCGCCACCCTCCACGCGGTCGACCCGGCGAGTGTGGGACTCGGCGAGTACGGCAGGACCCAGGAGTTCGCCGCGCGACAGGTGAGGACGTGGACCCGGCAATGGGAGGCGACCCGGACGCACAACGTACCCGCCATGACAGAACTCTCGACTCGGCTGGGTGCGCAGCGCTGGGCGGAACCGGCCCGGGCGACCATCGTTCACGGGGACTACCGACTCGACAACTGCGTGTTCGCTTCGGACGATCCGCGCCGCCTCGTGGCGGTGCTCGACTGGGAGCTCTCCACCCTGGGCCATCCTCTGGCCGATCTCGGCCTGCTCCTCGTCTATTGGATCCAGGCCGGTGAGACCGTGCCCGTGCTGACACCCGCGTTGACCCGCGAACCGGGCTTCCCCGATCGGGCCCAACTCGTCGATCGCTACGCGGAGTTGTCGGACGCAGACATGACGGAGTTGCCTGCGTACACCGCGTTGGCGCACTTCAAGTTCGCCGCGATCGCCCAAGGCATCTCGGCGCGAGCGGCCGGCGGCCAGATGGCCGGTCAGGAATTCGGCGACCTCGATGCCGAGGTCGCACGGATCGCCGAGGCCGGCCTCCTCGCGCTCGACAGCACCGACGACCCGCACCGACCCGCACCGACCCGCACTGACCCGCATTAAAGGAGCACCGATCATGGACTTCGCCCTCTCCCCCAAGGCCGAGGACGTCTGCGGTCGCATGTGGGACTTCATGCACGAGGATGTCTTCGCCGCCGAGCCGGTGTGGGCCGCAGAACTGCGTGAGCTCGGCGAGCACGCACATCCTCCGGTAATGGAGTCCCTCAAAGCCTCGGCGCGTCGACGGGGTCTTTGGAACCTCTTCCACCACGAGTTCGGCGGCCTTTCCAACCTCGAGTACGCATCGGTCGCGGAGATCACCGGCTGGTCACCCGTAATCGCACCCGAGGCCATCAATTGCCAGGCCCCGGACACCGGCAACATGGAGACGCTGCACCTCTTCGCCACCCCGGAACAGCGCGAGCGGTGGCTCGAGCCGCTGTTGGAAGGCGAGATCCGCTCGGCGTACGCGATGACGGAGCCGCAGGTCGCGTCGTCGGACGCGACCAACATCGAGACCTCGATCGTCCGTGACGGCGACGAGTACGTCGTGACCGGCCGCAAGTGGTGGATCACCGGCGTGGCCGATGAACGCTGCGAGATCTTCATCGTCATGGGCCGCACCGATCCCAACGCCGCCACCCACCGGCAACAATCGATGGTCCTCGTCCCCCGAGACACCCCGGGCGTCGAGGTCGTACGTCACCTGCCGATCTTCGGCTACCAGGACCAGCACGGGCACTCCGAGATCCGCTTCGACGGAGCCCGTGTGCCGGTCGCGAACCTCCTGGGCGAGGAGGGTGGCGGCTTCGCGATCGCCCAGGCCCGCCTCGGGCCGGGCCGCATCCATCACGCCATGCGGGCCGTCGGGATGGCCGAACGCGCCCTCGCTCTTATGGTCGACCGCGCCAAGGACCGCGTCGCGTTCGGTGTCCCGCTCGCTGACCAAGGCGTCGTCCAGGACCTCATCGCCCGGTCCCGCATCGAGATCGACCAGGTCCGCCTCTACGTCGAACGCACCGCCTGGCTCATCGACCAGGACGGCGCCAAGAACGCCCGAGGCGAAATCGCCGGCATCAAGGTCGCCGCACCCGAGGTCGCCACCGCGGTCATCGACCGCGCCATCGAGGTCTACGGCGGCGCCGGCGTCAGCGACGACACCCCCCTCGCCTACTTCTACGCCTGGGCCCGCGTCCTGCGCATCGTCGACGGACCCGACGCGGTGCACCGACGAACCGTGGCACGAAACGAACTCCGCGGCTCGGCGAATCCATCGCGCAACCCCGTCGTCCACGGGCAGCCGGCCCAGTGACGTTCAACAGGTCCACGCTTGTGACGGGCGCCTCACGGGGAATCGGGCAGGGCATCGCCCTCTCACTAGCCCGGCAAGCCTTCAACCTCACGATCAGCTCGCGCAACGAAGGCGACCTCGAGACTCTCGCCACAGTGCTGCTCGCTCTGACCGAGGCGATAACGCTGGTCCGATCACACTGACCGACAACCGAGACGCTGGACATCAGGCAGCCCTGACCGCTCTCGCCTCAGTCAACCACCGTCGGCCGACGGTGGTTGAGGAGTCGAGCAGTTGTCGTTCGCAACCGCCGTCCAGCAACTGGCGGCGGACCGCAAGTTGGACCCCTTGTGCACGGCCGTGGGCGGGCTCAGGCCCGGCCAGATCGATGCCGTAGTGGAGGTCCGAACCGGATTACGATGAGAAGTCACAACCACCCGCGCTATCGATCGGGAGGTGGGCGGTGTGAGTGAGTCAACCAGACCCAAGCGGGTCGTGATCGTCGATGCGGATGACCCTCTGGTTGAGGTGCACGGGGAGTTCTTCTGGCGCGAGGATCATGAGCGCCTGTTGGCTTCTGCGCGTGAGGCCGCGTTCAAGGATGGCTATGCCGAGGGGTACGCCGCGGCCCGCAGCCGACCCCAGCGGATCGTGATCCGGCAGCGGACCGGCGTCCTTCGGCGCCTGGTCCTCGGGCTGCTCTTCCTGCTGGTGGTGGTCGGGTTTCTGACCAGTCTGGTGGCCAGCTTCACCCGCTGAGTCCACCGTCGGCGAGTCGCAGGAGCTTTCCACAGATTCACTGATCGGGGTTCCGCCGCGCTCGCGGATGGGTTCACGGTCGAAGGGCTACAGCTTCGACCCACCTCTCGGGGGTGACCCGCAATGGGCGTTCAGCCAGCCCGACCGCGATACGCCGCATCGGCATCGGCCCTGGCCGATGCGTGGCCGGCCCGGCCGGCGTTACCGGCGGCGATCTTCTCCTCGAGTGTCCACGTGCGGTCCTTTCCGATGCCTGTGGCTAGGTACAACCTCAGGAAGGGAAGTCAGTGATGTTCCTTGCGACGAACGTGAAGGTCAACCCGGATCCGACGAGCCTGCCCGGCGGTGGGCAGATCCAGCAGATCCTCGACGGGCTTGGCGGTTGGGCGTTGTTCGCTGCCCTCGGCGGACTGCTGATCAGCGTGATCATCTGGTCGCTGGGCAGCTTCGGCGGCAACTACCACGCGGTCTCGCGCGGCAAGACCGGCGTCCTGGTCTGCGGCGCCGCCGCTCTGGTGGCCGGTGGCGCCGCGCCGATCATCAACTTCTGCTCCAACCTCGGCTCCCAGATCCACTGAAGGAGCCGGCGATGCACTCGATCCAGGCCTTCGATCCCACCGTGGCCCCGCCGTTCACCGGCTGCCCGTGGTGGAACCTGATCTGTAAGGGCGGCCATCAGGTCGCCGACGCCGGTCTGAGCGCGATCACCAGGTCGATCGCGACCGGCGCGAAGACGCTGCTGAGCCAGATCGTCAAGAACGTCGACCAGTCCTCGACCGTCCCGCTGGCCGACCCGACCTACCGCCACGTCTACTACGGGTTCCTGGGCCTGGCGGCCTCGCTGATCGGGGTGGTGCTGTGCATCGCGCTGGTGATGGCCTGCCTGCGCCGCGATCCCGGCACCCTGGGCCGGGCCGCGGTGGGCGTGGGGGTTGCCTCTTTGGGTGGCGGGTTCTACATCGTGATGGCCCAGCTGCTGATCGCCTTGGATGACTGGCTCTCGCACAGCGTGGTGCGCATCACCGGCTATGACCTGTCCAGCTCGATCGACAAGCTGGCGTCGGGCTTCGACCGGATCGCGGGCGATCCCGGTCAGGCGGCGGCGAACATGCTGCTGATCTTGCTGATGGCGATCATGCTGGTATCCGGGCTAATCCTCTGGTTCGTCCTGGCGCTGCGCAAGGTCGCCATCTTGGTGGTGGTCGCGTTCGCGCCGCTGCTCATCGCGGGCTATCTGTGGGCCCCGACCCGAGCGTGGGTGCGCAAGACCACCGAGGTGCTGATCGCGCTGGTGTTCACCAAGACCGCGATCTTCACGCTCTTCGGGGTCGGTCTCGCGCTGCTGGCACGGGGCACCGATCAGTCGTTGAGTGACTTCGTCGGCGAGACGGTGCTGATGTGCGGCGCGTGCTTCGCGCCGTTGGTGATGCTGCGGCTGGTGCACTTCGCCGCCGACACCCACCTGGCGGGCGATGCGATGGGCACCCTGCGGGGCGGGATGAACCCGGTGCTGAACCGGATGCCCGGTGGCGGCTCCGGCTCGGGGATGCGCCGCAAGGACGCTGCCCGCGCGCAGAGCACCGCGCCACGGCCGGAGGGTCCTGAGCCGGCGATGGCTACCAATCTTCCCGCGCCCGGTGGTGGCGGAGAAGGAGTGGCAGCCGGAGCTTCCGGCGAAGGAGCGGGCGGTATGGCGGCGAGCGGCGGGGCTGCGACCGCGGCAGGCGTCGCCGGCGTCGCGACGCTGGTGGCCGCCGAGACCACCAAGGCAGCGGGAACCCATGCCCGGGAGACGTCCGAGCAGCTCGCGGATCACGTCGATCCAGGTCGTACGGCGCAGCCGCCGCGCGACGACGCCGCGCTCCCTGGGCCCGACGCCGACCCGAGCGGCCACGGCGGACAAGGAGACAAGTCATGACGATCCAGGAGACCCCGACGACCTACACCTTCGGTCGACGCGACCGCGGTGGGCTGCTGATCGGCTTCACCGCGAGCCAGATCTGCGCGCTGGGATGCGGCTTCGCCGCGGTGCTGTTCGGCGTCCTTGCCGGCGGCACCGGTGGCGCGCTGGTCGGCTGCCTGGTGCTGGGCGTGATGGCCACGCTCGCGTTGTTCCCTGTCCAGGGTCGCCCGTTGGTCGACTGGGCGCGTCCCATCGCCAACCATCTGCACGCCCGGCTGCTCGGAGATGCCCACTATCTGGGTGGGTTCTCGGCGCTGCGCCGCTGCGATGGGGTCGCGCGGATGGACCTGCCGGGGCTGGGCCAGAGCCTACGACTGTTCGAGGCCCGCACCTTCGACGGACCGGTCGCGGCGATGCGGATCGGCGACCGCTGGACGGTGGTGCTGCGGGTCCGCGGCGCCAACTACGTCCTGGCCGACCGCGCCAGCCAGGAGCGGCGGATCAGCGCTTGGGGTGCGCTGTTGTCCCAGAGCGGGCAGGAGGGATCGCGGATCGCCGCGGTCCAGTGGCTCGAGCGCACTGTGCCCGACAGCGGTCACGACCTCAAGCAGTGGTGGGACCAGCACGGCCAGCACGCGGCGCCGTACGCCGGGGCCTACGCCCGGCTGATCGAGCGAGCCGGCCCGGCCGCGACCCGGCACGAGTCGTTCGTCGCGGTCGCGATCGACGCCCACAGGCTGCGCCGTCCGATCCGTCAGGCCGGCGGGGGCCCGGAGGGCACCACGAAGGTGCTGATGGGTGAGATCGCCTGGGTCAGGCAGGCGCTCGGCCGCGCCGACATCGACGTGCTCGGCGTGGCTGGGGCCAAGGAGCTTGCCACGATGATGCGGGGACAGTTCGACCCGGCCTCGGCAGCAGGGCTGGACACCGCGGGGGTCCCGTCCTCTCCGGTTGCGGCCGGGCCGATGGCCGCCGAGCCGGGTTGGGACCACTACCGCACCGACAGCGCGATGCACGCGGTCTACTGGATCTCCCAGTGGCCCTCGGTGCCGGTCGAGGCGGCGTGGGTCTACCCGCTGATCGCGCTGGGTGGGATCCGTCGGACCGTCTCGGTGACCGCCGAGCCGATCGCACCCTCGCGTTCGCTGCGGGAGCTGCGCAGCCAGCGGGTCGCCAAGCGTGCCGACGAGGCACAGCGGCGTCGGCTCGGCCAGGTGGAGACCGCCCAAGACGACGAGGAGTACGACGCCCTCGAGCGGCGCGAGCGGGAGCTGGTGCGCGGGCACACCGAATACCGGTTCACCGGCTGGATCACCGTCACCGCCGCCGATCTCGATGAGCTGGAGTCGGCGTGCTCGATGGTCGAGCAGGCCGCCGTGCGCAGTGCGTTGGAGGTACGCCGGGTCTACGGCGAGGTGGACCAGGCCTTCCTGCGCGGCGGCCTGCCGCTGACCCAGGGGGTGGCCCGATGAAGCGTCGCGACCCACGCGCTGCGACCGGTCGATCGCTGCGGCGGCTGCGGGTTCCGGCGCACCGGGCCACCACCCGAAACCTCCAGGCCATCTACCCGTTCATCGTCGACTCCGCGCTGGGCACCCGCGGGGTCTACATCGGGCGGCAGGCCGGCTCGGACGGCAGCTTCGTCTTCGACCCCTGGGAGCTGTACGGCGAGGGCGTGATCACCAACCCGAACATCCTGCTGGCCGGGGTGATCGGGCGCGGCAAGAGCGCGCTGGCCAAGACGCTCGCACTGCGGATGAGCGCCTTCGGGGTGCGCGTCTACGTGCCCGGTGACCCGAAGGGCGAGTGGGGGCAGGTGGCCACCGCGCTGGGCGCGGACCCGATCGTGCTCGGTCGAGGCCTGCCCGCCCGAGTCAACCCGCTCGACCCGGGCCCCCGCCCGCCACGGCTGAGCGCCGAGGAATGGGCACGCGAGGTGCTGGCACGACGCAACAGCCTGCTCGCCTCGCTGGCCGAGACCGCGCTGGACCGCCGGCTCCGCCCGGTCGAGCGCAACGCGCTGCTGGTCGCGCTCACCGAGGTGACCGGCACCCGCCACGAAGCCCAGCCAGACTCCTATGCAGGCGGGCAGGGCGCGCCGGTGCTGCCCGAGATCGTCACCGCGCTGATGTCTCCGTCGCGGGAGGCTGCGGCCACCCTGCAGATGAGCGTTCGCGAGCTGGTCGTGGACTCACGCGACCTCGCCTTGGAGCTGCGTCGCCTGGTCGTGGGCGACCTGGCCGGGCTCTTCGACGGGCCGACCACCCACCCGCTGGACTTCGATGCACCGATCCAGGTGCTCGACACCTCGCGGCTGGCCGGTGACGACACCGCGGTCGCACTGTTGATGACCTGCGCGTCGGCCTGGATGGAGGCCACCTTGGCCTCGGCACCGGGTGGTCGACGGCTGGTGGTCTACGACGAGGCCTGGCGGATGCTGCGTCACCTCGCCCTGGTCCGCCGGATGCAGGCCCAGTGGAAGCTCTCCCGAGCGCTCGGGGTCGCCAATCTCGCGGTGGTGCACCGCATCTCCGACCTCGGCGCGGTCGGTGCATCCGGCAGCGAGGCCGTCGCCCTGGCCCAGGGCCTGCTGGCCGACTGCTCGACCCGGATCGTCTACGCCCAGGAGTCCGACCAGGTCGAGGCGACCGCGACCACGCTCGGCCTGACCGATGTCGAGGCCGACCAGCTGGTCCACCTGCCTCGCGGAAGGGCGTTGTGGAAGATCGGACGGCACTCGGCGATCGTCGACCACCTGCTCGGCGAGGAGGAGGTCACCCTCGTCGACACTGACGGCAGGATGCGAGGCATCGCCTCATGAGCGGCCGCGAGGAGACGGTCTCCAGCGACGCTCTGGCGATCGGCATCCTCATCATCGGAGGCGTCGTCGGGGTCGTCGCCGGTGGGTGCTGGCTGGCCGCGCAGGCCAGCCTGCTGCTCGTCGGACGCTCCGGTGCCTCGGCGCCGTTCAGTGGTTCGCCGTCGTTCGTGGTCCAGCTGATCCGCGACAGGCAGGTCACGGCCGCCTGGGATACGGCGTACCCCGACGCTGCATCGCTGGTGCCGGCCGCGTTCTGGAGTGTGCTCGCGGTCCTGATCCTCCTGATCGCGGTCGGCGCAGCGCTCGGGATCCTCGGCTGGCAACGCCGCACCCAACCCTCGCAGGTCGATCCCGCACGATGGGCGACCCGTCGTACGCAGCGGCGGCTCGCCGTACCCGCTGATCCCGCCAAGCGGCGGTGGCGACTGGTCGCCGGGCGGGCGCTGGGTCGGCGGATGCTGCTGGCCGGCCATGACTGCGTCTCCGCGGTCGTGTTCGGGCCGAACGGGTCCGGCAAGACCACCGGGCTGATCGTGCCCAACGTGCTCGACTGGGACGGCCCCGTGGTGATCACCACCGCCAAGCCCCAGGACCTGCAGCCGCTGTGCGCGGCCCGCGCCGTCCACGGGCCGGTGTGGGTGATCGCGCCCGGCGGCGCGCCGGGCCACCAGCTCGCGGGCTGGTCACCCATCGATGCCGCGGTCGACGCCGAGGCCGCCGACCGGCTCGCCGAGTGGATGGTCGACTCCTCCGGGATGGCCGACGACCCGAAGGCGCGGCCCTGGAACGCCCAAGCACGCAAGTACCTCAAGGGGCTGCTGCTCGCCGCCCACCTCTCCGGTGACGGCATCGCCGGATGGGTGGAGTGGATCCACGCCGGTGAACGCGCCCGCGACCACGTCGAGGACCTGCTGCGCACCGCAGGTGAGGACGGCGCCGCGCAGGACTACGCCTCGACCTGGCAGATCCACGAGGAAGGCAAGGGATCGGTGCTCTTCACCGCGCTGGGCATTGCCGACACCTACTCCCGGCCCGGCATCCTCACCGCAGCACGCGCCGGCGGCTTCACCCCAGCAGACCTGTTCGACCGCGCAGGCACCCTGTGCGTGGTGGTGCCCAACGCCGACGGTGACCGGTTCGCGCCGTACTTCACCACCCTGCTGTCGGCGATCATCCACACCGCCGAGCAGCGCGCCGCACGGCAGGGCGGCCCGATCGAGCCTCGGCTGCTGCTGGCGCTCGATGAGGCCGGCAACGTCTTCCGCTACCCCCGGCTGCCCCACCTGCTGACCACCTCGCGTGGCAACGGCATCCAGCTGCTGCTGATCTACCACGACCTGGCCCAGCTCGAGCACCTGTACGGCGGACGCAGCGTCGCCCGCACCGTGGTGTCCAACGCGAAGATGCGGATGCTGCTGCCCGGCGTCGCCGACCTCGACACCCTGCGCTACTGGTCAGACCTGATGGGCCAGACCCGCACCCACTCCCACGGCACCACCACCGGCGGCGACGGCCGACGCAGCCGCTCCCGCAACGAGCACACCGACCACCTGGCACCACTGCACCTGCTCCAGCAGCTGCCCGACGGCCAAGCCGTGCTGCTCTACCAGAACCTCCCACCCGCACGGGTCCGGCTGCTGCCCTGGTACGCCGAACGCCGGTTCCGTCACCTCCGGGACGCCCCATGAGCACCGACACGACACCACCTCCACCGTCGCCCGAAGGCGACCCGCTCGCCCGGCAGCTGCTCAGCCACGCACAGATGATCAGCAGGCTGCGCCGCGACCTCGACGAACTGGCCCACGAGGCAGTCGACACCGCCGCCGGACTGGCCGCCCGGATCGACGACCTCGAAACCACCGGCAACACGAGCAGCATCGCTGCCTCTTCGACGGCATGGTGCTGGCGCAACCTCGGACCCAAGGGTCGCGACGAGCTGTGGCGACAGCTGACCGATTGGGTCGGCTGGTTGCGTGCCCGCTACCCGCTCGCCCGCACCATCCCGACCTGCTGGGCCGAACACCCCGAGGTCGTCGAGGAGCTCACCGCGCTCTGGCTGGCCTGGCAACAGGCCTACGAGGACAACGACCCACCCTTGACCGCGGCCGCGGACTGGCACGACCGGTGGCTACCCGGCGTCCTGCATCGGCTCCAACACGGAGCGTTCGCCATCGAATGCAGCACCCAACACCGCCCCCGTCCGGCCGCGTCCTACGGACCCCCGACACCCGACCTCGGCCCCGACGCCGACCTCGACCCCGAGCTGGCCTCCGCCGGCGCCGGTCCGTCCGCACCCCGGGCGGGCGCATGAGGCGGCAGCTGGTGGCGCTGTGTTCCGTGGGTGTGCTCGCCCTGAGCGGTTGCGGCAGCACCCCGGAGCACGCCGCACCAACGACCCCCATCCACAGCACAGCGCCCCTGCCCTCAATCGCACCCGCGCCCGCACCAAGCGGCCAGCCAACGACCGTGCCGGGGCCGGGCAGCGCCGCACGGAGGGTGCTGGCGACCTGGTCACGACCACGGCTGGACTACCACCACTGGTGGGCCGGCCTGCGTCCGCTGCTCAATGCCGAGGGCCGCCAGGACTACGCCTACACCGACCCCAGCCAGATCCCACGACTCACGCTCACCGGCCTGGCCGTCGTACGACGCTCCCCGGTGGCAACCGCAGCGACCGTCTGGTTCGACACCGACCACGGCCTCTTCGGCGTACGCCTCTCGCGGCGCTCCCCCACCGCGCCGTGGCTGGCCGCCGAGATCATCTTCCCCCGCCATCCCCAGCCCAAGCCCCAATCCAAGCCCCCGTCCCACCCGACCACCGGCTTCGACCACGCGAGCCTGTGATGAACCGGGCAGCGATCGCCATCATCGCGGCCGTCGGGCTGGTGATGAGCAGCCTGATCGTCTTCGAGACTATGTTCGGGGCCCGCGACGATGCCGGCTGCCTGCCCACCCCGCAGCTGGCCGCAGCCCACAGCGGCCAGGCTGGCCCAGGCGCGAGGCTCAGGCTGATCCAGGCCAACCTCAAGATCAGCGAACCCACCCACCATTTCGCATCCGATCTGGCCAACATCGTCGGCCGCGACCCGGACTTCGTCACCCTCAACGAAGTCAACAGCCGCAGCGACGGCCAGCTCACCCGGCCCGGCTACGGCATGTGGCGGGCACCGGTGTCCTTCGACGGCCGGCGCAGCCCCGCCCGGGAGACCGCGGTGCTCTGGCGTGCTGATCGCTGGACCCCAGCCGCGAGGGGCTTCATCCGGCTGACCCGCCCGGTGCGCGGTCACTACGAGCGGCTCGACTCGCGCTACGCCACCTGGGTGACCCTGCGCTCCGCATCCGGGACGCAAGTATCGGTCGTCTCGGCCCACACCATGGTCAACCCACGGCGCGACCACGACACACTGCGCAAGCACGAGGACGCCGCCGGGTTCAAGAACCTCGCCTGGCTGGCACAACAGCTGCAGAAGAGCGGACCCGTCCTGGTCGCAGGCGATCTGAACACCTACTACCCCCACAACGGCGGCCCGGGCGACGAATGGTGGGGACCGCTCCCCGCGATGACACCGGTCGGCATGATCCCCACGTATCGGGCGCTCGGCAAGCCCGCCGCCGGATGGGCCACCTACGACCGCGGCGGCACCTTCGACTGGATCTTCTACCAGACTGGCGCACTGGTGCCCCTGCGGCAGAACACCTTCGGGCTCTACTCCGACCACCGTGGTGTGCAAGCCGACTTCTCCGCCGCACGCACCGCCGACGCAGAACCTTCCGCGCACGCCAACCGGGCCGCGGCCCCGGCCCTGTCACATCCTTCAGTGGCCGGCTTCGACGCCGAGCAGCTCCACAACGCTGCCGCGATCATCGCCGCCGGCCAGCAGCTCGGCGTACCCCTCAAGGCCAAGGCCATCGCGCTGATGACCGCAATCGGCGAATCCGGTCTGCGCGTCCTCGACCACGGCGACACCGCCGGCCCCGACTCCCGAGGCCTGTTCCAGCAACGCGCCGGCGGCGCCTGGGGATCACTCGCCGACCGGATGGACCCACGCACCTCATCGCTGAACTTCTACAAGGCGCTGCTCCAAGTCCCCGGCTGGACCAGCCTGCCCCCGACCATCGCCGCCCACCGCACCCAACACAACGCCGACCCGAGCTACTACACCCCGTACTGGTCCCACGCCCTGCGGCTGCTGTCCGCGCTGACCGGCTCCAGCACCGTCCAGGCCCTCCTCGCCGACGGCGCTACCGCCAGCTGCGACACCGTCCTCGCCGCCGCGCACGGGCTCGGCTCCGTGACCTGGCCAGTCCCTGCCAATCTCGCTGGCACCGACGAGCACAACTTCGGCCACCGCGGATCCCTGTGGTCGAGCTTCCACACCGGCACCGACTTCGCCGTCCCCTGCGGCACCCCCGTCTACGCCGCCACATCTGGAACCGTCATCCTCGACCACACCCAGGCCTGGGCCGGACCAAACCTGGTGAAGATCCAGAGCGCCGGCCCGGGCACGCTGACCACCTGGTACGCCCACATGGAATCCGAATCCGTCATCAACGGCCAAGCCGTCACCGTCGGCCAACAGATCGGCCGCGCCGGCGCCGAAGGCAACGCCACCGGCTGCCACCTGCACTTCGAGGTCCACCCCCACGGCGGGACGATCTACCAGGACCCGACCGATCCGTCCGCCTGGCTCGCCCACGAGATCCGAATGCAGTGACTCCACCGCTTGTTCGGCAGGTCAAGGGCGACGCACCGCCTCCCGCCCGGTCTGTGGTCGCGACACCCGGTCGAAGCCGTGGAGTAGTCCGCCGGTCCTGGATTCCAGGGATTCGACCCATATCTCGCGGCGCGGTGCCACGCTGACAAGCATGGGTGCCTTGGTGTCTCCCGTGGGCCGGCCCGGCCGGCTCCGGATCAACTGCTTGGTCGGACTTTGTGCGGTGATGCTCGCACTCGCAGGCACGACCGGGGCGGTCAGCGCGAGCGCGAAGGGCGCCAAGGTGTCACATCTGGGGAACCCACCCGCGGTGCTCCGTCACGGGGCGCGATTCGCGGTGAAGTTCCGCTCGCCGGTGCCGCCGAGATTCTGGCTCTCCCGTGATGCCAGGCATGGCGCCGCGGACGTCCAGGTCAAGGCGAAGGTGCGCATCGCCCACCGGAGGGGCACCGCGAAGCTGAGGGTCCCGGCGCACCTCGCCACAGGTACCTGGTTCCTGGTGGCGTGCCCGGGTTCGAGCTCGCACGGATGTGCAACATCCCAGCGGGTCGGGATGGTGCCGGTGCCGCATCGCTTCGCGCAGCCGGTACACGCGACCACGAAGCTCGACTCTGCCGCTGTCCACACCGCGACGATCGGCTCAGCGGGCGGCATGTTGGCGGCGAAGGCGGCGAATGGCACCCGGTTCACGCTCTCTGTGCCCAAGGGCTCCGTGCCTGACGGCACCAAGATCACCATGACGCCGTGGACGTCACTGGTCGCAGGCGGGCTTCGGGGGGTGGTGGTCGGCGGTGTGCAGCTTGCCCCCGAGGGTCTTGCACTGGTCCGCGGCGCCACCTTGACGATCACTCCCAAGCACGCGGTGCCGTTGCGGCGCCAGGTCGGCCTCGGTTACAGCGGCGGTGGCGCGGGCCTGCAGGCGGTCCCACTGGGACCCTCGCGCAGCAAGATCCAGGTACCTGTTGCGCACTTCAGTGGCTACGGGCTCGACAACTCACCAACCGGCCCGGCGGGCGCTCCAGCAGCCTCGGACGACACCGGCTTCTACGACTCGATGCTCGCCCAAATCCTCGGCGACCTCCGCGATGGGGATATGTCCTCAGACGACGCGGACAAGGCCGTGGCGTCGGTGTTCGACGACTGGCTCAAGGCCATCATGGCCGACGAGGTACCACCCGGCCTCACGGCGGACGATCCAGCGCGGGTGGCCATCCGCGACCTGCTCACCTGGGCGCGAGACAACGCCCTCATCACCGGTGCTGGCTCGGACAGCGCTGCGATCAGGGACCGGGTGATGCCGACCGTGGCCAAGCTCGCTCATGGGATCTACCATCGGGCCCAGCAACGCTGTGTGACCAACCACGACATCACCGAGATCGGGCGCAACATCGTCCCCCAGGCACGCGACCTCGCCCTGCTCGGCGCCCCGGTTCCGACCTCCGAGCTCTACCAGTGCCTCCGGTTCAAACTCGAGCTCGACTCCCAGGTGCGCTACGACGCTGGCAAGGTCGACTCCTCGGAGACCGGGAGTTGGCAGTGGCACTACCAGGCCTCCGTCGAGATCAAGCCGGACCTCAGCGCCCCTGTCGTCTCCGGGTCAGTGCCGCTGGACGGCACTGGCGACGGGACATACGCCGACGCGAGTGGAACGGTGACCACGACCGGGGACTGCGGGGTGAACGACGAACACTCGACCACGACCGAGTCGCTGCTCAGCGGTGTCGCCAACTCTGTGCAGGTGCCGGGGCTGACCTTCACCATCTCTGGACAGACGGTCGGCGACGTCAAGCTCGACCTCAACTCCAGCGCGACGGAGCAGTACCAGGTCCAGGAGAAGGGCGACTGCCAGTCCGGTCCGACAAACTACGACAGTGCGCGGTGGTGGACCGACGTGCTGGTCACCGGCGTGATCCGCGACGGAACGACCCCGAACCCGGATGGATCGATGGGCATCGACCTCGACCGCGCCAGTGGTGACGTGTTCGCACAGAAGACGCTGGATGCGAGCGACGGAGGGGGCTACAGCGGCACCACGACCCTCACCTTGATCCACGACCCGCCGCCAGCGCCCTGACGCGTTCGGCCACCCTCCCGTACGAGGTAGATGACCTAGCCGATGAAGCGACCTCCGCGGACCGGCCATCTCGGTTCGGCCGGGTGCTTGGGGACACCCGGGTCCGGGTCAAGCTCAGGATCGGCAGGCCCAAAGCACCGCATGGCTTGCGGTACGACGCTTCTGCTGACCGCTACTTGATCATCGAGAGCTTTCGACGATCGATTGTCGCTCCGACCGCGATGATCACCGCCGCGCCATAAATGATGTCTTGGTAGGTCGGATCGATGCCTGCGATGGTCGACCCGATCCGCAGCACGCTCATGATGAGCGCCCCGAACAGCACACCCACCGGGCCGCCAACGCCGCCTGTGATGGCAACACCGCCGACTACCGTCGCAGCGATAGCGGGCAACAGGAGTGAGTCGGCGAGTCCGGGTGCCGCACTGAACTGGCTCGCGGTCAGGTACAACGAGGCGAGACTGGCAAAGAGCCCCGAGAGGGCGAACGCAGACACTCTCACCGCCTTCGCGGAGATGCCACACATGATGGCGGCCTGTTCAGCAAGGCCAACGGTGTGGAAGACGCCGCCACGACGCAGAGCGCGGAAAGCGACACCCACGACCACGACCGCGACCACGCCGATCAGAAACCCTGGGGCGATGCCGCCGATGCTGCCCGTTGCCAGCCAGCCGATGGCGCCGTAGTTGTTGCTCACTGTGATGGCCGAACCATGTGAGATCACCAGCGCGAGTGCTTGAAAGAGCGCCAGCGTTCCCAGTGTCGCAACGAAGGACGGAACCTGGCCGTAAGCGCAGACGACTCCGTTCACGAGTCCGATTCCGACGCCGCACAGGATCACGAGAACGATCGCGAGCACCCCCATGTGCGGCAGCCATTCGGCCAGCAGCACCCCTAGCAGGGAGGTGGCCGCGGCGTTGGAAAGGTCGATGCCCCCGATCAGGACAACGAACATCTGGCCAAGCGCAAGGAGCAGAATTGGAATTGCCTGGTTGACGACCGTTGTCTGGCTGCGTTCGGAGAAGAACAGTGGTTGCCGCAATCCAATGACTACGACGAGAACGACGAGCACCAATAGCGGGGCGATGCTCCTGACGTGCCGCCCGGCGAGACCGTGCCCAGCGAGCAGCGAAGCTCTTCTCTGGCGATCTGTGAGTTCTGTAGCCATAGTGATTAGACCATCTCTCCGACGATATCGACCTTTTTCGGCTTGGCGGCTGCAGGAGTTTGCAAGGTCTTTGAGGTCCGACCGTCGCGCATGACGATGATCCTGTTGCTCAAGCCGATCAACTCATCGAGGGACTCAGCGATAAGCACCATCGCGATGCCTCGCTCACTCAGCTCTCTGAACAGTTGGTACAGGTCCTCCTTGGCTCCAACGTCGAGACCACGGGTGGGATGGTCCAGGATCAGAACCTTCAAGTCCGGCACAAGCAGGCATCGTGCGAGTGCCACCTTCTGTTGGTTTCCACCACTAAGGCTTCCTACATCGAGTGATGGGTCGTTGGGTCGGACGTGCATCTTGGCAAGGTTGTCGGCAGCGATCTTCCGGCGAGCCCGGTGGGACACGAAAGGCCCTCGGCTACCGACTTTCGGGGACGTTACGAACAGGTTCTCGCCAGCACTCAAGCCAATGACGACACCCTCGGTCTTTCGTTCAGCTGGGATGTACGCGACGCCTCGACGGGTAGCCGCACCCGGTGAGCGTGGGGCGTATGACCGGCCGTCAAGAACCATGGTCCCTTCGGTGACCTGCTGGGCGCCGTACAGCGCTCGGCAGAGTTCCTCACGGCCGGAGCCGACCACTCCGGCGATGCCGAGGATCTCGCCTCTGGCCACATCGAAGGAGACATCGTGGAAGCTTCTTGCAGAGCCCAGGTTCTTAATCTTCAGGACTGTCTCGGCGTCGGGAGCATCGTTCTGGCGCGACTGTAGGTAGAACTCTGCACGCGAGTCCCGACCCACCATCAACTGATGCAACTCTTGTTCGCTCGCCTCTGCGACTCGACGCTCGGCGACCACGCGGCCGTCGCGCATCACGTAGATGCGATCGGAGAATCGCAGTACCTCGTCCAGCCGATGCGAGACGAATATGACGCCTCCGAGCCCACGCAGCCTCTGCACCTCGCGGTAAAGGGCGTCGATGTCATCGCTGTCGAGCACGGAGGTAGCTTCGTCCAGGCACACAACGGTTTCGCGCGATGATGACTGGTCCTGCACCGCAAGCGCCTTCGCAATCTCGACCATCTGACGCTGGGCGAATGACAGCGTCTCCGTAAGCGCCCGGGGGTCGACGCGCGTACCGACCCGTGCGAGCAACGCGGCAGCGCGCTCGTTCATCGCGCGCTTCCTATAAATCCCGAAGGAAGCTGCGCTTCGTTCGCATCCAAGGAGGATATTTTCGGCCACGGTCAGATTGGGTAGGAGCGACTGCTCCTGATGTACGACACCAACACCGGCCCTAGCGGCATCTCGGGGACCTCCGAGACGTCGCTCCACCCCGCCAACGAGCAACGTGCCCGAATCTAGCTGGTAGTTGCCGGAGAGCACCTTGAGGATCGTCGACTTGCCGGCACCGTTCTCTCCGACGAGCCCGACGACCTCGCCATGCCTGACGTGCAGGCTGGCATTGTCGAGTGCTCGTACGGCTGCGAATTGTTTGGTGGCGCCGTGAATCTCCAAGAGGCTGGCCGCTGATGGTGCACTCATCACTTCACCACCCTCAACGGTGCTCTGGCAGGCCAGCTTGCGGCCAGTACCGCCCCGACGATGATCAGGCCCTGGATCGCGCCCTGCCAGTAGGGACTGACCCCGGCAAGGATCAGTCCGTCGCCCAAAGTAGTGAGGATGAAGACTCCGATCACACTGTGGAATACCCCGCCTCGGCCACCGCTGAGCAGTGTTCCTCCCACGACTACTCCCGAGAGGGTGATGAACAGGTGGCCCGAGCTCATGTCGACACTTGCGTTGCCCAGCTGGACTGTCGTCAGTACGCCCGCAAGCGCGCTGCAGCCGCCCGCAAGGACAAACACAAGGATCTTGTGTCGGCTGATGTTCACGCCGGACAGCTTGACGATCGACTCGTCGCCACCGATGCCGTAGTTGTATCTACCGAACTTGGTGTACTTGCCGAGCAGTACGGCGAGCAGGGTTACCGCGATTGCGATGTAGGTCAGGAGTGGCAGGCCGAGAAGCCCCGGCTGGCTCCAGCCGAGGATCGAGCTATCCATGATCTGCGGTTGCTGGCTGCCAAAGAGCACGGTTGCGATGCCCAGGCCGATGAACCAGGTACCGAGGGTCACCATGAAGGACGGGACCCGCAGAAGGACGTGAACTGCGCCACTGAACGCACCCATGAGCAGACCGACCGCCACTGCGGCAACCACCGCCAGGAGCCCGAAGCTGTGGTGGTTAACGCTGTTGCGCACCAACAGAGCGAACGTCAGCGCTGCTGCCGCCATGACGCCCTCCACGGAAAGGTCGATGCTGCCCATCACGATCACGTACGTGGCACCAACCGCCAGGATCAGGATGATCGAAGCCTGGACGATGATCGCTTGCACGTTGTCCAGCGAGGCGAAGTGGCTAGTAGTGAGCGCGAAATAGATGCAGATCGCGACCAGCACGACGCCTGGGCCCGCTCCGGCACCAAATCTCCAAACCCGGCGGGTCCAGGCACCGGTGGCGCCCGAGCCGGCTCCAGCCGCCCGACCACTGGATTCCTCAGGCGGAAGGGAGCCAGCCGGATCTCCCTGGCGTCCTCCCCGGACGGAAGGTTCGCTGTGTAGAACCACTGTTCCTCCGCGAGTGCGGTCGCTCTGGGAATCGGGCCGCTCTGGGACCGGAGCCTGCTCGGCCATGTTTGCGATCCTCAGCTGATGGGTCCGACGTTACGGGCGAACGGATCCTGTAGACCCTGCAGGAAGACCGATTTGCTTGGCGTGGCCAGGAACTTCTTCACGTTTGCTGCGGTGACCGGGAACTCCTTGATGTAGAACTCCCGCTTCGAGTGAGAAAGTTTGGACACGTCGATCTTGCCGGTCGCCGCTTGGTAGGCAATGGCGAGACCAATCGCTCCGTCATAACGTGCGTCCGTCGAATAGGTCGCAAGGATCTGACCACCGCTCGCGATGTCCTTGAGGACCTGAGGAGTGGCATCAGACGCGCTTACGATCTCGATGTCCTTGCGGTTCGCCTGATCGGCAGCACGCTCCGCGCCCACCGCCATGTCGTCGTTCGCCGCCCAGATGCCCTTGACCTGTGAGCCGTACTTGGTCAGCAGCGTCTTGGTGTCGTTGTACGCCGTGGTCTGGTCCCAGTTGGCGATCTGGCTGCTCAGAAGCTTGATGCCGGGTGCCTGAGCAAGTGCCTTCTCGAGCCCGGCCTTTCGTTGGATTGCGGGCGTGTTGTCGGCAATACCCTGCAGAGCGATGATCCCGCCGTTACCACCCAAGGCCTTGAACAGGATCTTGGCAGCCGATTCGCCACCAGGAACACCGTTGTAGCTGACGTGTGCCACCCAATGGTCGCTTACATCCCACGGATGCAGGCTGGAGGGGCTGTTCCATTCGGTGACAACATAACCACCAGCATTGGTGACGGCGCGCGCGATCGCTTGGGTGTCGGCCGAGGCGTTCACGTTGATGTCCATGATCACCTTCTTGCCAGTGGCGAGCACCGCATTGATATCCGACAGTTCCTTCTGCGAATCCCCGTTGTAGACGATCGTCTTCAGCGGAAGATGAAGCGACTCTGCGTACCACTTCGCTCCCTGGACCCACTGCGCTTCGTAGGGGTTGCTCAAACTGCGGACCGCAGTGACCATCTGAAAGTCGCTGCCGCTCCCGCCACCGTCTGAGCCGGCACTACTCCCCGCAGCCGAACAGGCAGCGAGCGCACTGCACAGCACCCCGGCCGCACCAAGCGCGAACAAGCGACGTGAGGACGCACGACGGGTTGCATTGAGGCCAAATGTCTTCATGCCCATCTCCCTATGTGGAGGTCTTTGTGGGGTGGCGGGAATCGAGAAGTCCAGCAGGCTTGTAGGTGGAGCGCCCGAGCCGCTCGTTCCAAGTCGGTACCTGCGCCAACTATCGACTGGTCCCTCTGTTGTTAGTAAACGTTTTCTAGCACGGCTCCCGCAGGCCGGTCAAGAGGGCAGAGTTCCGCATCTCACATTTTGCGGTTTGTGAGCCGGATCCACGCTGCATAGGCGCGATGCGCAACCTCTAGGGGGCCTGGAATCTGAAGCCACGAGCTCGCGAAGGATCGCCGAGAAATCGATTGCTCGGCGGCGCGCAGCGCAAGGCTCGTCGAGGTGGCGTCGAGCTCACGCCATCGGAACGGGTGCGTCGCTCCGCACAAGCCCCAGGTCTCGAAGTTCCGCCCAGAGCTGTGGGGGGATACGCGTGTTGAGTAGATCCACCGTCTGCTGCTGCTGAGCGGGCGTTCGAGACCCGATGCAAATACTGGCGACCGCTGGTCCGGCGCTTGCGAATTGCAAGGCGGCCGCGGCCAACGGGACGCCGTACTTCGTGCACACCGCCTCAATGCGGCTTGTCTTCTCGAGAATCAGCGCAGGTGCGGGGCCGTAGTTGAAGTGGGCGTTCGGTATGGCGCCAGTCGCCAAGATCCCACTGTTATAGACGCCGCCGAGCACGATGCCGATTCCCTGCTCTGCGCAGTTGAACAGCAGGGCGTCCAGCGGGTCTTGTTCCAGGAGGGTGTAGCGGCCTGCAAGCAAGAAGCAGTCCACGTCGACGCGCCGCATGGCTTCGGCACATACGTCCGCCTCATTGACGCCGAACCCGATCGCGCGCACCACGCCCTCATCTCGAAGTTTCTCGAGTGCCGGGAAGCCCTTCCGAACCGCCTCTTCGAAGGCCTCCGGTTGGTGCGCGCCGTGGGTGTACCGATCCACATCATGCATGAAGACGATGTCAAGGTGATCGGTGAGCAGACGGTCAAGGCTCGACTCTACGCTCCGCATCACGCCCTCATAGGAGTAGTCGAAGGCCGCCTCGAATGGCGCCGGTTCGACCCACAGCCCAGCGTCCACAGACGCATGCGATCGGCGCCTGAGGACGTATCCGGCCTTTGTGGAAAGTGTGAAGTCAGCACGATCGTGGCCATAGAGCGCATGCCCGACTCGGTGTTCGCTCAGGCCATTTCCATAAGAAGGCGCGGTGTCGAAGTATCGGATTCCGCTCTCCCAGGCGTCGCGGATCATGTCCTCCGCGCCGGACTGGGTGAAGCTCGTCCGGAAGTTGCCAATTGGGGCTGCCCCGAAGGAGAGGGCGCTTACCTCAACGCTGGTCCTGCCGAGAGCCCTCGTCTGAATCGGTGTCACTGGGAGCCTCCATGTTTCAGTGTGTTGGGACCACTCGCGTACGCCGGTGGCTTGGTCGCCGGGGATCCCAGATCGTGGTCTCTCAGTTCACGAGACATGGGTCCGGGCCACCTCGTTCGTTTCGATCGCACGAGTCGATCTCATCCAAGTCACGGTCATCGAGGTAGAAGTCGCCCAATTCGATGTTCTGACGCAGTCTCTCTCTGCTGGAGGCCTTGGGAATCGCTAGATTGCCTACTTGGAGATGCCAACGGAGCACGACCTGAGCGACACTGCGATTGTGCCGTCGAGCGATGCGCTGAAGCGTCGTGTCTTCGAAGACACTTCCGCGGCCGAGCGGGCTCCACGCTTCTGTTGCAATGCCGCGTTCGGCGTGCCAGGTTCGGAGGCGTCGCTGTTGGAAATGTGGGTGGAGCTCGACCTGGTTCATCACCGGTACCACGCCGGTCTCGCCGATGAGCCTTTCAATGTGCTCGATCTGGAAATTCGACACGCCGATGGTCTCGACAAGTCCCTGCTTCTGCAACTCAATCATTGCCCGCCAAGTCTCGACGTACTGGTCACGCGCTGGACATGGCCAGTGGATGAGAAGGATACCGACGCGAGGTACACCGAGCCGTCGGCGACTTCTTTCGCATGCCTCTAGTGCCGAGCGATGACCGTGGTCGGCGTTCCAGATCTTGGTGGTCACGCAAACCTCCGGGGCAGTGGCGGCCCCATAGCATGCAAGCGCCTGCCCCAACAGAGCTTCGTTGCCATACATAGCTGCGGTGTCGAAGCGGCGGTAGCCCAGGTCCAAGGCATCGTGGATGGTGTGATCCGCGTGATCCTCCGACATCTGGTACACACCAAGGCCAATCCGGTCGAGGCGACGGCCATTCGCCAGTCGGACGGGCCTCAACGCTAGGTCCTGTGATGGGTTCATCCTGCGGATGCCTCCGGCTCGCAATCCATAACGGCGCGGCCATTCGGTGTATTCGGTCGCGCTTTTGGTCCAAGGTGCTTGCGCCCGATCTCGCTCCCGATACGGCGCAGCAGCCGCGCTGCCTGCATCATGGAGGTCTGCTCGTCGCGGGCCAGATCGGTCAAGGAGTAGGAGCCCAGCACCTGCGTCGGTCGCGATGTCCCCTCAATACGGCCAGCGACCAGAGCAGCCGGAACGTTAAGGCGCGAAGCACGCTTGAGCAACTCTGCAGGCGCCTTCCCTTGCCAGCTCTGCGCATCCCACGACCCTTCGCCTGTAACAGCAAGATCGGCGCGTTCAAGGATCTGATCGATGGCTATCCGGTCCAATAGGTAGCCGGCACCTGGGATGACAGAGCCACCTAGGGCGAGAACTGCCGCCCCGATCCCGCCTGCCGCTCCTGCGCCCGGCATGTCTACGGACCGACCAGACCGGACGGATAGCAGAGCGCCCCAGCGGCGCAGGGCGTGATCCAACCTGGTGACTTCCGTTGATGGAACGCCCTTCTGCGGACCGTAGACCGAAGCGGCGCCCTCGGGTCCGCTCAACGGGCTCCGGACGTCGGCGAGAGCGATAAAACCCACGTTACGCAGGCGCCGATCAATGGTCGAAAGATCAAGGTCCTCGGCCGTCAGGACCCCCCGCGTGTCGGGGCTGACGAGTTGCGAGGAGCCGTCCTTGACGCCAGCACCAAGCGCGACCAGCATCCCAAGCCCACCATCGCTCGAGGCGCTACCACCGAGCCCCAGGATGACCTCTTGTGCACCTAGGTCAAGCGCTGATCTGATCGCCGACCCCAGCCCGAAGCTGGAGGCACACCAAGGCTCTCGCCGGACTGGGCCCAGGAGCTGCAGGCCACAGACCGCAGCCAATTCAATGAATACCTGGCCCCCCGACAATGCGACCTGCGCGCTGCGCGGTTCCCCAATAACCCCATGGCAAGCAACGGTGCGAGGTTGATAGCCGGTCGCCAACAACATTTCAAGGGTTCCGTCGCCGCCGTCGGCGATGGGTCGCTGCACCACGTCTGCCCGAGGATGCACATCACGGACTCCAGTCGCGACCGCGGCACACGCCTGGCGTGCGGTGACCGAGCCTTTGAACTTGTCCATCGCCACGAGGACCCGCTGCGCCGGTGCGCCTGATCGCAAATCTCGTTCAACGGCATGGCCCATAACCATGGCCCGGTTCACGACCGACGGCTGGCGATGAGGTCTCGGCTGATGATGAGCCGCTGTACTTCGCTAGTGCCCTCGTAGATCGTAGTGATCCGGGCATCTCGGTACAGCCGCTCAGCGGTGACGCCCCGGATGTACCCGGCGCCGCCGAGTATCTGAACTGCCCGCCCCGCGTTACGAATCGCCGCCTCCGAGGCGAAGAGTTTCGCCATTGACGACGCAGCATTGGCCGGCTCGCCACGATCGATCAGATCAGCACCTCGCTGAAGTAGCAGCGTCGAAGCTCGGTGATCCAATGCCATATTCGCCAGTTCGAACGCGACTGCCTGGTTGTCCGCAATCGGGCGACCGAACTGGTGACGAGAGGTCGCGTGTTCCAGTGCCGTGTCCAGGGCAGCGCGAGATATGCCGTTAGCAAGCGCGCCGATGCCAAGGCGGCCCTTCTCAAGGACGTGCAACACCGCGGAGAAGCCAGCGCCCGCTTCCCCCAGGAGCGCGGCATCGGGAAGGCGAACATCAGTGAAGACGAATCCTCCCACGGGCGAGGCCTTCTGCCCCATCTTCTTCTCGCGATAGGCCCTTTCGACTCCCGGCACGTCTGTGTCCACAAGGAACATCGACATCCCTCCCCGCTTGCCCTTGGTCGGGTCCGTCACTGCAAGAACCATGGCGACATCGGCGACCGGCGCATTGTGGATGTAGATCTTCTCGCCGTTGAGCACCCAGTCCTTGCCGTCACGCCGGGCACGTGTCTTGACGCCACCTAGATCTGAGCCTGCCTGGGGCTCGGTGAGTGCGTAGCTAGCTCGAAGCTCCCCTGACACGAGGCCCGGTATGTAGCGGCTCTTCTGGTCATCTGTGCCATAGCGAGCCAAAAGAGATGTCACCAGTTCGACTAGGCCGCACTGATCCGCCACACTTGCATAGCCGTAGGACAGTTCTTCCATGACGGCCACGTAGTCCGATACCGTGCCTCCCGCTCCCCCATCCACCTCCGGGACACTGACCCCGAAGAGGCCCAAGGAGCCCATCATCTTGTAGATCTCCTCGGGAAAGCGCTCGGTAGCATCGAGCTCTTCGACCACTGGCGCGATGTGTCGGGCGGCAAAGTCCCGCACCATCGAGATCAGGGCGGCGCGTTCCTCGGCTTCCTGGGGCGTGGCGGTGGCGATGGACATAGGACCTCTTCTTCTTCCTGAGTGATCAGACCGGTTGGTGGTCGCCTTCGAAGATGGCGGCGGGCATCGTGCGTACGCCATCCATGCGTGGAACGAAGTCCATGTGGCGCAAGATGTCTCGCTCGATGTCGATGCCCGGAGCGACCTCTCGCAAGGTCAGCCCGTCGGGACCTAGTTCGAATACGGCCCGCTCAGTGATGTATAGGGCTGTCTGATTTCTGGCCGGCGAACCAGCGGCATCGAATGTCACCTGGCTGACGTGGTCCACGAACTTGTGGACCGAGCCCTCCCGAAGGATGCGCAGGGTGCCGCCCTCTGTCGCCACTGAAAGGCCGCGAGCCGTGAACGTGCCGCAGAACACGAGTCGACTTGCGCTGTGAACGATGTCGATGAAACCGCCGGGTCCGACCGTCGCGGGTCCAAGTTTGCTCACGTTGACGTTGCCCGCCCGATCTGTCTCGCCCATTCCCAAGATCGCGACGTCGATCATCCCGGTAGCAAAGAAGTCGAACTGGGTCAGGGAGTCCATCAGCGCGGACGGATGCCGGCTGAGCCCGAACAGATCCCCACTCTCCGGCGATCCACCCACAGCTCCTTGCTCTATTACGAGCTGGATGTCGTGTAGCCGGCCCTGTCGGCTCAGCACGTCGACCACACCGGCGCTCATTCCAAAGCCGACATTGACGACGTCGCCATCAACGACCTCCATAGCCGCACGGAGCGCCACGATCGCGCGTGCGCCGTCGGTCGGGGGCGCGATCGTTGAGGCTGGCCACCCGGGAGGTGCAGGCGTGTTGAAGGCGGGATCGTGCTCGGCGGCATAGGTCTGCCACTGCGTGGGGCTGACAACCACCACGTCGACCATCGGCGCCGGGATACTCACCAACCGGGGATCCTGCTCGCCCAACTCGGCACGATGCTTCACCTGTGCGATGACCAAGCCGCCCGCTCCGCGGGCCGCGAGCGCAACCGCCCGGCTATCCAGAATGCTGGCTTCCTCAGCAGCGCTGACGTTTCCAAACGCATCGGCGGAGCTGCCCCTCACGATGCCGATGTCCACATGTAACGGCTTGTAGTGGAGGTACTCCTCCCCGTCGACCTGAACCAGCGTGACCAGATCCTGTCGACTTTCGGCATTAAGCCGGCCGCCCTCGCGTCGCGGATCCACGAACGTTCCAAGTCCGACCTTGGTGAACAGTCCCGGGCGTCGGGCGCCGCTCTCACGCAACAGCGCCGCGATCACGCCAGCGGGCAGTGAGTAAGCCTCGATGCATCCGCGCATCGCGAGGTCCTGCATGGCCGGAGACCAGGACCAGTGACCGCCAATCACGCACTTCACTAGGCCCACATGAGCGAAGCGGTTCAGACCCGTAGCTTGGCCGTCGCCGATACCCAGTCCGTGCACGACCGTCAGGTCGCGCGGATGTCCGGTGGTGAGAAAGCGTCGCTCTATTGCCGCAAACACGGCGTCCGCCTCGAGGATTCCTCCGCCTGATCCAGTGACCGCGACAACCATGCCGTCCTCGAACACCGCTGCGGCCTCGTCCGGGGTCGCGAAGCGACCGGCGCCGCCCGTCAATGCTCCGCTCGATGCCATCAGACGACGCTCATTCCACCGTCGACAGTCACCACTGAACCGGTCGCAAAAGACGCCGCATCGCTCGCCAGAAACAGGACAGCTTGTGCGATCTCCTGAGGATCTGCGAGCCGATCCATCAACTGCCGTCCGGCGAGGTACCGCCGGTAGACCGTCGGGTCGGCGACATCGGCTGCGATCTTGTCGAAGTACGGCGAATCCGTTGTCCCAGGAGCAACCGCATTCACGCGAATGCCGTCCTTGGCGTGGTCGACAGCCATCGCCCTGGTGAGCCCGACTACTGCCGCCTTCGAAGCGCAGTATGCAGCGCGCCGCGACATCCCGATCTGCCCGGCGACCGAGCTGACGTTCACGATCGACCCGGAGCCTCGCGTCACCATCTGGGGCAGCACCGCGCGACAGCCCAAGAAGACACCGGCCGTATTGGTCTTGAACAGCGCCTCCCAGTCGGCGATCGACGTCTCGAGGACCGTGCCCTGGATGCCGTAGCCGGCGTTGTTGACCAGCACGTCGACTGGCCCGACTTCCCCGGCGACCGCCATCGCGTCTTCCCAGACCGCCGGGTCGCCAACATCGCCTACGAGAACACGCACCGGCCATCCAGCCTCTGCGGCCTCCTTGCGAAGGTCGTCGCAGCCATCGACGTCCAAGGACATCACCACCTGCGTTGCGCCGTGCTGCGCGAACAGACGAACGACCGCCAACCCGATTCCGGACGTGCCGCCGGTGACGACGCAGACCTTGTCTAGCAGTTTCATGGCGCCTCCTGTTCAGTAAGCGCTTTCTATCATCCGACGGAAACTGGTGTCAACCGACGAGGGCATGGCGTGACACGGGGACGCTGCCGGCTCAGCCCTGGGGCTCTGCCAGCCAGCGCGGCGACATCCCGCTCTATAGAGAGCGCTTACCGTTCGGCCGAGGGCCGGTGGACTGGCCAAGTACGACCTCTGCTGGCAGCAGAGGCGGGTTCTCGGGGCGCTCTCCCTCGAGGGCCGTCCAGACAAGTCGCCAGGCCTCGTCGCCCAGCTGAAGCATTGGACTCTTCGCGGTCGTCAGCCGCGGCTCCGTGTAGCGACCCAAGGCGCTGTCGTCGAACCCTGTCACCGAGAGATCTCTGGGGACCGCGAGCGCCTTGCGTCGCAGTGCGGAGATCGCCCCCACCGCGACCAGATCGTTGAAGCCGATGAGCGCCGTCGGATCGGTCTTGAGTGCTTCTTCGATGCTATGGAATCCCGACTCGAGGGTCCCGTCGGTCTGAACGAGCGTAGCTTCCAAGCCGAAGATCCTGGCTTGTTGGACCGCCCGCCACCGTTCCTGGTTCTGCCACGACTCCCGAGGACCGGCGAGATATACCGCCCGACGATGGCCGAGCTGCGCCAGATTAGTGCAGATCTCCAGCATCGCAGAGAAGTTGTCGACGGCGATCATGGGTAGGTCGACGCCGAGCTCCACCCGGTTCACGATCACGACGGGCATCTCGCGTCGTGCCAGGGTCTTCAAGTCCGCGGCCGGCATCCTCGGCGCCAGCAACAACAGCGCATCAGTCTGCGCCGCCAGCCCCAAACAGATGCTGAGCTCCTGATCAAGTCGTTGCCGTGAGTCTGCGACGACCAGACGGTAGTCCTGCTTCTCTGCCTGCTGGCTGACCGTTTGCAGGACGTTCGAGAAATAGGGGTTGGTCATGTCTGGCATAAGCACGCCGACGTTTCGAAGCACGCCCGATGCGAGCCCCCGTGCCGCGCTGTTGGGACGATACCCGAGCTGAGCTGCCGCCTCGCGTACACGTTCGGTCATCTCGGCGTTCACCGACGTGGACCCACTCATCACCCGCGACACGGTCGCCGTCGAGACCCCTGCACGATCGGCTACAGCCTGGATCCCCACCTGCCGAGGCATCGCGGCCCTCCTGTTGTTACGCGAGCGACGTGAAACGGCCTGTTGGGGCGGCCCGTCTGATTCCGCCGACCGCCCGCGCTGCAGACTGTAGTCAGACATGGCTGCCGAACCGCTCAACGACCAGGTCCAGCGTGTCTTCGACGGGCCTTTGCCACAGCTCATCGCTGAGAACTTCGACCTCGATGAAGCCAGGCCAGGGAATGGCTCGCACCAAACCCGGGATGTCAATGGACCCGTCACCCATCATCCCCCGGCCCGAAGCAATCCCACCCGTGAGGGGTGTGACCCAATCAGAGACATGGAGACCCAGGATCCGATCCGATAGCAGCTCGACGTACCGAGGCAACTCACGATCCCACCAAACGTGGTACAGGTCGATCACTACGCCCAGACGATGCGGCCATCCCAACTCCACGATCAGGTCGTGGGCGTCCCTCAGCGACGCGACGACGGAACGGTCCGCGGACATCATCGGATGCAGTGGCTCCAGCCCCAGGTTGACGCCGGCGCGCTCGGCGTGGTCGATCACCGCCCCGAGGCCGTCGCGCACCATGGAGAAGGAACCGGCCACGTCCTTCTCCACAACGGGGCCGCAGACCATAACCAAGCACTCCGCGGCTAGTTCGGCGGCCTCGTCGATCGCCCGCATAGTCTCCTCGATGGCAGCGGCACGTCCGGCGCGACTCGACGACGTGAACAGTCCGCCACGGCACAGTGAGCTGACGTGCAAGCCAGCGTCCACCAAGCAGCGTCGAGCCGCTGAGGCGGGCAGGTCCTCGCGCAACAGATTTCGCCACGGCGCGACCGCGGGTATACCGCGACCGACTGCCTTATCAACCAGCTCCTCGAGACTGAGCGAGGGGACTGTCATCGAGTTAAGGCTCAAGCGCCCAATATCCATCTCACGCCATTCCGTGCAACGTCAGATAGCGCTGCATTCTCCGTGCAGCCTCACTGGGGTCGGTGAAGAGTCCGATGGTGTCGGCCTCCTTGAAGAGCTCGGCCAGATGTACGACGCTTCTACCGGCCTCGAGGCCCGCCAGCATGCGGAAGTGGTCCTGATAACCCTGGAGGTAGGCGATCCAGGCGATGCCGGTCTTGTAGTACTGCGTGGGAGCCTCGAACAGGAGCCGGGATAGTTGCTCGGTAGGTCCAAGTGTCCGCCGATAACCGAGAAGGTCCCCATCGTCGAGGTGGCCAAGTGCGAGCCGCGCAATGGGCGCGATCGCGGCGAATGCGCCCAGGAGCGCGTGGCTATGTCCTCGTGCGGTACCGCCGATCAGATCGACATAGTGGAAGTCGTCGCCGGTGTACACCCGCTGCTCCCCATGCAATCTGCCCCGAATCTCCTCCTCCAGAGCCGGGTCAAGCACCGACATCTTGATGCCGTCGACCACGTCTGGCCGACTGCGGACGATCTCAGCGACGGTGTCAACAGCCTCGGCGGGATCGTTGATCCCCCAATAGCCCTTAAGACATGGGTCGAATTGCTCACCGAGCCAGTGGAGGATGACCGGTCGGCGGGCATCAGCGAGAACGGCGTCGTACACCTTCACGTAATGCTCGGGCGTAGTCGCCGTCGCCGCCAACTGGCGGCTTGGCATCATAACGGCGGTCCCACCTAGACCTTCGACGAAGTCGAGCTCTTCGAGGTAGGCGTCGACGATCCGTTCGATCCCGGTCGGTCCGGGTGGCAGCGCGTCGGTACCGATGCCGACGACGGTGCTTGCGCCACGCGGTTTAGCGGCCTCGAGAGTCATGCGCACCAGGCGGTGCACATCTGACCACGGGAGACCCATCCCCCGCTGTGCAGTATCCATAGCCTCGGCCACGCCCAGACCTAGATCCCAGATCCTGCTCCGCTGCCGCAGGGTCCCCTCCCAATCTATGCAGCGCGTGTGCTCCGGGATCGAGGCTCGACGAGCATCGGCAATCACGTGCACAGCGGCGTAAGCCACCCTGCTTTGTGGCGGTGGCGCCTGGGTCAGATCCGTCGATAGGCCGCTGAGCCGGTACGGTTTCGCGTCACCATCAGCAGTCGGTAGGTCGATTCGAATCATGAAGCAGGCCTTGCCTCTGGACCGGGGGCGCCCGCGGGGTCCTGTTCTGCTCGTCCAGCAATGGAGCGTTCCCACCCACCGGTCCGGAGCTGGATCGTCTTGTGCTCGGTGAACTCGTCAAAGCCAGCCTGTCCCATCTCTCTACCGACACCGCTGAGCTTCACACCACCGCCAGGGAGCTGGGGGGCCCCATCGATGGTCGTGTTGATCCACACAGTGCCAGACCGAAGCCGCCGCGCCGTGGTCCACGCGAGGTCGAGGTTCTTCGTCCAGACCGAGTTGGCGAGGCCGTAGTCGACGGCGTTTGCGAGCCGGATCGCCTCATCCTGGCTGTCGAATCGGGTGACAGCGAGAACCGGACCGAAGACCTCCTCGCGAAAGAGCTGAGATTCGACCCGAACCTCGTCGATCACCGTCGGTGCCACGAACGAGCCGGCATCGTAAGGCGCGCCGCTGAGCCGGCTTCCACCTGCGACAATTGAACCGCCCTCGCTGAGCGCGTGGTCAATCATCGAGATCACCTTTGCGAGGTGAGCATCATGGATCATTGGACCGATGTCCGTCTCCGGATCCATAGGGTCCCCGACGCGCAAGTCGCCGAGCCGCTCACCGAGCGCCGCGGTGAAGTCATCAGCCACACGTCGATCGATCAGGAGACGTGTGCCCGAGACGCAGCATTCGCCGGAGTTGAAGACGTTGGCATAGATGGCAGCCTCCACAGCGTCCTCGAGGTCGGCGTCCGCGAAGACGATCGTGGCTCCCTTGCCCCCAAGCT
Organism: Nocardioides marmorisolisilvae; assembly: GCF_031656915.1. Lineage (NCBI taxonomy): Bacteria > Bacillati > Actinomycetota > Actinomycetes > Propionibacteriales > Nocardioidaceae > Nocardioides > Nocardioides terrisoli. The sequence continues at coordinate 3,636,533 of NZ_CP134227.1, read as the reverse complement.
CGAGGGACACCCGCTTGATGTTCGTCTGCGCTGCAGCGATCACTGAGCGACCGATGCCGGTGCTCCCGGTAAAGGACACCATGTCGATAAGGCTCGATTCCGTCAGCGCTTGACCAGCGGTGCTGCCCGCTCCGGTGACGACATTGAACGCACCAGCGGGTACGCCAGCTTCGGCGCAGAGCGCAGCGAGCTCGACCGTCGTCCCCGACGCGACTTCAGCGGGCTTGCAAACCGCGGTGCAACCAGCACCCAGGGCAAAAGGCAACTTCTGTACCAGTTGCAGGAGCGGAAAGTTCCAAGGAGTGACCATGCCGACCACACCACAGGGCTCTCTGATGACCATCCCCGTGAGATGCTCTCCGAGGTTGGAATAGATCTCGCCGTGCGCGCTCATGGACAGTGAGGCTGCGTACTGTGTCAGTGCGATCGAGTTCTCGACGTCGGCGCGTGCCTGCCGAATTGGCTTTCCCACCTCGGCAGCCTCGATCATGGCGAGTTTGTCGAGGTCGCGACCCATCAGGTCCGCAAGGCGTAACAGGACGCGCCCACGCTCCAGACCGCTGAGGCGAGGCCAAGGGCCTTCGTCGAAGGCGCGACGAGCAGCCTTCACGGCACGGTCGACATCGTCAGCCGTGCCTCGTGCGAATGTCGCAAGTGGCTGGCCGGTTGCCGGGCTCCTGCGGACAATCTGCTCCGAGGAAGACGTAGTCTCGCCGTCGATGAAGTGCCCGTATGTGCGGACTGCAGGCGCAGAAGCCATTGTCACGTTCATGTCCTGACTCTCCGGTCGTCTTGGGTGCTGGCTAGGCGCGCTCGAGGATCAGGTCCGCAGCCTTCTCAGCGATCATGACCGTGGGTGCCTGGGTGTTCGAGCTCACGATGCGTGGCATGACTGATGCGTCTACTACGCGTAAGCAGTCGATCCCGTAAACCTTCAGCTGTGGGGAGACGACCGCGGCATCCGTGACGCCCATCGCGCACGAGCCGACGGGGTGGTATGAAGTGCGGCCGTGTGCCCGAACGAAGCGCACGTAATCGTCCGTGGATCGCAGCGTCGCGCCACCTGCGAGATGCTCCGCCTTGATGTGCCGCGCCATCGAGGGCTGGGTCATGATCTCTCGGCTCTGCCGCACACCCTCGACACTCATCTCGACGTCGTAAGGATCGTCAAGGTAATTGGGGTCGATCAACGGGGGATCCAAGGGGTTCCGCGAACTGAGCCGCACGCTGCCGCGACTTCGCGGACGGGTGAAGTAGGAGTTCAGCGTGACCCCGTAGCCATATCGTGTTGCGGCGATGCCTGCTTCCACCCCCGCAGCGGGAAGGAAGTGGAACTGAATGTCCGGGATGGTGTGCCCTGGCTCGCCGTAGCTGAAAGCTCCGCCTTCAACCACCGTGGAGGCCAGCGGACCGCGCCGGTACGCCAAGTACTGCAGACCCGCAGCAGCCGTCGCCGGCCGCACTCGGCTCAGACGATCCATGCTCTGGTACTGCTTCAGCTCATAGATGATGTCCAGGTCGCAGTGATCGTGGAGGTTGGCTCCGACACCAGGAAGTGAATGCAATATGTCGACACCGGCGGACCGGAGCGCTGCCGGGTCGCCGATGCCCGAAAGTTGAAGGATTTTCGGTGAGTTGTACGCACCACCCGAGACAATCACCTCCCGAGAGGCGTGGAAGCGCTCCGGCCTCCCGCCACGGATCACTTCGACCCCAACAGCCCTCTTGCCAGCCAAGACGACTCGGGCGACATGGGTCTGCGTGAACACGGTCAGGTTCCGCCGATGACGCGCGGGTCGGAGGTAGCCAACCGCGGCGCTGCACCGCCTGCCGTCCTTTGTGGTCGTCTGGTAGTAGCCCACGCCATGCTGGCTCGTGCCGTTGAAGTCTGCGTTGTAGGGCAGGCCATATTCTTGCCCGGCTCGGACGAAGGCCCTCGTGAGCGGGTGCGGGTTGGCGAGGTCTGAGACACCGAGAGGTCCCTCGGTGCCGTGGAGGGGCGCGGCGAGGCGCTCATTTCCCTCTGACCGCAGAAAGTACTTGTCGACTTCCTTGGCTGACCACCCGTCGCAGCCGTACTCATGCGCCCAATCGTCGTAGTCCTGCCGGACGCCACGAGTGAAGACCTGAGCATTGATCGAGCCGCCCCCACCAATCACCTTGCCTTGCGCTAGCGGGATCACGCGGTCATCACAGTTCTTCTGGGGGACGCTGCGAAACCCCCATTCGTATGGTCCAGCGGTGAGCTTCGCGAACCCGGCGGGTATCTGGATCAGCGGATTGCGATCACTTCGACCGGCCTCGATCAGCAGGACTGAGATCTCGGGATTCGAGGTCAGGCGATTGGCAAGGACACACCCAGCCGTGCCGCCGCCAGCAATGATGTAATCGAAGGCAGTCGAATCAGGCATCAGGAACCTCCCGTAGAAAACGCTTTCTGTACCGTACACGTCCCGACGCCAATGCTGTCAAGCCTGCCCGATCAGACCTCGACAGGGGCCATGGGTTCCGTTTGCCATCTAACCGCGGGTGTAATCGCTTTCCCCGCCGTAGGTGGGCGTCGGTTGACCCACACATCGCGTCCAATGCCTGTGCGGCGGCGCTCCGGGGATGACCAGTCCTCCAGCTCGAAGTCACGCGAGCACGAGGTAGCGCTCGAAGAACTCGATGAGCTTCCCGAGTTCAGCTCCGCGTCCCGGCGCTCTGCAATGAACAGGCGCTAGTCGTGACCCGCATCGTCGCTCACCGACTACAAGTCGACGAAGGCCCACGATCAGCGCGCGCTCCACTGAGACTCGCGCCGATCACGCCTCACGTGAGCGGGCGTAGGCAACGATGAGATCCGTCACGGCATCCAGAGCCGCACGGCCGATCTCCTTGGACATGCCCTCCGGATCGCCCAAGACCCCGTTGGGCGCCACTGTGTGGATGCCCTCTTCGAAGCATCGGCGAAGGAACTGGTCGTTCACCTCACCTCGGTACCCCGCGGCAGCACGGTCCCGGCGCACGACGCTGGGATGGAGTTCGAGCATCACCGACGTCTCCGCAATGTCGGCATGGCCGCCCACGTGCTCTCCGAGCCCAGCGATTGCCTGGGCAGCCTCGCGCCATGCTCGGAGGATCGCTGCACTGTCGGTATAGACGATTATCTGCAGGCGCGGTCCGAGGGTTGCGGCCAGGCGCGGTGCGAAGTCGCGCATGACCGGGTAGTTGCCGACGTGAGCGGAGAACAAGACCACACGTTCGAACCCGTGCGTTTCGAGCGAGCTGCAATAGTCCAGGCAGAGGGCTTCCAACGTGGATGCGCTGACCGTCATGGTGCCCGGGAAGCCGAGATGATGGGGGGAGTAGCCGACCCTGATAGTCGGCAGGATCAGGGCGTCACCAAGCCGCTCGGCGATGCGGACCGCGAGCGCATCCGCATGTGCACTGTCCACGCACAGCGGCAGGTGAGGTCCATGCTGTTCTGTCGCACCCAGCGGGAGAATCGCCGTGCGCGCTCCGGCTGAGATTGCTCCGTGGATCTCAGCACTGGTCAATTCCTCGATCCGTCGCTCGTGGAACTCGCTCATCTCGACCCCGACGTCTTCACTCCTGAGTCGCGTCCAGGAACTGCGCGTGGTGCGCAATCTCATCGTGATCTTCGCGGCCATACATCTCCGCGACCAAGGATTCGAACGACTTGTGGACTTGCGTGCGCCGGATGGTGCCCTTGAGCGTCAGCTCACCTTCATCTGCCGAAAGCGGTCGCGAAGGAGTTCGAAAGTCTTTAAGTTGAAGTGGCCGGGCGAGTTCAGCATTGACCTCCGCGATCCATGAGCGCGCGGCCTCCGAGAATGCCTCTTCAGTTAGCGCCTTGCCTTCCTCACTCGGCCAGATAAGCACTGTGAGGTATTTTCGCCCATCACCAATGACGACGGCCTCTTCGATGAGGGGGCCAGCCTTCAGCCGTACCTCGATCGGTTGCGGGCTTATCGTCTTGCCGCCGGTGGTGATGATGATGTCTTTTACGCGACCGATGAGCCGAACCTCGCCGGATGCGTCGATCTCGACAAGATCGCCGGTCCGGTACCAGGAGCCGTCCATCGCCGATGCGGTTGCCTGTACGTCGTTCCAGTATCCGTCGAACATCAGTGGCGCCCGCACCATGAGTTCTCCCTCGTCGTTCGTCTTGATTGCCCAACGGTGGTCCGGCATGCTTTTCCCGACTGTGCCTGGACGAGGGAACGCACGGTCCCATTGGGCGAGGACCGAACCGCAGGTCTCGGTGGTGCCGAAGAGTTCGCGCAGATCAAGGCCCCACACCTGCCACAGGGCGGTGACTTCAGGGGTCATGGCACCGGATGCGGTCCATGAGACCTCGATTCGGTCGACGCCCACCTTTGCCCGTAGCGGTAGGAAGACTAGCTTGAGCGCGACGCTATAGAGAGCGCGCAGATGCCACAGCACGCGCTCCTGCTTCCAGCGCCGTGCACACACTTTGCGGCCGACAATCATCGCGAGGTTGTAGGCAAGCCTGAACGGTGCCGGCGACGCATTGAGCTCGGCGAGCGCCTCACTGAGCAGCTTTTCGTGTATGCGAGGTGGCCAAACCGCGGCGGTGGGTCGTACGCCGATGAGGGCCTCGGCTCGTTGGTCCATCCTGCAGAACGTGACCACCAGGCGGGTCATGATCGGCACATAGACGCATAGGAGTGCTGGGGCAACGTGTGACAGGCCGAGGAAGCCCACGAGATCGTGACGAACCGTGCCGACCTCTGGATAGTTCATCCCGAATGTGAGCACCGCGTACTGCAGGCTCCTGTGTGTGTGCGTGACTCCTTTGGGCGCTCCGGTGGACCCGGATGTGTAGAACAGCGCGGCGGGCTGATCGATGTTTCCTGCTTCGACCAAGTCATCGAAGAGTGCCGGGTTTACGAGCCCGTGGTCACGTCCGGCTCGGCGCAGTCCGTCCCACGACTTGCCTACTGTCGAGGGAGCGAGGCCGACCGGTTCGGCACCGAAGCTCACCACGGCCCGAAGGGTCTCGATGTCGGCAGCGATGTCAACGATCCTGGGCATAGGCTCGGAGCCGCCGTAGAAGATGGCGGTCGCGCCGCTGTGCTCAAGGCCCTGCCTGACTTCGAGTACAGAACTCGTGGGGTATACGCCGACGGGGATCGCGCCTGCTGACAAGATTCCCAGCGCCGCCTGAACCCACTCGGCACACGCTTGCGACATGATCGCCACGCGGTCGCCGGGTTCGACACCGAGGAGGTTCAAGCCGAGCGCGACCTCACGCGCCGCCGTCGCATACTCGCTCCATGTCGTCGGGACCGCGCGGTCGCCGTTCCAATGGCAGAAGGCAATCTCGTTCGGCTCCGCGGCGGCGCGGTCCTTCAACAGCTGTGGGAATGTGCGTTCCAGAGCCGTGAAGCCGGCGATGGTGGAGAGCGCGGGCGCGTAGGGCGTCGCGCCGCCAATCGGTAAAGAAGTGTTTGACATCGTGATCAGGCTCCCACCCTCTCGATATGAACGAGCGGCATTCTGGCTGTCCTTGCCGGCGTCCGTTGCCAGATCCGACTCCCTCGGGCTTCTGGTTGCGAGGGCGTCAGCGGTCCAGCGACCACCCTCATCTGTTTCGTTGTTCCCACCCCCCTCGGAGGCGCTTGGCGACGGGATCGTCGAAGTAGGCGCGGGCATTCTCGAGCGCGAGTTCACAACGTCGCTCGTCGCCGGAGTCGGAGAGATCATTCACGGCGCGCTTCAGCGCTGCGTACAACACGGGCGCCTTGTCACCCGCAGACCGCGCATGAGCAATGCCAGTCTCCAGGAGTGCATTCGGCTCGACGATCGCGTCGACCAGGCCGACCTGGGTAGCGCGATCGGCATCGATCAAATCGCCGGTCAAGAGCAGGGCGCGCGTAGTCTTCACGCCCACCAGGCGAGCAACTCGCTCGATTCCCTTTTCTGCTGGGAGCAGGCCGTGGTTGATCTCAGGGAACCCGAACCGTGCATGGGGCGCCGCGAGCACCAGATCGGCAAACATCGCGTATTCGACGCCGCCGCCAACGCAGTATCCGTTCACGGCGGCAACAACCGGGCGCGGGTACCGGTCCATCGCGACGAGCATCCTGTGGAACTCGCGCATGCGGTCCTCGATCTGGCTGACATCGGCTCCGTCCAGTTCCTTGATGTCACCTCCGGCACAGAAGAAACGCTCGCCACCTCCCGTGATCACCACGGGCGGCGGCTCTCTGACTTCCGCGAAGGTGTTGAACAGGCAAGCAATACCGCGGATCACGTCGCGGTTCATCGCATTTGCAGGCGGCCGGTCGAGAGTCACAATGACCACGCCATCGTGCTCGTCGGTGCACAGTCCTTCGACCTCCTCGATGGTGGAGCTCGGCATGTTTGCTCGCCCCCTACAGGTGCGCGGGTGACTGTTCGAAGGAGTGGCCTTTGCCCCGAGCTGATGGGTATGCCGGCGCTCGGCCCTCACGGAACGCCTGCCTTGCCTCTGCATAGTCCGCACTCGCGAAGCCGATCGTTTCCAGCGCAGCGGAGAGCTCCTGCTGAGGCAGCGCATTCGTCAGCCACCCTGTGTTCAAGGAGCGTTTGGTCCAACGAATCGCTTGCTGCGAGCCCCGGGCCAGATCCGAGGCGATCTCCAGCGCTCGTTCCAGTACCCGTTCCTTCGGCTCGACGAGACTGACGAGACCAATGCGCTCGGCCTCGATCCCTGTCAACTTCGCCGAGGTGAGTTGGTAGTACTTGGACTTTGCCATCCCGACAAGCAATGGCCAGATGAGCGAGGAGTGGTCACCGGCGACAACCCCGATGCGAGTGTGCCCGTCCGAGAGGACCGCATCCTCCGCAGCGACACTGATGTCCGCCAGCAGCGCCATCGACAAGCCCCAACCCACGGCGGGGCCGTTGATCGCCGAGATGACGGGCTTGTCCATGTTGAGCAGAGTTGTGATGCGCCGCCTCTCGGTCTCGGCGAGGGCGATTGCGTCATCAAGCGACGGATCGGGCTGGCGGACGTCCATCCCCGTGCAGAACCCCCGCCCGGCACCCGTTATGACCGCCACCCGCGTCTCAGGGTCGCGATCGACGTCTGCCCAGATATCCGACATGACCTGGAACATCGGCATCGTCAACGCGTTCAGACGCTCTGGGCGGTTCATCGTGATCAGCAGGACGCCGTCGGCCTTACGCTCAACGAGGACTTCTTCGGGGTACTTCGCGAAAATGTCTCCGGGGTCAAGTGTGTTCATCGCGGGTCTCCCACCGCTGCGTGCACGTTCTCAAAGGCCTCGAGCTCAGCTTGGTGCGCGGGCCTGGCCGCTCGGATGTCCACGAGGATCTCGTCGGACGAGCGCACTACAGAGCGGGGGTTCTTGAACGTTGGGATCACGTACTTGCCGAAGAGCTCGATCGACCTCATGAGTTCCCGGTGAGGCAGGCCGTCAATTCGCATCGTGATCGCATCGATGCCCATGTCGGCGAATCTCTTGACTTGCGCGATGCATGCCTCCGGGTCGCCGACGATAAAACCGGCGGAATCCTCGAACATGTAGCGCTGGTCAGCAAGGTCAATATTCTTGACCGCGCCCATGTACGCGTAGTCGCTGGAGAGCTGAGCCAGGCGGTCGTACCCCCCGGTCGACAGCTTGACCGTTTCGAACAGTGTCGACGCCCAGTGCCGCGCGTCCTCGTTCGTCTCCGCACAGTGCATGCCGCCTGAAATCACGGCCACCTTCTGGGCTTGGGTGGGGACATCGTGCTCCGTGGCATTGAGCTCGGCGTCGTAGATGTCGATCATGCTTTGCAAGAAATCGAAGCCGAGGTAGAACCCGCCCATCATCGCGCCGATGCCCATCTGCGCGGCAGCGCGCACTGATTCGGGACTGCCGGTCGCCATCAGAATCGGGGGGTGAGGCTGCTGGATGTGCTTGGGAACCAGGCTACGCGGTGGAATCTTGTAGTGCTCTCCAACAAAGGAGAAGATGTCGTTGGTCATCGCGCGGCGAATGACCTCGATGCCTTCGAGAAGTTGAGCCTTGTTCTCAGTTGGCGACACCTCGAACGCGCGGAGGGCGAGGGTCGTATTGCCCCGACCTACGCCGAGCGCAACCCGCCCGTTCGAAAGGATGTCTTCGGTGGCGAGGCGCTCCGCGACACGCAAAGCGTGATTGATCCGAGTGGGCAACAACGTCACCAGATGGATGAACTGGATCCGCTTCGTCAGCGCCATCATGTAGGGGTAGAGGACCTCTGGGGCAGATGTAGTCGCCGTGCCGATCGCTACATGCTGTTCGGATGTCCCAAACGCGTCGAACCCAACCTCCTCTGCCAAGAGCACTTCATCGATCAGCTCGCGATAACGCTGCTCATGGGTGTGCCCAGGGACGGTCTCTGCCTCGCTCATGAAGATGAAACGCATCTCTACCCAACCGCCTTCGACTAAGACCACTATGAATGTGAATCAGAATTAACCTAGCCTGCGAGTCGCTGGATGTCAACGGATCGAACCGCGTGACGCAATCGCACGAGTTTGTGCCTTGTATCGCGACCTCTGGGCGCGGAGCGCCACGCCCTGAACGGACATGCTCGACCTCCGCGGTAGTGCACGAGAAGTGATGCCGCATTCACGTTCTTGTGGGTAGCATCGCGCGCCAAGGCGTGCGCATGGGACTGAGCGGGGCAGGGCCTGCAACGCTCTTAACGCGCGGTGAGGGTGTGGAAATGGCTGTCGTGAAATACGAGCGGAGCGACCGCCTCGTTCACTGCTGCACTGCGGACCTCAAGGAGAACCACATCGTGGTCGCCCGCCTTGATTGATCTTGAGATCGCGCAGTCGAGCCAAGCAGCTGCATCCGAGAGAAACACCGAGGTGGAGTTGCCTGCAAACCACGGGACGCCGGTGAACCTCTCCTCTCGCCTACCAGCAATCTGCAAGCACACGTCTTGATGGGTCGAAGCCAGGACCGATACCCCAATGCGGCCGCCGTCGGCGGAAAGCATCGGCCAGGTCTGAGACGTGTGCTGCACGCAGATCGACACAATCGCCGGTTCAAGGGAAACCGAAGTGAACGACGTCGCCACGATGCCCACGGGCTCACCATCGCGCAGTGCGCATACAGCGGCAACGCCCGTTGGATAGCGACCGTAGAGCTGGCGGAGCTTGGATTGATCCCGAAGGTGATCCCCAGAAACGACCGGATCAAGACTCGCCATCAGCACCCCCTGCGTCATCCCGCGCCTCCTCGGGAGAGGATCACTCTTCGGCAACTGTCCGCCGGACCTCCGAGTCGTGAGCACCCGGCACGCACGACCACGCTGCCTCTCGTTAGCCTCGATGGCGAGGAGCCGCAGTCCGTCCACTTCATCGCAACCCTCCGTCCCGCGAACCGAATCTGTTAATCGAAATTAACACATGTGAAGCGTCAACGCTAGGGTCGACCACAGGCACTTCCGCAAACAGTCCAGCGACAGCAGGCCGGCAGTCTCGCGTGGGTCGGCGAAGATCTGTCGATCACCGCAGGTGAATGCGTGGTAACCTCTGGCCGTGATGGTGGCAAGGCGAGCAACGCGCGGTTCACTGTCTTGACGCAAGGTGGCGAGGATCGACCGTGAGTGCTGACCAAGTTCCTGTCGCATGGCCTGGGGCAGTCAGAAAGCGTTCGCGCCGCGAACTTCTGATGGAGGTCGCCGCCGACTTGTTCCTCCACTATCCGTACGACCAAGTCACCGTGGGAATGATCTGCGCGAAGGCAGGCATCTCCGGGCCCGGGCTGTACCGGCACTTCAACAACAAGCAGGCGTTGCTCATCGCCGTCGTCGAGGCTCCGTTGGACTTTCTCCACGATGCGGCGCTTGCCATTGCCGAGTCCGAGCCCGACTCTCGTGCCGCGTTGGCAGCGATGGTCGACTTCCATGTCAGGTCGATCATCTCCGGGCCCCCGACGACGCTGATCTTTCTCAAGAACGAGCTTGCGTTCCCCGAGGCGGACCGCCGCCGCATTCGGCGCGCGATGAATCTCTATGCCGAGGAGTGGATCGCTGTTGTCGCCCCGCTGCGACCAGATCTGTCGGACCCAGAGGTGCGGCTGCTCACGCAGGCGGTCTTTTCGATGCTGAACTCGGTCGCGACGCTGAACAAGGGGGTCGATCGGGACTCGATCCTGAAGACGATGTCGACAGCGGCAGTCCAAGCGTTGACCTCGACCCGAGCAGATTGATCCGGAGACCGCCCTCGTCTTGAGGAGCGACGCTTAGGTCGGTCGCGGCGAAAGTGTCAGACCTGACGGCATTCGGGAGGTCCCGACGCTCAGTCCGAGCACGATCAGGCTTAGCACATATGGCAGCGCCAGCCACAACTCACTGGGCAACGTGATGTCAGCTGACAAGATCCCACACGCTGCGACAACTATCGCGACGACGGCCTCGAGAAGGTGCGCGATGCGGAACAGCTCATCGCGGCCTCGATGCGAGTAGATCAAGTGGGCAAGGATGGCGATGGCGAACACAATCCACACCGATCTTGGCACGCTGGGCAGACCCTGCAGTCGCAGTTGAAGGGACTGCGCGGCACCGAAGATCAGGCACGCCAGGAACGCGCCCTTGGCTCTCCACTGGCCGAAGAAGATCGCGGCGAGTGCGAGGTAGCCGCGGCCCGAGCTCATGCCATGTACGAAGAAGCCCAGTTGTGCGACCGAAAGGAAGGCGCCGGCAAGGCCGCCCATAGCTCCGGACAGGAGGAGTGCCTGCCAGCGCAGTGCCCTCACCTTAAGTCCGTTCGCGACAGCCGCCACCGGAGCCTCGCCGCTGGCGCGCACCGCGAGACCCCACGTGGTCCGGTAGAGGACGAATGCAGCGAGCGGCACGGCGAGGTAGGAAACATAGACGAGAACGCTTTGGTCGAACAATGGCCGCCCCAGGAACGGGATGTCGCTGACCACCGGTACCGACACACTTTCCATGGGCTTGAGTGAAACGGTTGATGTTCCACCGAACCGGACATCAAAGATGTACGACGTTGCGCCCGTGGCTAGCAGAACCATGCCGATGCCAACGACGAGCTGGTCTGCGCCACACTGAATGGATGCGATACCCATCCCGGCTGCCAGGAGGAGGCCCGCCCCGACACCGCACGCGACGCCGATCCACAGGGAGCCGGTCGCCACTTCAGCCCAATATCCGAAGAACGCACCGGCGAGGATGTACGCCTCGAGCCCGATGTTGAGCACCCCTGCCCGCTGTGAGACCAATTCGCCTGATGCAGCCAACAGCAGCGGAGCTGCGGCCACGATAGAAGATGCGAGCCATGTCGCATCAAGGACGTTCATTGCGTCACCTCGCGTGCTGACCGAACGGTGGCGCGGTTCGGAAGCGCGTCTCGAATGGTCAGCCATGTCCTGCGGATGACGCCGGTCCGCAGGTTGGCTGCGGCGGCAACGGCGACGATGACCAAGCCCTGCACTATTCCGACAAGCGCGGAAGGCACGGCCAGGTTCGCCTCGGTGAGCGCGCCTCCCTGGTCGACTCCGGCGAGGAGGATCGCGGCCGGAATGCATGCGATTGCCGAGTTGCCCGCGAGTAACGCGACCGCGATCCCCTCCAGCCCAAATCCGCCGTCGACGCCGTCGACCAAGTTGCCGAGCAGGGAAGACAAGACGAGCGAGCCGCCGGCGATACCGGCCAATCCACCCGACAACAGCATCGCGACGATGCCGACCGTGGACGTATTGATGCCTACGTGCTGGGCGGCCTCTGGATTGTCACCGGACATCCGAGCGCGCCATCCGAAGGTGGTCGAGCGCAACGCCCATGCGACCACGCACGCCAGCCCGATCGATAAGAGGATGTCGTAGTGGAGGGGCGTCTCAGAAATGAGCGTCGGCCACCGGGCGCCTGAACGTACCGGCGAGGTTTGCGGTAATGATTGATGTGGCTCGTTCAACGGCCCGCGGATTGCCCACGCTACGACTTGAACCATCATGAAGCTCATCAACAAGGTCGAGATGATCTCGGGTACCCCGCGCCAATGTGCAAGGGCAGCAGCGAGCCCGGACAGCACAGCACCACCTAAGCTGGACGCGATGACAGCGGCGACCAGACCGACGTGGCTTCCACCGGTGGGAAGGTAGATGCCAACGACCGTGGCACACATGGCGCCGCCGAGCATCTGACCCTGAAACCCGATATTGATACGCCCGGCCCGAATGGCCACGATCCACGCGAGTGCAACCAGCACCAGCGGCACGACTTCATTGAGCGTCGCGGCCCATGCTTGACTCGATCCGGCAGCGCCAACAAGCATGGTGCGCAGGCTCGCCTTCGCTGGAAACCCGCT